>NZ_FSRH01000020.1 GCF_900141635.1 Peptoclostridium litorale DSM 5388 | reverse complement strand
GAAGCCAACCTCAAGATAAGATTTCCCACTTCATAGAAGGTAAGATCCCAGAAAGACTATCTGGTTGATAGGCCCAGGGTGTAAGTGCAGCAATGCATTCAGCTGATGGGTACTAATAGATCGAGGACTTGACCAATAATATTAAAACTTTGCAGTTTTGAAGGTTCGATAAATCTTCATAATGCAGTCATTATAGCGAGGAGGATACACCTGTTCCCATACCGAACACAGAAGTTAAGCTCCTTAGCGCCGAAGGTACTCGGACCGGAAGGTCCCGGGAGAATAGGACGTGGCTGCGTGATAGACCTCCGATATTTCGGAGGTTTTTTTATTTTTTGTAAACGCTGAAATTCTCAATACGGGAGCATGCATATATTTGAATTTATAACAGTGTATTGATGAAATTGATATACTGTCAAAATGCAAGTGGCATTATGGTATAATTGATGTATACTATCTCTTTAGGGGGAATAAAAAGTGAATTTGCATGAGCTTGAAAAGATGTGCATGGAATGCCAAAAATGCATGCTTTGTATAAATAGAAAAAATGTGGTATTTGGAGAAGGGTCTGAAGATGCAGACATAATGTTTATAGGTGAAGGACCGGGAGAGCAGGAGGACATTCAGGGAAGGCCTTTTGTAGGAAGGGCTGGGCAGCTTCTTGAAAAGGCTCTTGAAGCACTTGGGATAGATAGAAAAGGCGTATACATAGCCAATATAGTAAAATGCAGACCTCCTGGAAACAGGGTGCCCTCTAATGAAGAAGCTTCTTGCTGCATTCAGTATCTGAGGTGGCAGGTAAAGCTTATAAAGCCCAAAATAATAGTATTGCTTGGGTCTACGGCCTGCAAGAATATAATAGATCCTGAATTCAGGATAACGAGGGGACGAGGAAACATTATAGAACAAGGGGATTTTAAAATAATACCCACATATCATCCCGCAGCAGTTTTAAGGGATGAGTCAAAGAAAAGATATTTTTGGAACGATTTGAAGCTTATGAACAAGATATATATAGATGAAATATAAATGATTTCACTTTACAACTGCAACAAATAAGGGATAACAAATCATATAAACAAAAAAACTGCTAAAAAATTTAGCAGTTTTAATTTTGTTCCAATTTTTTTACTCAGGCTGAGGTGCATCTACAGGACATACGTTAGCGCATGCTCCGCAGTCTATGCACTTGTCAGCGTCTATAACGTATTTTCCATCGCCAGGGCTGATAGCCTCAACTGGACATTCAGGTTCACAAGCTCCACAGTTGATGCAATCTTCAGTAATCTTATAAGCCATAAAAAAATCCCCCTTTTAAAATTTAATTATAAGTATTATATCCATAACAGGCTTTTTAAAACAAAAATATCAAATATACAGAGGTGAAATACATGGAAGAGCTAATAAAAAGATGTATTGAAATATGCGGTGGCGAGGAATTTGTTTTTTCTGACGGTGATATAGGGTCGAATATACTCCTAATAGGCGAGGCTCCTGGTGAAAACGAGATAATTCAAAAAAAGCCATTTGTGGGCAAGGCGGGTAAAAACCTAGACGAATTCATACAGATTTTAGGTGTAAAACGAGGAGACGTTTACATAACGAATTCCGTTAAATTCAGGCCTTACAAAATAAGCCCCAAAACGGGCAAGCGAATAAACAGAAGCCCCAGCATCTTAGAAATAAGAAGTTTTAGGGCGCTTGTCCAAGATGAACTTGCACTTGTTGACCCATCAATAATAGTGACTCTTGGAAATACGCCGCTTAAGCAGCTGCTTGATGAAAAATCCCAAATAGGAGATATTCACGGCAAGATATTGAAAGTAAATATAGGTGAAAAGGAATATGATTTGTTTCCTCTGTACCACCCTGCATCTGTGATATATAGAAGAGAGTTAAAGCAGGTGTATATTGAGGACCTTCAAAAGCTAAAAAAATATATATGTGAAAATGGCATAGTGTAGTGAATTTCAAGTTACATATAGAACTTGTGAATTAATTATCGTGAAAAATGTGAAATGTTTTGCAATATGATGGTTATATAGACATAATACTGATAAGATACGAATTGCACTTAACTTTTAATGAGACTACAGAATTAAAATTCGTGTTAATTCAATTTTGAAAATAAAGTAATATTAAAAAATAAATTAATTAAAAGAATTTATAAATAATGGTATAATTATGTAAAAGCATTATAAGAGAAGGTGAACTTATGAATTTAAAAATTACTACTCTCATTGAGGATTCGCCGGGCAGATGCGATGAATGTGAGAACGGTCTTTCTTTTTTCGTGGAGTCAGAAGATTTTTCAATACTGTTTGATACAGGAAAGAGTGGAAAGTTCATAGAAAATGCAAACAGTATGGATGTCGATATTCGAAAGGCAAAGCATGTTGTAATAAGCCATGGACATTATGATCATACAAATGGATTGGTGGATTTTATAGAACGTGTCAATAATGACTTTGAAGTTTTTTTAGGTGATAATTTTTTCAGGAAAAAGTATTCTTTTAATGGGAGGAAGTATTCATACAAGGGTTCTAACTTTACAAGAGAATACCTGGATGAAAATGGTATAAAGATAAGATATGTGAATGAAGACGTGGCTGAAATATTCAAAGGTGTATATCTTTTTTCTAACTTCGAGAGAAACTCTGAATTTGAATCAACAGCTCCTGTATTCTATGTAAAGGAAGACGGCAGATTTGTTTTAGACGATTTCAGCGATGAAATCGCCATGGCAGTAGATTCGGATAAGGGTCTTGTGGTATTATTGGGATGCTCTCATCCCGGCATAGTTAATATGCTTGAGAGCATTCAAAAAAGGACTAATCGTTCTATATACGCTGTAATGGGAGGAGCCCATCTTATAGACTCCGATGAGGACAGAATAAAGGCTACCTGTGAGAAGATAAAGTCAATGGGAATAAAGCATATAGGGATGTCGCACTGTACAGGTGAGGATGCGGCAAGATATATGAGAAAAAATATCTGCGGATATTTTGAAAACCATTCAGGAAATGTAATCGAGATTTAAATTATAGCAAATATATGTTTTTTGGAGATATTTAAAAGGATGAGTTATGTAACTCATCCTTTTAAATATCTCATTTTATTTTTGAATAAAAATCATAGGAATAAAGCATTCTTAACCCATATTTTTATGATTTCATTATTAGAGTGATAAAAAGCAAAATATGGTATATAATTGAATTAATAGGGAGGTGAAATTATTGGATACATTGACCAGGAGGAGCCAGATAGAAAATCTTTTGAAAGAATCGAATGAACCCGTAACTGGTTCAAGGCTTGCAGAAATATTTGATGTAAGCAGGCAGGTGATAGTTGGAGACATAGCCATACTAAGGGCAAAGGGAATTGATATAATCGCAACACCGCAGGGTTATTTTGTCCCAGGAGCAGGTAATGATGACATATATACAGATGTTATAATATCAAGCCACTCATGTATCGAAGAGCTTGAGGACGAGCTGTTTACAATAGTCGATAACGGAGGAAAGGTGATTGATGTAATAGTAGACCATTCGGTATACGGTGAAATAAGATCAGGAATAAACGTTTCATCTAGAAGGGAAGTCGAAAATTTTGTGGGCAAGCTTAAGGAAAAGGGTGCAAAGCCAATATCTTCGCTCACAGAAGGGGTACACCTTCATACCATAGAAACAAAGGACAGCCAGACATTTGACGAGATAGTAAAGGTATTGAAAGAAAAAGGATACTTGATTGAATAGAGTTTAAGTGGTATATTTTTATCATAGGTGACAAGACAGGTGAATATACAGATGGAGGAAAAAATATGACTGAAAATCAAATGAGACTTGAAATAGAGAAGTTAAAAGCCCAAAAAAACATAAAGATATTTGCTCATAACTATCAAAATTACGAGGTTCAGCAGGTGGCGGACTATGTTGGGGACTCTTTTTATCTAAGTAAGCTTGCAGCTGAGGTGGACTGTGATCAGATAATATTTTGCGGTGTGAAATTCATGGCTGAAACTGCAAAGACGCTTTCTCCAGACAAAAAGGTGATACTTACAGTGGAAGATGCCCTGTGTCCAATGGCAAATATGATAAGCGCCCAGGACATAATCGATTTTAAAAAGGAACATGAAGATTTTTGTGTTGTGGCGTATGTCAACACGACTACGCAGGTGAAGGCTGCTGCTGATGTATGTGTTACATCGTCTGTTGCAGTAGACGTCATAGACAATATTGATGCGGAAAATATACTGTTTGTTCCGGATATGAACCTCGGAAACTATATATCTGAACAGATAGAGGGAAAAAATATAATATCATGGAATGGTTACTGCAATGTGCATGACAGGGTGAGAAAAGAAGAAGTGATACAAAAGAGAAAAGAGCATGAGGGATATCCAGTGCTTGTGCATCCTGAGTGCAGAAAAGAGGTTCTCGACGAAGCTGATTTTGTGGGATCAACTTCCGAAATAATAGAATATGCTACAAATTCAGATGAAAAGGGCTTTATAATAGGCACTGAGACGGGGGTATTACACACTCTCAGAAATATGAATCCAGACAAGGAGTTCGAACTGCTTTCTCCGTCACTTATATGCTTCAATATGAAAAAGACTACACTTTCAGATGTATATAGCGCCGCAGCAGGAAAGGGCGGAATTGAAATAGAGATTGAAGAGGGCCTTAGAAAAAATGCTCTAAAAAGCCTTGAAAATATGATAAGGCTTTCAGGAAGATAGAATTAACGGATAATTGGGATTATTTAAACATCCAGAGGTGATACTGATGCATTACGACATAACTGTTATAGGAAGCGGGATAGCTGGACTTTACACATGTATAAGCGCAGAAAGTGAATACAATGTACTTTTGATATCGAAGTCAGATTTTTTAAACAGCAACACATATTTGGCTCAGGGCGGTATAGCCGGCGTACTTGCAGAAGACGACAGCTTTGAAAGCCATTTTGATGATACGCTCAAGGCCGGCAAATCGGAAAACGACAAGAGAGCTGTTGAAGTAATGGTAAAGGAAGGTCCTCAAGATATACTCAGGCTAAAGGATATAGGTGTAGAATTTGACACAGGCAGTGATGGAAGGCTTTTGAGAACACTTGAGGGAGGACATTCAATCAGGAGAATAGTTCACTGCAAGGATTCGACTGGCAAGGAAGTGGCCCAAAAGCTTCTTGGCAGAGTTGTGGACAGGCAGAACATATCGCTTATGGAACGGACATTTGTATACGACATAGAAAAAAGAGATGATGAATTCATAGTATATTTGATTGATCACAAAGGGCACAAACAGTCGGTAACTTCATCAAATGTAGTACTTGCAACAGGAGGCATAGGCAAGATATACAAGAACACCACGAATTCATCTGTTGCGACAGGGGATGGAATATGCCTTGCCAGAAAGCTGGGGGCAAGCATAAAGAAAATGAGCTATATACAGTTCCACCCGACGGCGCTTGACGTGGAAGTGGAAGAGAGGCCCCTTATATCGGAGGCAGTAAGAGGTGAAGGCGCATACCTTCTAAATGAAAGAGGTCAAAGATTCATGCACAAATACAGCCCCATGGCGGAGCTTGCGCCAAGAGACGATGTGTGCAAGGGGATACTGGCAGAGGCTAGAATACAAGGCTCAAATCATTTTTATCTGGACATATCGCACAAGGATTCAGATTATGTAAGGAAGAGATTTCCCTATATATATGAAAAGTGCATGGAGTGGAATATTGACATGACAAGGGAACGTATCCCTGTATATCCCTGCCAGCACTATCTCATGGGTGGAATAGATGTGGACATCAATTCAAGCACCGGGATACAGGGGCTTTATGCAGTCGGAGAATGTTCAAATACAGGGGTTCACGGTAAAAACCGCCTTGCAAGCAATTCACTTCTCGAGGGGATGGTTTTTTCAAGAAGGGCTGTAAGTACTATGAAGCTCCAAAGGCATGCATATGAAAAAATAGATTTGGCGGTTAAAAATGACGGCGTCAATCATATAGACAAGGGCATTAAGTCTGAGATCATGGATATAATGCAGTCTTCATATTTTATAGAGGCTGATATTGAAAAGTCACTCAGGGGAGTAAAGAGGCTTGGAGAAATAACCAGCGAGCTTAGGGAAGGCTCATATCGCACGGACATCGAGTATTATGAAACACTTAACATGGCGCAGGTCGCAAGTATGATACTGGGGGAGATAATTGAAAATGCAGATTTTAAATAAAATACAGCTGGATGAATTCATAAAAGATGCTCTCATGGAAGACATAAACTATTACGACATCACTACAGACAATCTCATAGATGAAGCCGATATTTCAAGCGCTAGATTTATATGCAAGGAAGACGGGGTTCTCTGCGGAATTGAAATTGCGAGAAGAGTATTTGAAATTTTAGACGATGAGATTGAATTCACATCATTTAAATCGGATTCTCAAAGGGTATGCAAGGGGGATGTACTAGCAACTGTAGGTGGAAAGACACGAACACTTCTCAAGGGAGAGAGGACGGCCTTAAACATAATCCAAAGGCTTTCGGGTATAGCTTCAAAGACAAGGAGGATGTCAGACATTTTGGGTGAAAGCCGTGCAAGGGTGGTTGACACTAGAAAGACAACTCCAAACATGAGGTTTCTTGAAAAATACGCCGTAAAATGCGGGGGAGGATACAACCACAGGTATAATTTGTCGCATAGCGTCATGATAAAAGACAACCACATAAAGGCCTGTGGCGGGATAAAAAATGCAGTTGAAAAGATAAGGAGTTCAATAGGCCACACTGAAAAAATAGAGGTGGAGGTAAAGGATGAAAAGGAGCTTGTCCAGGCGATTGAGTCGAATGTGGACATAGTGATGCTTGACAACATGGGCCCCGACAAGGTCAAAGGCTGCGTTGCAATATGCAGAAAAATGGATGAGAGGGTAGTAATAGAGGTATCCGGAAACATAGACGAAGGGAATATTGGAGAATATGCAAGCACGGGCGTGGATGTGATATCAGTAGGTGCGCTCACCCACTCTTTCAAGTCGCTCGACATATCTATGAAACTGTAAAGAGGTGTAATATTTGAGAAATTATCTTACAAAGACATTAAATGGAATGGCACTGGGGCTGTTTGGATCTCTTATAATAGGGCTGATACTAAAGCAGGCGGGGGATCTTTTGGGGATTGAAGCCATTGGGCAGTTCGGAAGAAGCGCCCAGTATCTTATGGGGCCCGCAATAGGTGCGGGGGTGGCTTTTAGCCTTGGCAGCCCCCCGATTGTGATATTTACGTCCATAATCACGGGAGCTCTTGGTGCGGGAAGCATAAGGCTTACGGACGCAGGGGCCATGATAGGAATAGGAGAGCCTGTAGGCGCATATATAGCAGCTCTTATAGGTGCGGAGATAGGAAGAAGAATATCCGGAAAGACAAAAGTAGACATTGTAGTTGTGCCTGCGGTGACCATAATATGCGGAGGGGCGGCGGGATCGCTTATAGCCCCTGTAGTGTCGGTGTTCATGAAAAATCTCGGAGGATTCATAAACATGGCCACGGAGCTTCAGCCTCTACCGATGGGAATAGTAGTGGCAGCAGCCATGGGAATGATACTTACAATGCCAGTAAGCTCTGCAGCCCTTTCAATAGCGCTTGGACTTGACGGGCTTGCGGCGGGAGCGGCTCTTGTGGGATGCTCCACTCAGATGATAGGTTTCGCAGTGATATCATACAAGGAGAACGGATTTGGAGGGCTTATAGCACAGGGGCTTGGAACATCAATGCTTCAGGTTCCAAACATAATAAAGAATCCATATATATGGATTCCGCCGACTCTTGCATCTGCAATTCTAGGACCGGTTTCAACGGTTATTATGAAAATGCAGACAAGCAGCATAGGTGCAGGAATGGGAACTTCCGGTCTGGTAGGGCAGATTGCAACGGTTTCGGTGATGGGAGCGTCTTCGATACCTAAAATCATTCTCATGCACTTCATACTGCCGGCTGCACTTACACTTGCAATATCGAAGTACATGATAAGTAAGGGATATATAAAATATTCAGATATGAAGCTTGAAAGCTGAATCCGGATGCCTTTGGCATCCGGATTTTAATGTTATAAGGGGTTTTTAAACGATTTTATTATGGATACGACCTCGCTGTCACTTATCTGAGCAAAGTTTTCATAATATGAGTCCACAGCCCCCATAAAATACGCAGGAAGCTCAAGGCATACAAAATCATCTACCAGCTTGGAAAGCCTCGTAAATGCATTGTTTGCAGTCACTGGCACCGCTATTACTATGGATTTTGGACCGTAAGAGGCGACTTCGTGAATGGCGGCTTCTATAGTAAGGCCTGTGGCTATTCCGTCGTCGACGATTATAGCAGTTTTTCCGCCTGGGGAGATGTGGTCGATGTTGTAAAGAGCTTTTCTGCGCCTTATCTCTTCCCTTTGGTGCGAAATTTCAGATTCAAGCCAATTCTGGTCCAGATGCTGAACCTCGTTTGAGCATATTGGAGGCGAGTTTTCGCAAATAGCGCAGATAGCGTATTCGGGATTGTGCGGATGTCCTATTTTTCTCGAAAGTATCAAATCCAGAGGACATTTAAGATGGCTGGCTATCTCAGCAGCCAAAACGACTCCTCCCCGCGGAAGTCCGTATACGACTATATTTTCATCAGATTTGTATTTTTCAAGTTTTTTGGCAAGCATCTGCCCGGCTTCGGTTCTATTTTTAAATAGCATTGGCATACCCCCTTTTCAATATATGATACCCCGGCTGCAAATTAAAATTTAAAAAAATAAAAAACGGGAATAAATATATATGTGCGGCTCACCGGCGATTGGATTCAATATACTCAAATATAATGCCGGCACAACTGATTTTTGCTATACTATAATAAACATACAAAAAATACGCTTAAGGCAATGTGGCCTTAAGGGCATAATGGAGGGGAGTGATGGAGCTTGATTAGCAATAAAAAAAGGGCAATACTGTTTGTGATACTGGGATTCATACTTGTTGCAGCATCTTCTTTTTCAAAACTGGTTGATTTTCTTGCAGATTACAACTGGTTCAAGGAAGTGGGGTATACATCCGTATATCTAAAGCAGGTTTTTGCAAAGCTGATTGTGGGAATTCCGTTTTTCGTAGTTTTTTCAACATTCATATTCCTGTACTTGATGGGAATAAAAAAAAGCTACTATTCGCACATGAATATAGTTGCAGACCAAGAGCACGAAAAACCCATGAACAGGATTATGCTGCTTGTATCGGTGCTTTTGGGATCTGGATACAGCTTTAGCATTTCATCGAAATTCTGGATAGAAATACTCAAATTCGTAAATTCAACGGGTTTTGGCGTGGACGACCCGCTGTTTAGCCGGGATATAGGTTTCTATGTATTCAAGCTGCCGCTGATAAATGAAATATTCAACTCGCTTACAGGTTTTCTGGTGTTTTTACTTATAATAACAGCAGTGTTTTACTTTATAATGATAAGTATGAACCCAGGCGGCGAGGGAAAGAAGTTTGACAGGAAGATCGAAATGGACATAAGAAGGTTTCGAAGCATTGAGCCTACCCCTAAAAAAATACTCAGCCTTGCAATAAATCAGATAATAGTAATAGGCATAGTATTTTTTATAATTGTGGCCCTTCGAAGCTATCTGGCGGCATTCAACCTGCTTTATTCGCCAAGGGGAGTGGCATATGGGGCAAGCTATACCGATGTGAATGTGACGCTTTGGGTATACAGGATCCAAATGGTACTTTCTGTAATATCGGCAATACTGATAGTATATGCATACAAGAAGAATACGCTTAAAATTGCACTTGTGGGACCGATACTGATAATGGCGCTTACAATAGTCTCCTCGGGAGTTGAAACGGCTGTTCAAAACTTCATAGTTTCGCCAAATGAGCTTGCAAAAGAGAAAGAGTATATAGACTACAATATAAAATATACAAAGAAGGCGTACGCTCTTGATGACATAGTCGAAGAGGACTTTGCGGCAGAGCAGAAGATAACGGCTCAGGACATAATCGAAAATGGAGAGACCATAAAGAACATAAGCATAAACGACATAAGGCCTACAAAGGATATATACAAGCAGATACAGGGAATAAGGACATACTACAAGTTCAATGACATTGACGTCGACAGGTATCTCATAGACGGGTCTATAACACAGGTGTTCATAGGGGCGAGAGAGCTTGACAAGGAAAACCTCCAGTCGAGGACATGGCTTAACGAACACCTTAAATACACCCATGGGTATGGAATAGTAATGTCTCCTGTAAATGAAATCACAAGTAGTGGTCAGCCAAAGCTCATAATTAAAAACATACCTCCGGTGTCAAGTGCACAGGGACTTGACGTCAAAAGGCCTGAGGTGTATTTCGGAGAGATGGCCAACGGCTATGTAGTTGTAAATACAACAGAAAAGGAATTTGACTATCCGAAGGGAGATACAAATGCCGTAACTGAATATGAAGGCAAAGCAGGAGTGAAGCTGAACTTTTTGAACAGGCTCATATACTCCATAAACCAGGGCAGCCTCAAGTTTTTTGTGTCTGGAGGTATAGACTCGGACAGTAAAATAATACTAAACAGAAACATAATGGGACGTGTGAAAAAGATAGCCCCATTCCTTGAGTTTGAGCAGGACGCCTATGTTGTGCTTTCTGATGAAGGGAAGCTTTACTGGATAATAGATGGATACACATATACTGACAAATATCCTTATTCGGAGCCGTTTGACAAGACGGGGCTAAACTACATGAGAAACTCATTCAAGGTTGTAATAGATGCATATGACGGAACTACAGACTTTTATCTAGTGGATGAAAATGACCCTATGATAAACACGTATTCAAAGATATTCAAGGGACTCTTTAAGCCAATGGCCAGCATGCCTGCGGACATAAAAAGCCATGTAAGATATCCTCAAAAATACTTTAACATACAGGCGCAGATGTATCAGGACTATCATATGAACAATACCGAAGTCTTCTACAACAAGGAAGACAGGTGGCAAATAGCCAGAGAAGTGTTTGAAAATCAAAATGAGCCGATACAAATGGAGCCCTCGTATATAACATTCAAGCTTCCGCAAGAGGAAAAGGCCGAATTCCTGCTTACAATTCCATACACTCCAAAGCAAAAGCAGAACATGGTCTCGTTCATGGTTGCGAGGAATGACGGGGACAAATACGGCCAGATGATAATATACAGGCTTCCGAAGAACAAGAACATAATAGGGCCTTACCAGGTGGAGTCGAAAATAGATAACGAGCCGGAAATATCGACAAGGCTCACTCAGTGGGGTACGGGAGGCTCAAAGGTCGTAAGAGG
This sequence comes from Peptoclostridium litorale DSM 5388, assembly GCF_900141635.1. GTDB lineage: Bacteria > Bacillota > Clostridia > Peptostreptococcales > Peptostreptococcaceae > Peptoclostridium > Peptoclostridium litorale. The sequence continues at coordinate 20,492 of NZ_FSRH01000020.1, read as the reverse complement.
GCACCTTCTTACCATACCGCTTGAAAATTCAGTTCTCTATGTGGAGCCACTCTATATAAAATCAGATTCGGCAGACAGCATACCGGAGGTCAAGAAGATAATAGTTGCATATGAAGACCAGGTTGTAATGGCTGACTCGCTTCAGCAAGGGCTGGACATTATATTTGGAGAGGGTCAGGCTCAAGTACCTGAGGCTCCTGATGAAACCGGTGGAGATGTTGTTTCAGAAACTACAGCTGATATCATATCCGAGGCAGCAGGGCTTTACGAGCAGGCCCAGCAGGCGCTTAGAAATGCGAACTGGTCGCTATATGGAGAAAAGATGGAGGCTCTTGGAGAGGCCATAAGAAAGCTGGAAGAGATGGATCAGTAAACATAGCAGCAGTAAGAGTTTTAAATATAGTTTTTTAGTATAAAGGAGAGGTAAATAGTGAATTTTTTAGACGGAATAAAAGCATACCTTTTGAGCAATGGACTTAATTTAGTGTATGCACTTGTAATATTGATAGTGGGAATATATGCGGCGAGAAAGTCAAGAAAGATTTCGAGAAGGTTTTTGAAAAAGACCAAAATAGAGCCATCTCTAATAGGATTTTTGTCACAGCTTATATACGTATTGATAATACTGTTTGTGGCAATTGCATCGCTTGAAAAAATGGGGCTTGAGACGACTTCGTTTGTAGCCGTGCTGGGTGCCGCCGGCTTTGCGGTGGGCCTTGCGCTTCAAGGCTCACTTTCAAATTTTGCGGCAGGAGTGCTTATACTTGCTCTTAAGCCTTTTACAACTGGTGATTTCATTGAAGGAGCAGGAGTAAAGGGAACTGTAGAGGAGATACAAATATTCAATACTGTGCTCAAGGCGTTTGGAAATGAGATGGTAATAGTTCCAAACTCAAAGCTTATAAACGACAATGTCACAAACTACTCTTCGTCAGGAAAGAGGAAGCTTGATGTGAGGGTTGGAGTCGCATATGACAGCGACATACAGCTTGTAAAAAATGTAATGCTGGGCATTGCAGATTCAGACTCAAGAATTCACAAGGATCCTAATCCCGAGGTTGTAATACTTGAGTTTGCAGACAGTTCAATAAACCTTTCACTCAGGGCTTGGACAGACACAGTAAACTACTGGAGTGTGTACTTCCACATTATGGAGAGTATAAAAACTGAATTTGACAGGAATGAAATAGAGATCCCATTCCCTCAAAAAGTAGTGCATGTTAAGAAATAGTGAATATCCCCTATCTGCGAGGATAGGGGATGTTGGCTAAATTTTATAAAATATATTGGGAGGTATTGAACATGAAAAGCTTAAAGGGAACCAAAACTCTTGAGAACTTGACAAAGGCGTTTGCAGGGGAGTCACAGGCAAGAAGCAGATACACATATTTTGCAGAAGTGGCTGCAGAGGAAGGATACGAGCAAATATCGGAGCTTTTTATGGAGACAGCGGAAAACGAGCTTGTTCACGCTGAAATATTCTATGGCCACATACTTGATGGAATGGAAGGGGAAGCGGCTCCTTTCATGGTGAATATAGAGGCGGCATATCCGGTGGCTCTTGGAAATACATACGATAATCTCAGGGCGGCGGCAATGGGGGAAAATGAAGAGTGGACTGAGCTTTATCCTGCATTTGCGCAGGTGGCAGAGGAAGAGGGGTTTACTCAGGTTGCAGCTTCATTCAAGATGATATCAAAAGTTGAACAAAAACACGAAATCAGATATACAAAGCTTGCAGAAAATGTGGACAAGGGAGCTGTATTTGTAAAGGATGAGGAAGGAACAGCTTGGAAATGCAGGGTTTGCGGATATGTCCACGAAGGAAAGACTGCTCCTAAGGTATGCCCCGTATGCAAGGTCGAGCAGCCGTACTTTGAAAAGTTTTGTGAAAATTACTAATATGTATTGAAATATTTGCCTGTAGCTGATATAATTACAAAAAAATTAGAGTAGTTTAAAGGCGATTAAGGAGACTAGTAGGAAAACAGTTGTCTTTCAGAGAGTGGGTGCAGGCTGAAAACCCACGTCAACTTTTTTTGAATCCACTCTGGAGCCTCCATGTTGAAATTGCAGTAGGCATGGACGTATGTCTGCGTTAAAGATTTGAGAAGGGCCTAATAATAGGCCAATTAGGGTGGCAACGCGGAAGAATACAGGCTTTCGTCCCTTTCGGGATGAGGGCCTTTTTGTTTTTTTGTAAGAACAATAAAGTTTAATAATGCGGGAGGGTTTAGAATGCTGGATATCAAGAGAATAAGAATGGAACTTGAAGATATTAAAAAAGCCATGTCAAAACGTGGAGAGGCTGATTTCGACCTGGACAAGGTTGTAGAGCTTGACGAGCAGAGAAGAGAGTTTCTAAAGGACGTTGAGGTTCTTAAGATGGAGCAAAATGCATCGTCAAAGGAAATACCAAAGCTTAAAAAGGAAGGCAAGGACACTGCTGAGCTTATGCAAAAGCTTAAGGAGTCTTCAGACAAGATAAAGGAAATCGACGAGAAGGTAAAAGCTGTTGACGAAGAGCTTAGATACATACTTCTTAGAATACCAAATGTTCCACACGCTGACGTTCCACGCGGGGATACAGATGATGACAACGTCGAGGTTTGGAAGTGGTCAGAGCCTACGAAATTTGAATTCGACCCTAAGGCTCATTGGGACATAGGAACTGACCTTTCCATACTTGACTTTGAAACCGCAGGAAAGATAACTGGTTCAAGATTTACTCTTTACAGAGGTCTTGGAGCAAGGCTTGAAAGGGCAATAATAAACTTCTTCCTTGACACTCATACTAGCGAGCATTCATATGTTGAAATTCTACCTCCTTTCATGGCGAATGCGAACAGCATGACAGGTACGGGACAGCTGCCTAAGTTCGGAGAGGATATGTTCAAGCTTGAAGGGAAAGAATACTACCTTGTTCCTACAGCTGAAGTTCCAGTTACAAACATACATGCAAATGAAATAATGGACGGGGAATCTCTGCCTGTGCACTACTGTGCATACACTCCATGCTTCAGAGCTGAAGCCGGTTCTGCCGGAAGGGACACAAGAGGGCTTATAAGACAGCACCAGTTCAACAAGGTTGAGCTGGTAAAATTCACAAAGCCAGAGGAATCTTATGCGGAGCTTGAGTCTCTTGTAAAAAATGCGGAAGCGGTTCTTCAAAAGCTTGGAATACCTTACAGGGTTGTCAAGATATGCAGTGGAGACCTTGGATTTACTGCGGCATTCAAGTATGACATAGAGGTTTGGATGCCAAGTTACGGAAGATATGTTGAAATATCGTCTTGCTCGAATTTTGAAGACTTCCAGGCAAGAAGAGCAAACATAAGATTTAAAAGGGACAAAAGCTCAAAGGCCGAGTATGTCCATACACTAAACGGTTCTGGAGTCGCAGTGGGAAGAACTGTGGCTGCAATTCTTGAAAACTTCCAGCAAGCAGACGGGTCTGTAGTAGTGCCAGAGGCGCTTAGACCTTACATGGGTGGAGTGGAAGTAATAAACGGCTATAAATAATAAAACTGCAAATGTGACCTCAATGGGGCGTTGGCCCCGTTGGGGATTTGTAATATGCCATGGATTGTAAAAATATATTAAACGGCTTGTTGAAATATATACTAAAGTATGATATCATATATCTTGCAAGTCAAGCACCCGTAGCTCAGGGGATAGAGCGTCGGTTTCCTAAACCGTGCGTCACAGGTTCAAATCCTGTCGGGTGCACCATTTTTTTTTATGGAGGAAAGATGGAAGACATCCTTTACATGAGAGAAGCCTTAAAACAAGCGAAAAAAGCATATCTCATGGGCGAAGTACCAATAGGAGCTGTGATAGTGAGGGATGGAAAGATTATCTCAAAAGCCCACAATATGAGGGAATCGCTAAGTGATCCTACGGCCCATGCCGAGATGATAGCCATAAAAAAGGCGTCTGAGACGCTCAAGGGCTGGAGGCTTAACGAATGTACAATGTATGTCACCATAGAGCCATGCTGCATGTGTGCCGGGGCCATAGTCCAAAGCAGGATAAAAAGACTTGTGATAGGATCCAAGGATGAAAAGGCTGGAGCTTGCGGTTCTAAAGTGGATGTGCTGGAGCGCGATCTTTTCAATCACAATGTGGATGTGAGTTTTGGCATATTGAGTGAAGAGTGTTCAAGTATGCTTACTGAATTTTTTAGATTTATAAGAGAAAATAAATGTATCAATAATAAAAAATGTGCAATGGAGAGATGACCGAGAGGTTGAAGGTGCTCGCCTGGAAAGCGGGTAGACGGGATCTCCCGTCTCGCGGGTTCGAACCCCGCTCTCTCCGCCATTACGTATATATATGATTAAGCCTTAAAGTTTGCTGTGCTAGATGGGGAGGTAGCGGTGCCCTGAACCTGCAATCCGCTGTAGCAGGATCGAACACCATATTGAGGCTCAGAGGCTGCGGAGCAGCCCCGTGTAAGTGGCGATGATAGTCGGGTCCTGCGCAATGGAGAGTCATGAACCCCGTCAGATCCGGAAGGAAGCAGCGGTAAGTGATAAACTTCATGTGCCGTGGGAGTGCCTGGCTTGAGTTAACTGCATGGGTAACGTCCGTGGATCTGAGTCGAATTATGGCCGCACAGCTTTAATTATAAAAATAAAGCCCGTTTCACACTTTGTGAAACGGGCTTTTGTAATTGCAATTAAATGTTTAACACTACATACAAAATGCCCTAGCATGAATGCTAGGGCATTTTATATGTTAAATTGTGAACTTTTCTATTTCATTTTTAAGTTCTGATGACAGGTTGTTAAGGCTGTCTGCAAGGAGAGAAACCCCCTCTACAGCTCTTGTCTGCTCTTGAACCGATGCATTCACTTCTTCTGTTGCAGCAGCCGTTTCTTCAGAAACAGAAGAAATATTCTCTATGGCTGATACTATGCCGTTTTTTTCGGTATTTATTTCATTTACAAAGGATGATACGGTCTTTATCTTTTGGGAGATGTTTTGTATTGATTCTGATATTATGCTGAAAGATTCATTGACCTTGAACACAGAATCGGTCTGATCTTTTGTTATGGTTTTTACTTCATTCATTAGAGAAACCGTATTTTTACTATCATTTTGTATATTGACTATTATTTCGCCTATTTCATTTGCAGCTATCTTTGACTCTTCCGCGAGCTTTCTTATTTCTTCTGCAACCACTGAAAACCCTTTTCCGGCATCTCCCGCCCTTGCGGCTTCTATTGAGGCGTTGAGTGCAAGCAGATTGGTCTGTTCGGATATTGCGCCTATTGTACTTATTATATTGCCTATGCTGAATGTGTTCTTGTCAAGACCGAGTATTGCAGCTTCTATATTATTTGTAGAAAGCTCATTTAGCCTTGTCTTTTCCTTGAGAAGACCAACCATTTCAAGCCCGTTCAAATTGGAAGCGTTTGCACTGTCGGCAAATCTTTCCATTTCATCTGTGCTTTCAAGTAGCTCGTTCAGTTTTTCTGAAAGGCCGCCTATAAGGGTTGCCCCTTGCTCGGCATCATAAGCCTGTTCGGATGCACCTCTTGATATCTCATCAACGGTTTTTAAAACCTCAAGTGAAGTGGCATTTGTTTCTTCGGCGTTTGAAGTCAGGTTTTCTGAAGCGGAGCTTACATTTTCTATGGCCATTTTTATATTCCCTATAAGGCTTCCTATGGAATCTATTGTGGTGTTGAAGTGTTCGGACAGCTGCCCTATTTCATCGCTGCTGCTGACATTGCATCTTACAGTGAAGTCCCCGCGGCCTATCCTCTCCATGTCCACAAGAATAAGTCCTATTGAATCGGTTATTTTTTTTGAAAACACAAAGGATATTGAAAGTGCAATCAAAAGGGAAATTATTCCTATTATTATGGTGTTTTTAAGAAGTATTGATGTGCTGCCCTTAACCTCGTCCACATACATTGTCCCAGAAAGAGTCCACCCCATGTCCTCCATTCTTTTAAAGCTCAGGAATTTGTCTACAAGCTTTCCGTTTTCATCGGACGAGTACTCAACCGTTCCAACGCTGCTAGTCTTTAGAGCTTCATTGAGAGCGGGCACGGGGATTTTCTTGCCTATGAAACTCTCATTCATTGTGGCTACAACGTTTCCGGACTTGTCCGAAAGTGACACGAATCCTTTTTCACCAAGTTTTATGGAACTGATTTCATCTATTATGGAATGCATTGATATGTCCACACCCACCACCCCTACAAGCTCATTCGAACTGTCATATACCGGAGTGGATATGGTTATTACTGTTTTGCCGGTAACAGTATCGGTATAAGGCTCGGTATAAGAGGTCTTTCCTGATTCAGCTGCAGATTTGTACCAGGCCGAGCTTCTGGGATCATAATCGTCAGGAATTTCCACATGAGGATAGAATACAGTCTGCCTGTCATTTGCAACCATGTACATTGATGTCGCGCTGCCATGGCTGTCAATGAAATATTTGAAGTTTTCAAGAAGCACACCGTTTTCATCCTGACTTGAGAGTATCTCCTTTGCGTTTTTATGTAGTGACATTTGAACTACCGATTCTTCTGCGCCTTTGAAAAAATTTAATATTGTCTTTTCCGTTTGGACTAATACGCTTTCTGCAGACTTTTGAAGATTATCCTGCATTATTGATGCGGATTTTGAATATGAGCTAAAGCCTATCACGGCTATTGGGATCGATATCAGCAAAAAGAACGTAGCCATGAGCTTTTGCCTTATCCCCAAACCATTTGATTTTGATTTTGTTGTGATTTTTTTGTCATGTGCCATTGTGAACCCCCCTCGAAATGATTGGCATGCTAATGATAATTGCAAAAAAATAAAAATTCTAAAAAATAGCTGTTGAAAACAGTGCCAGCCAAAGTATATTGCTGGAATAAATACAATGATATAGCAAAAAAGGATATGTAACAACCTTTTTTTATAAATTTTAAAGTATAAAAATTCATGAATAATGTATATAAAAAGCCTTTATTGAGTAATAAAGGCTTTTAGTAGTTTGTTAAATTGTGAATTTTTCTATTTCGTTTTTAAGTTTCATGGAAAGGTTACTTAGGTTTTCGGACAGGCTTGCAACTTCCGATATGGCGTTTGTCTGTTCTTGAACTGATGCGTTAACCTCTTCTGTTGCAGCTGCGGTTTCCTCCGATACGGAAGATATGCTTTCGATAGCTGAAACTATGCCTTCCTTCTCGGTGCTGACTTCATCTACAAAAGAGGATACAAGCTTTATCTTTTGGGATATGTTGTGTATCGATTCTGATATGTTTTCGAAAGACTCGTTTACTTTGAAAACTGAGTCAGCTTGGTCTTTAGTAACAGTTTTGACTTCGTTCATTATTGAAACTGTATTTTTACTGTCATTTTGTATATTCAGTATTATCTCATGTATTTCGCTTGCTGCGGTTTTGGATTCCTCTGCGAGCTTTCTTATTTCTTCGGCCACTACTGAAAATCCTCTTCCGGCATCCCCTGCTCTTGCGGCTTCTATTGAGGCGTTGAGTGCAAGCAGGTTGGTCTGCTCTGATATTGCGCCTATTGTGCTTACTATATTGCCTATGTTTATGGCGTTTTTATCAAGATTTAGTATTGCAGATTCTATATTGTCTGTAGAAACCTCATTTAACCTTGTCTTCTCCTTTAAAAGGCTCACCATTTTGATCCCCTGCGAATTTGAATATATTGCATTGTCGGCGAAATTTTCCATTTCAGCGGTATTTTCAAGAAGCCTGTTGAGTTTTTGTGAAAGCCCGCTTACAAGAAGCGCTCCCTTTTCAGCCTCATAAGCCTGCTCGGAAGCTCCATTTGATATCTCTTCCACTGTCTTTAAAACCTCAAGCGAGGCTGCATTGGTCCGCTCTGAATTGGCAGATAGATTATATGAAGCAGAGCTCACGCTTTCTATGACGCCTTTTATGTTTCCTATCAGAGAGCCTACCGAATCTATGGTTGAATTGAAGTGATCGCAAAGCATTCCCATTTCATCGTTGCTGCTTACACTGCACCTTGCGGTGAAATCGCCCTGGCCTATTTTTTCCATGTCAATGAGTATAAGCTTTATTGAATCAGTAATTTTTTTGGAGAGCACAAATGATATTAAAAGAGCTATAAAAAGTGAAATAAGCCCTATGAGCAGGGTGTCTTTTAGAAGCACAGAAGTGCTGCTTTTGACTTCATCAACATACATCGTGCTGGAAAGAACCCAGCCAAGCGTGTCCATTTTCTTGAAGCTAAGGAACTTGTCGGTCTTCTTGCCGTTTTCATCAAGCGAGTATTCGACTGTTCCGAGGCTCTTTGTCTTCAGGGCTTCGTTAAGTGCGGGAACGGGTATTTTCTTGCCTATGAAATTTTTGTCTCTTGTGGTTATGACCTTGCCTTCACTGTCTGCAAGCGATACGAATCCGCTTTCGCCAAGCTTTATGGAATCCACTTCCTTTGATAGAGCATTTATCGATATGTCTACACCTATTACCCCGACTAATTCTTTAGAATGGTTGTATACGGGGGTGGATATGGTCATTATGAGTTCGCCTGTATTTTCGTCTATGTAAGGATCTGTATATATTGTGCTTTCTGACTCTTCAGCAGACTTATACCAAGGCCGGCTGGTGGGATCGAAGTCATCGGGAAGGTCCGCCTCGGGATATACAAGCAGCTGTCCGCTGGCTGTACCCATATACATTACAATTGCGCTGTCGTGGCTCTCTATGAATGATTTGAAGCTTTCAAGCAGCCATGCGCCATTCGAATCATCAGATAGAATTTCAGTTGCATCATTGTGAAGCGACATTTGGACTACCGATTCCTCTATGCCTTTGAAAAAGTTTAATATTGTTTTTTCTGTCTGTACCAGTACGCTTTCTGCAGACTTTTGAAGATTATGCTGCATTATGGATGCGGATTTGGAATAGGAGCTAAATCCTATTACGGTTATTGGAATTGATATCAGTAAAAAAAATGCTATCATTAGCTTTTGCCCTATTCCAAACCTCTTTGATATAGATTTCTTTTTCTTGTCTCCTGGCAATTTACAAAAACCTCCTTAATATTATTAATACGTTTACAATAAGTGCAAAATAAAAAAATCCAGAGTTTGTCTGGAAAACAGCTGCAATTAAAGTATGTAATTGTAACAAATATAATTATATACCATGAATTGCGATATAAAAACATTTTTAGTGGAATTAACCATACAAAAAAACTATGGATGGATAGCCTGTGAATGGAGTATTTTAATATACTGATTGAAGGAAAGTGTTTCAAGTACATTTTGCATATTCGAATAATAGGCATTGGGAAAATTCCATATGCTGTTTTGATGGGATGATACATTTAGTTTGTGATATAATTGTTATCAGGATGAACTTAGAGGTGATAAGATGCACAAAGCGCTTTACAGAATGTTCAGGCCTATGACATTTTCAGATGTCGTAGGACAGGAGCACATAACTAGAACCCTTAAAAACCAGATAGCAAATGACAATACGGCACATGCCTATCTTTTTTGCGGAACGAGGGGGACTGGGAAGACATCCACTGCAAAGATATTTGCGAGGAGCATAAACTGTATTTCTCCTGTGGATTTTGAACCGTGCAACAGCTGTGAAATCTGCACGGGGATAATAGAAGAGAGCATAATGGATGTAGTTGAAATAGATGCGGCGTCAAACAATGGGGTTGACGACGTAAGGGAGCTTCGGGAAAATGTGAAGTACCCTCCTTCCAGGGGAAAGTACAAGGTCTATATAATAGACGAGGTGCACATGCTTTCCCAGGGCGCATTCAATGCGCTTTTAAAGACCCTTGAGGAGCCGCCGCCATATGTGGTTTTCATACTTGCAACGACCGAAGCTCACAAGCTTCCTGCGACAATACTTTCAAGGTGCCAAAGATTTGAGTTCAAAAGGATAGGAATGGATGATGCAGTTCAAAGGATGAGACATGTATGCGAGCAGACGGGTGTCCAGGCAGATGACGATGCACTGTCTTTGATAGCAATGAGTTCGCAAGGGGCTATGAGGGATGCGCTTAGCGTGCTTGACCAGTGCATATCATATACCAGCGAATGCATAAGATACGATGATGTAGTCAGTCTTCTTGGAACAGTTGACTACCAGACCATATCAAGCATGAGCGGGGCTATAGTAGATTCAAATATAAAGGCTTGCCTTGAGATAGTAAATGAAGCGGTTGTATGGGGAAAGGACCTTAGGCATTTTATACAAAAGCTGATAGAGCATTTCAGGAATATAATGGTCATGCAGATGGGGCCTTCAAATGGCGATATGATACAGCTTACAGACCATATGAAAGAACTTGTGGCCAAGCAGAGCCAAAGCATTACGCCACAGGAAGCTATAAGAAACATAAAGATACTTTCCCAGGTGCAAAATGACATGAAGTACTCGACTCATCCGAGGATAATGCTTGAAGTGGCCGCTATGAAGCTGTGCACCCCTTCGGAAGACGAAAGCGTAGAAGGCCTCATATCCAGGATAGCCAGGATTGAAAGCATTGTCAATAAAGGCGGCATACAGCCTTCAAAGCCTGAGAGGCAGATTGAAAAGCAAAGCCCTGAAAAGGTCGAAACGTGCGGGATTGCCAAGGCCAGTGCAGAAGCTTCTTCAGGCGCGGCTTCAAAACAAAAATGTGATTCGTACAAATGCAGCGAAAAGACAATAGACGTTTCAACAGGCATGGACACGGAGCCACTGTGGAAGGAGCTTTTAAGGGTAATAAAGCAGGACAAGAAGGTTCCTGTGCAGGCTATGCTCAAGGAAGGAAAGCCTCAAGGCATGGAAGGAAGCATGATCATTGTGGTTTTCGATGATGCATTTGGGTTTCACAAGCAGGCGCTTAGTAAAAATGAAACGATTTCATATATAAACGGAGTTTTAAAGAGGATTACGGGGGAAAACATGGGAATAAAACTTTTCCTTGAATCTGAAGTGAATGTCAATGTGCAGGACAGCCTAGAAAAAGACACGGCACTTGAAATGCTTGAGGAGATATTTCCTCCTGAAATGATAGAAATTATAGGTCCGAGTGAAGAGTAAAATTCAAATACAATTCACACGGGGCGCTTATTTATGCTATAATTTTCAATATGGTTTTAAATGTAAGAATATAAATATGGGAGGTATGTAAAATGGCTAAGAAAGGTTTTCAGGGAATGCCTGGGAATATGAATAATATATTAAAGCAGGCTCAAAAGATGCAAAAGGAAATGGAAAAAATGCAAAAGGAAATGGAAGCAAAAGAGGTTGAATCGTCTGTAGGTGGAGGCGCTGTGACAGTAAGGGCCAATGGAAAGAAGGAAATACTCAGCGTTAGTATAAAGCCTGAGGTCGTAGACCCGGACGATGTGGAAATGCTTGAGGACCTTGTGCTTACAGCTGTAAATGAAGCGATTAGACTTGCGGAGGAAATGGTTTCATCAAAAATGTCAAAGCTTACCGGGGGAATGAACATACCTGGAATGTTTTAATTAAAAGGGTGATATGATTGCAGCATTATACGGGGCCTATAGACAGGCTTATAGAACAGTTTTCAAAGCTTCCGGGAATAGGCAGGAAGACGGCTCAAAGGCTTGCTTTTCACGTTATAAACATGTCGGAAAATGACGCAATGATGCTTTCAAAGGCCATATCGGATGCAAAGCAGAATGTAAGGTACTGCAGCATATGCTGCAATATATCCGAAGGTGAAAAGTGCAGCGTATGCATGAACGAAAGCAGAGACGGGCAGATAGTGTGCGTGGTTTCAGACCCAAGGGACGTTGCAGCTCTTGAAAGGGCGAGGGATTTCAACGGAAGGTATCATGTGCTTCACGGTGTTATATCGCCTATGGACGGCATAACGCCGGAGATGATAAGGATAAAAGAGCTTTTGCACAGGATTTCAAATGAGGATATAAATGAGATCATAATGGCTACAAACCCCACTATAGAAGGGGAGGCCACAGCCATGTACGTGGCAAAGCTAATAAAGCCAATGGGAATAAAGGTAAGCAGGATAGCCCACGGATTGCCTGTCGGGGGCGATTTGGAATATGCAGATGAGGTTACAATTTCAAAGGCTCTGGAAGGAAGAAGAGAGCTTTAAAATCACATGTTTCAAATAAGTATAAAACATATTGTTGTCTTCCCTCTATTATTGTATAATTTCATTAGCAAGCGCAGTATGCCGGTTTGGCATTACAGTTTGCGGGTATAATAAACCATGTAAATTATAAAAGGTTTGGCAGTTACCCTATATCTTGATGAGAGATTAGCTGTTCAAATTTTAAAGAGGAGGGAGAAAGTCAGCTTTGCTCAAGCTATGCGAATATAGGGAGTTTGCATTATGTACGACATGCATTGCCGTGCGAGAAAGGCAGTTGGCCTTTCAGGGCATTATAGAAAGATGTCATCAAACAAAAACCAGGAAGTGATTTTTGACTACCAAAAACATGAGATTGACAAGGAAAAAAGGACCAAGAAGAAGGGCCTAAAGGGTAAAATGAAAAATGAAGCTTCTGAAGAAATGATGGTTTCAAAAAAGAAGACTCCATCAAAGAAAAAAAGCAAATATATTAACTATAAAAACATAGATATAGATATATTTGCTGACGAGTTTGACAGTAATGACTTCGACTATTAATAGTAGGCTGAAATATATAAATGATATAGTAAAAAACACAACAAAACCGGCAGCTGCCGGTTTTGTTGTGTTTTTTACTATATCATTTCATCGAGCATTGACGCTATTTGCTGGGCTGAATCATTTTTGCTGACGAGTTTCAAATTTTCTCTCATGCGCTCAAGCCTCTCTGGATTTTGAATCAGAAGCTCTATAAGTATTTTGAGGCTGTACTTGTCAGTGGTTTTAAGGCAGAGTCCGTTATTTAAGAGGAAATCCAGGTTTTCTTCTTCCTGTCCAGGTATGTAGTATGGAACTATAAGGGGAATCTGTCTTGCAAGTGCCTCTGTTGTTGTAAGCCCACCAGGTTTTGTAACCAGTACATCGCAAAATGACATGAGTTCGCTTACTTTGTCTGTAAACCCAAGCACTTTTATGTCTTTAGATTTTTCATGCGACTGGGATATCTTTTCAAGCTTTTCACGAAGAGCCTGATTCTTTCCAGCCACAACTACGACTTGAAAGTCAAGTTTTGAATCAAGCAGATCACAAAGGGCTTTCTTTACATTTCCAACTCCAAAGCTGCCCCCCATTATAAGTATTGTGAACTTGTCGTTGAGGCCGAGTTCTTCTTTTATGCTGCAGTCTTCGCATTTTGAAAAATTCTTTTCTATGGGTATTCCATACGGATGTATTTTCTTTGGATGAACTCCTTCCTGAATAAGCAGTTGCTTTACGAATTCATCGCCGACTATATATTTGTCTATATGACTTTCAATCCAAGTCGAGTGGATAGTATAGTCGGTGAGAATGGAAACAAGAGGAAGATCTATTGCCCCCTTTTTCTTAAGTGTGGATACGGCCATGAGTGGAAATGGATGAGTCCCTATTATAAAGTCAGGCTTTTCAGTTGCGATTAGCTTTTTTATGCGTCTTTTCATATGAGCAAAAAACATGCTAACCTTTTTTTCTGTATTAGTTATCTTGCAGTCGTCATATAGCCTGTATACCTTTCCGTATGCTTTGGGAGTATACATGGCGGTTTTTTCGTAGCCTCTAGATATTATAAGGTCTACTGCGCTTCCTGTGAACTTGAGGCTGTCAATAATTTCAGCCTGTATGCCTTTTTCGTGAAGAGCGTTTTTTATAGCCATGGCGGCTTTGTTATGTCCTGCTCCTGTGGAAGCCGAAAGAATTAATCCTTTTTTCATGATATCCTCCTTGAAGGGATTTATTTAAGTTTAATTTGCTTAAAAACAGTCTTGTAAAGTTCTAGAATAAATTTTACTATAAAAGAAGATAAAGTTAAAGGTGACATATTACGAATAATACCAGGAGGCAAGTTTAATGTTCAAAGACAAAAAAATACTGTATTGGGCATCCGTAATGCTATTTGCACTTGTGCTTTACAGATGTGTAAACAATTTCGAACTCATAGTTCAGGATATTGCTTACTTTATATCCCTCATATCGCCGTTCATATGGGCTTTTGGCATCGCATACCTTTTGAACCCAGCCATGAATTATATAGAGGGTAAGTTCAAGACAAGGCGAATAGGCTCGATAGTAGTAATATATCTGTTTGTGATAGGTGCTATAACGCTGTTTATAACTATAGTTTCTCCAAGGATAATAAACAGCATAGGGGAGATACTTCAGCAGATACCCGACTATTTAAAAATCACAAACGCATGGATAGACAAGAACATAATGGACTCAAAGCTCCTAGAAAAGTATGGGATACAAGACTATGTGGACACTAATTTAAGCCAGATTGTTTCTCAGACTGGAGAATTTTTGAATGTTATACTAAACAAAATAGTAAAGGGAGCCATAGGCTTCACATCTACATTTTTGAAGATAGTTCTTGGAGTCGTAATATCCATATACCTTCTCAATGACAAGGAAGGCTTTATACTGGGCCTCAAGAAGGTCGTATACTCGATATGGGGACAAAAAAATGGAGATTCACTGCTCGAACTCGGAAGGGAAGTAGACGAGGTATTCTCAAAATATATAATAGGAAAGCTTATAGATTCATTGATAATAGGGATATTATGCCTTATAGGGGCGATTATTCTAAAGGTGCCGTATGCGCTTTTGATAGCCCTGATAGTTGGAGCTACAAACATGATACCGTATTTTGGACCTTTCATAGGGATGGTGCCTTCTGTGATAATAGTCCTTTTCAACGACCCCGCAACTGCGTTCAAGCTATTCATATTCATACTCCTCCTCCAGCAGTTTGACGGATGGGTGCTTGGGCCTAAAATTCTGGGCGACAAAGTCGGCCTGAGCCCGTTTTGGATAATACTTGCCATAATAATAGGCGGAGGAACAATGGGAATTCTGGGAATGTTCCTTGGAGTGCCTGTATTTGCGGTAATAAAGAAGCTAACCGAAAGATATGTCGATAAGAAATTAAAGTTAAAAGATATAGAAATTGGGTAATAAGTTAAATGTGGTCAGCGACATAAATCAGACTTGCAAAATACCTGTTGGGGGTATATAATATCTTTAAGACAAGACTATTTTCGGGGAGGGGTTTATTTTGAACAAAATAACAATATACACAAGCGAAACTTGCGGCTACTGCCATATGGCAAAGGAATACTTTGACGAAAAGGGAATAGCTTACGAGGAAAAGAGCGTTTCAGCGGATTCAAGTGCAAGGAAAGAGCTTATGAAAATGGGATACATGTCTGTGCCTGTTATAATAATAGGCGAGGAGACAATAGTTGGATTTGACAAACAAAAGATAGAGAGCCTTTTAAAGTAAACAAAAAAGGCCATGCAATTAAAACACCCTGCAGAATAGGCTTTTAACAGTCCATGCTGCAGGGTGTTTTTACACTTTAGCATGAATGTTATGTTTTCATGCTGAATTCAGTATCTAATACTCCATGCTTTCCAGTGGTTTTAAAATGCGCACATTGCAAATCTTCTGCGCACGCTTTTCAAAATTTTGGGTGTCGCAGCATATCATGGGGAATGTGTTGTAGTGCATCGGTATTACGAGTTTTGGCTGTATCAGTTCCAGTGCATATATTGCGTCATCTATGTCCATTGTGAAATTCCCGCCTACAGGCAAAAGGGCAATATCTATATTCTCACGCTTTAAAAGGCTCATCTCCATTGAAAGCCCGGTATCACCGGCGTGGTAAAGTTTCTTGCCTTGGGACTGTATTATAAATCCGCAAGGGCTTCCAGCTGGAATTATATGGTTTCCCTCCAGTATTGAAGATCCGTGGAGTGCGGGAACCATTTTAACCCTTCCGAATTCAAAATCAAAAGAACCGCCTATGTGCATGGAGTGGCATTTGATGTTGTATTTGTCAAGGTATATTGAAATTTCAAAATTACATATTACAGTGGAGCCGTATTTTTTTGCTATTTCGACCGTATCCCCCATATGGTCGGAATGTCCGTGTGTTACAAGTATATAGTCAATATTTTCGAGGTCGGATATTTTGAGGCTGCAAAGAGGGTTGTCTTTTATGAATGGATCTATAATACATTTTTTGGACCCCGTTTCAAAAATAAATGCCGAGTGTCCAAGATAAGTCAGTTTCATCAGCGTACCTCCTCTATAGTATGTTTGTGCCATATTAGTATTATTAACCAAAAACCAAGTGAAAAAACACAAGGTTACACATTTAGTCTAGTCTGGAGCTTTTATTTTATACATTGTAAAAAACACTATTGGAAGCACATAGCACAAAAAGGCATAAGGCGCAAAGTCGGAATAGTCAACCCCGAGTACTGCGCATACAACTATTGCGTTTACATTCCAGGGAACCATGGCAACAGTCATAGTTCCTACATCTGATATCGACTGAACCAGATATTCCTTTTTAAGGTCGAATTTCTCATAGTGAGAGTTCATAAATTTGCCTGGTATTATTATTCCTATTGTCTGGTTGCAGGTTATTGTATTTAGAATAAAGCTGATAAGCCCAGAGTGGACAATAAGGGAATACTTGGAATTTATTGATTTTGAAAGATTTTTGATCATGCTGGATATAAGGTCAAGACCGCTTAGTATTCCGGCAAATGACGTCGCAAGGATTATGGTTATCAAAACTCCCTTCATGGATAAAAAGCCTCCGCCCGATATGGGTATGTCGAGGCTATCATTTTTGAAACCGAAAACCGCTGCACTTAAAATTTCTGCCGCTGAAGCGTTCTGGAAGAGTACACTTATAAGCGCTGCAGACAGTATTGAAGCGGATATGGACTTGAACGTAGGCAGCCTTAGCATTATGCATGAAAAAAGTATTATAAGGGGCAGAGTGCAAAACAGCCCTATGTGGAAACTATTCTGTATTGAAACCAATGTACCATCTATGCCTGAATAGTCAAGCGAGGGGTAAGAACTTCCGAGAAAGTAGTATATTGCTGCTGAAATTAAGAATGCAGGGAGAAGGCTTGAATTCATTCGCCTTATGTTATCCTGCGCATTAGTGCTTGTTATTTCGGTTACAAGGTTGAATGCACTCGAAAGGGGCGATGACCTGTCACCAAGATAAGCTCCAGACACTATGGCTCCCGAGAGAACAGGCAGGCTTATGCCCATGCTCTTTCCAACTCCCAAAAGGACTACACCCATGGTTGAAATACTTCCTATGCCGGTGCCGAGGCTTAGCGATATAAATGACATTATAAGGAATGAAAAGAATATGAAGTTGTAGTTTTTAAGTATTTTGAGACCCATGAACATAAGATAGGGTATTGTTCCGCATAGCATCCACATGGATGTCAGAACGCCTATGGATGAAAGCACAAGCAGCACATTTTTTGCGGAAAGTGGTCCGCCTATTATGCTTTTGTTGAGAGCAGATGCCGAGAAGCCTGAAAAAATACCGGCTGCATAAAGAAATATAAGCGCCCCTCCTATTCCGTAATATACGGGAAGCTTCAAAAATATAGACAGAGATATTATACACAGTGATACTATTACTTTTTTCATAAATCAAGTCTTTTGCTCACATTCGCAAAGTAAGAGCAAAAGCTCTACTCACCAACCTTTCTTTTGGGGTATAATAAACAATAGAAAATTGATGCATTTAATGAGTTTATTATTTGATATAATGATTTTAACACTTTTTACAGTTTGTGGGGCATAATGTGGTTTTAAAAATAAATAAACTGAAAGTAGCTGCCACTGTATATTGGAATATATTTATATCACGCTGGAAGACAGCTTGTGCGCATATATTAAGAGGAGGATTATATTGAGCGATTTTTTACCCATATCTGCAAGGGATATGGTCCAAAGAGGATGGAAAGATGTTGATTTTGTAGTTGTAAGCGGCGATGCATATGTGGACCATCCCTCATTTGCAGCGGCGATAATAGGCAGGGTTTTAGAAAGCAGAGGTTACAGGGTGGGGATAATAGCCCAGCCTGACTGGAAAAACATAGATTCGTACAAGGTGTTTGGAAAGCCGAAATTCGGATTTCTGGTTGGTTCTGGAAACATAGATTCAATGGTCAATCACTATACTGTGGCAAAAAAGAGAAGAAGAACGGACAGCTATTCTCCTGGTGGGAAAGGCGGACTAAGGCCTGACAGGGCTCTTATAACTTACTGCAATGGAATAAGGCAGGCATACAAAGACTCGCCCATAGTAATAGGAGGAATAGAGGCGAGCCTTAGAAGGTTTGCCCACTACGATTACTGGGACGATAGGGTCAGAAGCTCAGTGCTTCTGGACAGCGGGGCCGACATTCTTGTGTACGGGATGGGGGAAAGGCAGATAGTCCAAATAGCTGACGCCCTTTCATGCAACGTAGAGGCAAAATATATAAACTATGTAAATGGAACTGTGTTTAAAACCGGGGAATTGGACTTTTTGATGGGAGAGTATATTGAAATACCATCGTACGAGGAAGTATGCCAAGATAAAAGGAGCTATGCAAAGGCATTCAGGATGCAGCACGAAAACCAGGACCCCATAAGGGGCAAGGTCCTTGTGCAAAGGCACGGAAAAAGCTATGTGGTACAAAATATCCCTGTGATGCCACTGGGCAGGGAGGAGCTTGACGGGCTTTACCTTATACCATTTAAGAGGAATTACCATCCTATATATAAAAAGGATGGGGGAATACCGGCTCTTACAGAGGTGAAATTCAGCATAACCTCGGAAAGAGGCTGCTTTGGGTCATGCTCGTTTTGCGCCATAACATTCCACCAGGGCAGGATAGTCCAGTCAAGAAGCCATGAATCAATAGAAAAAGAAGCAAGAGAAATGACAAATGATGCGGATTTCAAAGGCTATATACATGATGTAGGAGGCCCTACCGCAAATTTCAGGAATGCGGCATGCGACAACCAGCTAAAGCATGGGAGTTGCAAAAGCAGACAGTGCCTGTATCCAAAGCCTTGTGAAAATCTGAAAATAGATCACAGCGACTACGCCCAGCTTCTCAAAAAGCTCAGGAAAATAGACGGGGTAAAAAAGGTGTTTGTAAGGTCTGGCATAAGATATGACTACCTTATGGCAGACAAGAATAGAAAGGGATTCATGAAAGAGCTCTGCAACCACCATGTAAGCGGTCAGCTTAAAGTGGCTCCAGAGCACATAAGTGAAAATGTACTCTCGCTCATGGGAAAACCGGGAGGAAAGACGTTTGACAATTTTGTAAAGCTTTACAGGAATACAAATGCAGAGATAGGAAAGGAACAGTACATGATTCCATACCTCATGTCGTCGCATCCCGGCTCAAGGGTAAAGGACGCCATAAAGCTTGCGGAATATTTAAGGGACAGCGGACTGTATCCGGAGCAGGTGCAGGATTTTTATCCGACTCCGGGGACTCTTTCGACTACAATGTACTACACGGGACTCAATCCGCTTACAATGGAAGAGGTGTATGTCCCAAAAGACCCAAGGGAAAAGGCAATTCAAAGGGCGCTTTTACAGTATAAAAATCCCCAAAACTATGAGCTGGTGAAAAAAGCCCTTATAAAAGAAAATAGAGAGGATCTGTTTGGATTTTCGAACATTGCTCTCATAAGGCCTAGACACAAAGAGAAGATTGACGAATGCGAAGCGCCTAAAAGGAATAAAAAAACAAATGGCAAAAAAACGGTTAGAGGCAAAGTGAAAAAAGGACAAAGAGACAGAAGAAACAATAGATAATACAAATAGAAGAGTCCGAGTGCAGAATAAAATGTCTGTTATTCGGATTCTTTTTTATGTGAATTCAAATAATTAAAATCCGAAATGGGAGGACATGCCGAAACATAATAAAGGCCAACTGATTGAAAGTCTGTGAATGAACGTACTTAATACTGTACAAACCGGATTTAAATTCAGAAAAAACATATAAAGAAAAAAAGTGATAAAAACTTGTTGACATGTTTTTTGAAAGTTGGTATAGTATTACTTGTCGCCGGACAGGGCACACGGCAAACAAGCCAAAGGCCAAAAGAACTTGAAAAAAAGTTCTTGACAGAATGAGGGCGATAGAGTAGAATAATAAGAGTCGCCAAGGGGCGGCACACATTGAACCTTGAAAACTGAACAGCAAAACCATAGACTGATTTTAATCAGTCAAACCATAAACAAGTCAGTGATAACTGTAATTTTACAGTTTGTCATGAGTCAAGAGGATAAGTCCTCAAGGATTTTTTATTAAGAGTTTGATCCTGGCTCAGGATGAACGCTGGCGGCGTGCTTAACACATGCAAGTCGAGCGAACAAAGCGATGTGAAGCCTTCGGGTGGATCATCGCGGCGTGAGCGGCGGACGGGTGAGTAACACGTGGGTAACCTGCCCTGTACACTGGGATAACGCACCGAAAGGTGTGCTAATACCGGATAAAGTGAACCTTTCGCATGGAAGGATCACCAAAGCTCCGGCGGT
>NZ_FSRH01000035.1 GCF_900141635.1 Peptoclostridium litorale DSM 5388 | reverse complement strand
ATGGTTTGCTGTTTAGTTTTCAAGGTTCAATGTTCGCCGCCTTTTTGCGACTCGTTTATCTTATCATCTCTCAAGGTCCAAGTCAAGAACTTTTTGAAGCCGTAACACTATTTATGAAATAAATAGATGTACGTCTCATGCAAGTGTTACCCAAGAGAGCTCGCAGAGTTCGATTGGTTGTAACATACTGCCAAATTTCTTTTTTCTGGAAGCCTTGAAACCAGGCCGCTAGGACTTGGTGTTTGCCGCCCTGTTTCAGCGACAAGTAATACTATACCAGCTTTATTGCCAAAGGTCAACACTTTTTGTGACAAAATAGTTTTTTTAATGAAAAACTCCTAATTTAAGCGCCGTATGTGTTTATATACCCGTGATATTCGCCCTTAAACAGTCTCTTGTAAAAAGCTTTTGACACTTCAAGTTTCATAAAGTTTTCATACTCTATTTCAATATAGTGCTTTTACAATAATTTTTCAATATAGTCTTCTTTCAGTTTCTTAGCTCGTCTTTTAAGAATATTATGCATTACTATAACATA
The DNA here is from genome assembly GCF_900141635.1 of Peptoclostridium litorale DSM 5388. Taxonomy (GTDB): domain Bacteria; phylum Bacillota; class Clostridia; order Peptostreptococcales; family Peptostreptococcaceae; genus Peptoclostridium; species Peptoclostridium litorale. Next base: position 1,060 of record NZ_FSRH01000035.1, on the reverse strand, counting down.
GGTTTATTTTCTATACTTTTACCAGTTTATTTCTAAACCTACTCCAACTTCTTTAACAGGCAAAGCTTTATACATTTCTGCTCTAACAGCAAATGAAGTACAATGGCAAGGATATAATTCCTTTAAATTGTTCTGTTTTAGATAATCAATAGTTTTATTAACCTCTTCAGTTACTTCAAATAAATGAAATCCCCCTATAACTCCTAATACTCTATTGTCTTTACATACTTTTTTTGCATATTCTATTATATTACATATCCCACTATGAGAACATCCGGTAATAATATAAATACCATTTTCACTTTTATATACAAGGGCTGTATCATCTATTACATAATCATCAACTGAAGTTTCATAAATAATTTGTTTGCCAATAGGCTTTCTATTTTCAAAGTCGTTTATTTGAGGTATTTCCCCTAAAAAAGTTATATGTTTGCTAACTTTAATAGGTTCTTTCGAAAGAATTAGATTGCATTTTCCTTTTAGTTCTTCTTCTAAAATAGGAGAACCAATTTTAAAATTGTCTATTATTTTTTCTTTAAATGCATCTGGATGAGCAATAATAGAAATATTATTTTTATGATTTTGTTCAAAGTAATATTTTAATCCTCTTGTATGGTCGTCATGACCATGTGAAATAACAATAGTGCTTATATTTTCCAAATCTACACCTAATGCAATTGAGTTTCTTAGAAATAAATTAGAATATCCTACATCCAATAGTAAGCTGATATCCTCGTCTTCAATATAATACGAAACAGCAGGTTCGCCACAGTAATATTGGTCAATATATGTATTATTATCTACCAAAACTTTTAGTTTCACCTTATTACCTCCTTTTTTTAACATGAATAAGCTTTGCAATATATTACAATTGTAATTTTATTTTACAAAAGACATGTGCGTGGTATGAATCTGTACATTCTTCCGTAGCTTTGCAAAGAGCAAGATGTTAAACAGTCTTTCAAAAACGCAAAAAAACCTCCGAAATATCGGAGGTCTATCACGCAGCCACGTCCTATTCTCCCGGGACCTTCCGGTCCGAGTACCTTCGGCGCTA
>NZ_FSRH01000019.1 GCF_900141635.1 Peptoclostridium litorale DSM 5388 | reverse complement strand
CTCTAAAAAACATTGATTTTACAATGGTTTTACAAACCATTTTCGCGAACCTCTATTTTCTGTATTATATTATTCAATTATAAAAACTCGTTGTTTCACCAAGCATAAGCCATATGCACTTTCTGCGAATGCCCCTCTGTTTAAATGTGTGCTTTATATTCGCAGCTAGCCTAAAGCATCAAAAAACCTTCTGGATCATATCCCTCTTTTGCTCCTACGTGCTCAACTCTATTCTTCCAATTTTTACCCAAGTAGTAGTATCTAATGCTATCTTTTTCCTTGTCCATTATGTTTTCCAACTTATTTCTAAGTTCTGCAAACTGCACTGGGTCCACCAAGCATTCAAACACTGAATTTTGGACTCTTTGACCATAGTTCTTACACTGCTTTGCTATATTTCTCAGCCTTTTCTGTCCCGCTGCACTTTGAGTTCTAACATCGTAAGTAATCAGCACCAACATAATATCTGCTCCTTTCTATCTGCATAAAAATGGAGGGTATCCATCCAAGTCTCCTCTTAAAAACCTGGCCATCAATAGAGCTTGAGCATATGGCAAAAGACCTACTTGGATTTTTTCACCTAAGAAAGGATGCATTATCTTGTCCTGTTTTCTTTTTTGCCATGTCAAAAGAACCTGTTTTCGGGTATCCTTATCCATAATTATACCCCCGCTTTCCTTTTTAACAAAACCCTTTTCGGTAATCTGCCTGCGGTTAATCAATGTAAGTGCAACCCGATCTGCTAGGTAGGGCCTAAGCTCTTCCATAATATCTAATGCCAAACCCGCCCTTCCAGGCCTGTCTCTGTGCAAAAATCCTACATACGGGTCAAGACCGACTGATTCAATCGCCGACTGGACATCATGAGCAAGAATAGTGTATAAAAACGATAGCAGTGCATTCATATTATCCATTGGAGGTCTGCGTGTACGTTCTTTCATATAGAAAGCTTCCTTTTGGCAAAGAATCAACTCATCAAAAGCAGAGTAATACTCCCTTGCTGCATCACCTTCCACTCCTCTAAGTTCATCTAGTCCTGAGCACCTTTCTATACGGTCGATCTTATACGTAAGTCCTTCACAAACTCTTTTCAGCTTATCCGAATCAAGCGAACTTGAATGATCCCTGATTGACCTTTTCAAAACTGTCCTGCTGTTGCCTATTTTGGCTGTTATGCAATTTCGGGCTACATCAAGAGCCTTCTCAAGATTATCCGCCTGCCTGTATTGCTCCCTTCTAAGAATTACATTCCCAGTCGTTTTGCCTGTAACCCTTGCATAAAAGTGCCCATTTTCACTTAGAAAAGATAGTCCAACATTTCGCTCTGCGCACAAAGCCATCAATGATGGACTTGCCCCCGTATACCCGAAGCATATAATTCCCTCCAAGTTATGTATGGGCATTCTGAATTTTTCTAAATTCTTCACTTTTATAACCACATTCTCGCCATCTCTTGACAAATAAGAATCCGGAGTTGTCACATAAAGTACATTCAACAGCTTTTTCATTCCTCTGCCAACCCCTTTTTTATATAGTCTTTAACCCTACACCTCTTCCCAGTTACTTTAGGCTGACACACTTCTTCCATCGAACAGGCCCTACAATATTTCTCTCTCCTTGCTTTTGGTGTCTTCTTCTCGTTAAACATGCTGTGCATTTCTTTCGATAATTTTATTACGCTAGCTCTCAAACCCTTGTCAAAATCAACCTCAGTTCTTCTTTTTATCGAATTATAAAAAATATATCCTTTTTCAATTTTCAAGCCAAGCATTTCTTCAAGGCACATAGCCTGTGCACAAAGCTGCACCTCGTCCCTTGCATCATCTTTTGGCTCTCCCCTTTTATACTCAACTGGAACGGGCATCCAAAGACCTTCTTTGTCTGAAAAACTTACTCCTTCATTCTTTGTTCTTCTAAATTCTATAACGTCTGCAATTCCATATAGTCCGATTTCACTTGACGAAACTGGGACCGATCTTGCTATTACAATATCTCCTCTTGTTTCAACTATAAACGGATCATCAGCCTTTTCATGTATATGCTTGCCTTCAATAGTTCTGACATTTTCAACCCACTGATTTTCCACATGAATAAGAGCCCATTGCCTTTTGCAAAAATAAAAGTGTTGTATCCCTGAAAGCATAAGCATTTCATCTTCACTATATTTCATTTCTAAAGCTTCTCGATTATTTTAACGCCATTTGGAACAGAACTTGAATCTATTTTAACGTTATAGTCTGAATATGCTCTTGCAGTCATATTTTCCTCTTTTTTCTTCACATCTATAAGATCAAATAATTTATGCGAAGGTGCATTTCCAAGTTCCGACTCATGTTCAAATACAATCAGCTTTCTGACAGCCATTTTTCCTCTTGACGCCGAATGGTCATGTTCGAACATATTTATTATTGCTTCCCACAAAAGCTCCAGGTCTGTTTCTGAAAAACCCGTCGTTTTCTTTGCTATATTCGCGGATATATATCCTTCGGTCTTGTAAAGTGCATACGGCACTATGTGCTTTCTTCCCATTTCATTAGTTTTGCTTTCAGCATCCTTTTCAGTTGTTACAGCCATTCTTGTTATTGTAACCTCTTGAGTAACTATAGGGTCTATGCTTCTTGCAAAGTTTATCTGGATAGGCCCTCTAACCTGGCCACAGTTGATCTTTGTAGTCATAACCGCTCCAAAAGCACGTATGTCATAGAAATTTTTGCACATGAAGTCCCTTAGTGGTTCACGGTTAGCCTTCGCCTTTTTATCATCCTTAACGTCAATTCCAAGTCCTATATACGCCGTTTCATGCTGCTTGTTAAGCACTGCGCCTTCCTTTACATATATCTTATATCCTTCGCTGTCCTCCTTTAAAATTTCTACATAATTTCTGATTTTTCTTTTTATACACACATCGGTCACAATCCCATGTCCGGTTTCCGGGTCAATTCTTGGCATATTCCCTGCATCCGGGTCTCCATTCGGATTTCCATTTTCAACATCAAAAAGTATCACAAATTCATAACGATTTTTTATCGACTCACCCATTCTTAAAACCTCCATATCTGAATTTTATTTTTTTGAATCACTTGATTTTTGGAATAGCGCCACCCTTTGATGATAATACCCCAGCACAAAAATTCCCTGCTGCTCAAGCGTCAAATGTGCTGGAAAACTGCCTATTTTGTCCATTATGGCTTCAATCTTCCTGTCTATGGAGTAGCCATACTCAGACTTAGAAACATGATGCTGTGCAAGTCTCAGCAGTATTGGAAATGAGACAGCTGGAGTTGCAGACGCTGATGAAAAATAACGATCCTTTATGGTTGCATTAATTCCCGGATTGGCATCCTGCTGCGCCTTTTCCAATACTGCAAAAAGTCTTCCCAGCAGATATTCGACATTCGTTGCATTTTCATTCAAGCTCACTGTTAAAACCTCCTCTACCTTTTTGTTATTTTGTATCCTCGCTTTTCTGGTCAAATACGCCTTTATTATCGATGCTCTTACATAGTTTATCTTTTGGATATTCTTGTCCTTATCGTCCATATCAGCCCTTATTCTCCCCATGATGGCATTGAATAGTATCGATGGGTACCCTGCTCCATTTACTATTGAACGCATGAGCGAACCCGCCAAAAGAGGGTTGACTTCTTTTTCCCTGCCTTTAGGCGATGCCGTCTCCTGTAAAAGCATCCACATAGGAATGTTATCTGTCCTTTCTTTAAAATCTTTTACAATTTCCAAATCCCTATAGTGCTGCACTGTTTTTTCTACAAAACCTCCAAAACTGTCTGCATGGAAAAATCTTATCGAAATCCTGGCTGCATTCGGCGAAAGGCCCAGTATGTAAAATTTGGTCTTCGGGTCAATATCGCTGTCGACGTCTCCGATTTTCATCCCTGCTTTCGCCCTTGAAATCACGTCTTTTACCAACACTTCAGTTTTTTCGCTCCTTCTGTATTCACTATTGCCTTTTTTCGCGCTCTTCTCTGCAAAAGGGTTGAAAAGCTCGGCTGCCAAATCCCTGTATATCTCTTCAGGACTCTCAGCCCAGAACACAGTTGTCGCATCCCCGACCTGAATCTTTTGCTTGTTGCTCGAAAGCATGTGATTTAACATCGCCGTATACGCAAAAGCTGAATATTTACCTATAGGCGAATTGTAGCTTTGCTTTTTTCCATAGGACTCATATGACAGTTCATTAAACGACACTATGGACGCCCCGCTCGACTGGGCATTTTTCACATTCTTTACATTGGGGTGTATCCTCTCTATCGGGCCGTATTCCCCCGTTATAAGGCACTGACCTACAACGTCATCTTCGCATTTTAAGATGTATTCATCCCACAGGGATTTTATCTCCCTGTCCTCGTGAATATATCCCTTATTGCCATCCAATTTAAATACTATATTGCTTCCTTCCATGATTTCCTCAACGGAGTCCAGAAGAGCAGGATGTGTTTTTGCATTTTCAATTTCCCATCTGTTTAAAAATGACAGCACAGCCTTTGCGTGGTCTCCCTCTGCATCTTTCAATATGTCTTCATGCAGCTTTTTAAATGCTTCAAAAGCTTCTATTGACCTTTTAGGCTTTCCCTTGTTATCAACTCCCATAACATATGTGCTGTTATCACACATGAAGTTCGACTTGATTCCTGCTGCTCTCACACTTTGTTCTGGCACTATCATTATCCTTGGAACCAGTCTTGTCTTTTTCCCCGACTGCACCTGCTCTTTCAGGGGAATAACATCGAGCAGTTTCCCTTGGAGTGATATATTGAACGCAAATCCAACTTTTGCACTACTATAGCCATATGGCGGCACTCCGCTTTTTTCATCTTCCGCAAGAATTTCATAATACCTTTTCAATGCATCTATAATCACCTTTTGATCACCCCTTTCTCTTAAGTTCTTCCACGTCAACAACCCCGTCTTTCATATTTGCCCTATAAAATATAGCAGCCATATCATTTTTAAAGTCTATGTCCCAGAGCATCCAGCCAAGGTCCCTCTCCCCCTTGTAAAAACTCTTTTCCACATCACCATCCACATGCTCGAATTTCACCGAAAACTCCCTGGTTCCAAAATACGGCTGATGGTAACACTTCCCCTGCCTCATCCTTCTGAGAGCTATATTGTAGTGCTTTTGCGGAGTGTCATCCTCTCCCGCTTTGTCAGTCATTTCAAAATGAGCCTCTATTATGTAGCATACATCTCTTAGCACCAAGGCCGCTCTTTGTTGCCTTATGTCCGGCGCAACCTGATACAATTCCACAGACTTTCCATCCATGGCCTTTTTAATATTCCCCTTTGGAATTTTCTGGCTGATCTCATTTCGCCTTATGTTTGTAAACTTGATTTCGTTAATCACATGAATCCTGTCCACAATCCAACGTATCGCTGGTTTCCAGTAAATAGCTTCAATTATCCCCCTTGCTGCAGACGGAGTCATAACATCATAGCTTACACGCTCCACCTTCATTTCCGGCCTTGTAAAACAGGCGTAATCACCATAGACCTTCAACTTAATCCCATATCCCATTTTTCAACCTCCTGCCTTTAAATAAATATTCCTTCTCCAGACATATCCTCAGGTATTATAAGGCCCGTATTGTCATCATATCCGTTTTTTAAGTCGTCAAGCACTGTAAATCTGTCATTAACTGTTTTCAGAGCAGTATTTTTAACCAGCATCCTGTATTCATGTTCATAAATGGACACCGTATATGGCTGCAGTTTTCTTGCCGAGCTCATTGGATAAGGGCTATACTTTGCCTCTTCCAATATCTCATTTGCCCTTGCATCATATGGTATCACAACGGACCTCATATCATTTTCAATCAGTTTGAATTTTTGGGCAGCCGTCTTAAAATCAAACTCCAGATGTCTGCCCCGTTCTTCAAAGCAGTCTATTATCCCCTTCTTATCAAAGGTTTCTTCTCCCTCTATGTCATACAGCAGTTTAAAGTAAAAATCGATCGCTTCAAGAGAAATCGGATCTTCGTATTTTCTAAAAACCATTTCAGCCACTTTTGCCGTCCTTGCAAGATACCCCTTTGATTTTGCCTCCTGAGAAGCCGGATTGAATACAAAAACCATTCCTTCTTTCATCCGTCCTTCTCTATTACATCTCCCCGCCGATTGGACAATCGAGTCTATGCCTGCCATAGCTCTGTATACAACCGGAAAGTCAACGTCAACCCCGGCTTCTATAAGCTGGGTTGAAACCACCCTGCACTGCTGCCCGCCTTCAAGCCTCCTTCTGATTTCATCAAGTGTTTCTTTTCTGTGTTCGGGACACATGAGTGTGCTCAAGTGGAAAACCTTTCCCTTCAGTAGTTTACATATCTTTTTTGCGTGTTTCCGTGTATTTACTATGCAAAGCACCTGCTCAAGCTCATTCATCTCATTTGCAAGTTCCTCATCTTCAATTTCACCCTTGCTCAAAACCCTCACCTTTTTGAAGTCTTGATAAAGTTGTCTTGGATCTTCCATTATCTCCTTAGGCGTCGCAAACTCCGGGAAAATATCATTCACTGCAGGCTGAGTGGCTGTACACAATATCGCTGTTGAGCCATAATTTTTGACAAGTTCGCAAATCGCCAAAAGACAAGGCTTTAAGTATTCCAGAGGCAGCATTTGAGCTTCGTCAAATATTATTACGCTTTTTGACATATTGTGTATTTTCCTGGATTTTGAGCTCCTGTTTGAAAAAATCGACTCGAAAAATTGAACATTAGTCGTTACTACAATCGGGATGTCCCAGTTTTCAGACGCAAGCCTTAGTTTTTCATTGAGACTTTGGATATATTCATTGTCCGAATTCTCAAATTGATAGTTGCAGTGATGTTCCAGCACATTTTCTTCTCCAAGCACATTCTTGAATACCTTTGCATTTTGCTCTATTATGCTGGTATATGGTATTACATATATTATTCTTTCAAGTCCATTCACATCGGCGTGATTGAGCCCAAATGCAAGTGAAGAATATGTTTTTCCGCCTCCTGTTGGTACTGTCAGCGAATATAGTCCAGGGGGGCTCAACGAAAACTCCATGCAGCATTTTAATATCTCTTCTCTTTTTTTATTTATTTTGCTCTCGTCACATTTAAAATTCCCCATGAACCGTTTCAATCGTCCATTCAAATTTTCAATATTCAGATTATTGCCCCTCTGATTTGCTTCATCAGACATGTACTGTTCCGTATCTATGAAATCAGCATCCACAAGGCAAGAATAAAGCATCCTTATAAAAAAAGACAGCGTAAAGCCCATAAAATTACCCAGAGGTTTAACCGGAACTGCCAGATTCTTCTCCATATCATCCAAATTAATCTCTTCTTTATATGCGCTGTAATCCGGCATATCCTTAGTTTTTCTTGAACAGAGAGTCCCTTCTGTCGACGCTTGTGAACCGTAATCTGGTAGTCCGCTGTGGTGACCTGCTATGCAATATGCCAATAGTATTCCAAGAGCGTCACCATAAAGCCTCAAAACCTCTTGCGCTCCTGCTGTGGAATGGTCAACTTTCACGCTCTTCCCCTTAAGTTTTTCCTGAAATTCTAGTGAATACTTCCCTACATCGTGCAGAAGTCCGCATATGTATCCAAAGTCTCGTGCATTAAACTTCAATGCATTACGACTTGCTATTTTAGCCGTTTGTTCCAAGTGTTCCAGCATGGTCTGCCATTGCTTTCCATCTGAAGAATGGGCAAAATATTTCATATATCACACAACTCCTATAACCTATTTTTAAATACACATGTATAAATAACGTGCTTCCCACTATACATTTCAACTCCATTTATGGAATCATTCTGCTATATTGGAATTTTTTTATAATTCATGTGTATAGTATACCTATTTTTTACATCTTTATAAATCTTTTTTTCAGTAATCTCAAATACAGTCAATCTTTTCACAGTGATCAGATTTGTATTCATTAATTGTTCATGTTTATATTATGAATGCATCCAACCCAAAATCCTGTATTTAAAAGCTCTTCAGCACATATCTCCAGTGCAGCCTGATTATGCTCGTTTTTCTTTATCAAATTTATCTATACTGTTATTTTTCATATAATATTTTTCAATTTGAACAGCAGATATTTTTGAGTTATAGTTGGTTTGTAAAAATGTGTTTTTATCCGCATTATGTGTCATGCGTTTAGTATTTTTATAAATCGATTATACGGGAGGGTACTTTATGTCTGAAATCAAATATAACTTAATAAGCGAACTGTCTGACGCCGTTGTTGAAATGGAAGAGGACCTGGTTGAAGAGCTTTCAAACAAGTACATAGACAACGGATTTGAAGCGTTCGATGCAATAAACGAGGGGCTTGCCGTAGGGATGGACAGGGCCGGAAAGCTGTACGAAGAAGAGGAATACTACATACCTGAACTTCTTATGTGTTCCGATGCAATGTACAGGGGGCTTGACGTTATTACTCCTCACCTTAGATACGATGACAGCGAGGAAAAGCTAAGGGCCGTTGTTGGAGTGGTTCAAGGAGACACTCACGACATAGGGAAGAACCTTTTCAAAATAATGCTTGAAACTGTGGGATTTGAAGTTGTAGACATGGGAAGGGATGTCCCTCCTGAGGACTTCGTTGCAAAGGCGAAGGAAATAAGCGCCTGCGTCATAGGGCTTTCAACTCTCATGACTACAACAATGAACAACATGCAAATCGTTATAGACCTTTTGAAATCGGAGGGCATAAGAGACGACGTAGTTGTAATGGTTGGCGGCGGCCCTATATCTCAAAGCTTCGCCGACAAGATAGGCGCCGACGGATACGCCCCTGAAGCCTCAAGAGCTGCAAAGCTTGCAAAAGAGATAGTTGAAAGCAAGCTAAAAAGAGGTGTTAAGAGTGCTTAAAGACCGAATGAATCCCCTTGATCGCGCAGCGGCCATGGCCAAGGGTGAAAGGGTTGACAGGATACAGTGCAATCCTAACCTTTCATGCGGTATAGCCAGAATAAACGGCAGAAAGATCTCAGAGTTCAACACAGACGCTAGAGCTCTTGCAAGCTCTGTAATTGCAACATACAAGACATTCGGCCTCGACGGTGCAAAGGTATTCACAGACCTTTTCACCCTTTCAGAGGCTATGGGCGCAAAGATGAAGTTCCCCTTGGACGACACTCCGGACCTTCTCGAACCTGCAATAACAGATGTCTCCCAGATTGATCATCTTGAACCTATAGATCCGTACAAGGACGGCAGGCTTCCCCTGCACCTTGAGTCCATGAAATATGTATATGATGAAATCGGCTTGCAGGTTCCCTGCTCGGCACTTGTAGTCGGACCTTTCACTAGCGCCTTTTTCCTGATAGGCGTAGAGCGTCTTATAAAGCTCATGCTAAAAAATCCAGAAGCAGTCCACAGGCTTTGTGAAATATCTCTGCAAAGCTGTATAAGCTTTGCGGATGCAGCCATAGAGCAGGGAATGACTCCCGGCATAGCAGAGCCAATGTCTTCATGTACTGTTGTAAGTCCAAAGCATTTCAGGGAATTTGCAAAGCCATATATCAAAAGGCTCGTTTCCCACCTCAAATCAAGGGGCAAGGGAGTTTCAATACACATATGCGGAAAGACCGAGGGGATATTTGAGGATCTTGTCGACATAGGAATAGATGCTTTCAGCATAGACAATGTTGTAGATCTTAGAACCTGCGTCGATGCCATAGGCGACAGGGTTAAAATAGCCGGAAACGTCGACCCATCAAATGTAATGTTCCTCGGAAGCCCTGAAGACGTCAGGAAAGAAACCATAAAATGCGTAAAAGCCGCTTGGGACAGTCCAAAGGGCTTTATGATAATGCCCGGATGCGGGCTTCCCGTTGAGACGCCCATCCAAAACATCCACGCAATGATGGACACGGCCCGTGAAATAGGCTGGCCTATAGATCCTGAAAAACTTGATTATCTTCTTTCAATAGATAAATACAAATAGCTTTTTCATATTAAATTCCTCCATAATAAAACAAGTGTGCAGTCTCTTTTAAATTCCAAAGAGATTGCACACTTGTTTTTTGGGGAATAAATTATAAGAATAAAACTACATTGGAGGGGTTATTATGAAAAGAGAAAAGCTTTTTGCAGACCTTGCGCAGTACTATATAGAAGATGCTCCGCCGGACAAGCATCTAATAGATGACGGCTACCTTGATGAGGATTACAATAAGACCAAGAAGGCTGAAAAATTCATAGAAGAGTTTTACAATGAAAAAAAGGACCTCATTTTATCAGCCATAGGGGGACAGGGAAGCTATCTTGAGAATCCGGCCCACGTCATGACGAGCTCGGGCCTGAAAACCGAAAGCGCATTCAATGCAATGCTTCATCTACTACACTCAAAAGGCGAGCTAAAGTGCACAAAAAACAAAGAAAACGAACCCGTGGACTACTGCGTTTGATATTGAAAATTTTTATTCATGCCACAGCTTTTTATAATGTGCAGTGCTTAAGAGTGATTTTGATATAAGGCCGATTGTGAAATTAATTGCAGTATGTAATTCAAAAAATTTGCCAAAGAATAATTAAATGAAAAAGTAAGGGGTATTTATAAAAAAATTGGAAATATAGTAACAGGGTATGGAATGGGTAAAAAAGGAATTGAACTAGCCGGAAAATAAGAGGAGGTATTATCGTGGCAAACAAGAAAATCGAAGTGGAAGTGGCCCAGGCTTACGGAAGAACCTTTGTAAGGGGAATATTCCAGAGATTAACGAGATTAGATGTCTTGGCTGCGGACATTGCGTTGCATTGTGTAAAAAGCTTGGACCTGATGTGTTGGAGATTAAAGATGGCATCGCTAAAATAGTTCGTCCAGAAAACTGCATTGGAGATGGCGCTTGCATGGTGGCTTGCCCGACAAAGGCTATTTTTATTATGAGCAAATATGATCCGGACTCTCCTCCAAGTGCAGTATAAGGTAGGTGCAAAAGTGTAGTATTCACAAACAAATAGCATTGGATATGAAGATATGATGATTTGAAATTCGAAAGGAGTGTTGTTTAAGATGGCAAGAGTTGCGAGAGAGATGGTTGAAAAATCAGGTGTTGATGTTGATAAGCTACTTGAACTACTTATAAAAAACGCATCGGCAGAGCTGACCACCTATTATTATTACACTATTCTCCGTGCCAACCTCATTGGACTCAAGGGCGAAGGCGTAAAGGAGATAGCCGAGGTTGCACGAATAGAGGACAGGAATCACTTTGAGGCGCTCGTGCCCAGGATATATGAGCTTGGTGGAAAGCTGCCAGATGACATGAAGGCATTTCACGATATATCAGCATGTCCTCCCGCGAATCTACCGGCAGATCCGACAAATGTCGAGGAAATGCTAAAGGTTTTAGTGAACGCAGAAAGATGCGCTGTCAGAGGTTACACTGAAATATGCAACATGACTGCAGGCAAGGACCACAGGACTTATGACTTGGCATTGGCAATACTCAATGAAGAAATTGAACATGAATCTTGGTTCTCTGAATTCTTAGGCGAGGGACCTTCGGGACATTTTATGAGAAGAGGAGAAACTTCTCCATTTGTTTCAAAATTCTTAAGATAAATATTGAAAACAAAGCCGCTACTTCAGTAGCGGCTTTGTTTTTTGAAATTTCGAAAACGAATTAAAATCCTTTATTGTAAATATATACAACATTCAGAACTCGATCACAATTTTCATTTTTATATAAAACGCCAGATGATCAAGGCCTTATATGCGGCTTTTTTACATTGTGTATGACTATCTTCTTGACTATGTCCTTCCATAGATTTTCCACATGTATGTCCGTAAATCCCGCAGCCCTTACATTTTCAACAGTTCTCCTGTTTATGTTGGCTCCATAAGAGGTTACTACCAATGGATTCAATATGTCCATAAGCGCCCCAACTATTCTTCCTTCGCTTCTGACGTGCTCTATCATTATTATTTTCCCTCCATCCCTGCACACTCTCATTATTTCCCTAAGCCCCTTTACAGGATCGGGTACCGAACAAAATACACACGTGGTAAATACAGTATCGAAAGTATTGTCTTCAAATTCCATATCCTGTGCGTCCATCAGCATGAGCTTGACATTTTTCCCGAGTCTTACCGCTCGATCTTCTGCCCTTTGAAGCATTTTACCGCTAAAGTCTATAGCTGTTATGTCTGCGCCTTCAGGATAGTATTCTATATTTTTACCGGTTCCAACGCCGATTTCAAGTATTTTCCCTTCAAGTTCATACATAAGCTCTTCTCTCCATCTGGAAAGGACCATTTTTTCCATGGGCTCCTCCAAAATATCATATATCCTTGCAATCCTGTCATATCTTCCCGATATCTTTTCATTAATGTCTTTCAATCTGAACCCTCCTGGCTTCTGTCTTTTTATTTTTCAGTTTGCGCTTCCCATATCACATTATATATTTGTATATTCCATATTAAACGCATTATCAATCCTTTTTAGTCGATATTTATTGACATATTATTATTTTTTGTAGTTATGCGCCTGTAAATTTGATAGAATGGAATATATAAAAATACTGTATCCAAAACAGGTTCAATGTCAACTTTTTTATTTTGCAAATTTAATTTTGCACGGAGGTTATCAATTTTATGATGAAGGATATAATAATAAGGTTTTCAAAGCTTTTATTCGGCTTATTCATATGTTCCGTAGGGATAGTCATGCTGATAAACGCCGGTCTGGGACTTGGCCCGTGGGATGTTTTCCACCAGGGCGTCTCTCTCAAAACGGGCATAACAATCGGTCAAGCCAGCATATGTACGGGATTTGTAATAGTTATATTCACAAGTTTCTTTGGTGAAAGGCTTGGTTGGGGAACACTCTTAAACACAGTCCTCATAGGGCTTTTCATGGATTTTTTGATGCTAAACAACATAATCCCTGTTGTTTCCAGCCTGCCCTTTCAAATTTTTATGATATCAGGAGGAATGTTTCTGATAGGCATAGGCAGCTACTATTATATGAGTGCAGAGCTTGGCTCTGGCCCAAGGGACGGACTCATGGTTGTCATTGCAAAAAGATCAAGCAAGTCCGTTCAGTTCATAAGAAATTCAATTGAAATTTCTGCTCTCACAGTGGGATATTTTCTTGGAGGTTTCTTCGGGATAGGCACAGTGATAATAGCCCTTACAATAGGTCATTTTGTACAGCTCGCATTCAAGCTTTTCAGATTTGACGTCAGCAAGATACACCACAGGTTCATAGACGACGACATAAGATGGATGGCCCAAAAAATAGTCGAAATTAAAAACAAAAAAGCTGCATGAACACAAGAAGGAGGAAATGAAGTGGAATCTTTCAAATGCCTTATATGCGGTATGAATGTAAATTCATCCAATATTCACATAAACAAGAATTCATTTTTAAACGGCAACAGTTTTGAGAATCTGTACTGTCCGTTTTGCGGAGCTGACAGCCCATACATTTCATCCGAAGGCGACATATTTATTCAAATAGACGAATCTCTCGACCAAGTGACCCTGGATGTTCTTGACAAGGCCATGAAGCTCGAAGTGTTCAACGGAGAATTCTATAGCGAGGCCTCAAAGCTTGCAAAAGACGAAAATACTAAAATCATGTTCGATGACCTAAGCAACATAGAGATGATGCATGCGCGAATCCACATGAAAATGGGCGGTTTTGAAAGCCTTCCAACGCTTACAAAGCCTACATATTATGAGAAGCTTTCAAGCGACGTACTCCTCATAAAAGAGGCTCATTCAAGAGAAATACACGCCGTTGCATTTTACGAAAAAAACATGGACAGCGTATGTTCCCCCAAAATAAAAGAAGTATTCAAGGTCCTTTCAGAAGTCGAAAAACAGCATATATATCTAACTTCGGAATAAAAAGGCGGCTCCTCGAAGGGGCCGCCTTTTTATTCCGGTTTAGCATTCTTCCATAATTCCGTCGCACCAAAGTATGGCCTCTATGTATGAATCGATTGCGTTCTTTTGGCTTATTCCAAGAATCTTCATATGTTCCATTGCCTGATCCCATCGGCCTCTTTCATAGGCTATTACAAACCTGTATATGTGCACAAGAGGCCCCCTGTCTTTTAAAAGCAAATCCTTTATGTCGTCGGAAATCCTCATTTCATACAGTATTTCCACAATAGGTCTGCTTAAAAGTACGTCAAGCATCGAAAACAGTCCTGCCATGAAAAGCTCCTCCTTGAGAGCCCCAAAAACAGTCCTGCTGGCTATCAGCTCTGCAAATCTCGCCCTTATGAGGGACTGCCTGACGATTTCGTCTGGCTGGTCTTTTCCAATTCCCTTGAGAGCCATTAGTATCACCCATTTTTTTATCTCCTGCTCTCCTATAGCCACAAGCGCATGGCGCACTGACCTTATTTCATTCCTGAACCCAAAATATGATGAATTTGCAAGCCTTAAAATATTGTAGTTAAGCGACAGGTCCATTCTTATGACATCTACAAGCTCATTGAAATCCATTTCGTCCCTGTTTACTTTTTCCACAAGCTTCATATAGCTTATCTTAAGGGGCGAGAGGCTCTTTGCCGAAAGTATTTCGGGCTTGCTGAAAAAAAAGCCCTGAAAAAGCGCAAATCCGAGTTTTTTTGCGTATTCAAAATCTTCAAGGGTCTCGACTTTTTCCGCGAGCAGTTTTACATTGGTGCCCTTGAACATTTTGACCGTTTCAAGTATTTCATGCCTTTCCATATTCAAAAAGTCCACTTTCACAAAATCCGCTATGTCCATAAGGGGCCTGTATTCATCCGAATATACAAAGTCGTCAAGCGCCAGCTTGTAGCCTCTTTCCTTGAGTCGAATGCATTTTTCAACTATCTGTTTGTCCGGCTTTACGTGCTCGAGTATTTCAACCACCAAAAGCTTTTGGGAGAACAGTGTTGCGACCTCGTCCTTTATGAGATTCTCAGTGAAATTTATAAATGCCGGTTTGCCCCCTGTGAGCTTTTTTATTCCGAAATTCTGAAATGTGTCTATTATCACCTTCGAAGTGGCTTCATCTTGCTTTATAATATTTCCAGCCCTGTTGGCCATGCTGCTTCTATAAAATATTTCGTATGCATAGACCTTCTGTTTCCTGTCAAATATAGGCTGCCTGGCCAAGAATGTATACATATATTCACATCTCCAATCTACATCACTAAAAATTCAGTGGTGCTTCCGCTGCTTGTGGAATATACCTCAAGTCTTGCATCTATTCTCTCCTTTAGCTCTGGAACATGGGATATTATTCCGACCAGCCTTCCTGATTTTTGAAGGTCTATAAGGCAGCCTATGGCGCTATCCAGCGATTCGGGGTCGAGAGTTCCAAATCCCTCGTCTATAAACATTGTATCGAGCCTCACACCGCCGCAGTGCGACTGGACTACATCTGAAAGCCCCAGCGCCATCGAGAGCGAAGCCTTGAAGCTTTCACCGCCTGAAAGCGTCTTTACATGCCTTGCCTTGCCTGTATAATTGTCAAATACCTTCAGCTCAAGTCCGCTTTGCTTGTTTTTCCGCTCAAGCTCCTCTGTTCTGAGCAGTTCATACCTTCCCGAGCTCATCTTTTTAAGCCTTGAATTCGCAGCGCTGAGTATGTCCTCTAAAAACGCCGCAAGCACATATCTTTCAAAAGTCATCTGCTTTGAATTCTTCCCATTTGCTATTTTTGCAATCTGTGCTACAAGTCCGTATCTTTTTTCGCGCTGTCCTATGATTTTCATTCTTGAGTCTATGTCCCCGAGTATCCCCCTGTTTTTGGATGATCTCTTTTCAACCATGCTCATTTTTTTCATTATTTCTTCCTGCTCTTGGCTCTGCCCTTTTTTGTTTTTTTTCATTTCATCGATGTTTGCAATGGCTGTTCCCGCAGTTTCGCGTTTTAAGTTTTCAATCTGCTTTTTTAAAGTATACACATTTTGTCTATATTCTTCAGCCTGTTTTTTATATCTTTCAATCTGCTTTTTTTCAAGCTTTGAATCAACATATTCATTGTATCCTTCAAAACCCGCTTCATTTGCTCCGGATTTAAATTCCTCTTTTGCCTTTTCAACTATATTTTTCAGCTTCTCGCTGTCCTTTTCAAGCTGCACTTTCAATGATTCAAGGGATGCCCTTTTGCCCATTGCATTTTCAAGATCCTTCCTGATATTTTCAAGGTCCTCCCTTTCACGGTCTCTTTGCCTTTCCCTACTGCTTATCAGCTTCTCAAGCGCTTCATATTCCCTTATTTCTTCCGGCACCTCTTTGTATATCTGATCCAGCAATGTAACGCTCTTTTGATGATGCGCCTTTTTCTCTTCAAGGGTTTTTGCCGTTTTTTCGGCTTCCTCTTCAAGCAGCCCTATTTTTTTTGTGTTTTCATCTATTTTTTCAATATGGGCCTTTGCAGCCCTGCCTAGCTTTTCAAGCTCCTCAATCTCTTTTTCAATTGCTTCGGCTGCCTTCCCGCTTTTTCCATACTCCAGCCTTGCCATTTGTAGCACTGAATCCCTATCCGTTTTTGAAGCTTCATATTTGAATGCATCGTTGAACCTTTCATAAAGCTCTCCCTCTTTTTGCTCGACTTTTTGTGCACTTTTTATGTGCTGCTTTTCCAGCTCGCTCTTTTCCCTTCTTGATTTTTCCAAACTTTCTGCGGCCTTTTCAACATCCTCGCTAGAAGGAGCGTCGTCTGAAAACTGGGCGAGCTTTTCATGGTGAGTCGATCCGCATACCGGGCAGGGCTTTCCAGGCATAAGGTCCCTCGCAAGGTAGGCTGCCTGGTTCATATTGTATTTTCGGGTCATTTCGTCCAGCTTTTGAGCTTTTTTGTCGTATGCTTCATTTGCGCTCTTTAATAGTTTTTCGTCTTCCAACGACTCTTTTTCCGCCCCTTGCAGCTGCTCGTAAACATGAATGACTCTTTTTAGCTTTTCCATTACATCCTTTATTCCGGAAAGCTTTGCAAATGTCTTTTCAAGCTCTATCTGGGCATCTTTTGATCTGTCTCTTTCAGCTCCAATTCCCAGTACTTCTTCCCTCAGCTTTTTAACTTCCAGCTTTTGCGATTCCCCTTGCTTCTGGAGAAGCAAGCATTCCCCTCCAAGCTCATTTGCAGAAGTTTCCAGCCCTTTTATTCCTCTTACCTTGTCCAGGTAGCCTCTCAACTTTAATATTTCATCCGACAGAGACTGCATTTTAATCTGGGCCTCCTGTGAAGTCGCCTCCATGTATCTTATTTGCAGTTTGTCATGCAGCTCAACAGCCGCATTTAGATCAACGGCCGCATTTGCAAAGGCTCTACTTTTTTCATCGAGCTCTTTTTTCCTATCCATGTAATTCTCCTCGAACACGGCCACCATAAGAGCGCTTTCACCTCTTTGTGCCCTGACATGGATGTCATCCATGTCGCTTTGCCTTTTTAGCTCTTCCTCCAGCGTCTTTTTCGCCGTTTCAAGCTCTTCCAGCTTCCTGTTTGTCTCCCTCGCCTTTTGCATTTCTTCTATTGTCCTGTCTATCAATTCTCTTTTGAGCTCCATTTCCTTTTTGAGCTCCTTCAAAAGATTTCCATCTGCTGTTATTGTCTTTTCAAGTGCTATGCTTATCTCCTCTATGTTTTTGTCCTCTTGTTCTATTAGGCTGCCTATGTCTTCATGTTCTCCGCAATCTATGCCGTTTATAAACGCATCCACAACAGATCTTTCCTTCTCTATTTCAGTTCCCAGCTTCTTCGCCCTTGCCTGGAGCTCGTTTTGGATCATCCTGTATATTCCCGTATCGAATATCTTCTGGAGAACAGATTCCCTTTCCTGGCTGTTTTCTGTAAGAAGCCTTCTGAAATCTCCCTGAGGTATCATCATTATCTGCCTGAACTGCTCTGCGTTTATGCCCATTAAAGACTCAATTTTGTCGTTTACGTCCTTTATTCCTGTTACGACCTTCTTCTCGCCTTCGCTAAGCACTAGAAGCTCCGCACTTGCCCCGTGCTCCGTATATCCGTCTCCTCTGGTCTTCGGCTTCATCTGCCTAGGAGTTCTCGATATATGGTATATTGTCCCGCGCAGTTCAAATTCAAGCTCCACCTGGGTGAGCAGCTTTTCGTCTGCAAACTGGCTTCTGAGGCTTTCAGCGCTTCTTTCATTCCCGCTGGTCTCTCCGTACATTGCAAAGCTTATTGCATCAAATATGGTCGTCTTCCCCGAGCCTGTGGGTCCGCTCACCAGGAAAAGGTTCTTTCCTTCAAGTTTCCTAAAATCTATGCTCTCTTCATTTGCATAGGGCCCAAAGGCCCTCATCACAAGCTTTATGGGCCTCATTACAAGCGCCTCCCTTCAATGTCCATCGCCTGGGTTATTTCAACAAGCTCATCTCTCTTTTCATGGTCAAACGGTTTGCCTGATATGTTCTCGTAAAATTCACAAAAAAGCTCTATGGGATCCCTCTTCACAAACTCATCCGCAGCGGAGCTTCTGTCCTCCCCTGCCTCTCTTTCAATTCCTTCCATCTCTATTTTCAGTATGTTTGGATATACGGCCCTTAGCTTTCCTATGGCGTCGTAAACCTCCTGCCTGTCCGTAAGAACCGCCATTATATAGTCATCTACATTGCCAAGCGAATATATCTCGCTTTTTATAAGGTCTTCAAGCCTTCCCTTTATTACTCTCATGTCCCTCAGAGGCTCCATGTCTGCGAAGCTTACGGATGTCTCCCCTTTTTCTTCCATTTCAATGCAGGTCACCGATTTTTTGTGCATGTGCTCTGAAAACGAGTATTTCATTATGGAGCCCGAATACCTTATGTTTTCAAACTTTACCCTTTGTGCCCTGTGAAGGTGCCCAAGCGCAACATAGTCGAAGCCTTCAAAATACGAAACATCCACGTGCTCACTTCCGCCTATCGAAAGAGGCCTTTCCGAATCGCTTGTCAGAGCCTCTTCTTCCTTGCCGTCTCCACTTGTATACGTTACAAATCCATGTCCTACAAATACATTCCTCTCATTCTTGTCCATGCTTTCATATATCGCCTGGGTTACAGCCTTCATGGCGTCATCGTGGCTTTTAATATCCTCCCTGTCAAAATACGACCTCACAACCGCCGGCTCAGCATATGGAACCACATAAAAGTTCACCCTTCCATGCTCGTCCTCGAGGCTTACTGGATTTGTGATATTTTCAAATCTGCCCCTCATGTAAAGCCCTTTGTCCACTAATATGCTGCTTGCAAAATTTATCCTGTCAGGGCTGTCGTGGTTGCCCGCAGCCGCTATTACCTTTACTCCAAGCTTTTTTAGCATTCCAGACAAGACCTCGTCCAAAAGCTCCACGGCCTCAACGGGCGGTATCGACCTGTCATATATGTCCCCTGCTATGATCACTACATCGGGCTTCTCCCTTTCCAGTATGTCCATGAACCTTTCCATTATGTATCTTTGGTCGTCAGTCATGTGTATATTGTGCACTATCTTGCCTATATGCCAGTCTCCCGTGTGGATTATCTTCATGCTCTGCTCTCCTCGATAAGTTTGGTTTTATTACTCATGGTATAATTCGACACTCCCATAAGTATTCTCATTTGTATAACATAATTATAACAGAATATTCCGCGTTAAGCCCGCATAAAGCCATATAATCCGGAGTATTTTACATCCCATATAATACAAACACCTGATTATTCTTTTAGTATTTGGAAATAATATTAATTGGGCATGCGTGTAATCATTTGCCTGTCTTTCACCCTAAGTTCCATGTGAGTTTCACAAGTTCAACCGCATATATACTATAATATGGAGGTATTTTCATGAAAAGACTTTTCGATTCAATATCCATAAAAAATATGGACATAAGAAACAGGATAATGATGGCCCCGATGTGCATGTACAGCGCTGATGAAAACGGCTATGCAAAAGACTGGCATTCTCTTCATTATGGAACAAGGGCTGTAGGCGGAGTTGGGCTAATAATGCTCGAGGCCACTGCGGTCGAGAAGAGAGGGCGGATATCGTCAAGAGACCTTGGTATATGGGACGATTCCCACGTGAAGGGGCTTTCGAAAATAGTTCAAAATGTAAAAAGTCATGGCGCCAAGATAGGAGTTCAGCTTGCCCACGCAGGCAGGAAATGCGTAGTAAAGGGGGAAGACATAATATCGGCCAGCCCGGTTTCATTCGATACCAAAGACACTGACTACCACGCCCCAAGGGAAATGGATGAAAGTGACATAGAAGATGTCATAAGCTCATTTGCAAAAGCTGCCGAAAGGGCGCATGCTGCCGGGTTTGACATAATAGAGATACATGCGGCGCACGGCTATTTGATAAACCAGTTCATGTCTCCTGTTACAAACATGAGGTCCGACAATTACGGTGGCGATATGGTCAGGCGATCAAATTTCCTGTACAAAATAGTAAGGGCAGTGAGGAAGTCATGGCCCGATGAAAAGCCTATATGCCTCAGGGTATCTGCAAGCGACTACGACAAATGTGGAAACAATCCCTACGACGTTGCGCAGATGATAAACATTGTAAAATGCGAGGGGATTGACATAGTTAATGTGAGCTCTGGAGGAGTAACCCCGGCTCCGGTCCAGTCTTATGAAGGCTATCAGCTGAAATTCGCCGAAACAATAAAAGCCATCACAGAGCTTCCTGTGATAGCCGGGGGCCTTATAATTCAGCCTTCAATGGCTGACGAGGCCATTAGAAACAAAAGAGCTGACATGATATTCCTCGGAAGAGAGCTTCTTAGGAATCCCTACTGGCCCATTCAGGCTTCAGAAAAATTGAAATCTGAAATAGAATACTGGCCTTATCAGTACGAAAGGGCAAAGAGATAAAAATCATTCGAATATTAAACAGCCTGCTTTGAATATCAAGAATATAAAAAACCCGAAAGTCCATCATTTTGACTTTCGGGTTTTGCCATTTCTTTGTAACCTCGCATGCTGTTTACCGCAGTTTTCATTCAGTGGCAAATCCACTTAAAAGCATATTTTTCATGCAAGGTATATGAATATGCCCAAAAAGTGGAGCACGCTTCCTGCAAGCACAAACAAATGCCATATCGCATGGTTGTAAGGTATTTTCTTTATTGCATAAAACACGGTACCTACAGTGTACACTATCCCTCCCGCAAGCAGCCACATGAAAAAACCAATCGGCACGTTTTCAATCATTGGCTTTACAGCTATTACAACAATCCATCCCATAACTATATATAACGCTATTGAAAATGCCTTGTATTTGTCAATTTTTTTATATGTAAAAACTTTGAAAAGTATGCCTAGAATAGCTATTGCCCATACTCCCGACAGTATTCCTATCCTCCAGTACCCCTTCATGGAAAGCAGTGCGACAGGGGTATACGTCCCTGCTATAAAAAGATATATCGAGGAATG
This sequence comes from Peptoclostridium litorale DSM 5388, assembly GCF_900141635.1. Classification (GTDB taxonomy): domain Bacteria; phylum Bacillota; class Clostridia; order Peptostreptococcales; family Peptostreptococcaceae; genus Peptoclostridium; species Peptoclostridium litorale. The sequence continues at coordinate 24,152 of NZ_FSRH01000019.1, read as the reverse complement.
GTCGAATATCCTGAGTATCCTCTTTGCCTTTTCATTTTTGAAGCTGTGGTATAGAGTTGAAGCCAGATAAAGTGATATTGAGCATATACCGTATATGCTAAAGCCCACTATTGATATTGCCCTTCTTTGCAATATTGCATACACAAGAAGCATAGTGAGAGCCACAATACTGAAAATCACTCCAACTCCGTGTGTTATGCTGTTTGCAATTTCTTCCTTAAACGAATATCTCCTGCTTAGTAGTTCGCCCATAATTCAGCCGTCCTTTCAAAAAAACAGTCAACATGGAGCCAGGCAGAAGTTGTATTTTCTTCCAACTACTGCCTATGCCCATATTATAGCATAAAAGATATTGTTTCGATATCATGTAATGCTTCCGCCAATATTTATTTTTAGCTTGCCGGATGTTCCCCGAATTCTTTATTTAGAATGTCCTCTATCTCGCCTTCAGGAACCTCTATCTGGATGAACTCTTCTGCGCTGTCGTCAAGAGGCATGTAGAAGAACACTATGCTGCCGTTGTCAAAATAAACCCTTATACCTTCTGCCTCGAATTCCATATTTTTTGACTCCTTTAGCTTTTGTGCAAGCACTTTCCTCATGCTCTCGTCGTCTTTCACGAGATTATCATATGTTATCTCGTTTGATGTTCCAACGTCTATGTTCACGCTTTTCATTATGTTTACGGTTCTTCCTAGACCTCTTGGCTCCGCTGTCCCCTTAAACACAATGCTGAGCACATCCGAATCCATCCTCTTTATGTTGTAGTCTATTTGCGCGCTCGAATAGCTGTCCTTGTCGGCATACATTTTCACAGCATTTTCAAGACTCTGGTTTATATAGTCCTGAGTAAGCTCTCCCTTGTAGTCCTGCATTTTAGGGTAGTACACCCTGCTGTCAGATCCGCCGTCTGCAATATCCAGCTCCATCCTTTCAATAGCATATCCCGATTTCGTAGAATCCGAAGAATATCCATCATCCTGAACCTGCTCCTGCTGATTGGCGTTTGCATCTTCATTTGGCGCTTCCTCCTTGGCGCATCCAGCAGTAATCATAATCCCAAGCGCCCCTGCCAAGGCCAATAGTCCCAATTTTTTAAATTTCATAATATTTTCCTCCTAATGTTTTCATTACATTCTATTTTTCGCCATAGAGCCCTTCAACCACATGCTTCCATGTGCTCTCGTCCTCATATCCAAGCCTCCATGCTGAAACCCCGGCAAGGCCGAGCTCTTTTACAATCTCCATCCTCTTTTTTATGGCCGTCTCATCTTCAAGCCATATCTTGGTAAGGCTTCCGTCGCCATTTTCATATACGGCAATATTTTGTCCCGAAGCCTCGTCGAGCGCCACCTGCATGTTCTTTTCCTTAAGCATGTTGTTTTGAATCCTTATGGCATGGGCTTTAGAAGACGCCCTTCCCTCGTTTCCGTAGTCTAAGGCACTTACATATTTCGAATGTACATATGCCTCGCTTCCATTGTAGTTTATACTGTACCACTTTGAACTCCCCGCTATTTCCTCTCCATCCACGCTTCCAAGCAGCTTGTAGAACGTCCCTTTCTTCACACTTGCCAGCTTTTCACCGTCCGTCGAAGGAGCCTTTCTTACATTTACAAAGGCGTTTGTCACTTCTACGCCCTGACCTTCTACCACTCTCCAAGTCCTCGTGTAAAAAGGTATTCCAAGCACCAATTTTTCAGGCGGAACCTCTTCAAGAGTGCTTTCAATATTTCCCTTAACCCATCCTATAGAAGATACTGAGCCCGCAACCTTGCTTCCAGACCAGTGTTCGTCATATCCCATCAGTATTATATAGTCGCACATTTTCGAAAGCTCCGCCCTGTCGTAGTACGATGAAAGGCTGTAAGAGTCGTATCCCGTCACATCAACGCTTATCACCTTGCCGCTTTCCTTTAGCTTCTGAGAAAGTATGCTCACAAACCGTGTAAACCCTTCCCTGTTTTTTCTTCCGTCTCCTTCAAAGTCCACATTCACTCCGTCTATGCCCTTTGCATCCACATCTTCAACTATAGTATCTATTATGCTGTTCATCTTGTCTTCATTTTCAAATATAAGCCTGCTTCTAGTAGGTGAAAAGCCGTCCGAGAGCATGGCCCAGACCTTATACCCGTTTTTATGAGCCAGATTCACATACTCGCTGTCAGAGGTTATCTTGAGCCTCACTCCGTCAATATCGCTCTTGCTCCCTTCTATCTTGTACCATAGGGGGGCCACCGTATTGTATCCCGACTCGGCTGATTTCTCCGAAACAAACTTCTTGTCTGCAAGGTAGTCCCATCCCATTATTACGTGCTCATATTCTGTCTCTTTTTTGCCGAATTCAAAATCCTTCACCTTGCTCCATATTCCAAACAGTCCTGCTGTTACAACGCAGCCTATTAGAATACCCATTAGTATTCCCTTTTTCTTGTCGCCCGTGATGTCATTCTCCTCCCTTTCTTTTCCTATTTCATAATATTTTATCACATATGCCCCTTAAACTCCCCTGATTTAATCTAAATTTAATCTACATGGCTTTTCCTCTGGATTTTTTGGGTAATAATCCAAAAAGCCTAAAATATAAAGCCATGTAGATTGTTCAATTTGGAAGGGGTGTTTTTATGGATGCAAATGTAAAAAAGATTCAAGACATTCACGGGGATTACATCGAAATAGAAAAAGACGGCAAGACAATGAGGTTTGGCTATGAAATCGCAGAAGACGGCGAGATAATGGACAGGCGGGTAATGCTTGCAAACGAGCACGCAATTGACTTTGTATCTGAAAATATTGAAAAGTTCGACTGGGATGACATACTATGCCTTCACGGGACAGATGCCAAGAAAATGGTCGAAAAGAGGCTAAATGAGCTGGGATTTGAGGAAACTGTATATTTCATAAAAAAATAAAATTTCAAAATCCATAGTTTATTCCAAATATGAAGGCCTTTCAGTATCACTACTGAAAAGGCCCTTCATATTTTTGCTCATTCACTTATACTGTAGATTTATTGCACTATTAATGCACTATCATTTCAGATTTGTTCCCCTGCCCTGTGCAGTCGCTCTTTCATATATCTCTTTTGCGACCACAATGTCAAAAAGCGCCATTCCCACGGATTTGAAAAGACGGGTTCCGTCTTGTATTACATATTTTTCCTCTGCAACCAGATTTGAAAATCTCTCTATTTTTTCTGCATATATGATGCCCTTTTCAAGAGGAACTTTTATATCGCCAGACTCCTCTGATGCAAAATCCGTGTCTATGTAGACATTTGAAAGGAGCGGAAAAAGGGCGTCCGGAAGCTCCCTCATATCCGGCTTATAGGAACCTATCGCGACAAAAAGCTTTCCCTCCAGAATATCCGGATTGTCAGGCAGTACAGTCTTTTGGGCAGACGTTGCGGTTATGACTATGTCGCTTTTTTTAAGAAGCTCCTCTGCGCTTTTACACTGCACTATGTGCACGTCTCCAAGTTGAGCCCTCAGCCTTTTGCAAAGCTCATTTGCCTTGTCCGCGGACCTTCCAAATATGCTTACCTCTTCTATTTCCGCTGCATGGCATGCAAAAAGCGCCTGGTAAAATGCCTGCGTTCCCGTGCCTATCACGCCAAGGCTTTTTACCCCCTCTCCTGCCAGCCGCCTAACAGCACACCCGCCTACCGCTCCTGTCCTCACAGCTGTAATCGCAGCACCGTCCATTATGGAAAGAATGCTCCCGTCCTTTGAACTGTTTAATATCATGATGCCGTCTACTGACGGTTTTCCCTTACTGCTGTTTCCAGGGAAAACCCCTATGACTTTTGTTCCAAATACGCTGTTTGAAAAGCACGGCATGTAAAGCAAAGTATCTTCCCCATGCGATATATGTATCCTGTCAGGCATATCGAAACTTTCGCTTTCATATATCTTATACGCCCTTTCTATACTGTCCATCATTCCTTCAAAATCCATATTTCCTGTTATATCGTCTCTTCCCATGTATAACATATAACCACCCCCAAATAAATTTTAGTCCCGTTTAAAGTATAGTTTACCAGATATATTTTGTTAAAACATTAATAAAATATATCTCCCCGTCCACTGCATTCGGGGCGGATTGTAAATGCCGCTAATATTTATACGCAATATTCAATGTTTTTGTTTTAAAAGGGGTTCTTATGTGGTATCATATAAATAACAATACATCGAGTACATATATTTTTTAAGATATATAGTTAAATAATTAATAAACAAAACATTTTAAAAGGGGTGTGTGTTATGAGTCTAAATATTAAAAAAGTTAACGATATTCTTGGAAATTATTTCGAAATCCAAATCGACAACAAGAAATTCTCTTACGGCTATGAAGGTTCTCAGGATGGAGAATTCCTAGACAAGAGATACGTCCTTTCAAACGAAGCCGCGATCGACTTTATGATGGATAATCCTGATCAGTTCAAATGGGAAAAGCTTTATTCTTCACCTGATGAAGTTGACGCCAAGGAGCTTTTAGAACTCAAGCTTAAATCTCTTGGCTTTAAAAACACTCAATTCTTTGTAAGAGGCCATGTAACTACAACGCTGAAGACCGCTTAAAATTTTTCATACCAAAGGAGCAAGGGGCTGCTAAACTTAGCAGCCCCTTGCTTTTCCAAAATATTCTCCACCGCTTCCCCTGCGGGCATCGCAGCTTGGAAGCTCAAGGCAGTCTCAGATGTTTTATTGTCACACCGCCAGAATATCTCTGGGCCTTCCGTTCCTTACTATTCTGCCCTTTTCAACGACTATTACCCTGTCAGCTATCGAAAGCGCATCCTGCTTGTCGTGGGTCACAAACACCGATGTTATTCCAGAATTTGAAAGTATATCCTTTACATCGGCCCTTATACTGGACTGAAGATTGGCATCCAGACTGCTGAAAGGCTCGTCAAGCAGCATCAGCTTTGGCCTTGGAGCCATGGCTCTTGCAAGGGCCACCCTCTGCTGTTGGCCTCCACTCAGCTCGTGGGGATACCTCTTTTCATAGCCCTTCATCCTCACCATGTGGATAAGCTCGTCCAGCCTTGACTTTTTCTCTTTGCGGGCAATTTTGCCCATTCCAAATATTATGTTCTGCTCGACGGTCATATGCGGGAAAAGCGCATAATCCTGAAACACCATCCCCATTCCTCTTTTTTCAGGCTCCGTGAAAACCCTGTCTGAAACAATTGTCTGTCCATCGGCCCTTATGATCCCGCACTCCGGCTCCTCAAGCCCCGCCAGAATCCTTAGTATTGTGCTCTTTCCACTTCCGCTCTCACCAAGTATCGCAAGAACCTCTCCCTTTGCTATTTCCATGTCCAGATTGTCAAGTACGCACTCTTTCGATCCCGGATATTTAAAGCTCAGACTCTCAATGCTGACAAACATTACTCCGCCTCCCTACTTCCTGTTTTGTTGAATGCATATATCGCCGCAAGACTAATTCCTATTATTATAAGAGACGCTATTGATGCCTCGTGTATCATCTCGTCATTCGCATACTGGTAAGCCTTTATCGCAAGCGTGTTGAAATTGAAAGGCCTGAGTATCAGCGTGAGCGGAAGCTCCTTTAGTATGTCCACAAACACCAGAAGAAATCCCCCTGTCAGCGCCGGCTGTATCAACTTGAGGTCTACCTGCCAGAAAGTCTGGATGCTGTTTTTTCCAAGCATTCTTGAAGATTCATGGAACCTCTTGCCTGTCTTTTGAAAGCCTGACTCCACGCTGCCGTATCCCACCGCCAAAAACCTCACACAGTATGCAAATACAAGCATAGCTATGCTGGTGCTGAGTATGAGCTTGGGCGATTCTATCCCTATGCCGCTCACCAAAGCATACAGACTTTTATCCACCGATATGAAAAATACAATCATCGCTACTGATATGACAGCTGCAGGTATTGAATATCCTATAGAGGTTATCCTTGAATATACTTTTGAAATACGACCTCCTGACAGCCTGCAATAGTTTGCCATCACAAGTGCAATTCCCATTATTATAAGCGAAGTGATGATTGCCATAAACAAAGATGTCATTGTCATGCTTATAAACTCCCCAGTAATTATGTCCCTGTATGTCATAATTCCCCAGTATGCAAGCTGCATTAGCGGCACTGCAAATCCAAATCCAAAAACCAAAATGCATGCCAGCGAGGCCATGGCCGAATGCGCTCCCCTTAGCTTTTTCCTTACTATGCGTCCAGCCCTGGCGCTGTTTAAACTGTATCTTCTCCTTCCTCTCATGAAGTTTTCTCCTACAAGCACAGATACCACCATGACCATAAGTATCGATGAGAGCTTTATCGCGGAATCAATGTCCCCCATTGAAAACCACGCCTTGAATATGGCCGTGCTGAATGCCGGAATCCCAAAATACTGGACGACTCCGTAATCATTTAAAACCTCCATTGCAACAAGGCTTGTTCCCGCAACTATTGACGCCCTGCTGACCGGCAATATGACATTGAAAAAAATTTCGAGTGAACTCTTCCCCAGAAGCCTGGCATTCTCTATGAGAGATGAGCTTTGCCTTTCCAAGAACGACTTTGTAATTATATATACATACGGGAATAGAAAAAAAGTGAATATGAAAATGGCGCCCTTCATTGACATTATGTCAAAGTACTTCTGGTCAGGCTGAAGCCCCATTCTGTTTCTCATGAATGTCTGTATCACGCCGGTGTAGCTTAGCATGCCACCGTATATATATGCTGCTATATATGGAGGAATAGCCAGCGGCAACATAAGGGCCCACTTCATGAATTTTCGAAGCGGAAAATCGTATGCACATACAAGCCAGGCGCACAGTGTTCCCAAAACCGATGCAAAAAGCCCGGTAAAAGATACAAGCATTATTGAATTTGCTATATAGTCCCTAAGGAGATATTTCCTTATATGCAGCCAATTTTCATTTGGTCTTTTAAATACAGCCGCAAGAACGCTTATGTTGGGCAAGATTATGAGCACTATGAAAAAAAAGCTCATTACAGCCCATATGTTAAGGCTCCTTTTTATGCTTCTTGTTTTAATACTTTGCATGGCAGTTCCCTCTAATCTCATTTATAGTCAGTGCAAAAAAGGCGCCTTTAAGCCGCCTTTTTTGCACTATTTCCATCCGACCTGGTTGAATATTTCAACTGCGGCCTTGTTGTTTTCTCCAAGTTTTGAAAGGTTTATATCCTGAGTTTCAAATTCTCCCCATGACTTTAGAAGCTCTGAAGGCTCCACATCAGGTTTTACTGGATACTCGTAGTTAGCCTGTGCAAACATGCCCTGGGCCTTTTTGTCCGACATGAACTCTATAAATTTCACAGCATTTTTTGCATTCTTAGAGTGCTTTATAACTCCTGCGCCGCTGACATTTATATGAGTCCCCTTTCCGTCTTGGTCAGGGAAGAACACTCCAACCTGCTCGCCGACCTTGACCTCCTCAGGGTCTGAAGAGTTAATCAGCTTTCCGACATAATAAGTGTTCATTATTGCAATGTCACCCATTCCAGCGACAACCGCCTTGGCCTGATCTCTATCGTTCCCTTCAGGATCTCTCGCCATGTTGTTCACTATCCCCTCAGCCCACTCCTTGGCGTAACCTGCTCCCTCCTGCTCTATTAGCGATGCCAGCAGCGACTGGTTGTATATGTTTGATGAAGATCTTACAAGGATTTTACCTTTCCACTTTGGATCGGTAAGGTCTGCGTAGCTTGAAAGCTCAGAAGGATTTACCCTGTCCTTTGAATATACTATGACCCTTCCTCTTACAGTGAGTCCGAACCACTCATTGTCCACATCCGTAAGATTTGAGGGTACGTTGCTTGAAAGAATGTCGCTCTCTACGGACTTCAAAAGCCCCTTCTCCTTAGCTCTGTAAAGCCTTCCCGCATCCGCCGCTATGAGTACGTCAGCCTGAGTATTCTCTCCCTCTCTCGAAAGCCTTTCTATAAGCTCATCAGACTTGCCTTCCACGACATTGACATTTATACCTGTCTCTTCTTCGAATATCTTGTACAGCTCTTGATCCGTGTCATAATGCCTGTCTGTATATACATTTACAGCGCCCGCCTCTTCAACAGCCGAATCCTTTAAAACGCTTTCCCCCTTGGATGTGCATCCCCAAAGAATTGATGTCGAAAGCATAAGTACCGAAATAAGTAGTGCAAATTTTTTGCTCATATCTGAATCTCCCTCCAATGTGTATTGTCGATATGTATAATCATTAACGTTTGATAACGATTATCATATTCACCATTCTAATTGATAATCTTTATCAAGTCAATAGTTTTTTAAAATTTTTTTCTGATCATTTTAACATCCGACATGCTGCTCCGGAATATAATGTGTTACTATTGTCTGGACATTAGTAATTCCCTATTGCTTTTTATTTTATGAATTCATGTAATGGCTCTTATACAAACCCTACATGAAAAATCTAAAATTTTTTTAAAATCTGTCATTTTTTTTTAACTGGCGGTGTCTATATATATGACAGGAGGTGGTGACAATACTCGGGATCCCATTTTTTAAGAAAAAGAAAAAAGAAAAAGAATTCAGCCTCATATACTCCAAGTACTACCCTGCTGTGTACAAGCAGCTTTACTATATGACTGGGAATAACGAACTTGCAGAGGATATAACACAGGAGGTATTCATAAAGCTGTACAGCTGCCAAAATGACATAGAAAATACAGGCTCCTGGCTTTCAAAAGTTGCTTCAAATACCGCCCTAAACTACATAAGGTCTCAAAAGCGGACCTTTGGGCGGGAAGAAGACGCTTTTTCAAAAGACCAGCCTCTTACAATGGCACTGTCGCCTGAAGACATCATCTGCAAGGATGAGGAAATATCCGATGTGAGAAAGGCTCTTTACAGTCTTCCTGAAAACCAGCGCATATGTCTTATACTCAAGTTTTCAGGATACTCGTATGAAGAGATCAGCTCAGCCTCTGGCATTCCCCGTTCAAACATAGGCCAGCTCATATCCAGAGGGAAAAAGAATTTCTTGAAAACATACAAAAAAGAGGAGGGTGATGCTAATGTGTTATGATGTTCAAACTCTTCAGCAGATACTCGATGGGAACTTTGATGGCGACATTCAAAAATCAATGGCGCACATAAACTCGTGCCCTCACTGTAAAGAGGCTTTTGAAAAGCTGCAGCTCGAGGAAATCGACGTCTTTGAACTTTTAGACATTGGAATAGACATGCCGCCGCCAAATCCAATTAGGCAGCTTGCGGCGTCAAAGGCCCAAAGCGACTATGCGGAAGCTTTAGAAAACATTGGCAAACCAAAAAACAATAAATTTATGGGGGTAATTAAATTGAACAGTGGATTAAAAAGATTTTCAGTGGCTCTTGCAGGAGTTGTAATTTGCTCAAGCATATTTTTCTCGGAGCCTTTAAAAGTAAAAGCCCAGGAGCTTCTCCAGATGTTCAGGGTCGAAAACATGCAGACTATTTCATTCAGCCGGGAAGATGCATACGAACTTGAAAAGGCATTTGAAAGCGGATCCGGAACCGCCGAAATTGAAAACTTTGGAAAAGTGGAAATGGATTCCGAAGTGGAGCCTGTATCAATAGACGGCGTCTCTTCCCCAGATGACATAAAAGCAGTAATGCCTGATGCAAAAGTGGCAAATCCTCCTGAAGGTTTTAAAATAGAAGATGCCACTGTTACAGATGACATAAACATGAAATTCACACTAGACATCGAAAAGATAAACGACTTTTTGAAATACATGGGCGAGGATAACCTTCTTCCGGAATCCATAAGCAACAAGCCTTTTTTCGTTCGTACAGGCTCATTTTTAAACTATGGCTTAGAGATAGAGCCTGATGACTCAAATTCAAGCAGTTATGCTCATGTATCAATATCTCAGACCCAGGCTCCTGAAATAGAGATCCCTTCTGATGTGGACAAGAACGAGCTTGTACACTCGCTTCTTTCACTTAAACTCATACCTCGAAATTTAAAGACTCAGCTGCTTGCGATAGACGATATAACAACTACAATTCCAATACTGTACAGCGAAGACGATGAAACTGCAGAGGATATCAGCATAAGAGGGCATCAGGGAATACTGATACAGCCAAAGGATGCAAACGACGACTATATAAGAGTGTGCTTCAAAGAAGACGGGTACCTGTTCTTCATAAGCTCTTACAGCGTGGACGAAGATACTTTACTTGAAATAATAGAAAGCATGGAGTAGTGATATCATGGTGATAGAAACTTACAATCTTACAAAGACATTCAACGGCAAAGGCGGGTTTTCAAACGTCTCCCTCTCAGTTTATGAGGGGGAGGTGTTTGGCTTTCTCGGAAAAAACGGTGCCGGAAAGAGCACCTTCATAAGGACTCTCATAGGCCTTTTGCATCCGACATGCGGCGAGGCTCTCATTCTCGGAAGCCCCATAGGGGATGTACCCACCAGGAAAAAAATAGGCTATCTTCCCGAGCTCTTCCAGTACCATTCATGGCTTACTGGAAGGGAGCTTCTTTTCAACCACGGCCTGCTATACAAAATGAGTAGAAGCGAAATAAAAGGCAGGATAGACCATGTTCTTGACACAGTCGGCCTTTCAGGCCATTCAGACAAGAGGATACGCGAGTACAGCAAAGGGATGAAGCAGAGAATCGGCCTTGGGTGCGCAATAATATCAGATCCCGAGCTTCTTTTCCTCGACGAGCCCACATCCGCACTCGACCCCGTTGGAAGAAAGCATGTGAGGGACATAATAGTGGATCTCAAATCGCAGGGAAAGACCATTTTTCTAAACACCCACCTTTTGAGCGAGGTTGAAATGGTGGCCGACAGGATAGCCATACTCGACAAGGGAAGCCTAAAGACCACTGGAACAATGAAAGAGCTTTTAAAATCTCCCGTCCAGATAAATGCATTGGGAATTAATGAAATAATAGTCGAACAACTCAAAAATATTGATTCAGGCCTCGAAATAAATGGTCAGACCATAAGCCTCATACCCCCTTCAAAGGATTCCCTTCCTGAGATAGCGAGAATTGTAGTTGGCGGAGGCGGCCAGCTTTTCGAGCTTAAAAATGTTGAAAATGCGCTTGAAGCGCTTTTCATAAGCACTGTCGGAGAGGAGGACTCAAGATGAGCACAATAATAAGACTTACACTTCTTGAAATGCTGAAAAAGAAAATACTATACATTACAATGGTGCTGACAATGATATTTATGATTCTCTACGGAACGGCCCTGCATTTCGCATACGAGTCGCTTCCAAACGAGGACCTTATAGTGAGACTTGCCGTGTCGTCCCAGCTCCTTTCAATGGGAATATACGCATCGAGTTTCATAATATCCTTCTTGTCGATATTTGCCAGCGTGGGCGCAATTTCATCAGAAATAGAACAGGGCACATATGACGCAGTGCTTTCAAAACCAATATCAAGAACTGAGGTACTTTTGGGCAAATTTTTTGGAATAATAGGAATTCTCATTCCATACCTACTTCTCCTGATAGCCGGAATACTCGGCCTGAACATGTTTTTTGCAGGAGATGCCTCGGCAAGCATTCCCTCATCGTCTATTGCGGGCTCATTCGCCACAATGTGCATACTCCCTGTATTTTTGGCTTCAATGGGCATATTCCTGAGCACCTTCATGCCCACAGTGGCCTCCGGAGTCATAATGGTGCTTCTTTATTTTTGCGCAATGGTAGGTGGAGTACTCGAAAAAATAGCGGGCTTCATGCAAAGCGCAGGAGCAAAGACGGCGCTTACGAACATAGGAATAGGCACAAGCCTTGTAATGCCATCTGACATAATATACCGGAAGGCATCCTCTCTTCTTTTCACCACAGCTTCCGGATTGAACCTTTCGGCAGAAGGGATGCTAGGCGTATCATCCCAGCCGAGCAAGGCAATGATGATATATATCGGAGGTTATGTAATAGTCCTTCTGATTACGGCTTTAGGTAAATTTAAGGTTAGGGACCTTTAGAAAATATAGTTAATATGTTAAAATATATCTTGATATTTGAAAAAATCAAAATTTTTAGGGGGTAATATCTTTGAAAAGGAAAACAATGATCAGTCTGGCACTTGCCTTTCTGATGACAACTTCTGTTGCCTTTGCTTCTAAGAAGGAACAGGCCCTGAAATGTAATTTCAGGGACATCAAAATCAAGAAAAACGGGCAAATGCTTAGTGTTACAAGGGAGCCCTTCATTTACGACGGAACCACATTCCTTCCTCTAAGGGACGTAACTGAGAACTTCGGATACACTGTAGGATGGGACGAGACTACAAGCACAATATCTCTTTCTGGCGGCGCCAGCGGTGATACAACGCTTCTTCAGCAGGATTTAAGAAACAAGGACGTAATGATACAGCAGCTTCAAAATCAGATCAAGTTCCTTAAGGATGAAAATGACAAGCTTAAAAAAGACCTTAAGGACGAAAAAGCCAAAGAAGACGACAGCGATGACGACGACATAAAAGACCTCAAAAATGACCTTGAAAAGGATTATGAAGAATATACAAAGGGCAAGAAGAAGCTTGAGTTCGATTTCGACCTTGATGATAAAAAGAGCGAGCTCGAAATAGAAATGGAAGGCGACTTCAAAAAGTCTGACGACGAATGGAAAGACAGAAACGAAGACAAGTTCCAAGACTTCATAGAAGACATCGCCAAAGCTGCCGCCAAAGAACTTGACAAGGACGTCGAGATAACAGTAAAGGATGAAAAAGGCGACAAGTGCGGCGAATACACTTACGACGAAGGCAAAAAATCCTTTAAGGTTAAAGACGAATACGGCTCAAAAAGCAGCGACAGCGATGACGACGACGTAAAGGACCTTAAGGATGACCTTAAAGACGATTACGAAAAATATACAAAAGGCAAAAAAGAACTTGAATTCGACTTCGACCTTAAGGATGGCAAAAGTGAAATTGAAATAGAAATGGAAGGCGACTTCAAAAAATCTGACAGCGAGTGGCAAGACAGAGACGAAGACAAATTCCAGGACTACATAGAAGACATCGCCAAAGCTGCCGCCAAAGAACTTGACAAGGACGTCGAGATAACAGTAAAGGATGAAGATGGCGACAAGTGCGGCGAATACACTTATGATGAAGGTAAGAAGGATTTCAAAGTTAAAGACGAATACGGCTCAAAGAGTAGCAGCAAAGACGTTGAAGATGAAATAGAAAAGATGCTTAAAGACGACTATGACGAATATGACAAAGGCAAAAAGGATCTTGAATTCAAATACAACATCAAAGTTAAAGACGATGAAGTCGAAGTCACTATGATACTTCAAGACTACGAAGAAGACGACGACGAGTGGAAAGACAGAGATGACGACGAGTTCGAGGACTTCATGGAAGATCTTGCAAAAGACATCGCCAAGATAAAAAAAGACACCGATGTTTCAATAAAGGTTTACAGCGAAAAGGATGACGACAATAAAATAGAGTCAAAAAGCTTCGATGCTAAAGACATAGACTAGATAAATCAACTACAATACAAAGAAGGTGGAATTAACAGCGTACTCTGTTAATTTCACCTTCTTTTACATCATTTTTATTTCCATAATGCACATTGAAATATCAACGCCCTATTAGCAGATATATATCCATGTTTTTTAAATTTCAAAATACACATATGCTCCATACTATTTTATTTGTCCTGATGCACGCTTTATGGCCTGCTGGTGCTTATAATCTACTTTCCCATTTTTATGCAGGGTACTGTTTTTAAAGTGAAGGCAAAAGTGACCGTCAACTCCATTTCCCTTTACCATGTCGTAATTAATACCTCTTCCATAGCCAGCGCTTCGGCTGTTTACAACAGCCTTGTACGGCTGATTGTCAAGTCCTGCATGGGGCATTCCATTCATAGAAGCTGCAATTACATTTGTTTTTGTAACCACGAGAACAGCTCTTCTTTCCCAACTGTAATTTCCACCCCAGAGCGACTTTATTGTCTCGGCATCTTTTTCTGTCAGCGGCTCTACGTCGGCATGGTTTGTCCCACCTTCGACTGCTATTTGAAAAGATTTGCCCGTTTGAAAATCCTTTATGAGCAGTACGTCATCCCTGTTTATTATTTTGCCTTTTACCTCACTCCACCAGTCAAGGGCCTGTCCATATCTTGAGCTTATAGATTTGCTCCTGTTTACCAAAGGTACACTCACTGGCATAGACTCCAAGAGTCCAAGCCCTTCCATTTTCTGTATTGTCACAGGTCCGGCCACTCCATCTGCAAAAAGGCCATGCTTTTTTTGAAAACTCTTGACCGCATTTTCAGTTATGCTTCCATAGTAATTCGTAAGCTTCGGATATGTAAACAACCCGTCTTTCTTAAGAGCTTTTTGTATCACCTGTACATCTTCATCTCTTGTACCAGTTTTGTATATGCTCTTTGAAAGTAACTGTCCATCTGCAAATGCAGCCGTGCCGCTCGCCAGTACTAATACCATACCTATAATTATCGACATTATACGTTTTTTAATCATGAAATTCCTCCCTATTGGTTTTTTCAAAACTCAAATCGCGTTTTAAAATTTACTTTTGTATTATATTATAAAAAAGTTTAAAAAGCAAATAGGTATAAAGTTGTATATTGTCGTATTTGTGTTTATTTTTCATTTCTTTGTGTACCCCACAAAACACTGTTTTAATTTGTCCATGTGATTTTTAGAAATAAAAAAACCAGACATTCCAACGGATGCATGGCTCTTTTGCTTTTATAAATCTCTACTGCCAGCAGCGTATATTGCGCACCCGCCACATAGCTTTTATGTTTCAATACTTGTTTGACTATGCGCACTTTCAATATCGACAAACAAATCCACAAGGTCAGGATCCAAATGGTATCCAACAGTGTCTACTGCTATAGACTCGATATCCATGTCCTTTCCCTTCAAAAACTCATGCACAATATCGTCTTTTTGGACAACCACCTTTTTTCCTCTGAGCTCTTCCCACGAATCTATGTCAGTGTCCTTTCTGGTGAAAATATCGCCTAATGCAACGCTGTGCTTTGCTGTAAACAGATACAGCTGCTTCCGGTCATTGGAGTAAAACATCCCCGATACGGCGTCTATTTCTCCTTTTTAAAGGGAAGCCCTCACGTCTTTCCATTCATCCAGCTTGAACACCATGTCAATATCCATGACTTTTGCTATCGCCTGGACAAGTTCTATGTTAAAGCCCGCAGGCCTGCCATTTGTATCTACAAAGCTGTAAGGAGGATTTACAATGCATTGTATATGTATAAGAACCATAAAAAAAATTAAATATGCTATGATTTATTCAAAATCATCAATGCCAAATAAAAACCCTGCATGATAACTAAAAACTTATCACATGCAAGGCTTTTACTTTTTATAATAATTATTAGTCTAATTCAAATAAATACTAAGGCACTATGCCATTTCAAAATCCACTTGATTTATTATAGCAGACCCATTTCAAAAGCTCTTTTTCCTGATCAATGCAGTCTACTGTCCACCGGCTGTTTTCAAATTATAGCAGTGATTCAAAGGCCCGCTGCCTTTTCCAATGTCCATCTGGTCTTTAAGTGCCCCGGTTATATACCCTTTGGCATTTCTCACGCTCTCCTCCATGCCAAACCCCTTTGCCAGATTGCTTGCAATTGCAGACGAAAGGGTGCATCCCGTTCCATGGGTGTTTGGATTGTCTATCTTTTCTCCTTCAAGCCATATGGCCTTTCCACCCGTCCAAAGAAGGTCATTTGCACTGTCCTCAAGGTGTCCACCCTTTATCAGTATGTTGCCGCTGTACTTTTGGGCTATCTTTTGTGCCGCATTTATCATGTCCTGCGCATTTGATATTTCAAATCCGCAGAGTATCTCTGCCTCGAATAAATTTGGTGTTATCAACGTGCCCAGCGGAATAAGCACATTGAGCAGCTTGTCTATTGCATTGTCGTCAAGCAATTTACCTCCGCTTGTCGCAACCATTACAGGGTCTATTACCACGTTTTTAGGGCCGTACTCCTTTAGCTTTTCGGCTATCGCCTCTATTATTTCAACAGAAGACACCATTCCTATTTTAACGGCATCCGGGAAAATATCGCTGAACACGCAGTCCATCTGGTTTTTGACAAAATCGCTGCTGCACGCCTGAACGCCGTACACCCCTGTTGTATTTTGCGCAGTCAAAGCTGTTATCACGCTCATGCCGTAGCATTTGTGGGAGGCTATCGTCTTAAGGTCCGCCTGTATGCCGGCTCCTCCGCTGCAGTCCGAGCCTGCTATTGTAAGCACTTTTTTCACGTCTGTCTTGAGCCCTTCGCACAGTGTCCTCAGACCTCTTGTAGCGCCTTCAATGTCATCTTGTGCAAGTATCGCAGATATGAGAGCAACTCCGTCTATTCCGCTTCCATTAAGCTTCGATATGTTGTCCTTTGTTATTCCTCCGATGGCAACAACGGGTATGTCAACAGCCCTGCATATATCGCTTAACATGGATATGCTGACTCCCGATGCATCTTTTTTGGTGTCAGTAGTAAATACCGCACCTACTCCTATATAGTCAGCGCCGCTTCTTTGTGCGTCTAGCGCCTCCTCCACAGTCCTAACTGACACGCCAAGTATCTTTTCAGGCCCTATGAGCTTTCTCGCCTCTTCTGCCGGCATATCTCCCTGCCCTATATGAACTCCGTCCGCATCACTCTTTTTTGCGATTTCAACATCGTCATTGATTACAAATGGAACACTATACTTTTGAGCCAGAGACTTCATTTCAATTGCGCTTCTCAAGAATTCATCCTTTTCAATATTTTTTTCCCTGAGCTGTAAAAACGTAGTTCCGTTTTCAAGACTCCTCTCCACTTGGCTCGCAAGGCTTTCATCTCCAGTCCAGCTCCTGTCCGTAACAAGGTAAAGCTGGAGTGATTTTCTATCTAGTTTCAATACTGGCACCTTCTTTCAAAGTCTTGTAGTCCATAAGGCTGACTGCGTCAATAAGGTATCTTCTGAAGCTTCCAGTTCCTTCTGACATCCTTTCCACCTTTTCATATGCAATCTCGCCGCAAATCCCCATTGCAGCCGCTGCCATTGCAGTTGCTTCATAAATATTATCTTTGTTCGATCCGCAGTACGTTCCAATCACACTGCCGCTCATGCATCCCGTCCCTGTGATCCTCGACATCATCGGATGCCCGTTTCTTATTATCGAAACCCTCTTGCCGTCTGTGACTATGTCAATCGCTCCTGTAGCCGCTATTACGCAGTCAAATTTTCGGGCCACCTTTTTTGCGAATTCAACGGACTCTTCTATGTTTTCATCCACTATGATGTCTTCTTCCTGAGCATCCACGCCCCCTGAATTCTTGCAGCTTGTATTAAGGGCCTTTATTTCCGACATGTTGCCCTTTATGACCGAAAACTGCACTTCCTGAATGAGCCTGTTTACGGATTCATTTCTGAGCCTTGAAGCTCCCATGCCTACAGGGTCTAAAACTACAGGCAGCCCCAGCTCATTCGCCTTTTTGCCGGCCTTGACCATGGAGTCGACAGTCCTTGAGTTGAGAGTGCCTACGTTTATATAAAGCGCGCTGCTTATTGAAACAATGTCTTCAACCTCTTCTATGTCATCAGCCATAAGCGGAGACCCTCCAGCAGCAAGCACTATGTTCGCGCAGTCGTTAACAGTCACATAGTTTGTGATGTTGTGTACAAGAGGCGGATTCTTTTTTAGATTTTCCATAAGTTTTTCAAACATAATATTTCCCTCTTTCCCTTTTATTAAAGTCTCTTATTTCAAGTTCCTTTGAAAAAATATTTTAAAGCACTTCTTCCGACTCGCAAATTTATGCATTAAAAAAGCGCACGACTATACTAGCGCACGCTGAAATACAAAGTTTACATATTCCCTACGCTGGCATTATCCAGATCAGGTCGATTGGTCAGAAGATACATCCTCTTTCTCAGCCGTTTACACAGCTCCCACATGCTTTTCCATTATATGTGTGTTTTTTCACCTCATTATATCTCATTAATTTCTTTTATGCAAGCCCATGATGACTTTATTCCGCATGTGAATATATGTCGGAAAACTCTATGTTTATCTTTTCAACCTTTTCATGAATATCTGAAACGCCTTCGGCAAAAGAAATATCTTCCTCTCCGCTTCCCACTGCCGGCATTTCTATTATGAATTCACTACCCTCTCCCTCTTTGCTCTTAAGGCTTATATTTCCATTATGTGCTTCCACTATCGACTTTACAAGTGACAGCCCTATACCGCTTCCCTCACTCTTTCTATTTAAGAGTGGGTGAACCTGCCTGAATCTTTCAAATATGTAAGGCTGTTCTTCTTCCGGTATTCCTATTCCGGTATCCCTTACTGACACCTGTACACTCTCGCCCCTGTCATATACATTTACAAATATACCTCCCCCTGAAGGCGTGAATTTTATGGAATTCGACAGAAGATTTAGCATGACTCTTTCAATATTATCGGCATCACATGAAATTATTTTTTCCTCGACATCCGTATCAAATATTATGTTTATTCCCTTTTCTTTTATGTATCCCACTACGGACATTGTTATGTCCTCTACCACCTGAACTATATTGCGGTTTTTAAAATTCATATTTAAAAATCCCAAGTCTATTTTAGTTGTATCTATGAGATTGTTCACAAGCCTTATCAATCTGTAGCAGTTTTGCGTAAGCAGCTTTGAATACCTGCTGTAATATTTGCACTGGCTCCAGTCGGCTCCATTTTTCGAAAAATCCCTGTCCATCAGCTGAATTGCTCCCAGAAGTATATTGAGAGGGGTTCTTAATTCATGGGATATATTTGCAAAAAACTCGGTTTTAAGCCTTTCATATCTGAGCTTTTCCCTTAGCACCCTTTGTTTTTCCTGCTCCCTTTCATTTCTTTGCGAAACGTCCCTTATCATTATAAGCTCCGACGGGCTTCCCTTGTAAGTCATGGGGCTTACAGACATCTCTACGTCCACAAAATTCCCGCTTTTTCTAATGAGCTTTTCTTCAATTGTAAGCACCGCTGAGTCCAGCTCTCTAATCGCTTTAATCTTGCTTTCCATGCTGTTGCGCGAAGATGGTCTTATGAAATCCGAAATCCGCCTTCCCTTGATGCTGCTGTAGCTTGTGTGGCCTATTATGTCCAGCGCGGCATTGTTGATATATGCTATCTTCCCATTTTTTTGTACAAAAATCCCGTCTGGGCAAAGCTGCACAAGCTTTTTATAGCTTTCCTCACTGTCTGCAAGCCTTTTCACTCCGGCTTCAATCCTCTTCCTGAGAAACAATGTATTCACAAAGAGAATCAGAATTACAGCAACACATATGCCCATTATTGTCTTTTGCAGTTTGTCCTTTGTAAAATATATCGCTACATATTCCCAATTTGAATATATGTCTGATTTTTGCGACGGAGACATCCTATTCATTCTCTCATTTATAAACTCCAAAAGCTCCTTTTCTCCTTTTTGGACCCCTGCCCTTAAAGGCTGAGTGTATAGGGTCTGAAGCAGATTGAAATTTTTTAGTTCAGGATAATAAAATGATATCTCCCTAAAATTGTTGTGGTAATCTATACATACTGCATCTATGACTCCTGAATCAGCAGCCTCCATGACACTGTCAAGATTATCATATATGTACAAGTTTACTTCCGGATAGTTTTTTTCCATGTACTCCCTTGCATAATTGCTCTTGGTCACTCCCACTCCTATATCCTTCAAATCCTTAATGTCAAATGCATCTACACTGTCCCTAACATATATTCCTGTCATAAGTTCAATTATGGGAGATGAAAAATCCATATACTCGTTTCTATCATCATTATAAAAAAGTCCTACAAAGACATCCCCTTCACCCTTTTTCAAGGCATTCAGTCCCGCCGTCCACGAGTCTTTGACATCAAAAACCACTTCGACATTGCTTACATTCCCCCATGAATTCCAGTAGTCTATAAGGACTCCCTTCAGCCTGCCCTTTTCATCGACATAGCTATAGGGCCTCCACTCACTTACAGCTACAATTTTCAGCTGCTTAGGCTTTTTAAATTCGGCACTTGATATGTAACCAAGTCCAATCATGATAGAAATGCTTAAAGCAAGCAGCATTCCCAATATTTTATTCCTTAATCCCCCTGAGTTAGAGTACATATGAAATATATCCTCCCATCCTTTATTCCCTCTGTTCAATCTTTAATATGAATTACATTTAAACCATCCATTTTTGTACGGCGGACTTTCTATGTATGCTATATGATATTTGGAGCATACTATCATATGCTTTTTCTCGCCTCGGCAAGCCTTTTGAATATCTGCCTTTGCACCGGATATGTGAGGTTTTCGGGCAAGTCGGCAAACAACGCTATTTCGTCTATCTCAAAATCCGGAAGCTTTCCAAGCCTTTCGACCTGTGCATAAAAAATCTTTCCGAAAGACCTTATTCCGTCCTCTTTCATGGAGTATATGCAAACCGGAGTGATTTCAAACTCCAAAGCTCCAGTCTCTTCAAACAGTTCTCTTGCCGCCGCAGAGTCTATGTCCTCTTCTTTTTCCCTGTGTCCGGCCGGAATCTCCCAGGTATCCCTTTCTCCGTGTCTCACAAATATCCACTTTCCCTTGTATACAGCTCCTATTATAGCAATTATAAGTTCCTTTCCATCAGCCTCTTTGTCATCCAGGCTGTGAAATTTCATGTCCATAACATATCCCCTTTGGCATTTTTAATATGACACTTTTATGTTGTCTTTTTACTTTGCATTTTCCATGCACAGTATGCTCATCTCGTCCACGCCCGCATATCCTGCCACAACCGGGCATTTCGCCATGAACAGGAAGAACAGTCCTTCTCTTTTGACATCGCTCAGGCTCTCATAGTTGCCCTGGCCCTTTGCTATTATCACATCCGCACTTTCAAACATCTTTTGAAAGCGTTCCCCCGTATTTTCGAGTATGGTTCCCGGGGTGCCGTCCTCGCTCTCTATTATGCTTGCAACCTCTTCCATTTTAACCATTTTTGCGTCCTCTAAAGTCACGTCGTTTATTATGGCCTTTCCCCTGACTCCAAAATATATATCAAGCTTTGGAAATTCGCTCTTTATCTGCTCAATGAACACCTTGTCGAGCACTATCTCCCCGCAGTTGTCTCCTATATAAAGCAGAGTATGAGAATCTGCAAGCATGTCCTTAAGCTTTTTGCTGTCGTCCACAACCATATTTTGTGAATCCAAATTGTTTATCATTTCAATAAGTATGTCCCTATCGAATTTGTGGCTCGGCCCAAAATCTATAAGATTCCCCGTTATAGCCATTTTCAGGCCTGTCTGGAAGCTGTCTTTTGAACTTTTCACTATCCCCATAAGCTCATTGTACATCATCAGCATTTCTTCATTATAAAACCTCTTTATATCCTTGTATGGATTGTCATTCCCAAGTTCCTCTACTATTATGTCCCAAGTCCCCTTCATAATCTGAGGGTTTGAAAGACCGTAGTCGGCATCTCTTAGATACCCAAGTACTTTCCTCATTATGTTTTCCCTGTTTTTATCGTCCACATCCAAAAATTCTGCTATTCTGATTGCCTGCTGTATGTTGCAGACAATGCACTTTGTGTTAAGCTTCATATGTATCCTCCCTGTTTTGAATTTCACTTATTCATTATACCATCTTATTCAACTTAAAAAGACGGGTTTCCCCGTCTTTAAAATATTAAATAGCCACATAGAAAATGCTCCCTATGCCGCATTTACTCTCAACCCATATGTCTCCCCCATGCCTTTGTATTATCTCTTTTGTTATGTAAAGCCCAAGCCCTACAGATTCACTATTTCGGTTCTCCCCTCTATAATATCTTTCAAATATATGCCCAATGTCTATCTCGCTTATTCCCAGCCCTTCATCCTTTACATGTATTAGTATTCTTCCATCGCTCCGTTTGATAGTTCTGATTTGGATAACATCTCCTTCTTCGCTATACTTTATTGCATTTGTAACTATGTTTTCAATAGCCCTTCTAAACTCAACCCTGTCGACTTTTCTTACAGCATCTGCTCCTTCAACAAGTTTGACCTGAATTTCAATTCCCTTTTCTGCCGCTTTAAACCCCAGGTCCTCTGCCACGTCACTTACGAGTTCATTTATGCTCGTATCTTCCATTTGGAATTCAAATCTGTTGTCTTCAAGCCTTGATGCCATGAAAATTTCCTCTATCAAAGAGCTAAGTCCTTCCGCCTTTTCATATATTTTAGATATATAACGCTCGATGTCACTTTGAGTTTTTGCCTTTTTCCCATTTATCATCTCCGAATATCCCATTATTATTGCTATGGGCGTTCTAAGGTCATGAGCTATTCCTGACATGAATTTTGACTTTTCATCACTCGCCTCTTCAGCCTGCTGTTTTGCATTAACAAGCTTTTCAAATGTGTGGTACAAAAAGTAAAAGGTCGCCAGTAGCGCCATGCTTAAAAATATCACTGTCATTCTAAGCCTTGCCCCACTTGTGCTGTCCACCGGAAATACAAGGGCATTTTCATATATCTCATCATAATTCAGGTTTTCAATCACCTTGTTTATTATTGGTATCATACCTTCAAATTCTTTACTTGTAGCCATTGCAGCCTTGTTTTTCTCCTTGAACTCTCCAACTATGCGGATGCCATCATATATCCCCTGCTCCTTGTAATACGTATATACAGGTATTTCGCATATCGTATAATCTGCACGGCCCTTTGAAACATACTCCAGAGCCTCTTTCATACTCTTCACTTCCACAATGTCAATTGCTGGATTTTGGGACTTGATTAGGTCTAAGAACCAGTATCCTCTTGGAACTGCAAAAACTCCCTCTGTAAGTCTTGACAAATCGCTTATGAAACACTTTTTTTCCTTTCGGGACACTACGACTTGTGTGAATTCTGTATAAGGCTTTGAAAATTGCAAATACCGGCTTCTTTCCTCCGTATATGAAACCAATGGAAGCAGGTCTATTCTCCCAGCCCACATGCTTTGAAGTATTTCTTCCCAGGTTTCATTCTCATTATTGTAATACAATTCGAACTCCAAACCCGTCTCTTCAGATATTTTTTTCAGCATCCCACTTCCAAGACCCCTTTGGATTCCATTCGAATCTATGTACTCTACAGGAACATAATCTTGAGCCACACCTATTCTTATTTTGCTTTCCTTGTGCTCTCTGATCCATTCAAGCTCCTTATCTGTGAATTCAATGGCTCCTTGATCTTTTTTTGCATGCTCTCCAAAAGCCACATTCTGGCTTGAAGCAATAACCATTGCCATTAAAAAACATATAATAGTGCGCATTGTTTTTTTGAAATCAAAGCTAATATTCATAATGAGCCTCTCCCTGAAACATAATATGAATTTTGAATATCAGATTTATAATGAGCATCATTTTTCCTCCCCATATTTTTTAAACACCGCTTCCTGATATACTTTATGATCAATCAGCATTTTTCCATCTTTTTGATTCTTATCCGTATAATTCTATTTTAAACATAAAAATACATTTAAGTCCAAGAAACACCAATATTCCACTAAATTCCTCAACTGTAAATCGAATTAAACCATTTCAGGCTGTTAAACTAAAATCATATGTCAAAATGCATACTATACACACTATTTCAGTGTATAAAATTCAGCACTCACTAATCATATTAAATTTATATAATTCTTTTGTATGTATAATTGGCCCTTCAAAAAAGACTTTAGTCCCATTTTATTGTATTATACCATAAATATTACATTTCCATAAACCCATATAGTCATTTTTATACATTTTTTTACAATACACATCATTTTTTTGATATGATACCTCCAAAGTAGACAGTCTAATTAATTAAAATTAGACAAACTACTTGGAGGTATTTTTATGGGGAGAAAACCGAAATTCAGCAAAGAAGAGAAAATAAAAGTATGCGAAGCTTATAAAGCTGGAGAAGGAAGTTACAAAAGTCTTGCAAAGAGTATTGGTGCAAGCAGCATTACTATTAAAAAATGGTACTTGTTGTATATGTATCATGGCGCTAGAGCGTTTGAATACTCCAACAGTAATGCGTCATATACTAAAGAATTTAAATTGGAGATTGTCGAAGCGTTCATAACCGGGAAACATTCCAGACTAGAACTAAGTGGGAAATATAATGTTT
>NZ_FSRH01000017.1 GCF_900141635.1 Peptoclostridium litorale DSM 5388 | reverse complement strand
CGAATTTTGTAAGGAACATAGCCTCTTCAACTGCTGTGTCTCCTCCGCCTATTACGAACACTTCCATGTCCTCGAAGAAGTCAGCGTCGCAAGTCGCGCAGTATGATACGCCTTTTCCTGTAAGCTCTTTTTCTCCCGGGCATCCTGCAAGCTTTGGAGATGCTCCTGTAGCAACTATTACAGCCTTAGCCTTGTACTCGCCTTTTGCTCCCTTAAGTACTTTTATCTTGTCTGTAAAGTCAACGTCTACTATGTTGTCCATTACTCTTTCTGCTCCGAATTCTTCAACCTGCTCTTCCATTCTTCCTATTAGAGACGGTCCTGTAGCTTCTGGAACTGATCCTGGATAGTTTGCAACCTCGTGAGTTATTACTATCTGTCCTCCAACTTTCATTCCCTCAAGAAGAAGAGTCTTCATCTTTGCTCTTGCTCCGTAAAGTGCTGCTGCAAGTCCTGCAGGTCCTGAACCTATTATGGCTATGTCGTATACGTTTTCCACTGCTTTCCCTCCCAATAATATGTAATGTAAATTTTCTATTCCTGTTTGATAATCCCCATAGAGGAGTTTAAACCATCACTATAAAATATAACAAAATAAATCAGTTAATTAAATATTTTTCCAAAAATAAGTAGTCTATATTATTTTTTTCAATAAAAACAATATCCTGTATAAATGCTGTGAATAGCCTCAACATTATTTATACTCAATTAGTTGCACTTTAAAATATTATTTATTTTTTCACAATTTATATCTATTTAAAATCCAGAAAAAGAGCAGCTTTCAGGCTGCTCTTTCATTCTGGATTCTATTTGCGTCTGCCTACTTCTTTGCAAACTTTTCGTCATTAACCAGAGCTTTCATGAACGATGCTATGGCAAGGAACATTACGAATATGAATGGGAACGCGGCCGCAACAGATATTGTCTGAAGCGATTTAAGTCCTCCTGCAAGAAGAAGTGCTGTTGCAAGAAGAGACTGGAATAGCCCCCATATTATTTTCTTCTGATTAGAAGGGTTAAGGTCACCTTCAGATGTAAGCATTCCAAGCACGAATGTAGCCGAGTTTGCAGATGTTATGAAGAATGTGCATAGAAGCATAAGTGTTATGAATGAAAGCACGGTTCCAAGAGGGTAGTGCTGCATTACTTCAAATAGAGCCGTTTCCGCCGCTCCAATTTCAGTCATAGTTCCATTGTTGAATAGGTTTAGTCCAAGAGATCCAAATACGGCAAACCATATGAAAGATGCCATTGCAGGAGCGAATATAACTCCGCCTATGAACTCTCTTATAGTTCTTCCTCTTGATATACGAGCTATGAATGATCCAACGAATGGAGCCCATGCTATCCACCATGCCCAGTAGAACACTGTCCAGCCTGAAAGCCAACTGTTGTCTCCGAATGCGCTTATTGAAAGCGAGTCCTTAAGGAAGTCGTTAAGGTACAGTCCAAGTCCGCTTGACAGTCCGTTCATTGTAGCAACTTTGTTTCCTACAAGGAAAGTTCCCACAAGAAGTCCTCCCGCAAGTACAAGGTTTATGTCTCCAAGAACCTTTATACCCTTGTCTACACCACTTACTGCCGTCCATATGAAAATTACTGTTACTACAGCTATTATCATAAGGTTCATAAACATTGTCTGCTCTACACCGAATATATAGCTTATTCCACTTCCTATCTGAAGTGTTCCCATACCAAGAGATGTCGCAACACCCGCAACTGTAGCGAATACAGCAAGAATGTCAACAGTCTTTCCAAAAACCCCTTGTACTGCTTTATCTCCCACTAGAGGTATGAATATACTACTTATAAGACCCGGCTTTCCTTTTCTAAACTGCATGTATGCAAGCGCAAGACCTATTATGCTGTAGTTTGCCCATGGGTGGAATCCCCAGTGCTTGAACGACGTCTTAAACGCAAAATCGACAGCTTCAGGTGTTCCTGCCTCTGCTCCAACTGGCCCAAGATAGTGGTATATAGGCTCTGCAACTCCCCAGAATACAAGTCCTATACCCATTCCCGCTCCGAAAAGCATTGCAAACCAAGATTTAGTGCTGAAATCCGGCGTAGAATCGTCAGGTCCAAGTTTTAAGTCTCCATATTTACTGAAAGCAAGGATTGCTGCAAATACTACGAATACGAACATTGCTAGAAGATATGCCCAACCGAATGTGTTTGAAAGGTAAGCAAGAAGATTGTCTGCGAAAGTTGCAAAGCTAGCCTGTGCAGCAAGCCCCCATCCAACTATTGCAATAACTATCGCCATAGATGCATAAAATACCGTGTTATCTGGCTTTTTAGCCATGTTGGATTCTACTATTTTATCTACCAAGAGAATTCCTCCTTTATATTTGTATACCATACAACTTTTTAGGAATTATATACAATATTAAATTATGACATTTGAGTTAAATTTTTAACTTTTTTGTACATTAAATCAAATCATTGTTCCATTCATATTAAAAATTTCAATACGAATTATTATAGTACTTTTAATGCCATTATGATTTAATTGACACAATAAGTTAAATTAAAAGCGTCTTTTTTTCACCTATATATAAATATATCAAATGACAACGTTTGCTTTTATTTACCAAAAGTGCCAGCTATACTGCCGGCACTTTTGGTTTTTATGACTCGGTTATATATCTTACTTTTTTGGAAGTAAATTATATGGTTTAGTCTTTATATGCGTATTATATCTTAACCTTGAATACTGTTTGTTCTTGAACTTCTGCTGTAAGAGCTTCAACAGCCACTTTAGTTCTGTGGTATCTAAGCTTCCACTGAGCTTCCTTAGAAGTTGAAGGATCTCCTAGTGGGTATGGTATAGATATTGTAGGTACCATTTTGTTAGCTCCAACTGTAGAAGCAACTGGTATAAGGTTACACATCTGAACCACTGGGAATCCAGCTTTTTCTATTTCT
Organism: Peptoclostridium litorale DSM 5388; assembly: GCF_900141635.1. Taxonomy (GTDB): domain Bacteria; phylum Bacillota; class Clostridia; order Peptostreptococcales; family Peptostreptococcaceae; genus Peptoclostridium; species Peptoclostridium litorale. Next base: position 57,998 of record NZ_FSRH01000017.1, on the reverse strand, counting down.
TTTACCATCGTTGCACCGCAACGTGTACAAGTACCTCAGGTAGAAGTCATGATAACGCCTGTAACTCCGCCTTCTTGAAGCTTGACAACTATTTCTCTAGCCATTCTAGCAGCCTCTGCCTCTGTAGTTCCTGTTCCAACTGTAGAGTAGAAGTACTTGTGAAGTTCTCCTATTACTCCCTCTTTCTCTAGTGCTCTAAGAGCATCTATTGGAACTATTACGTTTGGATCTGCATCTGCAGCTGCAGGGTCGAATCCAGCGTGGATAGTCTTGAATACTCCGCCTTCAAGTCTTTCCATTCCTGTAACATCGTACATTCCCCATCTTGTAGCTGATGCAGACTGTATTCTGTCAGGGTTAGCAACTGGCACTATACCACCTGTAGTAACTACAGCTATTGAAGCCTTTGAAAGGTCCTTTATAGGCGCAGCTATTTCAACTCTGTCTGATTTTGGTATTGGAAGTTCTGTCTGGAAAGGCTCTCCAGCGATCTTCTTAAGAAGCATCTCTACAACTCTCTCAGAAGCAGGCTTTTGTCCTTCTGGCCAGCACTGATGTCTCTTTCCTCTTGGGAAGAATCCTTCCTCGTCAGCTGTTCCAACTGGCTCTCCTGCAAGTATCTTGTTTGCAAGCTTAGCCATTTCTCCCATGTCTTTTCTCATTCTACCAGCGTTGTTTCCGCCAACCATTACGTACATGTCCTTTTTGAACATTAGAACTCCTGGGTTCTCTACGTGCATTGATGTAACAACAGGTACGTTGAACTTCTCTTTAACAGCCTTAGCTATAGCACCACACGCAGCTCCGTATCTACCTGCCTGGAATGCTGGTCCTGCTAGGAATATGTCGAACTCTTTTCCTTCTAGGAATCCAAGTATTCTCTCTATAGCCTCGTCTCTGTTAGAACCTATGAAGTTGTCTCCGCATATTACCGTATGACTAACCTCTGCACCTTCAAGAGCACTGTTAAGCATCATAGCGGCTCCAACTTGACCTTCTCTTATTTCTGGCTCATAATCAGCCTTGTCTTCTCCACCAACCTGACCGAAGAACTGGTTTAGATATAGAATTGCCTTTTTCATCTATGTGCACCTCCTCAAGTTTTCTATATATTAAAATTCCTTCATTGTTTTAACAGACCATCCAACAACCTGGTCTCCACAGAACATTGCGTTGTTTTCCATTATTATAGATCCATCTTCCTTAACTGATGATCCCAGTATTTCGTCGCCTTCCCATCCTCCAGAAAGACCGTCTCTTGCAAGTGCCTGAAGTTCTCCAAGTACTACTGGCATTGGAGGAAGCTCTATAAGCTCAGAAACGTTTCCGCAAGATACTATAGCGTTAGCTTTCTCATCAAGAGTAACTAGCGGCTGAGACATTCCATCTCTACCTGTACACTCGTTTGTAAGACCTACAGTCTTTATTCCTTCGTTCTCAAGTGCAACTATGCAAGCTATGAAGTCTGCATCTGGGTTTCCGTATCCTTCTTCTGCAACTATTGCAGCTTCAGCTCCAAGTGACGTAGCCATTTGAGCTACGAATAGAGCTGCTCTTTCCTTTTGCTCAAGAGCAACGTTAAGGTTAGACATTATAACGCCTAGGAAGTTTACAGTCTTTCCATGCTCTGCATAAAGTCTCTTAAGTGCAGGGAAGTTTTGGAAGTCGTAAGTTGACCACTTCGATGAACAAGGCATGAAGCTTCCTGATATTACTGCTCCGTCAAGAACTTCGTTTGGATGCATGAATGATGGAAGGAATTTGTTCATGTCCCATCCGTAAACCATGTCATTGTATCCAAGCTCTTCCATTTGCGACTGAGGCTGCATTACGAATACAACTCCTGGAAGCTTATTTACATCTGCAGATCTCTTTGTAACAGGCTCAAGCTCGAAAGTTTCAACTTCTTCAGGCTCCATGTCCTTAACAGCGCTTCCTATATATTCAGCAAGCTTGTGTCCAGCCCATCTAAGCGCCTTGTTTTTCTTTTGCTGCTCTCTTTGCTCGAAAGTCTCGTCAGTATCTCCAACAAGAACTATGTTCTTAAGAGTAGAGTAGTAAGTGTACTTAGCTCCTTCTCCACCCATGTCTATAAGTCCGTCCTGGAATCCACCCCAGTGCTTTCCTACAACAAGAACGCTACATCCTTTAAGCGCGTGAGTTCTTCCCTCTCCACATCTTGTAAGCTCGTTATCAGTGATTCCTGGGAAAAGTGTTCTTCCGTCAACCTTTACTCTTGGCTCTATTGCCTCTTTAACAGGGCAAAGACGAACCATGTCTCCTGGCTTAACTATGTGAAGATCAGCTTCTGTTATGTGCTCATCTTCCATTACAAAATCAAGAGCTTCTTGCTTGTTAACTGTAAGGATACCATTTTCGTAAGAAGTTTTTTCGCCGAAAACGATGTCCTTAACGTAAAAATTACCCATTTCTAATTTCATTAAGAAACACTCCTTTCATCTTTCAGAATAATAAGTCTTTTCAGAATACTTTTTTATTAAATTCACAGGGAGGGGCCCCATGAGTTATAGCATTGTATACAAAATAGTTAATTTTTTTATAAACATATCAACTCCCATGTTGATGTTTGCCTATACTTTTTGTAGTGCCGATAGTTTTTTTCTATCTGCAATACGTTTGTTACTATCTTATCATTCCAATCGCTTGGCTTGAAATAATTATATCATAACCCAGACTATTTTGTAAATTCGTTTATTTGCTAATCGTGATTAATTTAGATATTTTTATAACAAATTTGGCTTGTTTACTGGGTTTTAAATAGATTAAATTTATTTTTAATTTTTTTTCTATTATTTTTTCATATACTTAAACATTCATAATTATTTAAAAATATCCTATTTCTTCAAAAAACTTCCTTAAGTAACCGTTTTCCTTGTTTGATTATGCAAAATCTTTTTTTAATCATAAGTTGCATTATAATTAAGTTCCCTTATAACCCTGTAAAAAAGCCATTTTTTATGTTATAATCATTTGACAGATTCTATTAGCTGTAAAAAACAGGGTAAAGGTGATAGTTAAAATGTATAGCACAACTGCCGATGACAAAAAAAGAATTCAAAAGATAAGAATGATGAGTTATTTCATTGAAGCCACTCATAAGATAATCGAAGAAGAGGGCTTTGAATACATTACAATAAGAAAAGTTTCCGATTTAGCTGGATATAACAGCGCAACCATATACAACTATTTCGAAAATCTGGACCATCTGATATGTTTTGCGTCAATGAAGTATCTCAAAGAATACTCTCAAAATCTCTCAGTATATACAAAAGGTGCTAAAAATTCAATCGAAAAATTCTTGAACATATGGAAGGCATTTTGCATATATTCATTTAAAAAACCTAAGGTTTTTTATACTCTTTTCTTTGATAAATTCAGTCAGTCTTTAAAAAACATGGTTCAGGAATATTATGAAATATTTCCAGACGATCTGGGTGAACATTATGACGGGACTCTGCCAATGCTTTTAAAGCAGAACCTGAATGACAGAAACAAGGCAATACTTCTCAGCTGCGTAGAAGATGGTTACATAAGAGAAGACGACGTAGACGAGTTAAACGAAATGATTATACTCATATATCGGGGAATGCTTGAAAGGATACTCAAAGATACTGATTCATACTCTCCCGAAGAAGCAACTGAAAAAGTGATAGCGTACATAAGCAGATCGCTTAAAGCTTATCAGGTCGAACATTCAATAGATGATACTTTGAAACTAATAAGCTAGTATCATTATTTGGCATGCTAAACAGCCCCGGCTCAGATTGATGAGCCAGGGCTGTTTTTGTCATTTGCTGTCTGTTAATTTTATGTTTTTGTGCTCCTATATTCTTTTTAAAGCAATACGTTCTACATGCCAAGCACCTTTATATAATCGGCACCTGGGTCTTCAGTGCCTGTTATTGATGCATTTTGGCTTTTTAGAAATTTTATATACTCCACCATGTCTGACGTTATTCTCTCTCCCATGGCAAATATAGGTATCCCCGGTGGATATGCCATTACCGCCTCTCCACTTATCTGTCCTATTGCCCTTTCAAGTCTCACCGTTTTTTGACAGCTGTAAAAAGCATCCCTTGGAGAGACAACTACTTCTGGGTTTTTAAGTATCGGCTTTGCAGTGCTTATATTTTCACGCCTGTATTTTTTTGATATTTCAGATAGCGCCTCTACAAGCTTTTGGACCGCTCCCTCTGTATCCCCAATGCTTATTATGGCAAGCACGTTATAGGCATCCGCCATTTCCATTTGTATATTATACTCGTCTCTCAATATGTCATACATCTCGAAACCCGTAAGCCCTATTTCAGATACACATATTCCAAGCTTAGTCTCATCAAAACTGAATACATCGTCACCGTTTACAAGTTCGCCTCCAAATGCATACAGCCCTTCTATATCGTTTATCTCTTTCCTTGCATTTCTTGATATTTTTAAAACCCTGTCCATAATCTCCTTTCCTTCAACGGCAAGGTTTCTCCTGGCCACGTCAAGACTGCTCATTAAAAGATATGATGCACTTGTAGTAAGTGTAAGCTTTATGACTATCCTTACAAACTTATTATCTACTAGTCTATTTTTCACGAGCAATAAAGAACTCTGTGTAAGGGATCCCCCTGTCTTGTGCATGCTTACAGCGCTCATATCCGCTCCGGCTTCCATTGCCGATACGGGCAGCTGCTCATGAAAATGAAGGTGAGCGCCGTGCGCTTCATCCACAAGTACTGCAATTGAGTTTGAATGCGCCTCGTTTACTATTTCTTTGATATTCGATGTCATTCCATAATATGTCGGGTTTATTAAAAATAACGCCTTTGCATCGGGATTCTCCCGTATCGCCTTTTTAACATCTTCCAGCTTTACGCCGTTTGCAATGCCTAGCCTCTCGTCAACTCCCGGCTGGATATATACGGGTATGGCTCCGCTTAATACAAGTCCGTTTATGGCTGATTTATGTGCATTCCTAGGAAGTATTATCTTTTCTCCGGGCTTGCACACACTCATTATCATGGCCTGCACTGCAGATGTTGTCCCGTTCACCATGAAAAAACACTCCCGTGCCCCAAACGCCTTTGCTGCAAGGTTTTGAGCCTGCTTAATGACCCCTATGGGATTGCCTATGGAATCAAGCGATTTCATGGAGTTTACGTCCACCTGGAGAGTCGTTTCCCCTAAAAATTCGACCAGCTGTGGAATTCCTCTGCCATGCTTGTGTCCTGGAACATCAAATGGAATAACATTTTTTCTGTGATATTCGCATAATGCCTCGAAAAGCGGCATACTTGTTTGACTTTTCACATTCATCCCTCCCCGCTCGTTAAGCTATGGTATTCTCGTGTAGTTTCAATACTCCCAGAACAATTTAATCTAAAAAAGACGTTCAATGTCTTGAACGCCTTTTCATCTTTATATTTATTTGTACCCTCTTTGTTTGTCTTTATCACTTGCTTTTAATTTCCAGCAGTGCGTGTGTCTTTTCGTCTGCTATCCTGAGCATATGGCTTGAGTAGTCGATCTCAAAATTGGATATCGCCGAATATATGTCTATGTTTCTTAGTATGTGTACTGTACATACCTTTTCACCGTCGGCCGAAAGCCTTATTAGAATCCCCCTTGCCATACAAAACTGTATTCTGGATGCTATTACGGCAGGCATTGATTCGACACTCATATTGAGAGTGGTTCCCTTTATGTCGACAAACAGGTCCACATCCATATCTGTTTCCCTTATTTTTCTTATTTCAAAATCACTTTCTATTTCAAGCCCCATAATGTTCACATTTTCACCCGCTTGCTCTAAATATTAGACTCTATTATTCCCCTTACTCTTTCAGAGAGCATCTTTTCATCTTCTTTTGAAATATCACTTGTATCTATAGGCTCTGATATTACAAGCTGTACATTCGCAGCCCTTATGGCTTTTTTGCCCTTTGGCATTATATCCTTTGAACCCTTTATTGTAACAGGCACTATTTTTGCCTTAGCCTTTGTCGCAAGCTTTAGGCTTCCCTGTTTGAATTCTCCAAGCTCTCCGTCAACGCTCCTTGTACCTTCTGGAAATATGACCATCGAATAGCCGTTTTTTACATTCTCAGCTCCCTTTGAAATTGACTTGAGCGACTGCCTCACATCATTCCTGTCCATGAATATGCATCCCATCTTGCTCATCCAGCTGCTGAGTATGGGCATATTTTCCATTTCGACCTTTGCAATAAATGCCTTGGGTTTTTCTATGCACGACATTAGTATTGGAATGTCGAAATTGCTCTGGTGGTTGCTTACGAATACCACAGCCTCGTCCTTTGGAATATTGTCTGCTCCTTTTACTTCAACTTTCGATCCGCTCAGCCTAACTATTCCATCCGCCCAGTCTTTGGCCGTTTTTCTAATTATAGCATCCTTTTCTTCTTTCTCCCCTGTTTCTTCAAGCTTTGAAACCTTTTTAAGCTTTGGAATAGAAAGTAAAAGATATAATACTACATAAGCCGCAAGTATTATAGTCCTAATCATATCCAGTCCGCCTTTCCTTATCATAATGAATTATTGCCGCCATATTTATTTGCAACACTCTAATTATATAGTAATATGGGATTTTGCGCCATATATTCTAAAAATGCAAAAGAAAAGCCTGATTGACTCAGGCTTTATGCATATATATATATTCCATTGTAATTTTTCTTTTTTCTCATATACTCTTTCTTCATTGAGAATTTCGATTTAAGGTGTTCCTCCCTTTTTGCAAAATGTGTTATCTCTTCACTTGAAAAATCCTTTCTTATGTAGAGCACATCAAATATGTCTGAAAGCATTTCAAAATCCTTAATTATAAGCCTTACTTCCCTATTGCTGCCTATCTCTTTTATATTGCGTTCCATGATTTCATAAAGCTTTTCAAGTTCTTTTTTCACAACTTCCTTGTCTGGGGTATTCAAATAAACATATTTCACAAGTTCTCTGGTTATTTTTATTCCCATTTCAAACCCTCCCTGTATTTTTTACCGGGCGCGACTGAAATGCCAAAAAGCGCCTTCAAAGGAAGACGGCTCTTACGTCAATGTAACATACATCACGCATTTCCGGCAACCTGGCAATCGTAGGATAATCCCTTAGACCCATAGCTTTGCGTCCCTGCCTTTCAACAGGTTTGCCTTTTTCTAAACTGCTTCCGTATTGTTATTCTACCACAAAAATAGTATTCCTTGAATATTTTTTAAGTTTTTTTAGCATTAAATTTACTTTTTAATTTACATTCGACATATTTCTGCCTATATTCCAGTAGATCCAAATCCATTTTCTCCTCTGCCGCTTGCAGAAAGATCCTCCACTTCTTCCACATCCACTTTAAGAACAGGCTTTATAACCATTTGAGCTATTTTCATACCTTTTTCGACAGCAAAGCTTTTCTCAGAATGATTTATAAGTATTATGCAAACTTCACCTCTATACCCTTCGTCTATTGTTCCCGGAGTATTGAGCACTGTTATTCCGTTTTTAAGGGCCAGACCGCTTCTTGGCCTTATCTGTGCTTCTGTATTTTCAGGCAGTTGCATGCTTATTCCGGTTCTCAAAAGCGCCCTGTCTCCCGGATCTATTCTCTTTTCCTCTATCGAGAAAAGATCAAGTCCCGCGTCTCCATCATGGGCATACCTTGGAACCACAGCATTTTCGTCTATTTTTTTTATCTTAAGCTTCAAATCCACCCTCCTCCAATCAATAATAGTTATTATAGCATATTCGGTCATTTTTTGACAAAAAAAAGACCGCATTGTCTGCGGTCAAATAGTATAGCTATTCATTTTTTATGGCTTCAAGCGCACTCAGATTCATTGCTCTTCTTGCCGGATAGTATCCCGATGCAAGCCCCACAAAAGTTGAAAATACAAGGGCTGAAAGCACAAGCCATATTGGAATTACCGATATGCTGGCCTGTTCTCCAAACTCACCCATGAGACTCTTTCCTACATGGTTTATGAGAAGCGAGACACAGTAGCTAAGCAATATGCCCACGACCCCGCCGGTAAACCCTATCATGCCGGCTTCAAACAGGAAGAGTCTTTTTATGTCGGATATCTTTGCCCCTATTACTTTCATTACGCCTATTTCCCTAGTCCTTTCATATATTGACATTATCATCGTGTTCGTTATTCCCAGCGCCGCCACAAAAAGAGATACCGCCCCTATTCCTCCAAGAACCGCCTGTATTCCCGCAGAGGTCTTCTTCATCTGCTCCAGTATCTCGGTAAGGCTTCTTGCCTGAAATCCCATTCCCTCTATTACCGCCTTTACTTCCTCAACTCTTTCTATATCCTCGACTTTGACTTTAGCCTTTTCGTAGCCCTTGTCTTTTTTTCTATTTTTTTTATTTTCTTTTCCGTCCTCGGCGTCTTTGCTTTGCTTTTTCATCTGCTTTTCGTTTTTTTCTATCATTTTTTCAAGCGTCTCTATACTTGTATACGCACTCCAGTCGCTTTCATAGCTGCCTTCCTGGATTACGCCGACCGCATCCACCTTTATTGCGCTTGAATGGCTCTCCCTTGCTCCTCCGTCCATTGAAAGCTTGAGCCTTTCGTTCATAATGTCTATATTGTTTTCGCCCATGTCCTCATATGGATCCCTTGACTTTGGATCGTAAAAATTCTCTCCTGTCTTTGCTCCAAATATAAGGGCATTCTTGTCATGCTCATTTACAAACCTTCCCTTGGCAAGCTTTATTCCCATGTCCTTCATTTTAGAAGGGTCCATGGCTATTATGGACATGTCGGCCTGCAGGTTTCCAGCCGTTATTACAACGTATTTTTCAATAACGGGTGTCACAACTTCAACCCCAGATATGGCTTCAAACTGCTTTAGCATATCGTCGTTCAGCTGGACTTCCCCCTTTTTTTGCCTTTCGTCATCATCTCCATAGCGATCTCCCGAATAGACATCTATAACGTTTATGCTTCCCATCTTTTCAAGCTGGTGCTTGAAGTTCTCATTCATAGCTATACCCAGCGAAAGCATTATTACTATCGACGATGTCCCTATTATGACACCCAGTATTGTAAGTATTGTTCTGGCCTTTCTTCTCCAAAGGTTCTTAAAACCCATCGAAATAAGGTCTGAATTATTCATCTTCCTCAAGCTCCTTGGCTTTTTTGGCCTTTCTTTTCTTTTTAATCACTAAAAATGCAGCTGCAGCTGCAGCTGTTAAGAGTGTAGCTGCAATAGCGCCTTTTTTGCCTCCTTCAGGTTCTTCCATCTGAGCCTGAATCATGTCTTCTTCTGCAGGCGGCTCCTCTGCATTTATTGTGAATTCTTTTTCCACACGCTGTTTTTCCCCTATTGCATCTTCAAATTCAAACACTATTTTGCCGCTGAACTCCCCCACTTCCGCAGGCTCTATACTGGCTTCAAAATAGTCTGAACTTCCCGCCTCAAAGTCACCTACAAAATACTTTCCCTCTTGCACCTTAAAGTCTCCCTCGACAGTGACCATCATATTTGATATCTTGGATTTTCCCCTGTTGTAAAAATCGACGTAAATGTCATTCCCTCTTCCAACGTTCACCTCTGGTGGAAGCTGTATATCTGCAATTTCAAGATCCGTCTCATGTATAACAGGTATTGTTATTATCTCCTTGCTCACATACGGCTCACCCTCTAAATCTTCTCCGTACTCCATTTCGACATTGATTTCATAAGTCTTGTGCTCTGCGTCAGTCTTCGATTTTAGTCTTATTGACTTTTGAGTGCTTTCTTTGGGCGAAAGCCTGTCTACAACAAACGAGTTACTGCTTCCAACAGGAGTGAATATTGCATTTTCGGACTTTAGCGATATTTTCACATCCTCCACAGACTCATGCGCATTAGTGTTTGTAAGTGTAAGCGTAAGGTCAAACGGCTCTCCCGCTTTTACGTATTCGTTTTCAAAACTATAATCCTCTACTATTATCTTGGCTCTTCCTTCTCCTCCACCTTCAACGAACACACCTATATGCTGCACCGTCTTCTCGCTTGAGCCGTCCGGCTCCTCGTATTCTATGTTTATCGCCACCGGATGATTTTTCCTCTTTGCATCTGCATCCGCAAACATTGTAAACGAAAGGCTTTTTTGATCTCCAGGCTCCATGGTCCCAAGATTTCTTACGGATAGCGATTTCGACACTATTTCTCCTCCGCCGTCTACTGAAACCTTCACCTTTTTGGCCTCTCCGCCCCCGCTGTTTTTAAGATTGAATTTTATTTCAAAATCCGTTTCCGAAGGAACTTCCCCGCTTGGATATTTAATATCCAAGAGTTCAAAATAAGGCTCCTTCTCGTCTATTCCAATCACGGGCAAGAACACCTTCGACTCCCTTGAATACGACTGTGAATTCTCGTCCACATAATCCAGCTTCATTGCAAGGTCATAATTTCCGCTCTTTATGTCCTCATATGGTGTTATTTTGAATGATACCGCCTTTTCCTCTCCCGGCTTTATATTGTCTATAGTGGCTGTATTCGAGCCCGACATAGTAAGCCCTTCCGATTCAAATCCTGAAATAGTCGCATATATTTTTTTTGCATTGAAGCTTCCAGTGTTTTTTATGTAAAACTTCACATCTGAAGCCTGGCCCGCAGACAGCTTTTTCCCACCAAATTCTGTTTTTGAAACGCTCAGTATTGGCTCTATTTTGTCGTTTACCACCTTAACATATACAGTCTGAGTTGTCTTAAACTTGTCTGAATAGAAGTTTTCATACTCTACGGTAAACTCAATTGGATATGTACCTGTTTTCACGGCGGCCGGAACCAAGAACTCGTACTCTATCTTTTCACTTGAATACCTCCCCACTCTCGAGAGGGTCTTCTTTACTGTAGACGTATTTATCTCAAATGGAAATTTGTCGTTTATGACTGGCTCTATTTCTATATTCTTGGATGTGTCCGGAGTGTCATTTCCCACTGTCATTCCAAATTTCACCTTCTGGCCGGCACTCGCCTCGACCATTTTATCTGTCTTCACAGTGATTCTAGGATCATAGTTTTCAGTGCCTCCTGCATATGAATATCCGGCTTGCATAAGTGCCATGATGACAATCATTATTATCGCCGTTATGTTTCTTGATTTCCTCATTAAACAAACATCCCCCTCTATTTATTTTTCTCTTCTATTTTTTCAATATCTCCATCCAGTATATATACAACCTTGTCTGCAAATTCAGCTATGCTGGGGTCGTGAGTTACTATCACAAGGGTCTGATTGTTCTTCTTCGCCATATTGAGCATGAGCTCCATGACCTCTTTCGTCGTCTTTGAGTCCAGGTTTCCCGTAGGCTCGTCTGCAAAAACTATTCCTGGCTTTCCTACAAAAGCTCTTGCTATTCCAACCCTTTGCTGCTGGCCGCCCGACATTTGAGTAGGTTTGTGCATTATATGCTTTTTAAGTCCCACCGCCTCAAGCAGCTTTTCCGCCTTTTTTTCCCTCTCTCCTTTAGACATTCCCTTGAATGTAAGGGGCAGGCTTACATTCTCCAGTGCCGTAAGAGAGCCCATGAGGTTATACGACTGGAATATAAACCCTATGTTCTTCTGCCTGAAAATCGCAAGCTCTTTTTCACTCATTGACTCTATCTTTCCCCCGTTTACAGTGACCGTTCCCTTTGTAGGTTTTTCCAGGCCAGCCATGATATTGAGCAGCGTCGATTTTCCGGAGCCCGAGGTTCCAAGCAGGCAACATATCTGCCCTCTTTCTATCTCCATGTCTATACTATTTAATGCTATTACCTTCTCGCTTCCCACCTTGTATACTTTCCTCAAATCTCTTATTTTCACAGCCGGTTCTATCTCAAACCCCTCCCGCAATATTAATAAATGCACCTCGCTTAACTACTTCTTATAACATGTATATATTTTAGTGTCAATCCTCACCCTAAAGCCTTACTATATCAATTATATTAAGATATTATATGTCTGTAAAAATTCTTATAGTAGAAGACGAAGAGGATATAAGGCACCTTTTATATCTTCACCTTGCAAAAGAAGGCTACGAAATATTCGAGGCGAGAGATGGAGTTGAAGCTCTCGAAATATTCAACCGTGAAAATATAGATCTCTTGATAGTTGATGTTATGATGCCCCGAATGGATGGGTTCACTCTGGTAAAAAACATAAGGGAGTCAAGCCAGGTTCCCGTCATATTCCTTACCGCAAAGGCTGAAGAACAGGACAAAATTTTGGGCCTGGGTCTTGGAGCGGATGACTATGTTGTAAAGCCGTTTAGCATAATAGAGCTTTTGTCTAGAGTCAACGCCCATCTTAGAAGGTATATTCAATACTCTCCGAAGGGCCAGCCCTCAAATTTGATTAAAAATGGAATACTTAGAATAGACCTTGACAATTATGCGCTCCAAAAAAACAGTATTGAAATTGACCTCAACCCCAAGGAATTCAAAATGCTCAAGCTTTTCATGGAAAATCTCGGCAGGGTGTTTACTAAAAAACAGATTTACGAAGCCGTTTGGCAGGAACCCTATTTTGGGGACAGCAACACAATAATGGTCCATATAAGCCATCTTAGGGATAAGATAGAGCCCGACCCCAAGAATCCATCATATTTGAAGACAATAAGAGGCATAGGCTACAGGATGGAAAACAACAATGAGCAAACGTAAGTTTTGGATATTCGACAAAATATCCATATCCACCCAGTTTTTTTTGAATTACATGGTGCTTTTTTTCCTTTTGATTTTGATTATCGCAGCCACTTCATACATTGGGTTTTTGTATATAGACCGCCACGTAGAGCTCTATAGTGTTGATATGGAAAAACTCAGTGATGACATACATTCCATGGGCATTTATTCTGCATGTGCAAAGCATGGAATACCCGAAGACTCATATGTTGAAATCCTGGATAACAATTTTAAAATAACAGATTCATACAACAGTATTCATACAACTGGCTACAAATATCCACGAGATGATTTCATAGATCTTCTTTTAAGCAACAATCCCGATTTCCAGTTCTACAACTGCATCCAGTGCCAAACACTGCTATTGTTTGCAACTCCGGGATACACCGAAGGCATAGGAATAGAAAAGCTCATGGGACTTCTCCTTAAGACGTTCATGCTAAGCCTTGTTCTTGTGATGCTAATATATGCACGGCTCACATCAATAATAATACTGCACCCGATACAAAAGCTTTTGGACGGAGTGCGGAAAATATCCGCTGGCGACTACAGTGCAAAAATAGACTTTAGCTCACGAAATGAGCTCGGGGATTTAAAGAATGCCATAAATCACATGTCACAAAAAATACAGAGCGAAACCGAACTTAGGGAAATGTCAGAAGAAAACCGTAAAAAACTCATACTCTACATTTCCCACGATCTGAGGACGCCTCTTACAAATGTACTGGGATACTGTGAAACCATCAAAAGCGAAAAGGACATTGCAAATGAAACACGCGAAAAATATCTTGATATAATAATCTCAAGCGCCCAAAGAGCAGACAGGCTCATACAGGATTTGTTCGAGCTTTCCAAAATAGCAAATGACAGTGACTCAAGCACCTTTAAAACACTTGATATTTGCGAGGTTTTGCGTGAAACTCTTATAAATTTCATACCTGAACTTGAGCAAAATGAAATGGAGTACGAATTCGAGATTCCCGAAAAACTTATACTTTGCAGAGTAAACCCTCAAAAGCTTGAAAGGGCCTTCGGAAATATAATTCACAACAGCATAAAATACAGCGGCAGGGGGACAAAGCTCATGCTGTCTATAAAGCATGTCGACGACTCTGTGTTCATAACAATAAAAGACAACGGAGGGGGACTTTCAAGCGATTTTACGTGCGACATTTTCGAACCCTTCATAAGGGGCGAGCAGTCCAGAAATTCCAAAACCGGAGGCACAGGCCTGGGCCTTGCCATAACCAAAAGAATAATCGAAAGCCATTCGGGCAGGATAATAATAGACAAGTCATACAAAATAGGATGCAAGTTCATAATACTTCTGCCAGTTGCAGGTCTTGGCGAGTAAACTTTGCGCATACAACACCCGTTCGTATTTTTTCACAATGAATGCTTGACGTGCAAATGGTCACAGCCAAGGCTGTGACCATTTGTGTGTCATTTATTTTCCATGCTTATTCCTCAAATATCTGTCCATCTCTTTTGCGGCATTCTTTCCGGCTCCCATGGCAAGTATTACCGTAGCAGAACCTGTAACCACATCGCCGCCTGCAAATATGCCATTTCTGGACGTTCTGCCCGTTTGTTCGTCTGTTTCTATCCCATTCCAACTTGTGGTGTCAAGCCCTTTTGTAGTGGACGGGATAAGCGGATTTGGAGAAGTTCCAAGAGCCATTATGACCGTATCTACATCAAGCACGAACTCCGATCCTTCTATCGGAACAGGTCTTCTCCTGCCCGACTTATCAGCCTCTCCAAGCTGCATTCTTATGCACTTCATGCCCCTGACCCATCCGCTCTCGTTTCCAAGTATCTCTACCGGATTCGAAAGCAGTTCGAATATAATTCCTTCTTCCTTTGCATGGTGAACCTCTTCGGTCCTTGCAGGAAGCTCGGACTCTGACCTTCTGTATACCACAAACACCTTCGAGCCGAGCCTTGCGGCGGTTCTGGCTGCATCAATGGCCACATTTCCCCCGCCTACAACCGCAACCTTTTTCCCCGATTTTATAGGGGTGTCATAGTCTTTTCTAAAAGCCTTCATGAGGTTTGCCCTTGTCAGGAATTCGTTCGCAGAAAACACCCCGTTGAGATTTTCTCCGGGTATCCCCATGAACTTCGGAAGTCCCGCGCCTGTTCCTATGAATACAGCCTCATAACCTTCCTGTTCCATAAGCTGGTCTATAGTCACAGTCTTTCCAACCACCACATCAGTCTCTATTTTCACACCCAGCTTCCTTATGTTTTCTATCTCGCACGCCACTATCTCCTTTGGAAGCCTGAACTCTGGAATTCCATAAACCAACACGCCGCCTGCTTCATGGAGAGCTTCAAATATGGTCACCGCATATCCTTTTTTTGCAAGCTCTCCCGCACACGTTATTCCAGCAGGCCCGCAGCCTATAACAGCAACCTTTATACCGTTTTTTTCTTCCGTTTGCGAAAGGTCCACATTGTTTTCCCTTCCCCAATCCGCCGCAAATCTTTCAAGTTTTCCTATGGCGACCGGCTCTCCCTTTATTCCCAGCACACACCTCTCCTCGCACTGCACCTCCTGCGGACATACTCTTCCGCAGACTGCGGGAAGAGTTGTATATCTCGCAAGCTCTTTTACAGCCTTTTCAAATTCTCCGTTTGCAATATGCTGTATAAATCCAGGTATGTTTATCGATACGGGACATCCGTTTATGCATGGCGCATTCCTGCAGTTCAGGCATCTTTTAGCCTCTGCAACAGCTTCCTCCTCTGTGTATCCCAGACACACCTCTTCGAAATTTTTCACCCTTTCTTCGGGCTTTTGCTCCGCTATGGGAGTCTTTTCCTTTCTGTCCACATTTATTCGTGACAACTGTAGCACCTCCATCATAATGACTATAATTTCAAACTTTCGCCCCTATATATGCACATGATTTTTCAATAATATTTTAAATTATACCCATAGACCTTATTTCTCTAACCCATATCCACACAACACAAAAGACAGCCTGTCGGCTGCCTTTTATCTTCATATTATTTCACTTTACTTTTCATTCTATTTCGCTATCAGCACAGGCACGTTGCATTGGTATACAACCTTCTTGGCAACGCTTCCCAAGAGAAAGCGCTTCCCGCTTCCAAGCCCTCTGCTGCACATTATAACAAGGTCAAACCCTTCCTCTTCGGCCATGTCTATTATAACCGCAGCTGGATTTCCCTTCTTAATTGTCGTGCTCACCTTCAATCCGCTTTGCCTGAAAAAGTTCTTTGCGTCTTCAAGTATTTTTTTTGATTGTTCCCTTGCAGCATCCTCCTCAAGCTTGAATTCAACCTGAGTGTGTGCGCTATATTTTTCACGTTCTATACGGTTTTCAACATTCAATATGAATATTTCACTGTCATATGCACTTGCTATTTCAATAGCCTTTTGCGCTGCTATTTCAAATATCTCCGATCCATCTACCGGAAGCAGTATTTTATTAATATCCAATATAATCCCCCCATTCTGTATATAGAATCTATACCTATATTTCTATGGGGTTAAACACAATTGGGTGGTGGGCAGTATTTGAAAATGGGGATCAAATAAGTATTTATATCTATTTTCTCAAAACTTGGGGATTTTGATTTTGAACCTTTTTACTCTTATAGAATCAAACAGTTCAGTGAATTTCTAATGGCTTGTAAAAATACTGTATTCAACATACTGCCCTGGCTGCACTATGATTATATTACTTTGTTTACAAATTATCAAATCTGTTTATGTCCCATTTTCCCTTTTTAAATAACGTATCCTATATATATCTAGTTTTTTCTCACTTTATCACGTTGTGCATAAATATTCATAACTTCCTACAGTTTTCACGATGTGTATTCATTATCGTATGCTCTACATTCAGCCACAGTATGTTTTCACATTATAATGGGCAACAAGATTCATACATGATGTACACTCTGCATGCTTTTTAATATATAATATAAATATTGTTATAAAAATAAAAACATTACACATGTATTCGCAAGGAGGTTCACACATAGTGCGAAAAAATCGTATTCTCATCCCTATCGAAGATCTCTATCCAGGCCTTGTAGTCGCAGAGCCTTTTTTCGATTCCAACGGTGTAGTTGTAATTGGTGAAGGGATTATATTAAACTCAAAAATCATATCCAAGTTAAACGAAAAATATCCAGCAAAAAGCATGTCAGTGCTTGATGAGTATTTGGATGAGATCTTCATGTCAAAAGAAAATAAGAAACAAAAGATAATAGATGCTGAAATAAAATTAAGTAATGTTTCAAATGGCATAAAATCAATAATGAATGATATAGAAAGGAAAAAACGCCCAAGTATAAAACTCGTAACCGGAATGTCAGTCCAGCTTATGGAAAGCTTCAAGGACTACAATCTTGCACTCGAAGGAATTCTACGAGAAAGACCTGTTGACGAATATACCCAGAGGCACTGTGTCAACGTAGCTATATTGTCCATAATGCTAGGCAGATGGCTTTTTCTTTCTGACAACGAAATTTTGTTACTCGCCCAATCTGCCCTGCTTCACGATATAGGAAAAGTAAAAATCAACTCCAATATACTGAATAAGCCTTCAAAGCTTTCTCCAATTGAATTCGAAGCCATAAAAAAACATTCAATAATTGGATATTCAATAGCAAAGGAAATACCAAACATTGACACCTGTGTCCCGCTTGGAATACTTATGCATCATGAGAAGATAGACGGTTCCGGATATCCGCTCGGCCTTTCAAACGATAAAATACATATATTTGGAAAGATAATTGCAATAGCAGACATATTTGATGCAATGACATCCACAAGGCCTTATCATTCAAGGCAGTCCCCATTTTCAGTCCTCGAAATGATGCAACATGAATTTTGGGGCAAAATAGACACTTTCTGCCTGTCCACCTTTGTAAAAAACATGTCCATGTATTACGAAGGAGAAATAGTACGACTTTCCAATGGAAAGCTTGGACAGATAGTAAAAATGAATCCTTCAAGGCTTTCTGCGCCTCTAGTAATGGTCGGCGAAGATTTTATAGACCTGAGTGTGGAAAACTATATAACCGTATCAGAGTTGGTTTCTTTTCCCATTGACACTTAAGTCTCGGCCGCTTCACCATTGTTTTCCAGTGCCTCTGGCCAAGTATAATATGGATTTAAATTTAAGTCGTGTTTTTTAGTAAAAAATTGACAATCTATTTTTAATATGTTACTATGATTTCATGTAACATATTATTTTTTTGGTAATACAGTTACAAATTCACTAAGATTTTGGAGGAGTTTTCAAATGAAAAAAGGTACTGTAAAATGGTTCAACGCTGAAAAGGGTTACGGATTCATATCTGTAGAAGGTGAAGAAGACGTATTCGTACATTTCTCTGCTATACAGACTGACGGCTTCAAAACTCTTGAAGAAGGTCAAGCTGTAGAATTCGAAATCGCTGAAGGTTCAAAAGGCGTTCAAGCTGCAAATGTAGTTAAGCTTTAATAGTTAGTAGTGATCTTACAAAGGATGTATTGGCTTCAATACATCCTTTTATTTTTTATATTTTTTATTAAAGTATCCTAACTTCTTTTCCCGTTTCAAAGAAGTATATATACCCTTCCGCCACGGACTTTCCGGTGATCTTTTCTATGGCCTCGCTGTAAAGACCCAGTTGCTCTCTATAGCTTTGAGCCCTTTGAGCTTCAAGTCCATACTCTATCTTGTCGCTTTTATAGTCCACCAGTACCATGCTCTCCCCTTCTTGGAAGTAGCAGTCTATTATTCCCTGAATGAGTATATTGTCGCCGCACTCTTGAAGCCCTTCTATGATATCTTCAGCGCTTTTTTTCATTACAAATGGAGCTTCCCTGAACACTTTTTTTGACTTTTTAATCCTCATTCCGATTTCGGATTCAAAAAAACCTTTTATCTTCAGTATGTCTATTTGCCCTTTTTCCTCTTCATTGAGCAGTTCCTTCAATACCATCTCTTCAAGCTGGCTGTCTATTTCATTTTCGCTACGAGCCCTATGAATGTCTATATTCTTCATTGCAAAATGGAGTATAGTCCCCCTCTCAGCGGCGCCAAAACTCCTCTTCTCTTCCATGAACATGGGCTTTTTGACAAGGGGTGGTATATTATACCCTATCGTTTTAATATTTGCATCTGCAAGCTGTGTTACAGACATCTTAGACGGTATTTTCTCCGCATTCCTGTGGGGATATTCCCATGAAAACCTGCTGTTTATGATGTCGTCATATTCTCCTGGCCTTTGCATGTCCTGGCTGTATAGGAGTTCTTTATACTCCCGCAACCTCTCTTCCTTGAAGCTCTCTTCGATATTTATATCCGTCCTGTCTAAAATGCTGACTTTGAATTTCGAACTGTCAATGTCACATGTGTCGTCCATGCCTGCAATGCACCTTATCTGCCCTGCGTCCTCGTGCCTCGAAACGGCGCTGCATATCCAGTCAATATGAGAAGACGCCTTAGAAAGCATGTATGGGTTTATGGGGGTGCACCATTTTTTGCATGCATTTTCTATATTCCCAACGCTTCCCATCATTATTAGCCGGTCTACAGCCCTTGTCATTGCTACGTACAGTATCCTCATCTCTTCTGAAAGGCTCTCGATGTCCATTCTCTTTTTCACGGCCGTCTGGGCAAGAGTCTTTTTGTATATCCTCTTTTGATAGTCAACATATTTAGGAACAGCCCCCAGCTCCTTGTGAAGCAGCACGTCAGAGCTCGAATCCCTGAGGTTGAAACGCTTTCCAAGGCCCGCAATTATTACAACCGGAAACTCTAGCCCCTTGCTCTTGTGAACGCTCATTATCCTTACAAGATTTTCATTTTCTCCAAGGATTTTTGCACTCCCCATGTCGGCATTGCTTTTAAGAAGCTTGTCCACAAATCTTATGAAATTGAACAGTCCGTTTATGGACGAGTTTTCAAACTGGGCCGCCCTGTCAACCAGTATTCTAAGATTCGCCTGCCTCTGTTCCCCAGAAGGCATGGCCCCTACATAGTAGTAATAACCGGTTTCAACAAGCAGTTTCCATATGAATTCATCAAGCCTTAGTATCAGTGCATCCTCAGCCCATCTTTCAATTTTCGAAAGAAATTCCTGAACCTTTTTTGAAAGCTCACCCTCTTCATTTGCACACTCCATTACCGCCTTGCTGTAGCTTATTCCATTTTTCCCAATCCTTATGTTTATAAGGTCCTCTATGGCGAATCCTCCTATGGGCGACTTCATAACACTTATCATTGGGATGTCCTGCATCTTGTTGTCTATAAGCCTTAAAAGATTCAGGAATATCTGTATCTCTATTACGTCAAAATAACCTCCCGTGTCATCTGAATAAACAGGTATTCCCTCTTCCCTGAGGACCTCCTTGAACGATGGGGCCCAGTTTTTTATGGTCCTAAGAAGCACCACTATGTCCTTGTACTGGATTTCCCTGTATTCGCCTTTTTTAGGGTCATAAGTCCTCTTTCCTATGAGGGATTTTATCTTCTTGGCTGCGAACCTGGCCTCCACCTCTATTGTCGACAGCTCTTCAATCTCCGCGTCCACCTGCTCGTCTTCGCCGTTTTTTCTTATGACGTCTATTTCCACACTCGGGTATTCACAGTCTGCAAACTTTGCACCAGGGTTTAGGCGCGCGTGTTCATCGTACTCGACCTCTCCCAGTTCCTTTGACATTATGGACTTGAATATGAAATTGACAGCCGAAAGTATATCCGGCCTGCTCCTGAAGTTCATTGAAAGGTCAACTCTCATGTCCCTTGACTTTGCATCCTTTTTGTAGTTTTCATATTTTTGTATGAACAAGTTTGGATCGGCAAGCCTGAACCTGTATATGCTCTGCTTCACGTCCCCGACCATAAAAAGGTTATCCTCCCGCTTTATCCTCTCCACTATGGTTTCCTGCACTATGTTGCTGTCCTGGTATTCGTCTATGAATATATACTCGAATTTCCTCGAAAGCTCTCTTCTGACTCCTTCGTCTTCGAGTATTTTGAGTGTATAGTGCTCAAGGTCGTTAAAGTCGAGAAGGCCCTTTTCGAGTTTGTGTTTTGAGTACAGCCTGTCAAAGTCCCCTACCATGAGGCTCAGCTTTTTCATGGCAGGATACATGAGTCTGAGCTCATTGGCATGCTCTTTTACAGACCTGCCTTCAAAGTCAGATTTTATGGAATCTACAATGGCCTTGTATTGGTCGCGAAGTCCCTTTGCCTTTTCCCTGAGCTCGTCATCTATCTCGTCTTTTCTGCTGCCCCTTATGCTCGCAAGCCTCTTGTGGGAAATATCCGAAATATCATTGCACAGCTTTGAAAGCCCGGACTCTAGACTGCTTATCAGGCTTTCTACGTTTTCAATGTCACATTCAATTGCCTCCCTGTACTCGGCAGGGCTTTTTAGCGGGTCCATGTTGCATATGCTGTGCGCCTGGGAGAGCATGTCCCTTGCCGCCATAAGCTCCACTCTTATGCCCTTTTTGATCTCCGCTCCCCAAGGGCTGCCTTCGAAGCCTTCTTCGTCAATATCGAGCCCGTCTATACTTTCTTCAAGCCATTTGAGAGGGTACGGCTGGCTCTGTATGAAATAGTATATGGACAGCATGAGCTCCTGGACTTTAATGTCCTCTCTGTTGCCCCCGAAGCTTTCCACAAGTGATATAAACTCCTCGTCTGCCTTTTCATATTCTCTTTCAAGCAGATCTTCAAGAGTCTCCTGTATTATTATTGAGCTTTCCGTGGTGTCGGCTATCCTGAATGATGGGTCTATGTCGACCATGTGGAAATGGCTTCTCACAACATCTATGCAAAATGAGTGCATTGTGGTTATAAAAGCCTTGTTCAAAAGGGTTATCTGCTTTCTTATGTGAGCGCTGTTCGATCCGTCCTCTTCTATTTTCTTTGAAAGCGCCGAGAGTATCCTCTCCCTCATCTCTCCTGCCGCCGCATTTGTGAATGTCACTATCAAAAACTTGTCTATGTCTATCTTGTCTATTGTAACAATATCTATTATCCGCTGCACAAGTACAGCCGTTTTTCCCGAGCCCGCCGCCGCAGATACAAGCAGATTGCTCCCCCTTTGGTCTATGGCCGCCTTCTGGTCGCTTGTCCACCTATTCATGCTCTTCTCCCTCTTTCTCCTCGTCTCTTATCCTATTTACAACCTGCTCGTCTGAAAGCGATTTAATGTTTCTGTATTCATTTCCATCCAATGATGTGTCGAACTGGCATATTGAAGAAAATTTGCAGTATTTGCACGAGGTTTCCTGTCCGTCCTTGCATGGATTAACTTTTATGTTACCCTTTAATATCTCCGCCCCTATTTCACATATGAGATTTTTGACATGCTTTATGAGCTTTCCAAAGTCCTCCTCGTCAATGGCGCTTGACCTTGAAGAGAGTGTACCGTCCTTTTTTATGTGTGCCGGAACTATGTCCGAATATCCCCCCTCTTCCATTTGAATGTCCATGGCCTTTACTATCTTTGCGTCCTTTAACACGATTCCGTTCATTTTGAGCTTTTTGAGTATCTGACTTTCTATTTCCCCCGGGTCAATGCCCGCGGCGTCAACCATTGGGTCGTCTATTTTAAAGTAAAACATGCCCGCGGGGTGAAGCTCGTCATACTGAAGTATGTCCCTATTTTCCAAAAGTGCGTCCATATAAACTATCAGCTGAATCTGAAGCCCGTAGTATGCATCCGAAAGGGTGAATTTCTTGTTTCCCGACTTGTAGTCTATTATCTTCACGTATCCGCCTTCGGCGCTTTGGAGTATGTCAACCCTGTCTATGCGGCCTTCAAGCTCTATCTTGTCGCCATTTGCAAGCTCTATTACTATGGGAGGTATTACAATTTTATCATCTTGTTCAAATCCAGAATCCGAAAACTCTATCTCGTGACCCAGCGGAGTAAATTCGCCTCTTTTCACATGCTCCACAAGAGTCCATGCAGCTCTTTTGCCTACCCTCTTTATCTTATTTACAAGGTATTTGTACCTGCTTGAGCTCTCTAGGACATTGTTTCCAAATTTGTCCACTACTTTGTCTATGACTTTTTCTATTATCTCATCGCTTTTTGCCCTTTCCAGCGACGACCATCCTATGCCCTCATTTGAAAGCTCCTTCGCAAACTCTTCAACCGAATTGTGAAAAATCGTTCCAATGTCAGGCATTGAAACAGTGTATTCGCTTCGCTCCTTGGGCGTAAGTCCGTAGTTTACAAAATATGAAAACGGACAGTTCACGAATTTTTCTAGCCTGGATATGCTCGACCTGAGCGGGAGTGAGTACAGCTTTCCTGCAAAACTTTCTCCCATGTAGGCCTGCTGGTTGCTGTGGAAGAACCCTTCCCTTAAAAAGTCCAGTCTGTCCTTCCAATACTCGCTCTTTTCATACCAGCTATATACATCCCACCACAGCTCGTCCATTCCTCCGACGTCCATTTGCTCTCTTATATTTCTAACCATGTGCCTGAGTGTTGGGAGCGGCCTGCTCACAAAATCAGTTTCACATATGTCTTCCTTTGATACGTCAGAGCTTTCCTGAATTTTGGGAAACAGCTTTTTAAATCGCTCTATTAGTACTGACGGCCTAAGTGCCTTTCCCTCTTCGTCAGATATTGCATGGCTAAGATATAGATATCTTGACGGCTTTGCAAGTGATGTGTATATTGAAAACTTCTCTTCCGCACTTTTTATCAGGCTGTCAGTTCCCATGTTGACGCCCTGCGCTTTAAGCCTTAGCTTTTCATCATCCTGGAAAAGTCCTTCTTCCATAAACCCTCCAGGAATCACTCCATCATTGACGCCGACTACAAAAAGTGCCTTTATAGAATGGCTTTTGGATCTTTCAAGACTTCCCACAAGCACCTGGTCCATAGCCGGAGGTATAACCCCTATCCTGCATTCTGTAAACCCCGCTGACAGTATGCTTGAAAACTCCCTCTTGTCCACCTTGTGATCTCCCATTATTTCCACAAGCTGGTCGAATATCTCCATGACCATGTTCCATATTTGTGTGTTTTCATTTACATATTCAAGCCTGCCCTCTTCCCTTAGTGTTTCTATCCAGTTTTCTATCTTCTCTCCCGTTTTGCATCCGACCAAGAATTCATAAAGAGCCTTCACAAAATGTCTTGTTTCATGCCTCCCAGACATATTTTCCATGAAGTCTTCAAAATTTACTATTAGTTTTTTTCTGGCATTTTCCGCCATTTCCCTCTCGTCGTCTTCTCCCGCCCTGAATTCCTCCAGCCACATTTTCGACTTTATGCCATATTTAAGGCAGTAGTTTTCAAGGTGTTCCCACTCGAATCTTTCAAGGTCTGTAAATCCGGTCTTTACGTATCTGAATACGTCTTCATACCTAAAGCCCCTTGTAACTATGTCTATCGCCCCGCCCACAAATCTTATTATGGGATTGTTTGTTACGCTCCTCTTCTCATCTATGAAAAACGGTATGCCGTATTCCGCAAAAACCCGCTTTATTATTTTGGAATAGTCCTGCATGGCCCCTGTAACTATCGCCATGTCATTCCACCTGTACCCCGACTCCCTCGCAAGCTTTAAAATTTTTATGGCGCAGTTTTCAATTTCGCTCTGCCTGCTGCCTCCCGCAAATATGCCTATTGAATCCAAATCCTTTGCGTATCTTGAGTATGGGTAGGAGTATATGTTTTTTTCGACGTGCAAAAGCTCAGCCGGTTTTTGGGGCATACCGTCCGATACGGTTTTCCCCTGGGACACGCCTTCTTCCTTCCCTATTTTCATAAGCCTTTCAAGTGTCGTTCTCGTAGGCAAAAACAAGTCGTAGTCGTTCGACCTCTTGTCGTTTGCTGTTAGTGATATATTGACCTTGTCGACCTTATTCACAAGGCTCCTTATTACCTCCAGCTCATTTTCAGTGAACCCTGAAAATCCGTCCATCCAAACTACTGCCCCTTCCAAGAATTCACTCCTGCCTATTCCCTGTGCAAGAAGCCTGAGCCCGTCATGCTCGTCCATATAGCTTTGCGATATGTTCTCCACGTATTTGGAGTATATAAGCCCTATTTCGCTGAGTTTTCTCGACAGTATTTCATCCTCGATCTCGCTGTCAAGGGAGACTATCTCTTGGGGCTCAACCCTCGCCTTTCTCATGTCGTCTATAAGGTCTGCGCACATGGAGAGGAACCCTTCCTGCCTTGAAACCTTTGAATATATGTTGAGTTCCTTAGAGTAGGTCTCAAAAAGACTTCTAAGCCTCATCACCTTGCCTATTTGGCTTATCTGTACTCGCTTTATCCCTCCTACTTCCGAAAGTATTCTGTGTGCAAGCCTTTGGAAGCTCAAAACCTCTACCTGCATAATGCCTTCCAGACCCGAGCTGTTTATTATGTCCGTCTCAGCCTGGAGAGTAAACTGCTCAGGAACCATGAGTATAAGCTTTTTATCCGGATCGCATTTAAGCGAATGTACTATTTCTTCATATATTTTATGAGTCTTTCCAGACCCGGCTCTTCCAAGTATGTATCTAAAACCCATACAATCACCCCTGAATATTATTATCAAGCGGAACCTTTGTTCTTCTTATTATACCAGATTTTTGAATCTACTTGAAATACAAAGACCGCCCATTATCATACAGCTGTATGATAATGGGCGGTCTTTGTATTTATTTATCTAAAGTTCCAGCTTGTCTGATATCTCGCACATCGCACAGAGTGAAATCTCTGCAAATTCAGCAAAAGGTATTCCCAGTTTTTCTATGGATTTCATTGCATCCCTGTCTGCTCCGGCTGCAAATCTCTTATCTTTCATCCTCTTCACTATAGACTTGGCCTTTACGCTTGCAATCTTCTTGTCAGGGTATACAAGTGTTACAGCCGTTATGAATCCAGTTATAGGGTCTGCGGCGTATATGGCCTGGTCAAGATTTGATTCTATGGCCACTCCGCTTCCCATGTTGTGGGCGCATATTGCATGGTAAAGCTTCTCATTCCCAAAGCCCTCTTCCTTTAATATCTCCACAGCTTTTGGACCGTGCAGCTTTGGATTGCTTCTGTAGTCCACAATGTCGGCATCAATGTCGTGAAGCAGCCCCGAAATCGCCCAGAGCTCCTCGTTTTCCGGATCAAGCTTTTTGGCAAGTGCCCTCATTACAGCCTCAACTGCATAAGAATGTCTTATAAGGTGATCAGTTTCCAGATATTTCTCCACAAGTCCCGCTGCTATTTGCCTTTCCATTTCAAGCATCCCCCCTATGTTCTTATCAAAATTCGTTCCTAAGCCTTTTGTATATTATACCTTTAATATTGAACGGCATCAACAATTACAGTAATTGGGATTTGTTTTGCACGCTGAATTTGTCGACATGTTTTTTTGTGTTTTTCGTCAAAAAAGTAACCCTGCATCGCCGCGCATGATATAATACGGGTATGTGCACACATGCGCATATATAAAATGAATATTTGGCACACCTGTCGAAAGGCAGGGCCGCAAAGCCATGGGTCTAAAGAGTTTTCTCCAGGACAGCCAGGCCGCCCTTTCGCAGGTATTTCAACTTTGGGGTTTGACACAATTATATCTCAGGGTATTTTTTTACCCATTTTTAAATATTTTTTCAAAATCAAAGGAGGTATTATTTAGTGACAAAAAATCAAAAACGCACTTCTGTGAAATGGACCCTAGTATTCATTTCAATAGCAATTCTGATTGCAGGTGTATCAGCCGTCTTAATCTCATGCCTTGACTCAGCCTATGACAAAATGACATTCCAGATGAAACAAAACGGCAACTCAATAGCGGGGCAGGCTTCAAAGCGCATATCCGAATCCGTAGCCAGCTATGACGAATCCTCAGTGTTGAAATTCCAAAATATAATTGACGAGCTCGGAAACGAAGAGGGCATAGTATATGCGCTTGTTATCGACAAGAATTTAAACGCCATAGCCCACAGCGAGCACGACAGGATAGGAATAAGTCTTGACGACGAGGGGAGTAAGACAGCTGCACTCAATGGAAAAAACTATTCCAGCACATTTGACTATGAAAAGACATCCGAGACTGTATATGATGTGCTGATGCCGCTTTCAATAGGCGGGGAGCATTTTGGCGCACTCAACATAGGACTTTCCATGGAAAGCCTCAAAAAGTCAAGAACTGAAATGATAATAAATTCATCCATACTGTGCATGGTACTCATACTTATATCATCTGCCGTACTCTACCTCCTGATATCAAGGATACTAAGGCCTCTAACCCAGCTTATGGATTCTTCTGCCAAGGTGGCTTCAGGGGATTTGACCGAGGAGATAAAAACCTCAAAATCCGATGAAATAGGCATGGTCTCCATGAGTTTCAATTCAATGACCCAAAACCTCAAATCGATAGTAGAAAACATATCTTCAGTATGCATAGAGACTCAGGAACACTGCAGTGAAATACTCGCATCTTCACAGGAGGTCTCTGCAGCATCAGAGCAAATAGCTGCGGCAACACAGGGAGTGGCCTCCGGCACCGAGGAACAGACAAAGTCAACAGCCCAGGCGCTTTCAAGTTTGCAGGAAATAACCGACTCCATAGGTGAGTTTAAGCAGGAGGTTGAGTATGTTATAAACAATGCGGACGACACAAGCAGGCTTGCCCTTGACGGAAAAATCAAAATGAACGATATGGCAAAGCAGATGGATGAGATAAAAGCCAGCGTGGACAAAGCCTCGAGCGCCATACAGGATTTGAATATAATATCAGTTGAAATAGGGAATATAATAGATGTAATGGACGGAATATCCAGTCAGACAAATCTTTTGGCTCTTAATGCCGCAATAGAAGCTGCAAGGGCAGGGGAATCAGGAAGAGGGTTTGCCGTTGTAGCAGAAGAGATTAAAAAGCTTGCAGAAGCCTCGCTTAGCTCTTCTGAAAACATAAGGCATCTCATACAAAGCACTCAAAAAGGGACTCATGATGCTCTTTCAGCCATTGAAGCAGGCAGCCAGGAAGTCCATACTGGAGTCACCACAATAGAGCATATAGAATCCGCATTCGAAAGCATACTCCAAAGCTTTGAAAACACTAAAACCAGTATACACAGTGCCAGCAGTCATATTGAATTCATAGATCAAAATTCACACGGTATAATTTCAAAAGTCGAAAACATAGACCAGGTGTCCCAAAGCAGTGCTGCAAATTCAGAAGAAGTAGCCGCATCGGCGGAAGAGCAGTCTGCAGCCTCTGAACAGATGTCAAGTTCAATACAAAGCCTTATGGAAATGATAGACAGTCTGAGCACAGAAGTGAGAAAATTCAAAACAAACTAATGTAAATCAAAAGCCCTGCAAATGAAATTTGCAGGGCTTTTGATTTACATTAATATTGATATTTCTATTTTGATAATCACTATTTGAATATCATTCCGTATACGACCATAAGCACAACTATCGCAATACCTACAGTTAGTATCCTCTCCATATTCTGGTAAAGCTTGAATGCCGTGCCTACAAGCTTTCCGTCGTTTTCAAGGTTTATTCCCACCTTGCTTTCTCTTTCTATCGCTTTGGCTTCTTTTTCCATATGTGCAAACACCTCCAAATGCATTTACTCGTATTCTATGGCGTAAAATTCTTCCATTCCCTCTATTGTCTCCACTTTCCTCACTCCGACTATGTCGTAGTCCCTGTTTGGAGTGATAAGGACTATCTCCTTGTCCTGTTCAAGACTTTGCAGTATTTCTATAAGCTGTTTAACCCTCATTATAAGCACCCCCATAATAAAGTATCTGTCTCTTATCCTCTTTCGACATACCTCTTATAGTTATTATACCCCACGGGGTCCAATAAGTCCTCTAATTCAAATTTATTTTGAGCCATGGCCATTATTTCATCTGAAATCGCCTTAACCGTTTCAATATCCTTGCCGTCTCTTATGGCCTTATTAAGTTCATGTCTTTTCATCTCTGTAACCACTTTCATTCTGGCTTTTTCAAGAGTACTTTTTTCACCCATCTAAGCCCACTTCCTTATGCTCTTTTTCCGCATCCATTAAGGCCAGTTTTTCTTTGAGCTTAGGAAAGAGCTCAGCCTTGGACTGAATTTCATTTGGATATGTTACAAACACTGTTTCCACTTCATACCTGTCAAGTACTCGGTTTTCTTCCGCCAGCTCTTCAAATACCTCTTGTATTTTACCCTCTACAACCTTTGTGTTTTCAAAAGTGCAAAAAGGAAGCACCCCCAGATAGCTGCAGCTTCCAAAGCTCATGAATATGTCCGTATCCCAAAACAGCTGCTTTATCTTAGGATATACAATCCTGCCCACTTCATCAAGCCTATTTCCAACATCTTCCTCATCGTCTCCATCTTTGTTTGATATCACGCACATAAAAGCCGAGAGTTCATATCTCCCCTTTTCAGCCTTTTTAATCTCCCCTGATATATACCTGTTGAAATCCATGGATACCTTTTTCTTGTCAAATGAATCGTCGGATTCATAGCTGAATTTCATGTTGGTGAGTATCCTGTCCAGCAAAAAATCATCGTCGAAGGGCTTTAGTATATAGTCTGCAGCCCCATTTTCAATGCTCTTTATAAATATCCCTTTCTTATTCTGCCCCGTAAGCACTAAAAAAGGTATCTCATGCCCCCTTTTTTTCGCATGAGCCATTATGTCAAGCCCATCCTCCTTTTCCAGGTTCACCTCTGTTATTATAAGACCGATTTCATTCTTGTTCTTTCCAAGCACTGCAAAGAACTCATTTGAATTTACAGCTTCATGTATGCCTATGCTGTACTTTTTTAGTATGCCTTTTATTCTGTGCCTTATATACGCCGAATTGTCCAAAACAAGTATATTATTCATGTTATATTCCTCTCTTCCCGCAAGAGTTGACTTTTTATCGTTAAATCAATTATATCTCTTAGCGCCTGCTTTCTCAACAATTCCATTATAAATTCTGGCAAAAAAAGCCTGGAAATTCATCCAGGCTAAATTAGGCTTAGTCTATATTGCTTCAATAATTTTTTGTGTTATAGCGTTGAGATCTTCCTGCGACGGTACATATTGCTGCTTTATCTTCTCGACAACTTCGCATCCTGCAGCTTTAAGGTCGGCTTCGACATTTCCAACACTTTGGCCTCCCCAGCCGTACGATCCAAAAGCTATCGCCTTTCTTCCCTTTGGCGCAAGCCCTTTCATGTATGTCAAAAATGATGCTACGCTTGGCAGCATGTTGTTGTTGAGTGTAGGAGATCCTACGCATACATATTCTGCATCTATAAGTTCCGTCATTATGTCTGAAATATGGCTTGCCTGAAGGCTTATAAGCCTTATTTGGTATCCCTTTTCCTCAAATGCCCTGCTCACCGCCCCTGCCATCATTTCAGTCGACTTCCACATGGAATCGTATACTATAAGGGCTTTTTTCACAGTTTCATTAGATGACCATTTCTTGTATTCAGTTACTATGTCGCCGACATGCTTTCTCCATATTATTCCGTGGCTTGGCGCTATTATCTCTATGTCGAATCCACCTGCGGCTTCAAGCTCCTTTTTAACCTGAGAACCATATGGAAGCACTATATTGGCATAATACTTTCTTGCTTCTTCCATAACTATGTCAAGCGGGTATTCGTCGTCAAACCTTTCAGAAGATGCAATGTGCTGACCGAAAGAGTCATTTGAAAACAGTATTTTTTCCTCTGGCATATATCCAACCATATTGTCAGGCCAGTGAACCATGGGAGTTAAAAGGAAGTGCAAACTTCTTTTTCCAAGCTCCAGTACATCGCCGCTTTTTACGACCTTGAAGTTCCAGTCTTTCTTGTAATGTGCCGTAAGCCCCTTTTCACCACTTGCACATGTTACGATCTGCGCATTTGGAGCTACCTCCATTATTTTAGGAAGAGCTCCCGAGTGGTCCATTTCAACGTGATTTGAAACCACATAATCTATTTTAGACGGGTCTACAACTTTTGATATCCTCTCTATGAGCTCATCTGCCAGATGGCTCTTCACTGTGTCTACAAGGGTTATCTTTTCATCGACAATAAGATATGCATTGTATGTCGATCCCCTTTGAGTAAGGTACCCGTGAAAATTCCTAAGGCTCCAGTCAATTCCACCCACCCAGTAAACACCTTTTTTAATTTCTACAGACTTCATGTCATAACCTCCTATGTGCATATTATTTGATTTCTTACATGCATTCACTGCAAATACCTTTAAAGTAAACATGCCTTTCTTTTATTCCAAAGCCCTCAAGGCCATTTATATCCATTCTTGAAATATCAAAATCAAAGTCGTATACATTGCCGCATTTTTCACATTTGAAATGCCCATGGTCTGAAATGTCCGCATCATACCTCGTCTCATTTTCCTCTATAACTATCAAAAGAGTTATGCCTTTTTCTATGAAAAGGTTAAGCGTGTTATATACGGTTGTCTTTGAAAGCGTAGGTATTTCAGGCAATAGAGCCCTATATATAAGATCGACAGTTGGATGGTTCCTCTTCTCCATCAAGTATTCAAATATCCTTATCCTCTGGTATGACGGCTTTATACCGTGCTCTTTCAAGTATTCGCCTATGCCGTCAATATTCATCTGCTTTCTCATAATACCACTCTTCCTTTTTATATGGATGAACCTTTTTCATCGTGGATAAATTCCATCTTTGTAACCGTTACATTTTAATTATATTATTTGTTTGACATCCTGTCAACAATTCCCTTTCTTTATTTACTATTTCATTTCAATAGCAAAAAACGTTCACCCAAATCTTTATTGTGATTCATCCTTTTTAATTTTGGGTAATTATTTTCATGTGAAATCATATGTGATTCTGGTCAAATTCAAAATATATTTTAGCAAAAGGAGGAATTTTTATGAAAGATGCTCTATGCGTTATAAAATATGCCATGCAGATGAAAAAAAACGAACAGGAATTTTTCAGCAATTTCAAGAGCAAGGTTAAAAACCAAAACATAAGGCAGCTGTTTGAATCTCTTGAAGGTCTTGAAAAAGAGCACTATGAAGTTCTAAAAGCACAGTATGATTCGGTTGAAAAAGAAAACGAGTTTTGTTCAATAGATCTTTCTATTGAAGACGAGGCGAAAATATATCAAAAAGAAAGCCTTGAGCTTGAGAATGTATCTCTTGAATACGATATGTCAGACATCCCCATACTCAGGATGGCATATCTCATTAAAAACGACTTTGTAGAGTTTTATAAAAATGCCGCTGAAAACCTGAGCGATCCCAATGCCAAGGGAATATTAAGCACACTTTCCGAATGGGAAAAAACTCATAGGGACGGTCTTTTCCAGGAGTATAAAGACCTTATGGAGCACAACTGGTTTGAACAAAAATTCTATCCATTCTAAACCTTTTAAAACCACCAAATTAAATATTGCTTTTTACAAAATAAAGCCGGGATATCCCGGCTTTATTTTTATCTATATTAAATATAATACTTTTTTACCACTTAATTCATAACTCTGCTCCCTTCGCCTTATATTCCAACAAACTGTTTATATCAGTGTGTTTTAGTAGTATTATATACTTAATAGGTTTTTGCAATATTTTATATGCCTGCTTATGGCACTTTTGTCAACGGACTTTTCAAACACATTATATATATCCAAAGGAGGTGGAGCTATGGCTGTCGACAATCACAAAAAACACATTATTGAAGTCGACATAGACGACATTCATGAAGGCATGGTTTTGGCAAATGAAATTTCTGATGGCAACGGTGTAAAGTTTATTGGCGACGGAGTCAAAATATCAAAGCTCATAGTCAAGAAATTGAAAGACAATCCTCCTTCTCAGAATATTTTAATATACAAAAAAAGCATACATCCTCAAAAAATTCCTTCTATAATTGCAAAAAATGCACAGCGCCTAAAAATCGAAATGAAAAATCTGTGCACGGCCACCTACCCGGATTCTGATTTCAAGAAGCTTGAAGCTTCTGTAGACGCTGCTGCTAATATGCTTAAAAATAAGATATTCAACGCAGATTCGGCCAAGCTTATAAACATTAAATCATTAAATCAAATTACCGACCTCATACAGGGCAGCTCTCAGCGCGACGGACAAGTAATAAAATACATAATGAAAATAAGAAAAAAAGATGATTCTCTGTACAAGCACTCCATAAACGTATCGCTTCTAAGCTGCATGCTTGGAAAGTGGCTTGGATACAGGGGGGATTCTCTCAAAATACTTACAAGGAGCGCAATGCTTCATGACCTTGGTAAGGTTAAAGTCGACGAGTCAATACTGCACAAACCTGGAAAATTGTCTTCCGATGAATTCAGTATAATAAAAAAACACCCCGAAATAGGATACAAGATGCTAAAGGAGATCAACTATATGAGCGATGATGTAAGGCTTGGAGTTCTTCTGCACCATGAAAAGGAGGACGGCAGCGGCTATCCGCTTGGAATAAAAGGGGCTCAAATACACCACTATGCCAAAATAATAGCGATAGCGGACATATTCGACGCCCTGACCGCAGACAGAATTTATCACAGCGGCCTGTCTCCTCTTCGGGTTCTCGAGATCTTTGAGAGAGAGTCTTTTGGCAAACTGGATGTAAAGTGCACAATGGAGTTCATACGCCATATATCCGATTTTTACGAGGGCTGCAGCGTATCTTTAAGCAATGGTCTACAGGGGCGTATAATAAAGATGCACACCAATGATATATCAAAGCCGCTTATACTTGCAGAAAATAAATTCATGGACCTTAGGACAAGGAGCGACATATCAGTAATGGATGTATTTCCTGATTAAGTAAAATATTCATTTTATAAAAATCTGCTGAGGAAAGACTTTATCCTCGGATGCTTTGGATTTTCAAACACATCCTCTGGAGATCCCTGCTCTACTATCTTACCCTTGTCCATAAATACCACTCTGTCGGATATCTCCTTTGCAAAGGCCATTTCATGAGTTACTATGACCATTGTCATATGCTCCTTTGCAAGCTCTTTTATTACCCCCAGCACCTCTCCGACAAGTTCCGGGTCTAAGGCCGAAGTTGGCTCGTCAAACAGCATTATGTCGGGATTCATTGCAAGAGCTCTGGCTATTGCCACCCTTTGCTTTTGGCCTCCCGAAAGCTGTGATGGATAAGAGTTTTCCTTGTCCGAAAGCCCAACATCCTCTAGAAGCTTTCTTGCAAGCTTTTTGGCATCTTCTTTCTTTTCCTTTTTGACTATTACGGGAGCTTCTATTATGTTTTCTATAACCGTCTTATGCGGAAAAAGATTGAAATTTTGGAAAACCATGCCCAGTTTCCTGCAGTTATTCTTGTCAACCGGCTCCCCTTCTATCTTTATGCTTCCCGATTGGATCTCCTCAAGCCTGTTGAGGCATCTAAGAAGGGTGCTCTTTCCGGATCCCGAAGGCCCTATTATAGTTACTATCTCTCCCTTTTCAATTTCCAGGGATACATTTTCGAGCACTGTAAAGTCATCAAACTTCTTGGTTATATCTATAACTTCTATCATAAAATCCTCCCGCGTTTTAATAAACAGAGTATTTTTGCTCTATTTTTTTGAATCCGGCCACTATTACCCAGCTCATTATAAGATAAAGCACTGCAGCTATTACAAATGGTATTATCGTGAAATCCCTTGTAAGGACCTCTTTTGCAGCCCTCAGAATGTCACCCATTCCTATTGCAGTCACAAGCGCCGTATCCTTTACCAGCGTTATGGCCTCGTTGCACATGGGAGGCAAAACCCTTCTTATTGTCTGAGGTATTATTATCCTTCTCATAGTCTGAGTATAGCTCATTCCAAGAGAGTGAGCAGCCTCATACTGTCCCTTGTCTATAGACTCTATTCCAGCCCTGAATATCTCAGTAAGATATGCCGCATAGTTTATTATGAATGTAAGTGATGCAGCCGTAAACGGGGTCATGGTTATGCCCATGAGAGGAAGTCCGTAGTATGCAAAGAAAAGCTGAAGTAGCAGAGGTGTTCCTCTAAACACCCATGTATAGATGTCCAGCAGTGCATTGAGAGCTTTGTTCTTGGATATCTTTCCAAGTGCAAACAGTATTCCCAGGGGCACGCAAAAAACAGCCGTGGTCACATAAATCTTAAGGCTGACAGAGGCTCCCTTGAGTATGAACAACGTTATATTCCATATATACTCCATTTTAATCCTCCAGTTCATTTTTGTAGATTACACATTAACGCTTTACCACATTAAATATTATCATAAAAAAAGAGTTTTTGCTAAGCAAATACTCTATAATAAAAGAATTTTTTGCAAAAAAGACCGGAAAATGAATTTCCGGTCTTTTTGCTCTATTTTACGACTATATCTTCTCCAAACCATTTCTTAGATATCTCTGCCGCAGTTCCATCTTCTTTCATTTCTTCAAGGGCCTTGTTAAGCTCTCCAAGGAATGCCGCATCTTCCTGTCTTAATCCAACTCCGTAAGACTCTTTTCCAAGGTCATCAGAAAGAACTCTGTAGTCATCGGCTGCCTTGTTTTCAGCTATATAGTATCTTCCTACAACTCCGTCAACTACTACGCCCTCAAGCCTTCCCGCCTTAAGGTCTAGAAGGGCTTCTACGTTGTTTGAATACTTTCTGACCTCTTTAAGTGAGTCAGTAAAATCTGCATTGTTGTCAAGAGCTTCTTGAGCCGTACTTCCCATCTGTATTCCTACAGTCTTTCCTTCAAAATCACCTTTTGATTGAATGTCTGAGTTCTTTTGAACCACTATTATCTGATTGTTGCTCAGGTAAGGATTTGTAAAAGCTATATTCTTCTTTCTATCCTCTGTTATAGTCAGGCCATTCCATATTACATCTATATCTCCGTTTTTAAGGCTCAGTATTACTCCGTCCCAGTCAACCGGCTTGAATGTTACATTTACGCCCATTCTGCTTGCAGCTTCCTTTGCAAGGTCTATGTCAAATCCAACTATCTCGCCAGACTCATCTCTAAATCCCATAGGCGGGAAACTGTCATCAAGACCTACTACAAACTCTCCCTTTTCCTTTATCTTCTGAAGCGACTCGTCTGCAGAGCTTTCCTCTTTCTGCCCGCATCCTGCAAATATAAGTGTTCCCATTATAACCAGTGATATTAAAGTCAATAATCTCTTTTTCATAATTTATTCCT
This sequence comes from Peptoclostridium litorale DSM 5388, assembly GCF_900141635.1. Taxonomy (GTDB): domain Bacteria; phylum Bacillota; class Clostridia; order Peptostreptococcales; family Peptostreptococcaceae; genus Peptoclostridium; species Peptoclostridium litorale. Next base: position 22,188 of record NZ_FSRH01000017.1, on the reverse strand, counting down.
CCCGCATCTTTATATTCTGCTACTTCTTTTAACAATTCCCATTATACTTTCTTGCTTTACTAAAGTAAAGTGGAAAAGCCATAAAAAATAAATTTTATGGCTTTTCCACTTTTTATGAGGTTTATGTAAAAGACATGGATTGTCTTTTGAACAATAAAAAATGCCTTGCATATGTCATACAAAGCATTCTTATCATTCCCTGGATATCGCCAAAAAGGCAATGTCATCATTAAATCTTGTAGTGTGGCTGTGTTGAGAAACTTTTGAAAGCATTATGTCGAACTGTTCTTCAAAACTCATATATCTATTTAGGAACATGAGCCTTCTCAACCGCTCTATTCCCATTTCTTCACCTTCAGGGCTTCTCTCTTCAACGGCCCCGTCTGTAAGAAATACTATATTGTCTCCCTTGTCTATATATACCGTCCTGTCTTCGTATTCAAACTTTATAAAATCAAGCCCAAGCCCGTTTATCGGCAGACCGCTTATTTCGTACAGTTCAGTGGTCTCATGTGCTCCCATAACATGTATGGGGGGCACATTGTGTCCTGCATTCGAAAGTGTTATCTTGTTTTCTTTAAGGTCTAGTACTCCTACTATTATTCCTATATATATCTCTTCGACCATTTCAATGTCCATAAATCTGTTTTGCAGCTTTTTAAGCATTTTCGAGGGGACTAAAGGCTCGCCTTTCTTTTCATAATACCTTACAAGACCCTTTATAGTCTGCTTCAAAAACACCGTGAGCAGCGAAGCGCCCACTCCATGCCCTGAAATGTCGGCCATGTAAAATACAACGCTGTCATCACTGCCCCCTATTACATCGTAAAAATCCCCCCCTAGATAATATGAAGGTTTGAAATTCCTGTAGAAATTATAGTCTCCAAACCTCATATAGCCTGCTGGAAGTATTTTCTTTTGTATGTTTTGAGCAAGCTTAAGCTCTCTCCTGCTCTTTTTGTTCTGTTCGAGTATTATTTTTTTTTCTTCGTTTATTATGGCATTTTTTTGAAGTATTGTCTGCTTCTCCCCCATGAGCTCTTCTATAAGAATCTGGTTTTTCATTACAAGACCGCATATGGGACCATATCTTTTGAGTATGTCTATTTTATACTGTGGTATGTCTTCAACACTTTCAAACTCGAATTTAACCCCACCTATGTTCTCACCTGTATACTTTATAGGCATGACTATGCTGGATGGGTTCTCACTTATTACATAGACCTTCTCTACATACACAAAGAAATAGTCTTTCCCAAGCTCGTTCCTCATAAGATTGATTTTTCTTATCTCTCCACCTTCATATGAGTAACGGGCATACAGGTCTTCCTTCGATTCCTTCCTTATGAGCATAGTCCTGCTTGCCCCAAGGAACTCCGAAAGATGCCTTATTATAAGTCCTGTTACTTTTTCTATTCCTCCTGTTTTTAGAAGCGCTTCCAAAAACTCTATAAGCAAAACCACTGCGTCGTTTTCAGAATTCAGCTTGTCAACTGTTTTCTTGAGGAGCTTGTTTTCCTCAATTATGAATTGTGAAAGCTGTTCATTCAAGTAAAATCACATCCTAAGTTTTTTTTGTGGGAATACGAAACTTAATTCCTGTGTACATTTTCTATTTTACCAAATTTTCGTAGAATACCCAATAGATACTTTGTCTAACTTTTATCTTTATATAGAGGTAAACCGTTTGACACTAACACCTTTCGGGATTAATCATATTTTTGAAATATTTTTTCAATTTTATTTCATATATATATTTTATTTATTAATATTTTAATATTATCATATTCACAGTATTATATTTCTAAAGGCTTCTTTAAATTACACAAATTAATGAGGGAGATGAATTTATTGTATTACTCTGACTACCATGTACATACTCATTTTTCAGATGACTGCAGCGAAAAAATGCACGACATGATAAAATCAGCCGTATCGCTGGGACTCAAGGAGATAGCTTTTACAGACCATGTGGATTTTGACTATCCGGATCCTGAGTGGCCATTTGTAATAGACTATGAAAAATATTATGAAGAGTTCAAAATGCTAAAGTATGAATACTCTTCAAGCATAAATGTGCTCCTTGGAATAGAGGTCGGTCTTCAACCACATATAAAGCAGGAGATAAGCGCCCTTATATCAAGCTATCCCTTCGACTTTGTAATAGGTTCCGTTCATGCTGCGGACAGGATGGACTTTTGCAGGCATGCCTTCTTTAAAAATAAAAGTCAGCATGAATGCTATATGAGATATTTTGAAAACGTGCTCGAAAACATAAGGCTGTATAAAGGCATGTTCGACGTTCTAGGCCATATGGACCTCATAGTTAGGTATGGAGGGTACGAATCCAAAAACCTCGAATACGAAATGTTTTCAGATATAATAGACCAAATACTTCGCCTTCTGATATCGAACGGCCAGGGCATTGAGATTAACACTTCCGGATTCAGATACGGGCTTGGAAGAGTCCATCCGCACCCTTCAATAATAAAAAGATACAGTCAGCTTGGCGGAAAAATCATAACCGTAGGCTCTGACGCCCACAAAAAAGAGGATATTTGCGCCGATTTCGAATCCACATACACTATGCTTAAAGATTTAGGACTTACAAGCATTTGCAGCTTTAAATCCAGAAAACACTCATTCATAGAAATATAGCAGTATCATATATAAATTCAGACCCATCCGGCAGTATGCCAAACGCATCCGAATTATAACCCTGCCTGACATACTGCGCTTTGGCGCTGCGTAATTTATTCAGTGATATCTATCCATATATAATGACAAAACAAACAGGCTCATTTATAATATTATTAGACATTTAATTAAATGCCGCTGTAAAAAACAGTTTAGTAGGGGTGATTTTTTTTGAATATAGCCATAGTTGGTGCAGGTACCGGTGGAAAAGGCATAATACATGCAATTTCACTCATAGACAGTCTCCAAATTGTAATGATAGTCGACCGCAATACAGACGCACCTGGAATGAGACTTGCAAGAGAGCTAAAGTTGCCTTGCTCTAGTTCCATAAACGACATCAATCCGAGCAGCACAGACATTATAATAGAGGCAACAGGAAGTTCAAGCCTTTCAGAAAAACTTATAGACATGTTTTCCCAAAGATGCACTGTTTTAGACTCAAATGCCGCACTTCTCATCATGACTCTAGTGGAAAAAAACATAGAGGCTCTGGACATGGTGAACAACCAGATAGAAATAATAGGTGAGACTTCAAGTGCTGTCGAGCTTGAGCTAAACAATATTTCATCATCCATAGGCAGCATACATGATATTTCAGACAATCTCCTGGTTTCTTCTCAAAATTCTACGCAGTATATACAGCAAAGCGACAAAATAATACAATATGTAAACAAAATAGCAAAACAGACAAAGATACTGGGAATAAATGCTTCAATAGAATCGGCACGTGCCGGGGAGCATGGAAAGGGATTTGCCGTAGTTGCAAACGAAGTGCAAAAGCTTGCAAATGACAGTGAAAGCTTTGCCCATGAGATAAACGAAATTCTGCTAAAGCTCGAAGAAGAGACCTTGAATGTTAATAAAGAGGTCGACCAGCTCAGGAATCTTTCCAACATCCAAATCAAGGCCTCCGATGCCGCAAATACGGCCGTTAAAAAGCTTGTTTTGGAGACTTCTGAAAAATAAGTATCCATAAAGCAGTTCCCGAGCATGTTTAAAAATAAGAATTAAAATCCCAAAATTTATTTTTGGGATTTTTTGTTTTTGATTTTCAAAACTTCCAATATGGACATATATATACTATAACTAGTACTTTAAGTGCATGGGAGGTTTTGGAATGTCTGTTGAATCTAAAAAGCTATGTGAATTTGCGCAAGTCAAACTTGAAAAATTCATAAGAGAATACAAGAACTGCAAAAAAGAGTTTACAAATGAACACGTCCATGATATCAGGATTGCCCTAAGGCGGCTCATGGCACTCACTGAAATAGTGAATCCTATTTTGGGCGTGTCCGATAAAAAGACCAAAAACAGCTTGAAGCTCATTAATCAAAAGCTTAAGATGTTCGGCCCTCTGAGGGATGTACACATTTCACTACTCTATATTGATGAAATGAAAAAAGAATTTCCCGATCTGGAGGCTTTTTTTGACCATTTGAATGTACTCGAAGACAGTCTTTCAAAGGATCTGTCTAAAGAGTTTAAAAAAATGGACATTTCAAATATCAAGGAGACATCGAAATCTCTCCAGAAAAAGCTTTCGAAAGAATCCAAGTCTGATAATCTCTACGATATGCTTTTAAGCTCCGCCACCGCCTCTTTCAATAATGTAACCTCTCTTTTAGAAGATGTTAATCCCGAAGACATAAAGAGCATACACAGTGTCAGAATAGCATTCAAAAATTTCAGGTACATGATTGAAGTGATAGACAGCATAAATCCAGTCGGACAAGATTTCCATGACAATATGAAATCTGTTCAGGACATTCTAGGAAGCATACAGGATTTAAACGTAGTCGAGGGGCTTCTTTGTGATTTCATAGAAAAAAAACACTCCGCAGAATGCGGAATACTTTCAATAGAATACCACGAGCTTTTGAAAAGGCAAAAGGCCCTCGTTGACAGTTTTTTGCAGAGCAATGAAAAAATATATTCACTCGACCCCCACAATCTAAGCGTTTAAGAGTTTCACTATCTGCGCCCGCTTCAGTCGCCTCAATATTAAAATCCACTTATTTAACCCTTGATTTTGTAAAATTATATCACAATATGAATAAAAAATGCCATCGGCACCGATGGCATTTTTTATTCATATTGTCCAGATTTTGCATTCAAAAGCTTCGTAGGCCATTAACTGTAGTTTTGTTCTACTGAAACACCGGCTTCACTCTCTTGTCTATGTCAAGGCCGTCCGTCTTGTGGTTGAGTATGACAATGTCGCCCTCATCAAGTCCGCTGTCTATAATAGAGTAGTCGTCCGTTTCATATCCCACAGACACCTTCTGGATTACTGCCTTTTCGGAGACTATCTTCCATATCGCATCTTCCCCCTCATGCTTGAATATGGCCCTTTTGGGGACTGCAATTGCTCCTTTTTGGCTTCTTTTGAGGAATTCCACGTCCACGCTGTAGCCCGGTTTCAAAATGGAATAGTCCCCCCTCAGGTCTATTTTAACATCGACCCTTCTCTCCACCAGGCCTATTGCAGACACGCTCTCCGATGCATATGGATTTATCCTCTTTATGCTCCCCTCGAATGTAAAATCGTCCGGCTCGTGTTCGAGCACTATCTTCACATCCATTCCGGGTCGAAGGTCTACAGCATCCTTCGCAAGCACCCTTGACTCCACCTCTATCCCTCCATCTCCAATGAGAGTCGCAATGCTCTGCCCTGGCGCTATATACTGCTTTTCATCTACATTCACGCTCTTTACTATTCCCGCCTTGCCCGCATATATCCTGGACTTTCCAATCTTGTATCTAAACAGTTCTATTTGAGCCCTTACAGCTTCCCGCTGCCCCTGGAAATAAAGCAGCCTGGCCTGAGGATCGCTATACTGGCTTTCAAGGGCGCTCAACGCTTGTATCTGCTGGTTCATTACATTTTCAGCAATCTCCATTTCCTTTTTCAGCCTCTCAATATCATCCTGAGATATGGCCTCCTGCTCATAAAGCCCCGTGCCCCTTTCATATCCCTTTAATGCCTCTTCATATTCCTTTCTTGCATTTTCAACTGAAAGCCTCTGGCTTTCTATCGCTTCCTCTTTTCCCAATAATGTCTCGGTATTTTGCTGTCCTGATATGCTCTTTAGCTGGCCTTCAAGCTGATCTATCCCCCTTTCAAGCTCGCTTGTATCCATGCTTAGTATTACGTCCCCGCTTTTGATCCTTTGACCTTCCCTTATGTTCAGGCTTTGTATCTCTCCCGACTGCGATGAGTATATGTCGTCCTCATATGCGGCTTCTACAGTTCCTTCCTCCTCGAATGTATCGCGTATGTCTATTTTTTGCACCCTTTGCCCTTCAACTTCCAAAGGTTTTGTGCTTTCATACAGGTATAATATTATTAATGCAATTACTATGAGTACCGCTACAATCCACTTTAAACTTTTTTTCAATATTTTTTTGTTTTTCATATTCTCACCCCCCTATTCCCTCTCTTTGAGCACATCCACAAAATTGAGCCTTCTTATCTTTCTGTACACTGAAATCTGTGCGAATGCTATTGATACGAATGTGACCACAGCGCTCGCCAAAAATGAAGCAGCATCTATCCCAAGGGGTATGCTGAAAAGGTCGGTGCTTACACCTCTTGCTATACCATCTCTCATAATATAAGCAACTGGAACGCCTATCGCAATTGCCCCTGCGCTTATAGCCCACTGCTCTATAGCTATTATTCTGAAAATCTCCGCCTTTGTCATCCCAAGGACCCTGAGCGATGAAAGCTCCCTTTGCCTTTCCGAAAATATTATAGTTGATGATGTATATATCACCGCAAATCCAGCTATTATACCAAATACTACAAATATCCACTGCATGTAGGCATATGATTCCATAAGCTCGTTGAATGTCTCTATTGTCTTTTCGCGCCTTTCTATAGAAACTACGTTTTGAGCGTTTATATAGTCGTCATTGAGTCTTCCCAGCTGCCCGTCCTCTATGTCGAGAAGGAGCGACGTGGCCATGTCCCTTTGCCCTATGAGTTTGCAAAACGAGGATATCTCCATGTAGGTGTTCACGCCGAAGTGCTGTGGTATTATTCCTGTTATTGTTACGCTTATCTCATCCTTTGCGGCCCATGGACTTTCTATCTCGACTGTGTCCCCAACGCTTATGTCCATGATGTTTGCAATTTTTTCCGATATGATCATGCCCTCGATTGGCGGTCTCAAAATATTGCCACGGCTATCTATTATGTTGTACATACGCCCGTCAATCTGCATTCCTATGCATATTGCCTCTTTTTCCCTCCAGCTGCTTTTAATCTTTATGGGGGCCTCCAAAAAAGCTTCTGCCTCCCTTATATAGTCCCTATTCACTATCTCCCTGTATGTCCCATTTCTATCTATAGGGGTGTAGAAGCTCATTTTCACGTCATACGTCTGGACCTTTTCAAACTGCTCTTTCATCATTATTTCTATTACCCTTTGGAATGAGACTGTGGTAGTCACTATGCTGAATACAAACACTATCCCAATCATCGTAAAAAGGCTTCTGGCCCTATTCCTGAAAAGGTTCCTAAAAGCCATCTTTGTCTGGGTTCCAAACATTTTCCAAAGGGCCCTTATCCTTTCAAGCCATATAGTGTGGACCTTGACTAATACTGGCGGCCTTAGCGCATCCGCCGGCTTGAGCATTAGTATTTTTCGTGTTCCGCTGTATCCTGCCACTATGCTGAATAATATGGATATAATATTTGCCTGGACAAAGTATTTCATGGAGAATGTGCTGCTCAAATTCGGAAATGCGAAAAACTCCCTGTACAGCTCAGTATAAAAATATGCAAGCCATATACCCGCAAGCCCTCCGAATATCCCCCCTGCAACTCCCACTATCATGCTGTAGCTCATGTAGTGCAAAAGAATTTCCCGCTTTGTGTATCCAAACGCCTTTAGTATGCCTATCTGACCCCTTTGCTGCTCGACTATACGCTTTAGCATTATATAGAGCACAAAGCTTGCTACGGCCAAAAATATCAATGGAAATACAAGGGCTGTCCCCTGTAGCTGTTCAAGCTCGCCTGTTAGTATGGAGTGGCTCACCTGGTCCTCTCTTTCATATATGCTCTTGAGTCCGTATTTCTTGAGCTTGTCTTCAAGCCTGCTCTCTACTTCATCGTAAGTATATCCTTCTTCTATGGTAAATGATATTTCGTTGTAAATTCCCTTTTCCCTGAAGAGGCTTTCCATTTTTGAATACTCTATATATGCTATTCCAAAAGTGCTGGGATCTGGGTATATCTCCTGAAGGCTTCTCATTGCATATATGAAGTCGGGACTTATTGCAGAGCCTATTATGTCAAGTTCCACCCGTTTGCCTTCCGCGATTATCTCTATGCCGTCGCCCGGCGAAACTGAATTCTCATCGTAGAATTTGACATCAAGCCAAACGCCGTCGCTTGATTTTTCAAGTGGGGCGCCTTCCTCCACAAATGGCGAGTTGAGAAGCCTTTCCTCTTCCAAGTCAACGGATACAAGCCGGAGGTATCTTGGGACAGAAAGGTCCTTTTCATAAATCCGAACGTCCTTTACAAACCGCCCCTGAAGACTTTCCACTCCTTCCGTCCCTTGAAGCTCGTCAACAGCTCCCACAGGAACACCTGTAAGGCTTGCAAATCCGTGCGCAAAATTTGAGTCCTCATAGAACTCATCCATCGCGGCCTGAAGATTTTCCATCACCATGAACATGGAAGTGTACATGCTAAGCCCTATTACTATTACAAGAGCGCTTGATATGTACACAAGCTTGTGGTGCATTATGTCCCTCATCATTTTCTTGTAAAGTATCACCACGACACCTCCTCGGGTCTTAGAGGCTTTTCATTTTTCTCTATTTTTTCAATCATTCCATCCCTTATATAAAATACCCGGTCACCTATCTTTCCTATTCCAGCATTGTGGGTTATTATCATGACGGTCTTTTTTAACTCCCTGTTGAAATCCCTTAAAAACTTTAGTATCTCGACTCCCGTGGAAAGGTCGAGTGCACCTGTGGGCTCATCGCAAAGCAGAAGATCCGGATTCTTGGCAAGCGCCCTGCCTATGGCAACACGCTGCTGCTCCCCCCCAGAAAGCTGCGAGGGAAAATGGTTTTTCCTCTCGCTGAGTCCTATTTTCTCAAGCACATAGTCTATCTCCAGGGGTTCGTTTGCTATCTCCACAGAAAGCCCTATGTTCTCCCCCGCGGTGAGATTTGGCATGAGATTGTAAAACTGGAATACAAATCCAACGTTGTTTCTCCTGTACTGTGTAAGCTCCCTCTCGCTGGCACCGGATATTGCCCTTCCGTCATATATCAATTCCCCCTTGGTGGGAGAATCCATGCCCCCTATTATGTTTAAAAGGGTACTCTTTCCCGAGCCGCTGGGTCCAAGCACCACTATGAATTCCCCTCTGTATACCTCAAAATCAACGCCCTTCAGGGCGTTGACTGTCACTTCCCCCATCTGATACTGCTTCCATATCCCCCTGCCTTCTATTAAAACTTCCATATTCAGCCCCCCTGCATACACCTATAACTTTTTAATACCCCCAATACAAATCTATAATAGGTTTTATGCAATTTTAAGGCATTAAAAATCCCCCGCGCATGCGGGGGATAGAATGTCAAATCCCCGAATATAACATATATAATCTTATGTTGTATACTGCATATGCTACTTTACACTTCTATCTCATGAACCCTTTCAAATTCAAAATGCACAATGTCACCCGTATCATAGTTGCATTTTGAATTTACGCAGTCCACCTGGAGCAGCGTTTCTTTTCCGTCAATTTTTGCATTTACAACATAGCTTGTGAAAAATCCCAAAAAGCTCTTTTCAACTATCGCGCCGCTGTATCTGCCGTCTTTGCTTGATATGACTATGTGCTCAGGCCTTACAACCACCTTTGAAGCGCCCATCTCCAGTATGTTAGCCCTTCCTATGAAATCAGCTACAAATTCGCTGCATGGCCTTTCATATATATTAATCGGACAGCCTATCTGCTCGGCTCTGCCCCCGTTCATTACGACTATCCTGTCCGATATGCTCATGGCCTCTTCCTGGTCGTGAGTCACAAACACCATTGTTATTCCGAGCTTTTTTTGTATATGCTTTATCTCGTTTCTCATCCTGACCCTGAGCTTTGCGTCAAGGTTTGAAAGGGGCTCGTCCATAAGCAGCACCTTCGGATTGAGTATCAGCGCTCTTGCAAGGGCGACCCTTTGCTGCTGCCCGCCCGAAATCCTTGTGACATTTCTTCCCGAAAGCTCGCCAAGCCCTACAATATCGAGCATTTCCCTGCCCTTTTGATCCATCTCTCCCTTTGAATACATTTTGAGATTTTTAAGCCCATATGTGACATTTTGAATGACATTCATGTGCGGAAAAAGCGCATAGCTTTGAAATACTGTTGCCACGGGCCTTTTCTCGGGAGATGTCCCTGTTATGTCCTCCCCTTCGAGTATTATCCTCCCGCTTGACGGCGCCAAAAATCCCCCCAGAATCCTGAGTGTCGTGGTCTTTCCGCATCCGCTGGGGCCAAGCAGCGACACCAGCTCTCCCTTCTCTATTTCAATAGAAAAATCATCTACCGCCCTAAACCCTTCGAATTCTTTTGTTATATTTTCGATTTTAAGATACATCCATTATAACCCCCTGCTATCCCTCTCTTATAATTATCCTCGAAAAAATTATGTTTATTATAATCGTGGCTATTATTATCATGCTCGCAAGCACAGCTGCAAGCCCGTAGTCCCCGTCCCTTATGACATTGAACAGCTCCACAGTAGCAACCTTTGCCGAAGGGGTTATGAGAAATATTATGGCTCCCACGGTGGTCATTGTGGCCGTGAATGTATTTACAAAGCTCACGAGGAATGCCGGCTTTAAAAGAGGCATTATTATATCTGCAAGTATTCTCATGTTGGAAGAGCCCAGATCCCTTGCCGCATCCTCAATGTCGCTTCCTACGTTGCCAAGCACCGCGCTTGCGGCCTTTGTGCTTATTGGAATCTGCCTGTACACGCAGTTTATCACCACTATCAGGCCCGTTCCAGTGAGCGCAAGCGGATAGTCGTTGAATGCAAGTATATAGCCTATTCCAAAGAGCGGCCCCGGCATTATGTATGGAAGGGTGGCTATAAAGTCTATAACCCTTGAGCCTTTGACATTTCTCCTTTCGACGTAATACGAAAGCAGCAGTCCTATGACACTCGTTGCAATTCCCGCTGCAAAGGCATATCTTATGCTCCTGAAAAAGCTTGGCATCTTTGAAAATTTCACCGATTTTATGTATTCCATTGTGAATATTAGCTGTCCGGACTTGTAGTCTGAAATAGCCGACAGGAATATTGATAAATACTGGAGGGTCATAAATATAAGGAATGTCCATGTGAACAATGCAAGAACGCTCCTAAGCCCAATGCCCATGTCAAAATCCACATCAAGCATCCTCGGCGATTTTAAGCCCGTCGCCGAAAACAGTTTCGAATCCCTCATATTGTACCTGTATGTGAAAAATACCACGAGCGAAGGTATGAGTATCATGACGCTTATAGCCGCAGCCCGGGGTAGGTCGCCTCTTCCTATGAGGGAAATATACGCCTCTGTTGCAAGCACCTTGAAATTTCCCCCTATTATTATTGGAGTCCCAAAGTCCGCAAGGCATTTTACAAATGTTATGAATGACGATGCGACTATGCCCGGTTTTGAAAGTGGAATCACCACCCTTCTTATGGTCTTTGCCGCACTTTCTCCAAGGTCGAGTGATGCCTCTATTAGGCTCCTGTCTATTCCAGACATCATCCCCATTATGACAAGCGATGCCAGTGAAATATTGCCGAACACCTGCATTAGAACTATTCCGTGCCAGCCGTAAGGGTTTATTGTAAGACCCAAAAGCCTGTATGTTATTATACCCCTTTTGCCAAAAAGAGTTATATATGCAAGTGACGATACGAACGGCGGAGATATCATTGTAAGCATTAGAACCGCCATTATAATATTTCTCATTTTCTTTGCCGAAAAATTCGAATATAGCGATATACAAACCGCAAACACTATGGTACATGCAGTAGATACAGTAGACACGAAAATGCTGTTATAAAAAAGCCTTCTGCCTCCTGTGAAAATCTCCCTGTATAGTTCAAGTGAAAATATTCCTTCCGGAAAAAAGCTTTTGACTATTACCTCTGATATCGGCCACAATATGAACACCATTATGGAGATGACTATACTAGCTATTATGGACATATCAAACAGATCATAAAAACGGGTATCCAAGTTTTTGGATACCCGAGTTTTCAAATTAGGCATTTTTTATTTTGCCATCCTTTGCGCCCAGCTTTCAAGTATTTGGTCTCTTTGAGATCCGAATTTTGAAAGATCTATGTCTATAAGGCCTTCAATATTGATGTCATTCATCATCTCCGGAACTGAAACATCTTCTCTGACCATTACTCTAGGGTCCTTGTCTCTTATGACTTCCTGGCCTTTTGCAGAAAGAGCCCAGTCTACAAAAGCCTTTGCGGCGTCAATATTTTCAGCATTTTTGAATATTGCAAGTCCAGCAGGAACCCAAGGTATTCCGTCTTCAGGATATATTGTCTTTACAGGGTATTTCTCCTCCATCGACACGAATTCTCCCGACATAGGAATTATGCCCACAGCCATTTCTCCTGCTGCAACCTTCTTTGGAGGCTCTCCGCCCCTTTGAGCGTAGAAAGGTATGTTATTTTTAAGCTCTTCAAGGTATTTCCATCCTTCTTCCTCTCCCATTCCCTGAAGCAGGCAGTTTACAACCGCATAGTTTGTTCCTGATATGGATGGATCAGCCATTAGCACTTCGTCCTTGTACTCCGCCTTTGCAAGGTCTTTCCAGGTCTTTGGAGCCTGTAGACCTTTTTCAGCCATTACATCGGTATTTACCATAAATCCTGCCGTTACAAGAGATACTCCCGTCCAGTATTCATCACCTTTGTACTTTTCTCCAACAGATTCTTCCTCAGGTGACACATAAGACTCTAAAAGCCCTTTTTCTCCGGCAGACATGAAACTGTCAGCCCCTCCGCCAAACCATACGTCAGCCATGGGCTTTCCTCCTTCAGCCTCTGTCCTTGCAAGAACCTCTCCTGAAGACATGTCTATGAATTCAACTTTCACTGCCGTATCCTCAGTGAACTTTGCGAATATCTCCTCTTTCCCTCCATATGCCGCAACAACTCTTATAGTCGAACCCTCCAGCATAGATGTTCCAGCCGTTTCCTCCTTCTCTCCCTTGTCATTAGACGTACATCCCACAAGAGATGTCGCTATCATGAATATTGAAACCATCACTGCCAATATTCTCTTCATTTTGAATCCTCCCTAGTATTTTTTATGTATTTATGCAGGGTTTTGCCCTGAATATATTATATATCAGCATATACTCCATTAGAAATAAATGTTACTAATAGAATATTTGCCCATCATAGGTTTTTTCTATGCTAATCCCATGACAAACAGCTCTCCTTTAACACTGTTTTCATTATAAACTTTATAAAATCTGATAAAGCCCATACATGTTAAATTATATATCATATGTATGGGAGATACTTCTTAAGCTTTGAATCTAACTATAAAGCCCCCACCATAGGTGAGGGCTCTTTTATACCGCCTTTTCAAACAATATCTTGTTATATAGCTTGTCGTACATGTCTATTTTTTCATATCCGCTGCCCGTATGTACCGCTGGGCACGTGTTACCTGCCTTTACCGCCTCTATAAAGTCCTTTACATCCCTTATGCCACCAGGAAATACCGTTGCATACTTGCCTATCGCTTCTATTGTGTGGGCGTCGCTTGCCCCCAGTGAAGGCAGTCCCAGCTCAGCTGCAAGCCCGTATGCATAAATATTGTTGTGAGGCCTTGTGCTTCCGTTGAATGCCTCTATTCCAGAAAGACCTCTTACATCCCTTATTGTGTTTCCCATTCCCCTGTTATTTTGCCTGAATGGGTGGGCGCTCATTGCGACCCCTCCCGCCCTGAGCGTCATATCTACAAGCTGCTGGGCATGGACCTTTTCGCTTGGAAGCTTGTCCAGTCCAAATACAGTTATGTCGCCCTCATGGGTCAGCACTTCCGCTCCCACTATTATCAAAAATCCAGTTTCCTTTGAGTACTCGTGGGCCTTTTCCATTATATCATTGCTTTCATGGTCTGTTATGCAGACTCCGTCAAGTCCCATCTGTCTGCCTCTCTTCACTATGTCCTCAAGCGAAATCTTGCTGTCAAGAGAATATGTCTTTTCGTGCATGTGAGTATCTATTATCATGGCATTCTTCCCCTCCAACACTGTTGTCCATATTTGTGTTCAAAAATTAATACTATTATAAAGTGCGCCGCCGTCTGCAGCACCTCGGATTTTCAGTTCACATATTCATTATATCTCAAAAAAATGCAAGTTTAAAATCGATTTTAATTATATTTATTTATAGCATCATAAGTTTCATCTATAATAAGCTTTGCATTACATCCAGCTCAAAACGAGGAAGGAGCAATAAAAATGTTTTGCAGAGTAAAGCAGCTTTTTAAACTATACTACGAGGAGCAGAGCCATTTTACAGACAAGAAAAGAAACAGTTCTTCGAGCTGCAGCGCAGCAGCGTCCAAAAGAGGAAAAGATACCCTAAGTTTTCATACAGAGTCGACAGTGTTCCAAACGTGACATTTGACGACATAGCTGGCCACTTGGAGGTCAAAAAGGACCTCCAGTTTATAATCGATTTTCTTAAAACCCCTCAAAAGTATAGACAGCTTGGAGCCAGAATGCCAAAGGAGATAATAGTCATAGGTGCCACAAACAGGTTCGACATGCTCGATAGCGCTCTTACAAGGGTTGGCAGGTTCGACATGCATGTATGCATACCTCTTCCCGAGTATGAGGACAGGATTGAAATGATAAAAATTCACTCGAAAAACAAGCGCAGCATAAAAAATTCAGACCCCGATGGAAAATGAAACCATATATGAATCTGAAATAGACCAAATAATAGAGCGCAATAGAAAGAAAATCGCTTAATCCCCTTGTCCAGGCTCATTTTCAACCTGGATTTTTTCATCAAAAAAGCCGCCTTTGCAAAGACGGCATAAATTCTTAATGGATAAATAACTGTATAATTTTTTGATAATCTGTAAAAAACACTTAAAATTACTCTATCCCACGGCCGCTTTATGGAATGCATATGTCCATTGCAGAGCTTACTATTGTAAATTCCGCTGGAAATCCGCCTCCGTCTTCACCATCTATGTCTATTTTAAGCCCCTCATTCACACTCTCCACGTATAGTCTGTCAGTTTGGAAATGCTTTACCATGTCACTACCCAAATGGTCTCCTCTTAATATCTTGAGGAAGAGATTCGCTGTATCTATTATATCTGTCTTTTTTATTATTATAACGTCAAACATATTGTCATCGAGCTTTGCCTCTGGTGCAAATTTTTTAAATCCCCCTACAACAGGAGTATTGACAACTGCAAATATTGCCAAATTCTCTTCAAATTCCTCATTAGCATATGAAAACTTCATGGGAAGCGACTGGAATATCTGTTTTGGTATCTCCTTTATACCCTCTGCATAGTAAGCAAACCTGCCAAACATAGTCTTGAGTTCAACATTGGTCTTGAGTGCGACATCTGTGAAAAGACCGCATGCTGCAATATTTATGAAATATTTTTTATTCACCTTGCACACATCTATCCTCTTCATGCTCTTTTTCTTTATCATGCTGCATATGCCCTCTATATCACTGGGCAGATCAAGATATGTGGCAAAGTCATTTACAGTGCCTGCAGGAACTATTACAAGTGGCACATCGAGCCCCGTGTTCATCATTCCGTTCACAACCCTGTTTACAGTTCCATCCCCGCCAATCGCCATTACCATATCCACATTCTCGGCTTTTGCGGATTCCATGCAGGCCCTATAGTCAAAATCAACTGTAGTATCCACTTTTTTAACCGTTTCAAATGTTCCATCAAGCACGAGCCTTCCGACTATTCCTTCAAGATTTTTTTGAATAGTAGTCCTTCCCGAAGACGGATTGTTTATTATTTTTACATTCATTATGTTTTCCTCCAAAATACCCAATTTAAGCACTTTTACATAATGTGGCTATATCTCCACACTTCAAAACTCAAAATATATCATGACAAATCAGCTGCAACTATCCTTATTTTACCACAAACAGCTGCTTCAATGTATAATAAACGTTCATGGCTTTACACTCATTGCAGTTTAATGAACTGTAATTACGCTGCCTCTTATTGGCCTAATGACAGCATCAATCATTTCGGCTTTATCTATATGGACAAAATCCAACGTCTCCAGTGCCAATACATGCTGGAATATATGAATTAAGTCTTTTTTATGGGGTATCATTAATTTATAAAAATAGTAATAGGGGGCGTTGCCATGACCAACGATAAATTCATAGACAAAGTGCTTTCAAAAACTTTTTGGGGAAGCTTTTTATTCCTTGACGGCCATGGGCTAAATGCTGAAAATTTCGAAGGGATCTTTTACAATGGCGAATATATAGACGACGAGGATGAACTTGCAGTCCTTCGAGATTGGATAATACAAGCCATGAAAAGCAAATCTGTAGAAAACATAGAAGACGGCGATGCCATATGGAAAAAATATCCCATAGAACTTTTGGAGAATGGGGATGTTCTAGATTCGTCACTGATTCAAACAGAGCCCACGCATGACATATTCTTTGTCATATTCCTGAATGACAACACTTGGGAGATACAAATCGAGGAACTCGACTATGAATTCGAAGGCGAGGATTTAGACTCATATGATGAGTCAGTAGAAGATGAAAGCATAGATATTTACGTAAACCCCGAAGAAATAGAAGATGATATTGAAGAAATAGAAGAATATGATGATGAAGATGATGATATTGAATAGACAAAAATAGAATTAGCCATGTGAAGTAAATCACATGGCTAATTCTATTTTTTCTCTAAATGACCCCTATATTCATTTTGATCACAATGTCCATGTATTCAAAAATCATATGCTTATCTTTCTGGATACTAGTCCTTCCAGGTTGTCGTACTCGCTTACAATCATCCTGTCAAAACATATCTTTCTAAGGACTATCTCCAGTATCCCAACTCCTGCCGTTATTATGTCGGCCCTTTTAGGCTGAAGTCCATTTAGCATCATCTTCTCACTTGTCTTGAGCCTTTTAAGTGTCTTGAGAAGCTCGCATATTTGAGGGTATGTTATTATGCTGCTGTGTATCTTGTCCATATCGTATACTTCCATTTCGGCAAGCATTGCAGCTACTGAGGTTATAGTCCCTCCTATGCCTACCACCTTTTTTATGTTGTACCTGCATATCTCTCCAACCGTGTCATCTATCTCATTTGAAACGTGATTTTCCATGCTCATGTATTCAATTTTGTCAACGGGATCTTTTTTGAGGAACTTCTCTGTCATTCTAAGCGCCCCTACATTCTCACTTTTCATGAACTTTATTCCGTACTTGTTCCCGACTATGAATTCAGTCGATCCCCCGCCTATGTCCACAACCAGTATGTTTTCATCCTTGTCCTGTATTCCTTCAAGAACTCCCATGAATCCAAGATCTGCTTCTGTGCTTCCGCTTATTATCTCAACAGCCACGCCTGACTTTTCAAGCGCCCTTTGCAAGAACTCACCTGAATTTTTACTGTCTCTAAGAGCGGAAGTCCCCACAGCCCATATTTGCTTGCATCCCTTTTCCCTTGCAAGCTCTGTAAAGTCTTCAAGCGCATCTACGTTGCGCTCTATGGCATCGTCATTTATTATTCCCTCTTCGTCGACGGATTCACCAATTCTGGTCGTATTAATGTGTTTTTCCCTTTCCTTGAACCTTCCGTCCTCATAGTCGGCTATAAGCAATCTCATAGAATTCGTTCCTATGTCTATGGCTGCAACCCTCATGACTTTCAACCTCCTAAAAACTCACTCTAATCCTTATCTACATCCACATACATTATTTCACCCGGTTTTATCATTTTAAGCCTTTCCCTGGCTATCTTTTCAATGTTATCAATATTTTCTGCCTGCTCTATGTCCTTTTTTATGTCATCTATGTCTTTTTTTTCGGCTTCGATCTTTGCATGTATATCTTTTATTTGAGACTTGTATTTTCTTATGGTAATTTCCTGTTTTACAAGCGCAGTAGCTATATAAAGCATTATGAGAACTATAATACTGTTAAATATAAGCTTTTCAACATTAAACCTCTTTTTTGAAACACCCGAAGACTTACTCATTTAATACTACTCCCCTTGGATTTACTGTATCACTTCATACATTTCCTGAGCCTCTTTTTTCAGGACATGTTCCCTCACCTCAAGAACTTTTACCTTGCTTATCTTTTCGCCAAATCTGATCTCTATTGTATCGCCTGCATTTACCTCTGTAGATGCCTTTGCCACCTTGCCGTTTATGCTTATTATGCCGCTTGTGCAGGCTTCTTTTGCAACAGTCCTTCTCTTTATAAGTCTTGAAACCTTCAAAAATTTATCTAACCTCATTTTATACTCCTCCAAATGCATACCGCTTTTATTTCATTTATATTAATTATACCATATCTCCCTGCCCTTTACACTTTATGCGCTGCCATAAGCCCTCTTTAGCCATTTTCCCCTTGTGCCCCACAACAAACTTACCGCGTATATATCCTTGCCGATTTTGATACATCTGTATATTAACAAAGGGCACGGAATAATCCGCGCCCTTTTATGTATAATCATTTAAAACTACTTGTTAACTACCTCTTTTAGTCCTTTTCCAGCTTTGAATACTGGAGCCTTAGACGCTGGTATTTCTATCTCTTGCTCAGGATTTCTAGGGTTTCTTCCTGTCCTAGCTGCTCTTTCTCTAACTTCAAAAGTTCCAAATCCTACTAGTTGAACTTTCTCATTGTTTATAAGAGTCTCTTGTACAGATTCAATAAATGCATTAAGTGCAGCTTCTGCATCCTTTTTAGTCAGGTTACTCTTTTCAGCCATCTTAGCTACTAGTTCAGCTTTATTCACAATAACTACCTCCTCAATAAAATATATTAAAATAAAAATTTTAATAAGCCATTTTAAATTTAAAGCCCCTTTGATTTAGACTGCTCCCATAATTCGTCCAGCTGCTCCAGTGTCATATCTTCGACTTTCTTTCCAACTTCTTTGACACCGTTTTCCACAAATTCAAATCTCCTTATGAATTTCTCGGTTGTCTTGTTGAGAGCCTCTTCCGGGTCTACATTAAGGAACCTAGAAAGATTTACAATTGCAAACAGCAAATCCCCTAACTCTTCCTGTATGTATTGTATATCGCCAATTGCATGCGCGTCAACCACTTCTTTGTATTCTTCTTCAACTTTTTTGTACACATCTTTTATTTCATCCCAGTCAAATCCAACGTATGAAGCCTTTTTTTGAACCTTTTGAGCCTTCATTAAAGCCGGAAGATGCCTTGGAATCCTTCTGAGGCCTTGTGTTACAGTTTCTTCGCCCTTTTCCTCCTTCTTAAGCTGCTCCCATTTTTTCATGAAGCTCTCCTCTTCAAAGTCTTCTCCTGCAAAAACATGGGGATGCCTGTGTATGAGCTTTTTACATATGGCATCTGCAACCTCGTCAATATCAAAATAGCCTTCTTCCTTGCCTATTTGGGAGTGGAACACCACCTGAAGGAGCACATCTCCAAGCTCTTCTATCAATGAATCGATGTCTCCGCTGTCTATGGCATCTACAACCTCATATGCCTCTTCCACTATGTGTTTTTTAAGTGACTCATGAGTCTGCTTTATATCCCACGGGCATCCGTCTTTTGACCTTAGCTTTTCCATTATCTTCTCAAGTTCATATACATTTTTGAATTTTTCATTTGTTCCCCTTGGTATGTATATGCTTGTAAGATCGTCAAAGTAGTCAGCAGAATGGTCGAGCTCGCAAAGTTTTACCTCTTGCATACTCTCAAGACCCCTTATGCCGGCAGCCTTGACTATATATATACCCTGTTCATCCTCATAATACTCCATAAGTTTTAATTTTGTGTCAGATGCTACAAACTGATCGTATACCTGCGTTATTACAACATGTTTGCCACTGCTTAGCTCCCTCGAGTCAAGGCTTAGCGCGTCAAGAAGTATAAATCCGTCGGCAGGATTGGTCCCAATCATGTTGAACATCGCATCTACAAAGCTCATAGACGGGATTATTCTCACATCAATCCCTTTTCTGGCAGCCTTTTCTTCTATAAGTCCCACCGTTGTTTCCGCAACCCTTGGATGCCCTGGAACTGCATATGTTATGTCAATGTCCTTAGCCTTTTCAACCACATACTCCGCTATTTCTTCATACACCTGCTCAAAGCTCTCGCCCAACTCATAAAACGAATCCATATACTCTATATCCATGCTCTCATCCACAATATCTTTTATCATCGGGTGCTGAGCAGTCCTGAATATAAGCTTTTTTGAATTTTTTACAGCTTCAAGCGCCCCTGAGCTTATAAGGGCTATGTCTCCAGGCCCTAGTCCTATTATTTCTATTCTTGCCAATAGTTTCTCCTCCCTTATCATGCCTTGAATTATAGCACCTGCTAAACTAAATTATACAACATATTTGTGCCGCTTAAATATCTACTTGATTATTTCTATGGATTTGCATCTCGAATCCTTAATTCCCTTTATATTCATTCCATGGGCCTTTGAAGTCTTTATATAGTCTATTACTTCGCTTCTTATGATTTCTCCCGGCACCACAAGCGGTATTCCTGGTGGATAGGGTATTATATATTCCCCGCTTGTCTTTCCTGTGGCGTTTTCGAACAAAGCATTCTCTCTTTGGGCATAAAACGCCTCAAACATCTCCATCTCCTTTACTGCTGGCTCCTGTGGATAGCCTGAGAAGCTTTGTACGGGGAGGGGCCCTTTTCCCTGCTCTATTCCCTTAAGTGCATCTTTCAGCCTGTTAAAATCGCTTCTGTCGTTTCCTATCGAACTCACAATCATAATCCCATATGGCGTTGCAAATTCAATTTGTATGCCGTAGTCCTTCCTGAGCACCTTTTCTATTTCATACCCTGAAAATCCTGTCTCAAGGGTGTTTATAAATATTTTAGTCCTGTCGAATCCATGCGAATATCCTTCATACAAACTTAGTCTCTTTGCCTTTTTCAAAAAACTTTCAATAATTTCTATGTTCTGGAGTAGCTCTCTCATAAGCTCTTTTCCGTACTGCTCATATATTCCCATGCAAACATCTATGGAACTCATCAATATATATGAAGGACTTGAAGAGTGAATCATTGCCAAAAATCTCTTTATGGCGCTTACATCTGCCCTTCCTCCTGAAATATGCATTATTGACGACTGAGTGAATGCAGAGAGGGTTTTATGAAGGCTAAATATGCATATGTCAGCCCCTGAGGCAATTGGGCCTTTGGGCAGATTTTCACTCAACTCAAGGTGTGAACCATGGGCCGAATCTACTATCAATATCATTCCATTTTCATGAGCCATTTGGCTTATCTGCTCTATATCCGCCACATCTCCGTAATATGTAGGGCTCGTTATATATACCGCCTTTGCGTCCCTGTTTTTTTGTATGGCATACCTTACATCCTCAGCAAGTGATGGAAGCGGTATGGCGTTTTTTTCGTCCGTTTTCGAATCTATATATGCCGTACTGATCTGTCCCATTATGCATGCATTAAAAGCGCTCATATGGCTTGACCTGTCCATTATAAGCTTTTCTCCAGGCTTTACGCTTGCCATTATAGCCGCTTGTATTCCACAAGTCGTGCCATTTACAAGGAAAAAGCTCTTGTCGCTTCCAAATGCCCTGCTCGCCCTCTCCTGGGCTTTTTTTATAACATCCGAGGGACTGTGCAGATTGTCTGTTCCCTCAATTTCTGTAGTATCCATTACATGAAGGTTTTGGACGTATTCATACAGTCCCAGCCTTTCATACAGCTTTCCGTTTTTATGCCCTGGCACGTGAAATGAAGCCATATTGGCATTTTTAATTTCAAAAAGCCTGTTTGCAAGAAAATTTGATTCCATATCCGCCCTCCCACTAAACTGTGTATTGGAGGCATGTTCATACCTCACATGCATTTGAACGCAAAAAAACCTCCGAAATATCGGAGGTCTATCACGCAGCCACGTCCTATTCTCCCGGGACCTTCCGGTCCGAGTACCTTCGGCGCTAAGGAGCTTAACTTCTGTGTTCGGTATGGGAACAGGTGTATCCTCCTCGCTGTAATGACTGCATTATGAAGATTTATCGAACCTTCAAAACTGCAAAGTTTTAATATTATTGGTCAAGTCCTCGATCTATTAGTACCCATCAGCTGAATGCATTGCTGCACTTACACCCTGGGCCTATCAACCAGATAGTCTTTCTGGGATCTTACCTTCTATGAAGTGGGAAATCTTATCTTGAGGTTGGCTTCGCGCTTA
>NZ_FSRH01000016.1 GCF_900141635.1 Peptoclostridium litorale DSM 5388 | reverse complement strand
GTAAACCCCATAAGCGCAAGCGGGAATTCATATGAGGGGCTAATGCCAAATGACCCTTATGTATATCTTCAAAAGATACCGGTGGAGAGCTTCAGGGTGCTCGAGCTTCCACAGTAGGTTTTTAGCCGACGGCGCAGGGGAAACATCAAAAGTGTAAAAATGGAGCAACATAAACATAAGGATGGGGAACTGTGATTTTAGAGTTCACCATCCTTATTGCATTATTGCCGTAATATAAATAGCTCCACTTGAGATTTATTCAAAAATGTATGGACATAGCTTATCAGAGGGATTTTCTATATGTTACAATAAGTGTAATACTATTTGATAAGAATCATAATGGTTTGCGGGGGGGATTTTGAATTGGGATTGAAAAGTAGAATGAGCCTGTTCAAATTGGATGTCAAAGGCAATATAACTAAATTTATATCATATTTTGCAATTTGCATGATCGTATTTTTTTCGATAATGTATATTGTGGAACATAATGATATAAAGACTAAAAGATTTGTTTTAAGGGAAAGTGAAAAAAACATTGTGGACATGCAAAAGAAAATGATAGAGGCAAGTCTGTATGGAATTGTATCTGACATGATGTACATAAAGGAAAGCTGGATAATGCAGGAATTTCTTCTGGACAGTATGAAAAGGGAAGGTATTGAGCATCAGCTGCTGGCGTTTTCAAAGGAAAAAGGCATATACGACCAGCTTAGGTTCATAGACAACGACGGCAATGAGATAGTCAGGATAAACTACAATGAGGGCAGGCCTTCAATTGTGCCTATAAGCAAACTCCAAAACAAGGCGGACAGATATTATTTTGAGTACTCGATAGCACTGGATGAATCGGACTTTTACGTTTCACCCCTTGACCTCAATATTGAAAACGGAGAAATAGAAGAGCCCATAAAGCCAATGATAAGATTTGCAGTCCCCGCATTTGACTTAAATGGACAAAAGCGCGGGGTAGTGATTCTAAACTATATTGCCCAAAACGTCATAGACGGATATGAAGGCACGATTTCAAGGTCCGGAGGAAGGGCATTCTGGCTTGACGAAAACGGCTACTGGATTGTTTCGGATGAGAAGGAGAAGCAGTGGGCTTTCATGTATGAGGACGGCAAACAGGTAAGTTTTGCCAACGAGTTTGAGAAAGAATGGAACAGCATAAAAGAGGATGAAAGCGGCCAGTTTTACACGGAACGGGGATTGTTTACATTCGATACGGTGCATGTGCACGGTAAAGGCATGGATTTAGACGCTACAGAAAAAGACGACAGACACTGGAAAATAGTGTCATATGTGCCTGCAAGCACTGCATTCTATGCAACTGAAAGTGAATTTATGGCGACTATGGGCCAAATTTCGGATAAAAAGACTGTATTGGGAATAATTTCAGCAGTAGCGCTTTTGATAGTATTTTTGTACATGCAAAACAGATTGGCGGAAGAAGAAATAAGGATACATGCCACGTATGACGGTCTTACAGGTGTGTATAACAGGGGAAGCGGAATGAAGCTGCTTACGGAAAAAATAAGGGAGTCAAAAATTAGGGAGGAGCCCCTAAGCGTATGTTTTGTAGACATAAACGGCCTGAAGAGCGTAAACGACATACTGGGCCATGAAAAGGGAGACGAGCTGATAAGAACTTCTGCCGATGTATTTTCAAGCAATATAAGAAGCCTTGATTTTGTGGCCAGATGGGGAGGAGACGAATTTTTAATAGTCTTTCCTAATTCAAAGGCAGAAGAGGCGGAAAAGGTATGGGCCAGGATTTACAATGAGATAGAAAACATAAACGCCAGTGAAGGCAGGGACTATGTAATAAGCGCAAGCCACGGAGTAGAGGAGTTCAGCACTAGGGATTCGTATGAAGTGGATGTGCTTGTGAAATCTGCAGACGAGAAGATGTATGAAGAAAAGGCGAGGATAAAGAGAAATCTTGAGGTCATAAGAAAAAGGCCTGAAGCAGACATTGGATCAGAAGCTCCTAAAGAAATGGCATAAAATAAACTTATTTGGCGGTTATAGACAATGAATGACTTGTAAACAAAAAAGCCTTTAAGAATCAGGCCTGATTCTTAAAGGCTTTTTAAATACGGTGAACTTTATATGTCGCGGCAAGCCTTAAGACCTCCTATAAATAGCGATATCATGTCCTCGGTGTATTTCACCAAATCATACGCGCCTTCACGCCTTGCCCAGTCAAAGCAGTAGCCTCTTAGAAGAACAAGTATTATTTCAACCAGCTGATCAGGCTCATATTCAGTGGTGACTTGTCCTTTTTCCTGTCCCCTTGTTATTATTGAGTTTAATTCCCTGTACAGTATGCGGCCGCTCTCTTCATGGCGGCCCCCTTCGCTGTAGGGAGGAAACATGGAGTTCATGAACTTGCTTTTTGCCACGCCGGTTTGAGTTACGAACTCAGAAAAGCTCTTGCAGAATGTGATTATATTTACAAGTTCATTTTCATCTTCCAATCTGCCCAAGACATTTTCTTCAAAATAATCGTCAATCAAAGAGAATAGTTCTATAATCAAATCCGACTTGTTGTCAAAGTAATGATAAAACGTTCCGGGAGAAATATTGGCAGCATCACAAATCATGCGGACTGTAAGGTTTTCAAAACCAACCACATTCATCAAACCGGCTGCTGTTTTTATAATATTTTTCCTCCTGGCAATTTGCTTTTTATTTACTTTGCTCATGATTTGCACCTTCTTTGAATTTTTATATTTATAGTATAGCAAAAAAGCAGCCGCTTGTTGCGGCTGCTTTGACATATGGCGTATTTGATGGATTTAGGATAAAAGCATCCTATCATTCACTTCGCCGCAGCCGGTTGCCTCTTCGAACATCTGAAGAAGCTTTTCTTGCGTGAGGCTTTGCTTGTCCTCGCCGCCCACGTCTACGACTACTTGGCCCCTTTGCATCATGAGAAGCCTTGAGCCCATTGAAATTGCATGTTTCATATTATGGGTCACCATTATTGTGGTTATTTCTTTTTCGCAAACTATGTCCCTTGTAAGATTTATAATTACCTCGGACGTCTTGGGGTCGAGTGCGGCTGTATGCTCGTCCAGCAGAAGAAGCTCAGGCTCGTTCATTGTAGACATTATAAGCGAGAGGGCCTGTCTTTGCCCTCCTGAAAGAAGGCTTACCTTTGTGTGAAGCTTGTCCTCAAGCCCTATGCCTATTCTGGAGAGAAGCTCTTTGAAAAGCTCTGTCTTGTCCTTGCATACACCTTTTGTAAGGCCGTAAGCCTTTCCCTTGTTGTATGCAAGGGACATGTTTTCCAGTATGCTCATGGAAGGGCATGTCCCCTTTGAAGGGTCCTGAAACACCCTTGCCATTGTGTTTGACCTTTGGAATTCAAGTGAATCCGTAATGTCATTGCCGTTCATGTATATTGCTCCCGCATCGGGATGGAGCTTTCCGGATATCATATTGAGCAAGGTTGATTTTCCGGCTCCGTTTCCGCCTATTACGGTTATGAAATCGCCTTTTGAAACATCCAGGGAAAGTCCGTCAAACAGCCTGTTTTCGTTTACTGTACCCTTATTGAATGTTTTGGACAGATCTTTTAGTCTTAGCACCGAAAAGCCCCCCTTTTGAAAAAATTGATTTCAGGCCCTTGACCTGGCCTAGATTGCCTGCCGAAAGCGCGGCAACTATTATAATGCATGTCACAAGCTTCAGGTCAGTCGGGGAAAGCCCCATCCTGAGTGCGGCTCCTATGCTGAGCCTGTACATTATCGAACCTAAAAGAGCCATTGTCGTAGGTATTATAAAAGGCAGCCTTTTGAATATGGCCTCTCCGAATATTATCGAGGCAAGCCCCATTACGACTATGCCCGTTCCCATTCCAACGTCTGAAAATCTCTGGTACTGGGCCATTACAGCTCCTGAAAGCGCCACAAGCCCGTTTGAGAGCATAAGTGCAAGTATTTTCATCTTTCCAGTGTCTATTCCAAGTGATGTAACCATGTCCGGGTTGTCTCCAGTAGCCACTATCAAAAAACCGAGCTTTGTTGAGAGTAAAAAATCAAGCAGGAGTTTTGAGGAAACTGCAATTATGGCTATTACAACAAGCGGATGAATGCCGTTTGAAAATAGTGTGGTCTCGTTGAAAAGGGGAATGTTCGACTTTCCCATTATTCTAAGGTTTATGGAGTAAAGCCCTATCATTACCAGTATTCCCGAAAGCAGGTTTGTAATTTTAAGCTTCACGTGAAGTATTCCTGTTGCAAGACCTGCGAGCGTGCCCGCGGCAAATGCCACTAGGCAGACGATTATCGGGTTTATTCCCTTAGGCAGAAGGGCCGCGCATATCGCGGCCCCTGTGACAAAGCTTCCGTCAACCGAAAGATCCGGGAAATCAAGTATCTTGTATGTTATATATACTCCGAGAACCATTATTGAAAATATCAGTCCCTGCTGAAGTACATTTATAGAAAAGTCCAGCACTCTTATTCATCTCCTTTTAAAATCTCAGCTCTTTCCAGAATGTCCTGAGGAATCTGTAGTCCCAGGGCCTTGGCTGTTTTTTCGTTTATCACAAGTGATGTCTCCTCGAGAAGGGAAACCGGTATGTCGCCAGGATTTTCGCCATTAAGAACTCTTGCGGCTATCTTTCCTGTCTGAAGTCCAAGTGTGTAGTAGTCAATGCCCTCTGTTGCAAGAGCGCCGCCCTTGACATGGCCTTCCTCCGCGCCTATTACAGCCTTGCCCTTTTCAGTGCACTTGTTCGATATAAGGGCCATTGCAGATGCAACCATGTTGTCTGCAGGAGTGTAAAGCACGTCTATTTGAGGAAGTATTGAATTAAGAGTCTGGTCAATGTCGTTTACGCTTGTTATTCCAGCCTCCACTATCTCAAAGCCAAGCTCCTGCGCCGCCTTTTTGGCGTTTTCAACCTGTACTACTGAATTTGCTTCACTTGTGTTATATATGATTCCTATTTTCTTTGCATTTGGAATAAGAGATTTTATAAGAGAAAATTGCTTGTCAATCGGGGTCGCATCGCTTGTTCCTGTGACATTTCCGCCTGGTTTTTCAAGTGAGTTTACAAGTCCCGCACCTACAGGATCTGTTATTGCCGTGACTATTATAGGAATGTCTTTCGTGGCGTTAAGGGCTGTCTGGGCACATGGAGTTGCAATTGCCACTATCATGTCCTTTTTGGAAGACACAAAGCCGTCGGCTATTGTCTGAGCCGTAGGCATGTCGCCCTGAGCGTTTTGGAACTCAATGTCGAGGTTTTTACCTTCCACAAAACCTTCCTCGGCAAGAGCGTCTATTATTCCCTGTCTTGAAGAGTCAAGAGCGGGGTGCTCCACTATCTGGGATATTCCTATGCTGTAAGTTTCACTTGAATTTGAATCGGAACTGCCGCTGGAAGCCTCCTGGTCGTTTGAACAACCTGTAAGCACCGACAGACTTAAAAGAAGAGTAACACAAAAAATAGAGATAAGTTTCCTAGCCATACTACCATCCTCCTAAAGATTAAGTTTTAAAATATTCTACTGAAAAAGCAAGTCCAATTTGCTTATGCAAATCCTACAAATTCTACAAATTCCTACTGCCGCGGCCTGCGGCGCTACAAAAACTCTACCGTTTCAAACGATTATATATCCTGTATACAGTAAAGTCAAGTGTGAAACCGCATAGTGATAGAATTATCAAAATACTATGTGGCGTGAATGTGGAAAACTGGCAAAAAAGCGATAGATAAATGGGGGCTTGGACAGACATATAATTTATAGAAAAAACATATTTGAAAATACAGACTTGGGTATGAAATAAAAAAGAACAAAGCGGTTGAAAAATGTCGTTATAGCTCGTAAAATTCATATTTTTTGAGACTGTAACAAAGCCATCGGATATGATAAAATTAAATTACCATATTCGCACAATTGCGAATTTTAATTATTGCAATAGGAATAAATTACTATATATATCAGAGGGGTTAAAAAGGGTTGTTTGTCCAAGGGGGGACTTATATGGATGATTTTGAAAAGAGACATAAAGGTGCCGGTAAAGTGGTAAATGTCGATGATGAGATGTACAAGATGCTTTTTTATGCAAATCCCAATGTGATGTTTATTGTGGATCCCAACACTCAGACTCTCGTTGAGGCAAACAAGGCGGCGGAGGATTTTTATGGTTACTCCAGAGATGAAATTATAGGAAAGCCCTTGGATGCTATAGATACGGGTGATTTTGAAAGCGTGCCCAGCAAAGTGAGGTTTGTAATGGAAGGGAGACAGATGTCCAACACAAGGCACAGGCTTTGCGATGCTTCGACAGTCGAGGTGAAAGTACTGGCGGTGCCTGTTGAAATAGGAGAAAACATAGTCTTGAATGTAACTGTGTTTCCGCAGGGCGAGTATGATGAGGAATATGGGGAAGAACATCCCGCGGTCAGAAAGTATTTTCAAATGGCTCTTCACGACGAGCTTACGGAGCTTCCAAACAAGAGGTTTTTAAAGATGCGAATCGAAGAGGAGATGAAAAGAGCCGACCGTGAAAACTCCGAGTTTGTACTCATATTCATAGACATGGATAATTTCAAAAGGATAAATGATGATTTTGGACATGTCACAGGGGACAAGCTTTTAAGTATGGTGGGAAAAAGGCTTAAAAAATCCGTAAGGGGAAATGATTTTGCGGCAAGGTTTGGCGGAGATGAATTTGGTATAATTCTATCGGGCATAAAAGACAAGGAGGCTGCGCGCATAATTGCAAAGCGCATAATAAGATGCTTTGAAAATCCATTTAGCATAGACGGGAAATGGATAGAGATAAAATGCAGCATGGGAATGAGCGTGTATCCCGAGGACGGGTCTGATTTTAATTCTCTTATAAGGGCTGCTGATGTGGAGATGTACAGCGAGAAGAAAAGCAGCGGCCTGGAATGCATAACTGCAGTCAGCTGCAGCGCAGGGTTTTACAGAGACTGATATTGCAATTTGAATATAAATATAAAATAGCCCGGGATTGTTAAACTTTACAAGTTTGTGTCCCGGGCTATTTTGTTAGCAGTTGTCTGGTATTGACCTGTGGGCAAGCCCTATTACAATATCATCTAGATGAAGCACTCCTATGCTTAAAAACAGGCATATGCTTATGTGTTCTCCTGAACGAGCTATTCCGATTTTTCCTCCCACATTAAATCCCGTGGCTTTTTCTGAAACCTGATTTATGGTCTCTCTGGTGGCGCCTATAACTGCTCCCTCGTGAACATGGCAGTCGCTTATGACGCCCGTTCTCTTTGCCGCAACCAGCGCTCTTTCGATTATTTTTGGAATTGAATTCAAGAGATTTCCTCCGATGTCAACTCCTGTGGATATTATGCCTTCTTTTTTAAACTCTCTTACGAGTTTGTCCTCTTCGTCCCTTGAAGATATGGCGATTTTTACAGAGGCTTTTGTAACATCTGTGCTCTTTGACATATGAACCTCCCTGGATTTTATTTTAAGCTATGGGCTATTGGGTTTCATTTGGAAAAAGCTGTACATATAATTAAGATTATATCACATTATTTTGAGTGTAATCACATACTCACAAAAAACTTGTATAGGTTTTGCCTTTGAAATGAATATTAAATATAAAAGGGATTTTGGAGGTGCGTGATATGTATATGCTTGAAAAGGATGTTAAGCTTTCCGCTAATTTTTGCGTTTCTGAATTTGCGTGCAAGGGCGGCGGGGGACGGGTTCTGTTTGACATGGAGCTTGTAAGAAGGCTCCAAGGGCTCAGGGATTATTTCAAAAGGCCTATAGTGATAACAAGCGGATACAGGACAAGGAGCTACAACGATATGGTGGGAGGGGCTGAAAACTCCCAGCACATATACGGAAGGGCGGCTGACATAAAGGTGGTTGGCATTGGGAGCGATAAAATTGCGGCAGCTGCGATAAGGCTTGGCTTTAGGGGAGTGGGGATATACGAGAATTTTGTACATGTTGACGTTAGAAAGAGCCTTGTAAACAGATTGGGAAGGGCATATGACATATGGAGAGCTTAAAACCCATAAAAAATTAATAATAACTGTTGACATTCAAACTGTAATGGAATATACTCTTTTTATCGAGCAAGCGAAGTATACAGGATGCAAGTACTCGTTTGAACGTAAAAAATGAATATAAACTTATCAAGAGTGGCAGAGGGACTGGCCCTGTGAAGCCCGGCAACCGACACGACATACTGTGTCATGGTGCTAAATCCAGCAGCTTTAATCGGCTGAAAGATGAGTAGTGATGCGAGCATACACCCCTCTTTCGAGGGGTTTTTTTTATGGGCCTCCTTCTTATCGAAGGAGGCCTTTGCATTTTACAAAACCTTCAAGGTCATGCAGTATGCGGCGGGAATGGCGGCTTTTGGGGAAAGTTGCAAAAATTTACTTACAAAATATATAAAAAATGGAAAGAGGTGTATGTAATGATAAGCATAACTGGACTAAGCAAGGTTTACAGCTCATCAGAGGGGGATTTCAAGGCGCTAAGCGACATAAGCCTTACGATAGAAGACGGTGAGATATACGGCATAATAGGGCTTTCGGGAGCCGGAAAGTCATCGCTTTTAAGGTGCATAAACATGCTGGAAAGGCCTACAAGCGGAAGTGTTAAAATAGACGGAGTGGACATGACTTCACTCAGCGAGTCCCAGATAAGGGAAAAGAGAAAAAAGATAGGAATGGTTTTTCAGCATTTCAACCTCCTTATGAACTCAACTGTATTTGACAACATAGCTTTTCCGATGAGAATAGCCAAAAAGAGCAAAGAGGAGATAAGGGAAAGGGTTGAAAGCCTTCTCCAAACTGTAAACCTTTCTCAAAAGGCAAACTCATATCCTTCCCAGCTTTCAGGAGGTGAAAAGCAAAGGGTCGGAATAGCAAGGGCCCTTGCAAACAGCCCGGACATACTTCTTTGCGACGAGGCGACTTCGGCGCTAGATCCAAGCACAACAGACTCAATACTCTCCCTGATAAGGGACATAAACAATAAGCTGGGCATAACAGTAGTCATAATAACACATGAGATGGACGTCATAAAGAAGGTGTGCACGAGGGTTGCTGTGCTTGAAAAGGGCATAGTTGCAGAGGAAAAGGGGATAAAAGAGCTTATAAAGGCTCCGCAGAGCAATACCGCGAGAAGATTTTTGGAGGTGACAGGCGATGTTAGAGCTGCAGAAGCTGTATAGTTTGATGGTACCGTCTCTTTGGGAGACTCTTTACATGGTTTTATTTTCAACTGTCTTCGCCTGCATAAGCGGATTTGCGCTGGGGGTTGTGCTCATAGTGACTGAAAAGGACAATATAATGCCCATGCCAAGGCTTAACTCGGTGATAGGGTTTGCCGTAAATACGGCAAGGTCGCTGCCGTTCATAATACTTATTATTGCAATATTCCCGCTTTCAAGGCTTATAGTGGGAACGAGCATAGGCTCTACGGCAGCAATAGTTCCACTTTCAATAGCAGCTGCGCCTTTTGTTGCAAGGGTGGTTGAAAGCTCTCTAAAGGAGGTAGACAAGGGCGTGGTCGAGGCAGCAATGGCCTGCGGAGCCACAAGACTTCAGATAATAAGCAGTGTGCTGCTTCCGGAGGCTCTGCCATCGCTAATGCTGGGTGTGACAATAACCATAATAAACATACTTGGATATTCTGCAATGGCTGGAGCCATAGGTGGGGGAGGAATAGGAGACCTTGCAATAAGATACGGCTACCAGAGGTTTGAAACGGATGTGCTGGTCGCTACAATAATAGTACTTATAGTTATGGTTCAGGCCATTCAGGCGGGGGGCAACATGCTCAGCGCCAAATTTGACAAGAGGTAATGTGACTTATATATTGCAGGCATGTGAGGTGTGAACGCCAGGACGCCTTGCGCTTTGGACATGCTTTAATGAATAAACGTTATGAGTGTATTGAAAAATACATAATGCATATGAAGTGAAAAATACAAATGATAAAACAGGAGGATATTGAAATGAAAAAACTATTGAAATCAGCACTATTAATTGCACTGTCTGTGACTTTGCTTGCGGGATGCACAGCTAAAGGCGAGGATGCCGCGCCAGCATCGCAGGAAAAGACACTTGTTGTGGGGGCTACGCCGGTTCCTCATTCTGAAATTCTTGAATTTATAAAGCCTCAGCTTGAGGAAAAGGGAATAAAGCTTGAAATAAAGGAGTTTAACGACTATGTAACACCAAACCTTGCACTTTCAGAAGGCGAGCTAGATGCAAACTTCTTCCAGCATGCTCCGTACATGGATGATTTTGCTGCAAAGAACAATATAGAAATTGTCTCTGCAGGCAATGTTCATGTGGAGCCTATGGCGGGATATTCAAAAAGCATAAAAGATTTGCAGGCTCTTGAAGACGGAGCTGCAGTTGCAATTCCAAACGACCCTACAAATGAGGGAAGGGCTCTTCTTCTGCTTCAAAGCCAGGGAATAATAGAGCTTAAGGATAACGCAAGTCTGAGCCAGACTCCAAACGACATTGTAAAAAATGAAAAGAACCTTAGCTTCAAGGAGCTTGATGCGGCTCAGCTTCCAAGGGTTCTCGACGACGTGGAGCTTGCGGTTATAAACACAAACTATGCTCTCAAGGCCGGAATGAATCCGCTGAATGATTCGCTGTTCATTGAAGGAAAGGATTCTCCTTATGCAAACATAGTGACTGTAAGAGACGGGGACACAGAAAGAGAAGACATAAAAACTCTTATGGAAGTGCTAAACTCTGAAGAGGTTAAAAAATTCATAGAGGAAAAGTACGAGGGAGCAATAATACCTGCATTCTAGTAAAGAGAAATTCCCGGCATGCTTAAATAAGCATGCCGTTTTTTATTGTGACTAAAAGGGTATTTAAAATAATATTCGACAAAATTGTTTAAAAGGCGTGTTTTTCAAGTATATAGAACATATAAGTGCCTATTTTGGGTATTTATAAATTAAGAAGGGTTTTATATTAAAAAACAAAAAAGGGGGGTATAAATTGAACGGTAAAAAATATATAGGGATTTTCAAGAGAAGGAAATGGCTGTTTTTCATGGTATTGGCAGTTTCGGTTGCAGTAAGCGCTGTAATGACTTTTTATGTATCAGAGCCTGAATATTCAAGCTATACGACGCTCATGGTCAACAAGGCCAGGGGAGACAATGAAAACTATATAGACTATGAATCATACATAATAAGCCAAAAGCTTGTGGACACATATGCCGTGGTCGCAAAATCAGAGACGGTAATGGAAAGGACTATAAAAAACCTGAATCTCAGAGTGAGTCCGCAAAAACTTTTGAAAAAGGTCAAAATAGACCAGGTGGACGAGACTGAGGTGCTAAAGATATCGGCAAGCAGCACCGATCCGGCTCTTGCGGCGGCTATAGCAAACGAGATTGCACAGGTTTTCAAGGAAGAGATATTCAGAATAATGAATGACGAAAATGTTAGGGTGATAGACTACGCGAAGATACCTGCAGTTCCCTCAAAGCCCGACAAGATTTTGAACATGGCTGCAGGAGTGTTTTTCGGGATAATGGGAGGACTGCTTGTGGTATATGTGCTTGAATATTTCGACAATGCGGTCAGATCTGCTGAAGACATTCAAAACGGGATTGGAATAAGCGTCATAGGAAGTGTTCCTAAGCTGAAAATGTCAGGAGAAAAGGGGGCGGAGCTAGTCATAAAGACGAGCCCGAAATCTCCGGGTGCAGAAGCCTTCAGGAGCATACGGACAAACATGCAGTTTGCAAACATTGACCAGAATATAAAGACAATACTTTTTACAAGCTCCATTCCGGGAGAGGGAAAGACTCTTGTGAGCGCGAACATGGCAACGGCGCTTTGCGGGATAGGAAAAAAAGTGATGCTGTTTGACTGCGATTTTAGAAAGCCGAGGCTTGCGAAGGTTTTCGGGCTTTCCAACACAGTGGGGATAACAGATGCGCTTATGTCAAAGAGGGATTACAGGGAGTTTGTAAAAGAGACACACATAGAAAACCTCCACATAATGACTGCCGGAAACTCTGTGCAAAATCCGGCTGAACTGCTCCAGTCAGAGAGAATAAGGGAGCTTATAAGAAAAATTGAAAATGACTATGACTATATAATAGTAGACACCCCTCCGGCAACTGCAGTGACGGATGCGAGCATAGTTTCTACATTCAGTGATGCCGCAGTGATAGTGTGTTCATCTGGAATTGTAGACATAGATGAACTTAAAAGAGCCAAGGCGCAGCTTGAAGGAGTAAATGCGAGGATAATGGGGGCCATTTTCAACAGGGCAAGCGAGGCTTCCTCGTATTACAGCTATTACGGCAAATAGATACAGTTGGAATTTCACTATTGGAATACAGGGCTAAGCAAAGGGGGTGAGTGCATGAAGGATGTCAAGGAGTTTCAGGAGAAGATGGGAAAATGCAGCATTGCAAAAGAATATGATATGGACACCAAGGGGTATATCGTGTCAAAGCGAATAATGGACATAATTCTTTCTCTTGCAGGGATAGTGTTTTTCTTTCCTCTTTTCATTCTGGCTGCACTGGCCATAAAGGCGGAAGACCCGAATGGGCCTGTAATATTCAAGCAGATGAGGGTCGGCAAGAATGGAAAGACCTTTAAAATGTATAAGTTCAGATCCATGGTTACAGATGCCGAGCAGCTTGTAGAAAAACTTATGGATAAGAATGAACTCTCAGGGCCGGTATTCAAGATGAAAGACGACCCGAGGGTTACAAGGACGGGAAAATTCATAAGAAAGACCAGCATAGACGAGATTCCTCAGCTCATAAACATAATCATGGGTGATATGAGCATAGTCGGGCCAAGACCGCCTCTTCCAAGAGAGGTAGAAAGCTACACTGAATTCCAGATGCAAAGGCTGTGCGTAAAGCCCGGACTGACCTGCTACTGGCAGATAAGCGGACGGGACAGCATATCAAATTTTGATGAAAGGGTTGCGCTGGATATTAAATATATAAGGGAAAGATGTCTGTGGACTGACATGACTATAATACTGAAAACGGTACCGGCGCTTTTGAATGACAGCAATTCGGCTTCATAGGAATGACGAGGGCAAGGTATAACAATTTGATTTTTTTAAAACAGCCATATTCAGCTTTCAAGAGCAATATGGCTGTTTCAAAATATATGAGCATTGTCAGGGGGCGATTTTATGGTCAGCTGCATAATAATAGACTACAACTCTTACGAAAGAACCATGCAGTTTGTGAGGGATGCCTATGAAAGACTTGTCTGCAGTGGGGACATAAATATAGTGGTTGTGGACAATTCTGTAGATGACGGCAATTTTGAAATGCTAAAGGAGATATTTGAAAAAAGCGGCATGTTCCAAATTAGCGGCAAAGGAAGGGCTGGTATTGAAAGGAGTGTATCTGATGAGGCACACATGAAGGGGGAAAGGGGAGGACTCTTGCTGCTGAAGTCGGCTGAAAACGGCGGATATGCAAAAGGAAACAATATTGGAGCCAGGGCGGCGATGGAGGTGTTTGGAGATGAATATATGCTGTTTTCAAACAACGATATAATATTCGAAGGGGATTTTTCGCTGGAAGACCTTGTGAATCCAATGAGAGAAGATGAAAGCATTGCCGTTACGGGCCCGAGGATAACCGGAATCGATGGACTCAGGCAGTCTCCGCACAGAAAGCTGGGGGTTTGGAAGATGTACATATTCCCGTATCTTTTCTGGCCTGCGATGACTGTTGTAAACAGGATTGTGGGCGTGGACAACATATTCACAGACAAGGACATAAGGGACAAAAGCGGCTACGTATACAGGGTGATGGGTTCGTTCATGGCCGTAAAAAGCAGGGCGTTTTTAGAAGCCGGGATGTTTGATGAGAAGACATTTCTTTACGGCGAGGAGATGATACTCTCGGAAAGGCTGGCTAAAAAGGGTTACAGGACATATTACGTGGACGAATGCTCAATAGTTCACGAGCATGGAGCCAGCACTGAAAAATCATTCAAGTATATAAAAACTCAAAAGATCAAGCTGGATTCAAGCCTTTATTACCACAAGGAGTACATGGGGGCGAGCGCGCTTGAAATCGCACTTGCGAGGATTGGATTCACAATGTATGAAAAGATATATTTTCCTTTGAAAAACATGGTGGGAAGGGGGTGAAAGAAATGGAAAGGTCAGCGGGGGCATCGTATCCGGGAATTATTTTTAAGAACAAATATACAGCAGGAATAATAGTGGTTCTGGCAAGTGCGTTTATGAGTTACATGGGGGCTATGCACACTCTTTTGGCGATAGGGCTGATGGGCGCCGGAGCGCTGGCTTTGGCGATGAAGCAGCCAAGGCTTGCGATAGTGGGCATAATATTCATGCTGGAAAACATGGTTTTTTTGATAGTGCCCCAGACCGGATTTAAAACCAGGCTGTATGTAGACGCAGCGCTTATTATAATCTTTGCTATGGGCGCGAACTGGATGATTGGAAAGCTCAAGAATGAAGGCAGGGAAGATATGGACGGGGGAGTTTTTTCTAAATATGTGCTGGCGATGTTTGCGCTTGTAGCTATGGCGGCTGTAAACAGCATGAGGATATACTCGCAGCCTATAGAGCTTGGGCTTAGGGCTTCGAGGGCATTTTTGATTTTTGCATCATATTTTCCGCTAAGGGAGATCATGAGGGAGGAAAAGGCCAGAAAATGGGCAAAGGGCGCAATAATGTATGGCGGGTTTGTTTTATGCATTATGTACTTCGCCCAGTATTTTTTGATGGATAGGGTTCAAATATTGGGTATTGAATATATAGAAAGGTTTGGACAGACAAGGCTTAGAATAGAAATAGGACTTATAGTGATGAGCTTTTTCATATCCCTGTCCCAAATGGCCCAGAGTAGAGAACATTCTTTTAAATTCCTGTCAATGGCCGTTTTGGAGATTGCAATGCTTACGGTTATGATAAAGACAAGGACTGTACTTTTGGGCCTTGTGATTTCGGCAGGTGTTTTCTGGTTTTTGCAAAAAAGGTACTCGAGGCTTTGGATTATTTACTTTGCTGCGATGATATTATTTGTAAATGGAATATACATGCAGGAGTCAATTGCAAGCAGCATGTACAAGCTCACTGTGGACGAGATTTCTTCGAAAGCGGGAAACTATGACGTCAGGCTGGATGAGATGAAGTTTTATATGAATCAGGCGCTTGAGAATCCGGTGATTGGAAGGGGTGTGCTGAACGAACTGCATCCACAGTCAAACAGCGCCATTGGAACGAGACATAAATTTTATCTTTCAGACATAGGGGTGTTTGCTTTTTTCTTCTATTTCGGAGGGGTCGGCATAATCTGGGTGGCGCTTTTCTTGTTCAGCATGGCACGTATTTCAATAAGGGCTGTTAGGGAGAGCGGTTCATATATGCTCTTGCTTCTTACATTGTACATCGTAATTACAATGCCCACGATATTTGTATTCGAAAGTCCCAATATGACATTTTACACAATACTTGCAATATGCATGAGCGAAGGGATATTGGAAAATAAAAGAGACGTCAAAATTGGACAGGCATAATTTCGAAGGGGGGTGAAATCATGAAGGTGCTTATGATAGAACATTTTTCAGCTGGAAATGAGTACAGCATGGAGCTTTGCAAAAATCTTTCAAAACATGTGGAATTGACACTGCTTACTGTGGATAATTCCAAGATTCAAAACGATGAGACCTACCTGTGCAAGAAGGTCCTTTGTGGATATGGGCATCCCCTTTTAAAAAGAGTAGCGATTTACATCAGGAGCATTATCGGGACATTTTGCGAGGCAGCCTTTGGAAGGTATGACATAATACATGTGCAGACGTTTAGGATCGCATATGTCGAGATACTCATGTATGCAATTTTAAGGCTTATGGGAATAAAAGTTGTTCACACCGTTCACAACGTGATTCCGCATGAAGCCGGAATTATGGACAGTTTTTTTTACAGGATAATGTACTATTTAAGCGATGCCCTCGTAGTCCACAACAATGCGACGGCTGATGTATTGAAGAAGAGATTTGCTTTGGCAG
Organism: Peptoclostridium litorale DSM 5388; assembly: GCF_900141635.1. Classification (GTDB taxonomy): domain Bacteria; phylum Bacillota; class Clostridia; order Peptostreptococcales; family Peptostreptococcaceae; genus Peptoclostridium; species Peptoclostridium litorale. The sequence continues at coordinate 67,235 of NZ_FSRH01000016.1, read as the reverse complement.
GCAAAAAGATTAATGTGGTATACCATGGAACCTATGATTTTTACAAAGAAATGGGAATGAAAAAGACCAGAGGCAGTGATGGAATCGTAAAATTCATTCAAATAGGCAAGATAAGAAAGTATAAGGGAGCTGAAATACTTGTAAGGGCGGCGGGAGCCGCCGCAAAGCAGAGCAGGGGAAGGTTCCATGTGGTAATAGCGGGGAAGCAGGAGTATGAATTCGACTTTGAGGAGCTTATAAAAAACGAAGGTGTAGAGGACTGCGTTGAATTTATAAATGGATTCCTGCCTTCGGAGGAACTTGCGAGTATGATGGAATCCGCCGATGCATGCGTATTTCCATATACGAATGTGTATGGAAGCGGGGCGCTTCTTTTGAGCTATACATTCGGCATGCCCGTCATAGTAAGCGACATACCCACATTTGTCGAAGAGACTGAAGGAGGAATGACAGGGCTCATATTCAAGAGCGAAGACCATGAAGACCTTGCAAACAAGATGATTGAATTCATAAATATGGACGATTGCAAAAAAACCGCATATAAAGGGGTGATAGAAAGGCTTGTTGAAAGCAAATACAGCTGGGAAAATTCAGCACTGCTTACATCAAGGCTTTACAGCTCGATTCGAGACAGGGGGAAGTGATATGAAAAATCCGGAATACGAAAATCTACTATACAGGAGACAGTTTTTACTCACTGGCAAAAAAATCGACGGACTTTCCAGCTGGAAAAGATACAGTCTATGCAAGGGGACGAAGATTTTACATGTGCATCCTGATCTTGACGTTGTAGAGCTCAATGAGAATGGGCGAAATATGATTTTCATGGGATATATATTTGATTGGCAAAATCCGGAGTATGGCAATAAAAGGATACTGCAGGAAATATTGAAAAATCAAGGATTCCAAAATCTCGTAGAGTCTACATACGAGCACAGTGGAAGGTTTGTAATACTATATGAGGACATTGAAGGCTGCAGGATATTCCACGATGCTGGAGGCCAAAGGGAAGTGCACTATACTGTTGATGAAGACGGCGTATCCTGTGCATCCCAGCTGCCCATAATGAAAAAGTTCATGAACATAGAGGACACTGACGACAAGGAAGCCCTACAGCTTTACAGTTCAAAGGATTTTTTGAAATCTAAAAAACAGTGGCCTGGCGAATTCACAATATATAAAAATGTAAAGTGTCTAAGGCCAAACCACTATCTTGACATGAAAACGGGAAAATCTCTTAGGTACTGGCCGGTAAAACCGATAGAGAAAATTACGTTGGAAGAGGCATCGGATGCAGCGGCGCTTATGATCAAGGGCTTCATGAAGGCCTGCAATAATAGAAAAAAGCTCATAGTACCTGTCACGGCAGGGTGGGACAGCAGGCTATTGCTGGCTGCAACAAGGGATATAAGAGAAGAGGTCGAGTATTTTGTCATAAGATTCCCACACATGAGTGAAAGACATGTTGACATAACTGTTCCCAAAAGGCTCATGGAAAAGCTGGGATGCAGATTCGAGGTAATAAATATAAACGGCTGTGCAGACAGTGAGTTTGAAAGAATTTTCAAGTGCAACACCGCGTATCCGAGGGAAGACAACCTTGCTGGAATATATGGAGTGTTTTACAAAATGTTTTCGGACCGCATGAACATTTCAAGCCATTTGAGCGAGGTGGTGAGAAGCTATGCGGGAAAGATGAAAAGCTATGCGGGAAAGGACTTGTCGGAATACATAGGATACGAGAATTTGAACGGATATGTCATAAGGACATGTGAAGATTGGATAAATAAAAATGCACAAGTCTCGAGGGACATGGGAATAGACCTGCTTACCCTTTTTGACTGGGAAGAGTCAAACTGGGAGGCGTCTCACAGGACAGAGACGGACATAGCTCTTGAGGAATACTGTCCGCTTAGCTGCAGAAAATTGCTGGAAACAATGGTGTCGGTAAGGCCCGAGTACAGGAACAAATACGAATGCATACTGTACAAGGAGATAATGAAAAGACTCTGGCCTCAGGTATTGTCGGAGCCGGTAAACCCTTCTTTAAAAAGAACTTTAGAGGGGATATTGGTATCTAAAAATCTAATGTATCTGCTGAAAAAAATAAAAAGGAGAATGCGCAGTGTGAAAAGGGCTTTAAAAATAAATAATATAAAAAATAAAAAATAGTTTGATGGGAATTAGTACATAGGTAAATGGGAGGGGATGCATTATGAGTGAGATGGACTATAAAAAGCTGCTTTACAGGAAGCAGTTTTTGCTGACATCGCGGGATATAGAAGGGCTTTACAGCTGGAAGCGGCATGAAATATGCAATGGTGAGAAAAAACTTTATGTGCATCCGGATTTGGATTGCATAGAGATTGAAGACGAGCACAGGAGGCTTGTGTTTTTAGGGTACATATTCGATTGGCAAAACCAGGAGTACGGCAATGATAAGATACTCGGGAGAATTTTTGAGGAGAATGAAGGTTTTGACGATCTGCTTAGGGCTACATTTGAATACAGCGGAAGGTTTGCTGCGATTTATGAGGACGAGGGCACTTGCAGGATGTTTCACGATGCGGGAGGCCAAAGAGAGGTCTATTACCATGTCGGAGAAAATGGGGTTTCATGCGCATCCCAGCTGCCCATAATGGAAAAATTCCTGGGGGTGGAGGAAACTGACGATGAACGGGCGATTGCGCTTTACAGGTCCGATGCATTTGTAAGGTCAAAAAAACAGTGGGTGGGAGAGGAAACCATATATAAGGGGGTAAAGGCGCTGAGGCCGAATTTTTATTTGGACATTTTGGGAGGAGATGCTGTAAGATACTGGCCGAAAGAGCCTTTGGAGAGCAGAACGCTTGAATGGGCAAGTGAAAAAGGGGCAAGAATGTTAAAGGGTTTTTTGAAGGCGGCTTATATGAGGAATAATATAATGATACCGGTTACTGCGGGATGGGACAGCAGAATGCTTTTGGCGGCATCCAGGGATATAAGCGATGAAGTTAAGTATTTTATAATAAAATTTCCGTGGATGGACAAAAGCCACGAGGACATAGCAGTGCCCCAAAAGCTTATGTCGAGACTTGGCAAGAGTTTTGAAATAGTCGAATCCGGAGAGAGTGTTGACGAGGGGTTCAAGGACGTCTTTTGCCAAAACACCGCATATTACAGGACGGAAAACCTGGCGGGGATATATAATGTGTTCTACAAGAAATATCCGGAATATATGAGCATATCAAGCCATGTCAGCGAGGTGATAAGGAATTACAGGGGAAGCATTAAATCTCCAAGCGGGAAGGTTTTTTCGATGGAACTGGGATATAAAAATGGGAACGACTATGTGGATAAGATGTGCCAGATTTGGATAGACAAAAACATTCAATTCGCAAAGGAAATGAACATAGATCCTTTTATACTGTTCTACTGGGAGGAGGGCCTGATATGGGAGGCGTCTCACAGGACTGAAACCGACATAGCAATTGAGGAATACTGTCCCTTCAGCTGCAGGACGCTGCTTGAGATATTTGCGTCGGTAGATCATTCATACAGAAACAAGTACACATGCCCTTTGTACAAGAGGATAATGGAAAAGCTATGGTCTCAGGTCGTTTCAGAGCCCATAAATCCGTCTTTAAAAAACACTGTAAAGGGAATTCTTGTCAGCATGGACTGGTTTTATCCGGTAAAGAGGTTTATGAAAAAACTATAGGGGGGATGGAAAATGAAGAAGATACTGTTGGTTTCCAACCATGTTTTCCACTACAGGGTGAAGGTTTACAATTATTTTTATGAAGAATTCAAAAAGAAAGGGTATGAATTTTCTGTTCTCGCTCCAAGCTGGCAGGATGTTGGAATCGAGCCTAAATTCAACCTCCAAATAATAGACACGAGCAGCAGGAAGTATATGGCGTATATATCTAAAATGAGACCGGATGTTGTAATAACATTTTTGCACCTGAAGGACATTGTAATATTCCCGGTGACCCTTTACTGCAGGATGAAGGGGGTTCCTGTGATATATTGGAACCATGGAATAAACCTTGACACTCCCGATGCCAGGTTTAAAAATTCAGTATTCAGGAGGATTCACGATATTTCAGATGCAATAGTGCTCTACTCTCCAAATGAAAAGAAATATGTGAGTGACAAGAATTCGCACAAGCTGTTTGTCGGATACAATACGCTCAATCTTGAGGATGTGGATACAGAAAATATACTTTCAAAGGAAGAGATAAGGCGAAAATATGAGATAGAGCAGGAAGACATAGTGCTATTTGTAGGGCGGATAAAGGAAAACAAAAGGCTCGATGTTCTTCTTGACAATTTCCGCGGCGAGGATGTTGCCGTGGTTGTGGTGGGAAAGGGAATAAGCGACGAGCAAAAGGGCATTATGGATTCTGTTGAGAACTATTACTATCTGGGTGAAATTTGGGATATGGTCGATTTCAACTCCATATTCAACAGCGCGACTGTATTTTCAATACCGGGACATCTGGGTCTGGGGCTCAACGAGGCGTTTTTCTGGGGAAAACCTGTTGTTACAATGAACGTTCACCATCCTCCGGAAGTGTACTATCTTAAAAATGGATATAACGGATTTATGACAGAAGACGGGAAGGAACTCAAGGAAAAGATAATGTACATTATAAGAAATCGGGATGTACTGGGTGAAATGTCGAAAAATGCAAAAGACACAGCTATGGGAACTGCGCACATAAGCAATATGTTTTCTGGTTTTATGGATGCTGTGGATTATGTGCAAAAATAGGCACTTCATTTCCAAACATGTGGCTGAAAGGGCGTGAAAAGGTGTCTAGGATAGGATGGTACTATGAAAGGCTTAAGGCGATGAGTCCGGCTGAGGTGGTCTGGAGGATAGGCCAGAAGAAGGATGAAATTACAAGGCTCAAAAAATATGAAAAAAAAGATTATATTATAACTCAGGCGGACCTTCTCGGAGACGATAGCATGGCCCTTTCCGACCGGAGATTCATACCGGAGGCCTTTTATGTAGACCTTTGGAGGGGCGGGGAATATTTTAAAAGAGGCATTGAGGAAAATGATTTTGAATATGCAGATATGATATGTGAAGGAAAAGTAATTATATTTGGGAAACCGGTGAAGTTTGAAGACGGCATAGACTGGATGAGCGCCTTTTCAAAAGGGATGAGGTGGCCGCTTGAATTCTCTCCAAAACTGGATTTCAGGCAAAGGGACGACATAGGGGATGCAAGGGTCAACTGGGAGCTGGGCAGGCATTTCGAAATGGCGGTACTTGCAAAGGCATTTTATTTGAGCGGAAAATCAAAGTATTTGGAGGTTTTGAAGGGGAATTTTTACGATTGGACCAGTAAAAATCCGTTCATGAAGGGCATAAGCTGGACGAGTCCCATGGAAATGGCTATAAGGGCTTATTCGTGGATGTGGACATATGCATTTTTACATGCATCATTTGGACATTCCGACGACAAGCTTTTGAAGGACTTGAAATGCGCTCTCCTCAATCAGGTTGAATATGTGATGGACCACAGGTCAAGATATTCTTCTGCAAACAACCATCTAATAGTTGAAATGAGCATTGTGTGCATCTGCGCGGTAGTTTTTGGAATAAAAAAATGGATGGATGAGTCCATAGAAGTACTTGCTGGGGAAATAAAAAGGCAGGTGCACTATGACGGAGTGGACAAAGAGCAGGCGGTGCACTACCACAGCTTTGTGATAGAGTCGTATATGCTGTGCATCGCGCTGCTTAAAAAAAATTCAATAAAGTATCCCAGGCATGTCGATGAGATTTTGGACAAAATGTGCCTCTTTTTGAGGGATTTAATGGACAGCGGGGGGAATGTGGTTGAAATAGGGGATTCGGACGAAGGAAGGCTTCTCGACCTTTATTCAGGTAGTACGTTCAACCATTATGAATACGTGCTTCAAGGCTGTTCGATACTCCTTGGAAAGGGGTATTCCCAAATGGAAAAGCTCCAGCCGAATATAAAGTGGATTTTTGAGCAGAATCAAATTTGCAGGGGCATTGAAAAGCTGCCCGTGCAAAAATCGACAATATATGAAATGGGCGGATACACAGTGATAAGGGGTGAGTGTGAAGCGGGAGAAGTCCTTCTGACTTTTGATCACGGTGAGCTGGGATATGGGGCCATAGCTGCACATGGACATGCGGATGCCCTTTCGATCACTTTGAGGCTTGGTGGCAGGGATGTGATTATAGACCCGGGAACTTACGTATACCACACTAAAAGGGAGTGGAGGGACTATTTTAGAAAGACAATAAACCACAGTACGGCAGAACTGAGTGGAAAGGACCAGTCGGACATGAAGGGAGAATTTATTTGGGGGGAAAGGGCAAATGCACAGCTGCTGGAGCATGAGCTTTCGGAAAGTGAAGACTTTGTATCCGCAAGGCATGACGGCTATGCACCACTTATACACCAAAGGGACATACACTATATAAAGCCTTCTAGAATAAGCATCACAGACAGGATATACGGCGGTGAAGGAGAGTGGATTATCACATTCATGCTTTCAAGCGGCGTAAAGGCAGTCAAAAAATCACAAAATGTCGTACAGCTTTTAATTGGCGAAAATGCAAATGCAGTTATGGAACTTGAGTCGGATTGTGACATTCAGGTGCATTTGCAGGAGGAGTGGGAGTCAAAGCACTATATGGAAAAGGTCAAGACCACTGCTATAAGGTGTAAAGGCAAAGCTTATGGAAATCAAATCATAAGCACGCATATAGATATTGGAGCGGGAAATTAGAGTACCCAATATCATAAGAAATATTAAATATAATTATACAAAATGCTAAAATGGGACTTTTGATGGATATGATATTTGCCGAGGTGAACTTATACTATAGACAACGGGAATTCAATAAAAAGTCAAATTCTACTTAATGGAAAATTAAAATTACATATTTTTAGAGTGGATGCCCAATATTAAGGGCATCGGTACATATTATAATTTCGGCCTGCAGTTTATGCAGCTTTGCAATGTCATCCGAAATCTGGGGAAAGCCATGGGCTTATTTAACAGGTTTTTTAAGCGTGCATTCAAACTATTGATGCATGGACAATATTGCAAAATTCCATACACTTGTATTTTGTATGCGCTGTAAATGTATTTTACATTTGAATGCAAATATCAAGTCCTGTCTTTATGATTTTGTGCCTATTTACAATACATCTCTAAAATATTAATTTAGATTTCCACTAAGGGGATTTATAAAATCTCCCGCAAAAAGTATAAGAAGAGGTGGATATCTTGATTAAAAATAGGAAGAAGCTAACATGTTTAGTGTTGTCGTTCATAATGGCAATACCGGGTTCTATATTTGCAGCTGGTTCCGGCGTCGACTATTTTAGCGACGATTTTGGATCAACTTTGTCAAATTGGGAGGTAGAAAGCAGGAATGTGAGTATTGCACAAGACCCTACGGATTCGACAAACAAGGCTTTGAAAATTAAACTTCCAAGAAAAGGAGCTACTTCAGCAAGAGCAATGTACTATGACTGTGCTTCATATTCAAAGACGGTAAAATACAGCTGGAAATTCATGATAGATCCAAGTCATTCAAATGACTCAAGCTGGGAGACTCTTGGGGTGTTCCCCGCAAATTCAGGTTCGAGCATACCGACTGTGGGAGTGGACTACCATGATGGAAAGGTCATAGCATACATATATGACAGCAATACTCGAAAATATATAGATTCAAACCCTGTAAGCGTGTCAAAGGGAGAATGGATAGACCTTGACCTTGAAATAAACTGGTCTGAAGACGGATATTTGAAGGCGAGCATAGACGGTCAGGACGCTACAGATGGGAAAATGTACGGACCTACGGCTGTAAATGAAGACGGAAACTACCTTGAGCTTGGAGTGGTAAGGGAGAGTTCAAGCTATGGAAGCAGCCTTGTGTATTTTGACGACGTACAAATAGAGGCAGACTCTTCGGTAGAGCCGCCGGTAGTAACAGAACCACCGGTAGTAACAGAACCACCGGTAGTAACAGAACCACCGGTAGAGCCACCAGTAGTAACAGAGCCTCCGGTTGAAGAGGAAAGCTCTACTGTATTCACAAGCGGAAAAGCTTACGGAGACATTAAAAACTGGAGCGTTGAAAGTGGAAACGGAAGCGTTGAAGTTGTAGCAGATGAGCAGGACAGTTCAAATAAAGCAGTGAGATTCGAGCTTGACAACGCCTCTTATGCGAGAATGATATATGACAATGGTGAGTCATATGGAGATACGGTTGTATACAAGTGGAAATTCATGGCTGACCCAAGTCATTCAAACACTTCTGGCTGGGAGACCATAGGAGTGTTCCCTGCGAATTCAGGTTCTGAAGCGCCTCCTGTGGGAATAGACTACCATGACGGAAAGATAATTGTATTCCTATATAACAATGAAACGGGAAGATATACAGATTCAAAAGCTGTAAGCATACCTAAGGGAGAATGGGTTGACATTCAGCTTGAAGTCAACTGGTCAAAAGACGGGTATGTAAGAGCCTGGGCTGACGGAAGAGAAGTTACCGACGGAAAGATATACGGGCCTACAGCTGTGGACAATAACGGAAACAGCATTGAGCTTGGTGTAGTTCGTGAAGATGGAGCAGTAGGAAAGAGCCTTGTATATTTTGACGAGCTGGACATAAATGTAATAGCAAGCAGCGGGGATCCAGGAACTCCAGAGGAGCCGACAACACCTGAAGAGCCGATAACTCCGCCAGTAGATCCAGGGACTCCTGAGGAGCCAACAACACCTGAAGAGCCAACAACACCTGAAGAGCCTGTAAGCCCTCCAACAGAGCCGGATCAGCCTCAGTCTACTCCTGATACGTTCTATGATGACTTTGAATCAGGAAGCTTCAACCAGTGGGACGCTCTTGAGGACTACAACGGCCAGGTCGGAGAGATAGTCAAAGATCCTAAGAATTCTGGAAATGACGTATTCAAGGCTTACACATGGCAGGGATACGACAAGAACACAAGGCCTAGAGCCGAGCTTAGAGTCAACATAGGTGAAGACCTTGACAGGGAATACTGGTATTCTTGGAAGTTCATGATAGACGAGAACTACAGCCATGACTCTGCATCCGAGATAATAGGCCAGTGGCACACTCAGCCTGACTATGCAGCAGGCGAAACGTGGAGCAACTGGGTTGATGGAAGCTTTGCACTGGCGCTTGAGATAAGGCCAAACGGAGAGCTTGATTTCGCATCTACTCCTATGGGTATAATAATGAAGAGAACTGGAATATACCCTGAAAAAGGCAAATGGCATACAATGACATGGAAAATAAAACATTCGACTTCAAGCAATGGATATGTTGAAGCCTGGATGGACGGAAAACCTCTTTTCCCAGAAGGGAAGATATACGGAAAGACTTCATACAACAAAGCAGGAAGCTATCTGAAGGTAGGTTCTTACAGATATAACTACACTAGCTGGACAAATCCGGGAACGTATGCAACTGGAGAAAGCTGTGTATACTATGACGATGTGAAGGTTTCTACAAACATGGAAGATGTTGACTTTTAATATCTAGTAAATCCTCTTTAATATAAAACAAAAAGGCAAGTGGCGCTTAAGCGCCACTTGCCTTTTTGTTTTTGGACTTTAATAGACTGAGTCTAGTTAAGCCGTGTGCAGTTTTCATTTTTTAGCTTATCATATTTATTTTTAGACGGGATTAAGGGGTATTAATAATAAAACAGAGTAATATTGTTTAATAGTATTCCAGTCGTGGATGTGTACGCATATGAATTTGATTTTCACGAGTGCGCATGAGAGGGGTCGTATATATGGGGGGACACAGAAAAATGATTACGCCTTGCATTTTAATGATTATCTTTGCTATCCAAAATATGACGGTCCATCCGTCCGATAGGAGCGGAGGATTTGCATATACGGATACGCCGGCAGTCGTCAGCTGTGACACTGAAGATTCAATCGAAATCGAAAATGACTATTCGATACAAAACATTCAAGACTATATAGTTAAAGCAGACGTCTTTTATGACGACTTTGAAGGGGATCTTTCAAAGTGGGACCACCTCGAAAAAAGGAACGCCCAGGGGGGATCTATAAGGCAGGACCCTTTGGACTATGAAAACAATGTATTCATGGCATACACATGGAGGGGAGAAAACCCTTTCATAAGGCCAAGGTCAGAGCTTAGGGTGGATAATTACGAAAAACTCGGCAAGGACTACTGGTATTCATGGAAATTCATGATAGACCCGGATAAAAGGCACAACTCTGCATCTGAAATAATAGGCCAGTGGCACAGCAAGCCGGACTTTGAAGCGGGAGAAACCTGGGACGACTGGGTTGACGGAAGCTTTGCACTTGCTCTTGGACTGGAGCCTTTTACGGATGAGCTTGAATTTTCGGCCACATATATGGACGTGATAGACTTCAAGACCGGGATATTTCCCGAAAGAGGAAAATGGCACGAGATAGTTTGGCATATAAAGCACTCTGTCGAAGGTGACGGATATGTGGAAGCCTGGGTCGACGGCCAGCCGCTTTTGCCGTTCAATGGAGAGGATTACAAGATGTATGGAGAGACTGCTTATAACAATTCAGGAAGTTACCTGAAGATAGGCTCGTACAGGTACAACTATACAAGCTGGACAAATCCGGTTGATTTGGCTGTTGGGGAAAGCTGCATATACTATGACGATGTAAGGGTAGGAAGTGGAATATATGAAAGAAAAAATAAGTAGGTAAAAATAGTATTAACTGCGATTTGGGGATTATTGCTTATATGTTGCCTGTGCTGAATAGGAACTATTGACGTAGGGTATATTTAAATAAAATATTAAAAAAGATTTGTGTTTGAAAAGCGTTCAAAAATACAGTGAAAATCAGTAATGGAAAACAAACCATGACAGACACTTGATTGCAAGAGGAATGTTTTGTATAGAAAAGGGGGATTATTATGAGGGTGAGCATATTTGGTCTTGGATATGTGGGATGTGTTAGCGCCGGATGCCTTGCGGAAAAAGGGCATAGGGTAATAGGTGTTGACGTTAGCGAGAGCAAAGTGAATCAGATCAATTCGGGAAAACCTACAATAATAGAAAAGGATATAGATGTTCTTATAATGAAGGGACATGAAAATGGGCTTTTAGAGGCCACTCTCGATGCAACATATGCGGTTTTAAATACCGACATTTCCATAATATCTGTGGGAACTCCAAGCACCAGAGAAGGGCACTTGAATCTGGATTACATATTCAAGGTGGCCGAGGAAATCGGAGAGGCGCTCAGGGAAAAGGAGGAGTTCCATGTAATAGCCATAAGGAGCACAGTGCTTCCGGGAACGAATGAAAAGGTCGGAGCGGTGATAGAGGAATTTTCAGGCAAGAAGAGGAATGAGTCGTTTGCGCTTGTTTCAAATCCTGAATTTTTGAGAGAGGGAAGCGCCGTTAAAGATTATTTCAATCCCCCTATAACACTTCTGGGGTCGGACGACAAAAGGGCCATAGATGCCATGGAAAACCTGTACAGCAATATCTCAAGTGAATTTGTCGAAACAGACATAAGGGTTGCGGAGATAATGAAATACGTAAACAACACATACCATGCTCTAAAGATAGTGTTCGCCAATGAAGTGGGCAACATATGCAAATCCCAAAACATTGACAGCCACAAGGTCATGGACATATTCTGCAAGGACACCCAGCTTAACATATCGCCCTATTATTTCAAGCCTGGATTTGCATACGGAGGCTCTTGCCTTCCTAAGGATACGAAGGCCCTTATGACTCTTGCGAGGGACAATTACGTTAAAATCCCTGTGATAGAGCATATTATAGACAGCAATGAGCACCAAAAGGACAGGCTTGTTGAAATAGTAATTGAAAAGGGAAAGAGAAACATAGGGTTTTTGGGGCTAAGCTTCAAGCCCGGAACTGATGACCTTAGAAACAGCCCCATGGTAGACGTTGTGGAAAGGCTGCTTGGAAAGGGCTTCAACATAAACATATACGACAAGAATGTAAAGCTGTCTGAAATAACAGGCACCAACAAGGAATATATAGAGAGCAAGATTCCTCATCTTCAACATTTCATATCCAGCGATCTGGACGAGGTCGTAAAGGCGAGCGATGTAATAGTGGTCGGTCACAGGGCGGTCGAATTCGAGGATATCCCGGAGAAATACACAGGCAGGGTAATAATAGACCTTGTGAGAATGTGGAATGGCATTGAATATGACGGAAGCTACGAGGGCATAAGCTGGAGCAACATAAATGCCATAGAGGGGCTTTCGAAAGCAGGGGCAAGGTGATGATATGGACAGAAAAGTTCTCATAATAGTGGAAAACCTGCCTGTCCCTTTTGACACGAGGGTCTGGCAGGAGGCCACGACCCTTGTGAAAAACGGATATACCGTATCGGTGATATGTCCCAAGGGGAAGGGCTATATAAGTGAATATGAGCTTTTGGAAGGGGTTCACATATACAGGCACGACCTTCCGAAGGAGGGCAACGGATTTGGGGGCTATGTCAGGGAATATTCGGCAGCTCTGAGGGAAGAGACAAGGCTTGCGCAGAAGGTGTATGAGGAGGTTGGATTTGACGTTATTCACGGATGCAACCCGCCCGACAACATATTTCTTGTGGCAAGAAAATTCAAAAGCAGGGGAGTGCATTACATATTCGACCACCATGACATCTGCCCGGAGCTGTTTTATGCAAAATTCAAAAAGAGGGGAATGCTCTACCAGTCGCAGATAATGCTTGAAAGGCTGACATACAAAAACGCCTGCATGGCTTTTGTCACAAACGAGTCATACAAGAAAATAGCCATAGAAAGAGGGGGCATGAGCCCGGAGAGGGTTTTTGTCCTAAGAAGCGGGCCGAGACTCGAAAGGCTAAGGATAATGCCTCCAAAGCATGAGATAAAAAGAGGAAGGCGCTATATGGTTGGCTACGTTGGCGTGATAGGCCAACAGGAGGGCATGGACTACCTTCTGGATGCAGCGCACCACATAAAAAACCATATGAAGCGGGACGACATATTCTTTGGAATAGTGGGGGGAGGACCATACCTGGGGGAGGTCAGAAAAAGGACAGCAAACATGGGGCTTGACGACATGATTGAATTTACCGGAAGGGTGAGCGACCAGGTGCTTCTCGAATATCTCAACACCGCGGACATATGCGTAAATCCGGATGAATACAATGACATGAATGACAAATCGACAATGAACAAGGTGCTTGAATACATGGCCCTAAAAAAGCCCATAGTCCAGTTTGATCTAACAGAAGGGAGACATTCTGCGGGAGGGGCTTCGCTCTACGCAAAGCCAAACGATTCGAAAGACATGGCGCTCAAGATAGTCGAGCTGATTGACGATGAAGACAGAAGAATTCGAATGGGAGAGCTCGGGTATCAAAGGGTCGTAAACGAGCTTGGCTGGGAGCATACCAGCAAGGCACTTATTGAAGGATACGAGTATTTTTACAGAAATATAAAGGGGAAAAAATAGAAAGGAAGATGTCTATGAAAGGGATAATTCTTGCGGGTGGGAAGGGAACCAGGCTCTACCCCATAACAAAATCGATTTCCAAGCAGCTTCTTCCGGTTTACGACAAGCCCATGATATACTATCCGCTCTCAGTGCTCATGCTGGCAGGGATAAGGGACATACTCATAATATCGACTGAGAGGGACATCCCTCACTACGAGGAACTGCTGGGCGACGGAAGCGATATAGGAATATCCATAAGCTACAGGGTTCAAAAGGAGCCAAGGGGGCTTGCGGAGGCTTTCATAATAGGAGAGGATTTCATAGGTGGGGACAAGGTCGCACTTGTGCTTGGAGACAACATATTCCACGGGCAGGGCTTTACCCAGATTCTCAAAAGGGCTGCATCAACTGAAGAAGGGGCAGTGATATTCGGCTATTATGTAAAGCATCCTGAAGAGTTCGGGGTGGTTGGATTTGACGAATCGGGCAGGGTTACATCGCTTGAAGAAAAGCCGCAGGTTCCGAAGTCGAATTATGCAATTCCGGGGCTTTATTTTTACGACGAGCAGGTTGTGCAAATAGCCAAAAACATTAAGCCTTCTGCCAGGGGAGAGCTTGAGATAACATCCGTGAATGAGGAGTACCTGAGAAGGGGGCAGCTCAGCGTTGAGCTTTTCGGGCGTGGAATGGCGTGGCTTGACACTGGGACCCATACGACACTGCTTGACGCCAGCAATTTCATCGAAGCCATACAAAAAAGGCAGGGATTTTATATAGCGTGCATAGAGGAGATAGCTTTCAGGATGGGTTATATAGATGGGAAAAGGCTTGAAGAGCTTGCCAAACCTCTTTTAAAGACGGATTACGGCAGATACATACTGGACATCGCAAACGAGTGCAAAAACGGAGGGGAGTGCCATTGTCAAAGTTTAGATTTATAAGGACTGAAATAGAGGGGCTTTTGGTAATAGAGCCCACGGTGTATGGGGACGATAGGGGATTCTTCATGGAAAGCTATAATATGAGGGAATTCGCCCAAAACGGCATAGACAGGCAGTTTGTTCAGGATAATCACTCCAAGTCTTCAAAAGGGGTATTGAGGGGGCTTCACTTTCAAAAGGAGCATCCTCAGGCAAAGCTTGTGAGAGTGGTGGCGGGCAAGGTGTTTGACGTTGCAGTCGACTGCAGAAAAGGCTCTCCAACGTATGGCAGGTGGCATGGAGTTGAGCTTTCGCAGGAGAACAAAAGGCAGTTTTACATTCCGGAGGGCTTTGCGCATGGATTCTTGGTTCTTTCAGATGTGGCGGAATTCACATACAAATGCACTGAATTTTACCATCCCGAAGACGAATGCGGAATAATATGGAATGATCCGCAAATAGGTATAAAGTGGCCTACGGAAGGGATTGAAGATATAAAGCTTTCAAAAAAAGATGCATCCTTGAAAAAGCTCAGCGAGACAAATTTTTCATTTTAATGCGGGCCAAAAGGCTATGCGCGGCGCAAATCCAATGGGTGAGAAATGGAGGACAATATGAAAAAGACTATTCTTGTGACGGGCGGGGCGGGCTTTATAGGGAGCAATTTCATAAGGCACATGCTAAGAAGGCATACCGGATACAACATAGTGAATCTGGACGTTTTGACATATGCGGGGAACCTGGAGAACCTAAGGGACATAGAGGATAGTGATTCGTACAGGTTCATAAGAGGGGACATAGCAAACGAGGCACTTGTTGATTCCATATTCCAGTGCGGCATAGACATGGTTGTCAATTTCGCGGCTGAATCCCATGTAGACAGGAGCATAGAGGACCCCGGGGCGTTTGTGAGGACCAATGTACTTGGAACACAGGTTCTTCTTGAGGCTTCGAGAAAGCACGGTGTCTCGAGATATCTTCAGGTTTCAACGGATGAAGTCTACGGGAGTCTGGGAGGGAGCGGATTTTTCACTGAAAGCACTCCGCTCATGCCAAACAGCCCTTATTCGGCAAGCAAGGCTTCAGCCGACATGCTTGCAAGGGCGTACCATAGGACATACGGAATGGACGTACTTATAACCAGGTGTTCAAACAACTACGGCCCGTATCAGTTTCCAGAAAAGCTCATACCGCTTATGATATCGAATGCAATGAGCGGTATGCAGCTTCCGGTGTACGGAGACGGGCTTCAGATAAGGGACTGGCTCCATGTTAGCGATCACTGCAGGGCCATAGACGAGGTCCTCCACAGGGGAAGGCCGGGAGAGGTCTACAATATCGGAGGGAATAATGAAAAGACAAACATCGAGATAGTAAGGCTCATAATAGAGAGCACAGGTGCCGACGAAAAGCTCATAAAACATGTGACTGACAGGCTGGGGCATGACAGAAGGTATGCCATAGACTCATCCAAAATGCAATTGGAGCTGGGATGGAAGCCAATGTACGAGTTTGAAGACGGCATAAACGAGACCATAAACTGGTATGTAAAAAACAGCATATGGCTTGAAAGGGTTAGAAGCAAGGAGTATATGGATTATTATGACAGGATGTATGGCAGAATATAAGCTTGAAAGAGGGTGGATGTGGTGGAAAAACTGCTTATAAGCGGATGCAAGGGGCAACTTGGGACTGAACTTTCAAATCTTCTCAAGGGAAAATACAATGTGGTGGGAACAGAGAGAGAGAATCTGGATATTACGGACAGGGACGAGGTGGCAAGGTTTATACGGGATATAAGGCCGTCGGTGGTAATAAATGCAGCTGCATACAACAATGTAGACAGGGCCGAAAGTGAAGAGGCGTTTGCATTTTTGGTGAACTCAAAGGGCCCTGAAAACCTGGCTATCGCCTGCGAAGAGGTGGGCGCTAAGTTTGTGCATATCTCAAGCGACTATGTATTCGACGGGAAGAAGAGCTCGCCTTATGTGGAAGAGGATGACACCAACCCTTTGAACGTGTATGGAATGTCAAAGGTCGAGGCGGAAAGACTTGTAAGTGCAGCTTGTTCAAGGCATTTTTTGCTCAGGACAGCATGGCTGTACGGAGCGCATGGAAACAATTTTCTAAAGACAATGCTTTCTCTGTCGGAGCAAAAGAGTGAAATAAAAGTGGTGGACGATCAGGTGGGAACTCCGACATACTCACTGGATCTTGCAATGGCCATAGAGCATTTGATAAGCACAGATGACTACGGGCTCTACCATGTTACAAACAGCGGGCAGTGCAGCTGGAACGGTTTTGCAAGGGAGATATTCAGTATTGCGGAAAAGGATATAGATGTGATTCCCATAAGAACCCAACAGACGGGAAGGGATGCGCTGAGACCTTCGTATTCAGTACTTCAAAATAGAAGGCTAGAAAGGGATCATGGCTACTATATGAGGAGCTGGCAGGATGCCCTCAAAGAATTTTTGAGTACATATCTTTAGGAAAAGGGGTGATGGATATGCTTTCTAAAAAGATAAAAAGAAGGGTGAATCTCATAAGGGAGGACAGCAAAAGGGGAATTTACAGATTTTTTTCACTTTACTATTTGAAAAACAGGTTTGACAGGCAAAGGATTCAGGAAAACAGGGACATATACCCCATAAAGAAGGAGAACCCTCTCATATCGATAAGAATACCCACATACAACAGGGCTGACATACTTGTAAACAGGACTTTAAAGGGAATACTGAGGCAGACATACCAGAACTTCGAGGTTGTAATAGTGGCCGACCACTGCAGCGACAATACGGAAGAGCTCGTAAGGAGCCTGGATGACCCGAGGATAAGATATTATAATTCACAGGCGTATCCTAAGGAGCACTTCATGGACAGTGAAAAAAGGTGGTTTGTTCCGGGATACACTGCGCTCACTCAGGCTCTGGACCTTTGCATGGGAGACTGGATAGCGACTACTGACGACGATGACGAATGGCATCCGGATCACCTTGAAAAGCTCGTGAATTTCGCAATGGAAAACAACTATGAGGTTGTATATTCCAAGGTGAAAAGAGAGCTTGAAGAGGACGTCTGGGACACTGTTGGAGACGGGATATTCGAGTGGGGAAGGGTTTCGCACGCTTCAGTAATGTACAACAAGAGGCTGGCATTTTTGAGGTATTCAAGAGACTGCTGGAAATACCAGATGCCATATGACGGGGAGTTTTTTGACAGGCTCAGGATGCTTGGCGCAAGGATAGGATTCTTGGATGAAGTTACTGCCATACACTACAGAGAGCAAAATGCTGAATATCTAAAGGAAGAGAAGGAGACAAAAGACGAAGAAGAGGTGAAAAGGCTTCAAAGCCTCAAGGAAAATGAATGATGACATCAGTATTATAATGCTGCAGACATTAGTACTGCAGCATTTGCTTTATAGGGAACTTGGGCGGGGGTGAGGCATATGCGCAGGGAGGAAATTGCAAAGAAGCTTGATGTAAAAAAGATTAAAGAGAGCAAAGTGGCCAGAAACAGTTTTTTCATAACCGCGGCTCATTTCATGAACATAGCCTTTGGGCTTTTGGTCACTACAATAATAGCCAGATATCTTGGAGTAGAGCTTTACGGAAGGTTTGGATACTATACTGCGCTCATGAGCATACTGGCAATATTTCTCGACCTTGGAACCGACATATTTTCAGTGGTGCAAATATCAAAGGACAAAGACAGCATGGACAGGTACATATCAATGAATGTCACTTCGAGATTTTTTATGACAGCTATAATGAGCATTGTGTTTGTTTTCATGGGCATATCTGGAGTTGTAGATATGGAGGTGGCTGCGTTAATATTTTGGGCTGCGTTTTTGATGCAAAACTTCATAAAGGTTCCAAAGATATGCTTCCAGTCAAGTGAGGAGATGCACTATATGGCGCTTTATGACGTGCTGGACTATGTGCTGCTTCTCATATGCACAAGCGCATTTGTACTGCTGGGGCCAAAGGGCATAAAGCTGGAGCTTGTAGCCGGGGCTTATCTGGTCAGCCGCGGGCTGACGGTTGCAATGAGCATGAACAAGGCGATAAGAAGATACAAACTTAAATATGTGAAGGTGAGGTCAAGCGAGGTTTTGGCTCTTGTGAAAAAGAGTTCGCCCCTGTTTGTGAACTCCATAATAACTCTGCTTGCAATGCAAATAGACGTCATGATGATAAATGCGTTCATGGGAGACGTAGAAACAGGGTATTACAGCGCATCAAAAAGGATACTCACAAACCTTTTGATATTCCCGTCTGTAATGACTACTGTGCTTCTTCCAAAACTCAGCAACAAGTCGCTCGACGAGCAAAAGAGCGTTTATGTGCTTAAAATGAATTTTGCAGGAGGCATAATAGTTGCCGCAGGGATATTCATATTTGCAAAGCTGGGCATACTTCTGCTCTTTGGAAGAGACTACCTTCCGGCATACCACATACTCCAAATATTCGGATTTGCAATGCCAATGCTGTTTGTGAATTACTACCTCGGAACCTACCTTGTGGCAAATGAAAAGCAGTCGAAAGTGCTTTTTCTCAACATAATAAGCACTCTTGCAAACATAGGAATGAACTATGTGCTGATACCCGCATATCAGGGAAGAGGGGCTGCTATGGCCACGTTCATATCAATATCCATTGGCTTTGCGCTTTCCGCATACTACTATATGAAAACCAGAAGTGAAAATGACAGGGGTGAAGAGGCCAGCAGCTAAAAGGGATTAGAACCAGCATTAGTTAAACAGACCATCCGGTGAAAATTACCGGGTGGTTTTTATTTGGAATAAAAAGGAGATTGCAGGAAAAATATATTTGCAAAAAATCCAAAAAACCCATTGAAATAGTTGTTTAATTGTAGTACAATTAAACAAAGTTTGAAATAGACATTCAATTGTGCACGCAGCTAAGATAAATGATTGAAAGTATGATTGAATCCGATTTCAAACAAATGACACAGCGTTATTTTAGGTTCCACAAAACATAAGATTTCAAATAAAAATGCTATTCCTTGATTTAAATGGAGAATGTAAAAAATCTGTTGAAAAGGGGGCGCATATACCACGGTATAGTTTTGTCTTTGAAGGGGAGAGTGTTTAAAAGTCTATGGTAAAGAGTCTAGTGCTCTTTACTAAAAAAATCGAATTAAATGTAGGACAATCAGACAATCGAAAGGGAGGGGTATAACATGAGTAAGAAACTTAATTGGGCAATAGTAGGTGGAGGTAACGGCGGACAGGCGATGGCCGGACACATAGGAGTGAAGGGATTTTCAGTAAAGCTATATGACGTATTTGAAAAGACTGTAGACGCCATAAATGAAAAGGGCGGAATAGAGCTTACAGGAGCTGTTCAGGGATTTGGAAAGGTTGATATGGCGAGCACTGACATTTCAAAGGTGATCGAGGGTACTGACATAGTGGTAGTGGTGCTTCCATCACTTTACCATGCAAGCATAGCCAAGGCATGTGCACCTCACCTTGAAGACGGACAGATTGTAGTGCTTCACCCCGGTGCGAGCTGTGGAGCCCTTGAGTTTAGAAGGGTGCTTGATGAAAGCGGCTGCAAGGCGGATGTTGTTGTAGCTGAGACTCAAACACTACTTTATGCATGTAGGGCAAAGGTACCTGGAGAGGCGTACATATTCGGCGTGAAAAATATAAACGAGGTTGCAGCTCTTCCTGCCACTCAAAATAAGAAGGTTGTTGAGGCTCTGAACACTGCTTTCCCTGAATTCAAGGAAGGAAAGAACGTTCTTGCAACAAGCCTTGAAAATATAAATGCAATGCTGCATCCAGCGCCATCGCTGCTTAATGTTGCTAGGATAGAAAGCGAAGGAGAATGGCAGTATTACTATGATGGATTCACTCCTACAGTAGGACAGTATATTGAAGATATGGACAAGGAGAGGCTTGAGCTTGGAAGAGTTCTTGGACTTGAGCTAAGACCTATGACGGAGTGGTTTGAAGTTATGTATGATGCCTACGGAGACACTTTTGCAGACCAGGTTAAAGTGAATAAGTCATATGATGGAATAATGGGCCAAAAGACACTTAAGACAAGATATGTTCTTGAAGACGTACCAAATTCTCTAAAGGCAATAGTGTCGCTTGGAAAACTTGCAGGCGTAAACGTGGACAGAATGGAAACCATAGTTAAGCTTGGAGAATACATGCTTGGCGAAGATATAGATAAAGGCGGAAGAACTGTTGAAAATCTAGGGCTTGCAGGCATGAGCGTGCAGGAACTTGTAAACTATGTTGAAACAGGGGCAAGGAAATAAGCATTTAGATAAAAGTGTTAATATATACGAAAAGGCTTGTCGGAAATTTTTCCGACAGGCCGATTCGCATTGCAATTGCTTTAAAACCATCCAGCAGACAGGCATAATTAGTCGCGGATGGTTTTTGTTTTAATAAAAAACAAAAAAACTGTTTAAATGTAGAACGATTAAACTTGGATGTGGCGGGTAATATATGAAAGGCGGAAAAAAGGGAGGGGGCTGAATATGAAGTTGAAAACTAAAATATCCTTATATTTCATTTTGCTTGCAAGTATTGTCCTTATAAGTGTATCAAGTTTCAGTTATCTGACAATCAAAAAAAAGGTGGTTGAAAATATTGACACACATATGAAAACAAGTGTCATGAGCATAAAAAATGAATTGGAAGGATGGCTTAATCAAAAGTCAACGGTTGCCAAAACTGCTGTTGAGGTGTTAAAGCAAGAGACAGACATGGAAAGTGCGGCGCCAAATGTAGTGAAGGCGTATAAGCAAGACAAAGATATAATGAACATGTATTTGGGATTTGAAGAGAGCGGAATGTTTGTTGGAGGCGGCGACTGGATTCCTCCGCAAGGATATGATCCAAGAACAAGGCCTTGGTATACTGAATGTCTGGCGAAAAAGGCCGAAATATTTTCGAATCCGTACAAAGCGATATCTGGAGACTACAGAATTACATATACAGTGCCTGTAAAAGACCAATACGGCGAAATACGTGCTGTAATGGGCGCGGACATTGGGCTTAAAAAGCTGAGCGAGCTGACTTCGAAAATGAATGTCTCGGGAGAAGGGTACGGATTTTTAGTTGACTCGTCAGGCTCAATAATAGCGCATCCCAAAGAGGAAATGCTGAATGTGAATATTTTTGAAGATGTGCAATTTGAAGAGCTCGCCCAAAAGATTAAAGAAAGCGAAAGCGGCAAAGTGATAATGAACGTGGACAACGAAAAAAGAATAATACTGTATTCAAAGCTTCAGGACACAGGATGGCATCTTGGAATATCTGTGCCGGAAAATATTGTGTATTCACAAGTCAAGTCAATTAGAAACACTTATTATGCAATTAATGTAACAGCTTTAATCCTGGTGCTGGGATTTGCACTTTTCCTGGGAAGCGCAATAACAAAGCCCATTATCAGGCTTAAGCAAAATGCGGAAAAGATGGCAGAAGGAAATCTTAAGGTGAAATTCGATGAGATTAAAGGGAAGGATGAAATTTTCATGCTTTCAAAATCTCTTGAAAAGATGGCGGGAAATATTCAAAAGCTGATAGGGAATAGCCAGCATATAGCAAAGGCGGCATTTGAAAAATCAGACATCATATCTCAGTCAGTTGAACAAATGAGCCATGAGTCAGAGGAAATCTCATGCAGTGCAGCTGAGATTTCAGCAACAGCATTATCTCAGTCAGACAAAGTTCAAAACGGATTTGAAGTTACAGGTGTACTTGGGAAAGAGATTGAGAATTTAAGCAGCCGAATAAGGACTGTGGATGAAAGTGCAAATGAAATGAAAACAAAAAACAGTCTTATCAAGCAATCCATAGACAAGATGAAATCAATTTACACTGAAAATGAACAGTCTCAAAAAGACATTTCTGCAGGCATAGGGGAGCTGCTTTTGAAATCGAAATCAATTGAAACAATAGTGGCTCTTATAAATGCCGTTGCCGAAGAGACAAATCTATTGTCGCTAAATGCGTCCATAGAAGCGGCAAGAGCCGGTGAACATGGCAAAGGGTTCTCGGTGGTTGCAGACGAGGTTGGAAAGCTTGCTTACAGGTCTGCAGAGGCCTCGCTGGATATACGCAAAATGATAAGTGACATAATGAAAGTTATTGGAGATGTAGAGAAACTGCTTGAAGACTCCATTATAAAATCAGAGCATTCCAATGAATCCATATTTTATGCAATGGATGCATTTAGTCAAATACAAATGAAAATCGAAGAAGTGGTATCTCAAATTAAATGTTCGAATGAAAGCATATCTCAAATAAAAAATGTCAAGGAAAGCATGCTTTTATCGATAGAAGGCATACTTGAGGATTCCCATGCTGCAACAGCGTCAACACAGGAGATAAGTGCGTCAATAGAAGAGCAGACAATGTCCATAGAAAGCATAAAAGAGTCTGTAAAAGAGCTTGATGAGACTATAAAATTGCTTAATGAGTCGATAGGCATTTTCAAGGTTTAACGGCAAAAAGGGCTGCAGGAAGTAAAAAACAAGTTGATTATAATGCTACTAACTAGTAAAAACAAGTGCTGGAGCCGCTGAAAATAAGAAATATTCAGACTATTGAAAAAAACTGAATTTACTACTTGCAGATACTGTTTGATTGTAGTACAATTAAACAAATAAACTCAACAAACTTAATAAAGATTCAAAAAAATACCGAAAATTTTTTTGAAGGGGGGACAAACGTTTGCAAATGTAGAAAAGATTCAAACAAATCAACACATGCAATTTTAATTTTATTAATGCACCGCATAACTATGTGTTTATCAATTTAGTGAAGGAGGGAATTAGATGCAAATAAATTCTAATATGAAGAAAACTTGGACAACAGTAAATAAGTTTCAGGAAATAGCAACTTCATTTCTTATGATCCTGCTACCTTGTATGGTGTTTTATCAGGTACTGCTAAGATATGTATTCAAGGCGCCGCTCATGGGGATAGAGGAGATTATGATATTTCCGACTATATGGCTTTACATGCTTGGGGGGGCAAACGCCTCTATGGAAAGGAATCATATAACTTGTGGAATACTTACGCTTTATATCAAAGGTGATAGGGCAATTCAAATTTTCAACATAGTAAAGGGAATTTTAGCCTTAGGAGTCAGCTGTTGGCTGACATACTGGTCGTACTGGTATTTTTCTTATTCATTAAGTGTATGGAAATTTACAGACCTTGTTGGACTTCCGCTGTTTTTCGGAGAATGCGCTATTCTTGTAGGCCTTGTACTTATGACAATATACACAGCTGTTGAGATGGGTGACTATATGATACGTTTTGTTAAACATGATAAAGAAAAAGAGGAGGAGGCTGCATAATGTTAACGATTGTACTTTTAGACGTTTTACTTTTGGTATTTCTTTTGATGATGAGTATACCTCTTCCGTATTGCTTTGGAGGAGCACTGCTGTTCATGTCCATATTCGGGGGCGTGTCAATGAAGAGTATGATGCTTTGGTCGTTCTCACAGATAGTAAGCCCTATTCTTCTTGCAAGCCCCTTGTTTGTACTTGCGGGACTGCTTATGGGTGAAAGTGGTATAGCAAAAAGACTTCTTGACCTTGCGGATGTTTTCGTAGGCAGAGTGAAAGGCGGAATAGGCGTAGTTGCCGTAACGGTATCCGCTTTCATAGGGGCCATATCAGGCAGTGGATTTACAGGTATAGCTGCAACGGGCCCAATACTTATACCGAGGATGGTTGCACAAGGGTATTCAAGGGGTTATGCAACAGCGCTAGTTACGGTTTCGTCAATACTGGGGCTACTGATCCCGCCTAGTGTAATAATGATACTTTACGGATGGGTTACTGAAACTTCCATTCTTGCATGCTTTATGTCCACTTTGGTTCCGGGACTACTCATAGTTGCAGCGTTTTCGATTCTAAATCTTTTCTGGGCCAGAAAGAATCCAGACATAATAGTGCCGCCGCCAATGCCGGCAGCTGAAAAGACTAAACTGGCTATAAACAAGTTTACGGTTGCGCTACCAGCACTGGCAATGCCGGTAGTAATACTTGGGGGAATATACGGCGGAGTTTTCACGCCGGCAGAAGCTGCCAGTGTTGCGGCAGTCATGGCAATACCTATAGGATTCTTTGTTTATAAAGAACTAAAAGGCGACAATTTCTACAGGGTTGCAAAGGAATCGGCCACTTCGGTTGGAGCAATAATGACCATGATAATATTCACTCTTATGCTGAGCCAGACATATGTAATGTTACAGGTGCCGCAGGCCATAATAGAAATGTTCTTCAACATAACTCAAAACAAAATGATTATGCTCATTATAATCAATGTTTTCCTGTTCTTTGTAGGTATGATAGTAAACGATACAACTGGTATGATACTTGTTGCACCGCTGTTGCTGCCACTGGTTACAAAGCTGGGAATGAGTCCGGTTCACTTCGCGGCGATAATGGGTGTAAACCTTGCAATGGGAGGCGTAACGCCGCCTTATGCCAGCATACTGTACCTGGGAATGCGTATAGGTAAATGTGAATTCAGCGAAATATTAAAGCCGACAATGACATTCCTGATTTTCGGATATGCACCGGTTGTAGTGCTCACGACTTTCATGCCAGAACTTTCACTGTTTGTTCCAAGAATCATGGGGCTACTATAATTATTTGAATATAAAGGAGGAATTTTGATGAATATGGGAAATCATTTTAAAAAGGCAGGCGCGGTATTAATTTCATTAATGATGTTAGTGACGAGTGTTACAGGGTGCTCAAAAGCTGGTGCGGCTGATGGACCTAAAACTTGGAAAATAGGACACGTTAGGCCTCAGGGAACTCCGGCAGATAATGACGTGAACGCATTTGCACAGGCATTAAATGAGGCTTCAGGCGGAGATATCACATTAGAAGTATATCCTTCGGGATCGCTTGGAGACTATACTGTAGTTCAAGAACGTGTTGGACTTGGGGATGTAGAGATGCAGCTTGCACCTACTGCTACCGGCGTGGACAAGACTTTGGGACTTCCTGTTGCCCCATATCTTGTAAGAAACTGGGAAGAAGCTAAAGAGGTGTATAAAAAAGGCGGACCGCTTATGAATGTGGTTGAAGAAAGATTTGCAAAGCAGGGGATAAAAGTTCTAGCTTCATATCCTGTTTACTTTGGTGGAATAGCACTGACTAAAAAGCCTAATGACCCGGCTAATTTCGATGTCAACAAAATGAAAATAAGAGTTCCGTCAATGAAAGCATATGAAAAATCTGCACAGGCACTTGGATACCAGGCAACTCCGCTTGCTTTCTCGGAGGCGTTCACAGCTATGCAAACAGGTATAGTGGATGGAGCGATAGGTTCTGGCGCGGAAGGATACTATTCAAGCTTTAGAGATGTAACAAAATACTATCTTCCAGTAAACGACCACTTTGAAATGTGGTATCTATACATGAGTATGGATGTCTACAACAGCCTTTCTGATGAAGATCAGAAAATGATAGAAGGCGTAGCCGCAAAGATGGAAGCAGATCGTTATGAAGTGGCAGAGCAGCAGCAGGAAGAATTTGAAACCAAGCTTAAAGAAGCCGGCATAGAGGTTATAGAGTTTACCGAGGCTGAAATAGACAAGATGGCTGAAAAGGTAAGAAAAGAAGTATGGCCGGTAATAGCGGAAGAATATGGAAAAGAAGAATTCGAGTCGATTACAAAGGACTTGAAATAAAAAATAATTAAAAAGTTGAAAAAAATCAAAATAGAGTTAAAAAAGTTGAAAAAAAGTTGAATATAGTAGCTGGTTTTGGATTGAAGACAATAGTATCTGAAACCAGCTATTATAAAAAGAATAAATGTAGGATATTCGAACAATTCGATGCGGATAATTTCCGGATTTGGGATTTACTGTATCACAATTCAAAACAGGAGGGGTTATGATGAACAAGGAAGTTAAGTGGGCAATTATAGGTGGAGGTAACGGAGGCCAAGCCATGGCTGGGCACGTTGCACTTAAGGGTTTTGACGTTAAAATATATGATGTAAGCGAAGAAACGTGCAGTATTATCTCGGATAAAGGCGGAATAAATGTCAGCGGAGCTGTTGAAGGTTTTGGGAAAGTTGACCTTGCAAGCACAGACATGTCAAAGGTCCTTGAAGGGGCTGACATAGCAGTAGTTGTTCTTCCATCTTTATACCATGCCAGCATAGCGAGGAAATGTGCCCCATTTTTAAAAGACGGCCAGGTAGTTGTACTTCATCCAGGAGCAAGCTGTGGAGCTCTTGAATTCAAGAGAGTCCTGGAGGAAGAAGGGTGCAAGGCAGACGTTGCAGTTGCAGAGGCTAATACACTTCTTTATGCATGCAGAGCCGCTTCGCCGGGAAATGCACATATTTTTGGAAGTAAAAATTTTGTTACGGTGGCGGCGCTGCCTGCAACTGAAAACAAAAAAGTTCTGGGACTTTTGAATTCAGCATTCCCAGAGTTTATAGAAGCTAAAAATGTTATTCAGACAAGCCTTGAAAACCTAAATGCCATAATGCATCCTGCGCCTTCAATTTTGAATGTAGCAAGAATAGAAAGCGGCATAGACTGGCAGTACTATTATGATGGGTTCACACCGTCTATAGGTGAGTTTGTAGAAGGAATTGACAAAGAGAGAATTGAAATTGGAAAGGTATACGGACTAGATCTTATGCCTATCACAGACTGGTACAGAAAAACTTATGATGCCAAGGGAGATACGCTTTCTGAACTAGTGCAGACAACAAAGGCATATGATGGAATAAAAGGTCAAAAGACACTTAAAACAAGATATCTTTTAGAAGATGTTCCAAACTCGCTTAAGGCAATAGCTTCACTTGGAAAAAAAGCAGGTGTAAGCGTAGAAAAAATGGATCTTGTTGTAAGGCTTTGTGAGGTTATGCTTGAAGGAGATATATCAACTGAAGGAAGAACTGTCGAGAATCTGGGGATTGACAAGCTTTCAACCGAAGAAATGATAAACTATGTTGAAACCGGGATATACAGGTAAAAAGCATTTGCTCCAGGCTATGAAATCCAAAAAAACAATATTGAAATGCGGACACAAATGTAGTACAATATGACATATAGACAAATGAAAATATATCAAGCCAAATTGTTTGAAGAATAGTCTCAAAACCATTCCTTTTAAGCGTAGCTCAAAAATAAACGTAAAAAGAGAAGTTTTTTCTAAACAAACCCTTTGTAAAGATTATGTTTTCCAAAATGATTCCAAGTTAAAAAATTTGCAGACCAGAATAGCCAACTGATCTGCCCCGTGAAATTCACATGAGACTATTCGACAAACTGTGGATACATAACAACCATCTCTCTAGCATTTTGATATTTGCAATGGGGTGGTTGTTTTTTTTACCTGTGGAGAATAGGAGGGCTGTAATGAGATCATCATCACTGGTAATAATGCTGGGAATTTTCTGGTGTGTTTTAGAAGGGAAATTCAGCTCGGAGATATTGATATTAGGAGCTTTAATATGCACTTGCGTGTATTGCCTCAACAAGTTGAATTCTAAACCAAATAGGCGGGATGAAAATTGATTAAAAAATCATTATATGTATGCAAATATATATTTTTGTTGATAAGAGAAGTAATAATGGCAAATGTAGCTGTGGCAAAAATAGTACTCAGCCCAAAAATGGAAATTTCACCCGAGATTGTAGAGTTTGAAAGCAGGCTGAAATCGGAATTTTTGAGGGTTGTTTTGGCAAACTCCATAACGCTCACGCCTGGAACTATAACAATAGACATGCAGGACGGCATGTATACCGTGCACTGCCTTAAGGAAGAATTTGCCAGGGGGCTTTTTGATTCGGAATTTGAAAAAATACTTTTGAAAATTGAAGGGGAGTAGAGCATGGATACTATTTGGACAATAGCCAGCATAGCGCTTTCTGTTACGATAATACTTTGCATGTCAAGAGCCTCAAAGGGGCCATTGGCGGTGGACAGGCTTATAGCTGTAAACGTGATAGGAACGAAGACCATAGTACTGATAGCTCTCATTTCATTCATTTTAGATGAAACATATTTCATAGACGTGATTTTGGTATATGCGATGATAAGCTTCATAGCTTCTTTGGGACTTTCAGAGCTTATACAAAGAGCGGGAGGAGAAAGGGCATGAAGATGGCAATTGTAGTTCTCCTCATATCAGGCGGGATATTCTTTTTTTCTGTCGGCACAATCGGGATACTTAGATTCAAAGACACGTTCGAAAGGGCTCATGCTGCAGCAAAATGCGATACATTGGGTGCTGTTTTAAGCCTCTTGGCGCTTGTGGCGCATGATGGGATTACCAGTGCGAGCGTAAAGCTTCTTATTGTAATATTTTTTCTCTGGATGACAAATCCCACAGCCACTCACATTATTTCAAGGGCTGAATACAGAAGAAGAATCATGGAAAAAAGCGCTAGGGGAGTTGGTAGAGATGAAATTGTTTAGCCTTATAATGCTCCTGTTTTTGATAGGTTCGTCAATAGCAGTGTCACTTATAAAGGACATGCTCAGCACGATAATAGTATTTATGGTGTACAGCCTCATAATGGCGATACTCTGGCAGCAGCTCAACGCACCTGATCTGGCTATAACAGAGGCAGCCGTCGGAGCGGGGGTCACTACGCTCCTGTTCATATTGACGCTCAAGAGGATGAGGGGGGAGCGAAGGTGAGGAAAAGGTTTTCGGTGATTTTAACGCTTGCGCTGATAGCGCTGTTGCTTGGAGCGGTGGCTGACTTGCCGGAATTTGGGAGCGAGAGCTCGCCGGCACATAATTATGTGAGCAAAACTTATATTCAAGAGACGACAAAAGAGACAGGGGCTTTGAACATAGTAACAGGCATAATACTTGACTACAGGGCGTTTGACACTCTCATAGAGGCATCGGTGATTTTTACCGGGGTTATGGTCGTAATGATGCTTCTCAAGAAAGAAGGTGCAAAAGATGAAAAGCACGATACTTAGCGTAGTTTCAAGCGCGGTAATACCATTTATACAGATATTTGGCATATATGTCATAGTGAACGGGCATATTTCGCCGGGAGGGGGATTCGCGGGAGGGACAATAATAGGTGCAAGCCTCATACTTTACAGTATGGTGAACGGGGGAGAGTGTGCAAGGCTAAGGTACCCGCTTAAAAGGCTTCTTAAAATAACGTGTTTTTCGCTTTTGTCATATGGTCTTTTAAAGGGGTATTCTTTCATAAATGGAGGGCTGGGCCTGCACATGTACGATCTTCCGATCGGAACCCCCGGCAAAATATTTTCGGGAAGATACCTTCTACCTCTTAACATATTTGTGGGAGCCGTAGTTGCTGTTGCAATGTATTTTTTATATGCTCTGTTTAGCGAAGGGGAGGTATAATGGAAAAACTGCTTACAAACTACGTGGAGACTTGCTCGATTGTATTGTTTGGCATTGGGTTTATGACTCTTCTTATAAACAACAATATGCTCAAAAAAATAATAGGGCTGAACATAATGGACACTGCTGTATTCTTGTTTTTCATTGCAAAGGGATACATAAGCGGAAAAAAGGCCCCCATTGTAATTGGAAAGCTGGGGGCGGTTTTTGAGTACATAAACCCTGTTCCAACAGCGCTAATGCTTACGGGGATAGTTGTGGCTGTCAGCATGACTGCTCTTGCTCTTGCGCTTACAGTGAAGCTGCATGAAAAATATGGAACTATTGAAATGGATGAAATCATAAGGATTAGGGAGGCGTAGCTAAAATGGAGTATTTCAAGAGCTTTCCAATGTTTATTGTACTAATTCCGTTTATGAGTTCGTTTTTAATGCCGATGGTGAAGGGTGAAAAGACAGCTAAAGCCATTTCTTTCGCTGTGAACTTTGTTTGCCTTACACTGGCGGCGCTGACCTTTTACTATGTAAGCGTTAATGGGATGTTCAAATATGACATGGGACATTTCAAGGCTCCTTGGGGGATAGAGTTCAAGGTGGGAGTTTTCGAATCGGCGATGGCCTGCATTTTTACGCTTGTAGCATTTTTAGCGGCATGGCACTCCATATTAAATGTCCAAAAGGACATTCCAGCTGAAAAGATGCCTATTTACTACCTTGTATTCAACGTATTTAATGCGTCGATTTGCGGGATGACGTTTACGAACGACATTTTCAATGCATACGTGTTCATAGAGGTGAGCACTCTTGCCGCATGCGGAATGATAGTCGCCAAAGACAGAGCGCAGAACATAAACGCCGCAATAAAATATCTCGTCTATAGCAGTCTTGGTTCGGGCCTTATACTCATGGGGATAGCTTTCATATACTCAATCACAGGAAATTTGAATATGGATTTTATAGGGATTGAAATTTCAAAGGTCTACAGGGAGTACCGCGGTGTGGCCATGGCAGCTTTGGGACTTTTGACAATTGGAATAGGTATAAAGGGGGCAATGTTTCCATTTCACGTGTGGCTTGCGGATGCTCACTCGTCAGCAACCGACGTTACAAGTGCCGTCATATCGGCCGTAGGGCTAAAGGGTCCGGCGATTCTCTTGATAAAGGTTTTTCACACCGCATTTGGAGCTCAGATAATAAGGGAGAGCGGAGTGCTTGACATAGTGATTGCACTTGGGTCTGCAGGTATGATAATGGGATCTGTGTTTGCCGTATTTCAGGACAATATAAAAAAGATGGTTGCATATTCAAGCATAGCGCAGATGGGGTATGTTTTCTTTGGAGTAGGGCTTGGAAATACATTGGGATTTGTGATTTCCATAGTCCACATGATGGGCCACGCACTTACAAAATCAGCGATGTTTCTCAGTGTGGGATTGATAACTGAAAAAACAAATACCTATTCAATAAAAGGCATGAGCGGCATAGGGAGAAGAATGCCCCTGCCTTTGGGAGTGTTTGCATTGGGTGCGCTTTCAATGATAGGAATTCCAATTTTACCGGGGTTCGTAAGCAAGTGGAATCTTTGTATGGCAAGCATTGAATCAAAAAGGACAGGTCTTGTAGCTGTGGTCTTAATCAGCTCGATTTTAAACTGCCTTTACTATATTCCGGTTTTGACAAGGGGATATTTCAAATGCGAAGCTGAATTTGGAAATATCAGCAGTTCATGCAAAAGTTCGCTTGCCAATTCTATGCAGAGTGTGCTTTTGGTTGTTGCAATGGTTACACTTGGAATATTCTCGGGGAGAATTATAGAATTGTTGACTTTGGATTTTTCTAATATCATATAGACTATTTATTTTGCGAGGGGTGGGAATTTGGCCAGTCTTATAATTATGCCGATAGCATTACCTTTAATATCTTCACTTTTGATTCTATCAAGGCGGTTTGAAAGCGAAAGGCTCATGCGTATTATTGCGGGCGTTACCGTAATATTTAATATGGCAGTTGTAATATTGATTTTGGCTGTGGATTTTCCAAAGAGCATTGAGATTTTAAAACTCAATGAATATATAAGCATATTTTTAAAAATAGACAGGCTGGGGTCCTTATTTGCCGTATTGGCTTCAAGCCTTTGGATACTGACGGCTTTTTATTCTATGGAATATATGGAGCATGAAAAGGATTCCAGAGGTTTTTTTGCATTTTTCACTGCAACTTTGGGAGTGATTGTAGGGATAGCGTTTTCAGGCAATTTGGTTACACTGTATTTGTTTTATGAGGTGCTGACCCTGTTCACATACCCGCTTGTCATACACTCACGCAGCGAGGAGGCTTTCAGAAGCGGAAGAAAATATCTTGTATATTCATTTGGAGGAGCCGCCCTTATCGTTTTGGGAATGGTGATTTTATACAGCATTGCCCCAAATATGCAGTTTGCGCCTGCAAGCTTGGAATACAGCGCAAGCGAAAAAAACATGCTTTTGTATTCATTCATGCTTATGTTTTTAGGATTCGGAGTCAAGGCGGCTGTTGTCCCGTTTCATTCTTGGCTTCCAAGTGCAATGGTTGCCCCGACTCCGGTAAGCTCGCTGCTTCATGCGGTTGCGGTGGTAAAGTCGGGTGTGTTCTCCATAATAAGGGTGGCGTATTTTGTGTTCGGGGCCAATGCGCTTAAGGATATAAACGGGCATTTCTATGCCGGAGCATTTGCTTGCGTGACTATACTGATGGGATCTTTCCTCGCCCTTACTCATGATAATCTCAAAAAAAGGCTTGCATATTCAACCATAAGCCAGCTTGGATATATACTTCTGGGCGTTTTTGCACTCAATGAAAAGGCGCTTTGGGGCGGGCTTTTGCATTTTGTAAACCACGCACTAATAAAGATAGTGCTATTCTTTTGCGCAGGAGCAATATATGTGAAGCTGCACAAGAAAAACATATCAGAGCTCAGAGGCGTTGGGAGGAAAATGCCCGTTACAATGACATGCTTTGCCATAGCAGCTATATCGCTCATAGGAATACCCCCGACGAACGGATTCATGAGCAAGTGGTATATTGCAATTGGGAGTCTTGAAGCGGGCAGGGCTTGGTTCGCTGTAACACTATTAGTTAGTGCAGTTCTTACGGCCGCATATCTTATGCCGATAATTACAAAAGCATTTTTTTACCAGTGCAAAGAGGACAACGGAAGCATGGAAATGGAAAAAGAAGCCGGCTTCAAAATGCTGGTGCCCATAGTTGTTATTACGGCAATTATAATTGCCAACGGGATTTTCCCTTCGATAACGCTTGATTTTATTGAGGGGCTGACAAGTGAAATATCTTTTTAAGAGCGCAACACAATGGGGGGGATATTTTGAACAGTTACATTCTTTTATTCATACTGGCTTTCCCAGCAGTTTCATCACTGGCAGTTTATTTTTCAGGCAAAAGGAGCAAAAGGGCTGCAGATATTATACTGACTACAGCCCTTTTGATCGAATTCGGAGTTATATGCGCTTGTTTTAGAATGCTGCAAAAATCTGACATGAATATTCAACTGCCTCATGTAATGGGGTATGGATTGCACATGAAGCTTGACATGCTAAGGTATATCTTTGTATGCATGTCCGGATTCATATGGATGATTGCAGGAATGTATTCGACTTGGCATATTGATGCAGACGGCAGGGCACATAGGTTCCATGCATGCTTTATGGTTACGCTTTCAGCCGTTGTAGGTGTTTTTATATCTGAAAACCTGCTAAACCTTTTTACATTCTTTGAGGTCATGGCACTTGTATCATATGTGCTGGTGATTCACAAAGAAAGTGATGGTGCACATGAAGCGGGAAAATTATATTTCATGGTTTCTATAGCATCTGGAATGGCAAGCCTTATGGGTATATTCATACTCTACGAGCACACGGGAGAGCTCCAAATAGGCAAGCTGGCTGAAATGGGAAGTCAGATGGGCAACATAAAATACGCAGCTGCAATACTTATGAGTATGGGCTTTGCGGCCAAGGCATGCATGTTTCCGCTTCACATATGGCTTTCAAAGACATACTCGCACTCGCCTGCACCGGCCACTGTAGTTTTGTCGGGGGTGATGGCGAAAACTGGAGTTTACGGAATAATGGTGATTTCGTTCATAGTGAATTGGGATGAAAAATTCAGCATATTCCTCTTGATTGTATCAACAGCAAGCATGCTTATTGGAGGGCTTTTGGCGATATTGAATACTGAAATAAAAAAGATACTTGCCTACAGCAGCATGAGCCATATGGGATATATGGTTTTGGCTGTGGCGCTTGCGGGGCTTACTCACCATAATCCTCAGACTGCAATATCAGCGTCCGTATATCACGTTGTCAATCACGCCTTGTGCAAAAGCCTCCTCTTTATGGCTGCAGGGGTGATTATGCTGGATACAAAAAGCGAAGATATCAATTCAATACACAAGAGTCCAATAAAAGGCTCGCTCAAGATGTTTTGGGCGGTGGGGCTTCTTTCGAATATAGGATTTCCTGGATTTAATGGATTCACAAGCAAGACCCTCATACATCACGGCATTGCAGAGCTTGACATTGGATTTTGGAAGTATGCCATAGAGTCGGTATTTTTTATTTCAAGCAGCTTTGCAGTAGCTTATTCGCTAAAGCTATATTCAGCAATATTTTCATCGCCCATATGCAAGTCTGAGGGCAAGGGAAGCCCTGTGGGATATAACTTGTACATCCCGTTATTTATGACGCTGCTGCCTATGGCGTATATAAGTGCCGCTCCTGACTTTGTAAACCAGCTGATTCAGCAGGGGAGCGCTGGGATGTTCGCAGAATCAGCAATAATTGGTTTTGAGTTTTACAAGCTGGATTATTTGAAAGCTTCAGTTCAAGTTGTAGTTATGGGCTTTTTTGTATACAAAATATTCGAACTGAAAGGGTGCGTAAAAAGAAAGGGAGGAATATTGGTATACACTGATATTTTGGAGGATTGGTCAAAAAATATGAATTGGGTATTCGCTATAGCGTATAGATTTACATTCAAAGCTTTTAATGCGGCATTTGGTTTTATAGACGGATTCATGGAAAAAATCATACAGGGCGCTTTTGGGTGGTTTAAGCGAGTTTGCAAAATGCAGATGAAAAATGAAAGTTTGAAAAAGGGAGAAAATAAGTATTATGAAATATCAGAAATATCCAGAATGATTCTTATCAGAATGGAGAGTATAACCTATTCTGTATTTGTTACTGCAGTGATTTTTATAGCGGCGGTCAGTGCGCTTTTGATTAAATAAAAGAATCATTTCTAAAAAAAGGTTTAAATTTCAACGGGTTAGGGGAAAGGCGAGTTACAGGGGCGGAAATAAAGTGTTGAATATAATGTGGAAGTAGTGTAATATATACCGGGGAATGTAGGATGACTGGACAAGAGGTCCGGTCATGGAATTGCAAAGAGCAGTATATTGCGGGAGGTTTTATGGAGAGTTTTGATGGCTTTGAGGAAAGGGATAAAAACCTTGGAGTATTGAGCATTATTTTCACTTACACAGTTTGGGGGTTACAGCCCCTGTATTGGAGCCTTTTACAGGGGGTTCCGCTTATTCAACTTCTGGCCCACAGGATAGTATGGTCATTTGTGCTTCTAATATGCATGCTATTTGTCAAAGGCAGAGTACATGAACTAATTGATGTATTAAAGAATAGGAAAAAAAGGATTTGTGTAATTGCATGTGCAGCGCTCATTAGCTTGAATTGGCTTATAAATATATACTCTGTATATTCAAGACAGGTTGTGGAGGCAAGCCTGGGGCAATATATAACGCCCATAATGACAATTTTCATAGGTATATTCATACTAAATGAAAAAATTGATATATTTGAGGCGGTATCCTTATTTGTCGCTCTGGCAGGCGTTCTTATTATGACCGCCAATTTGGGGAAAGTTCCGCTAGTTGCAGTTTTACTGATTGTAACTTTTGTGGGATATACTTTTATGAAAAAGACTGTCGATATCAATCCCATTATAGGAATTACCGCCGAAGTCAGCATGCTGCTTCCAATTGCATTGGCATGCATAGCATACAGTGAAGCGAGTGGAAAAGGAGTACTGATTGGAGCAAGTGGCGCCAATATTTCAATGCTGATTTCAACGGGGGCATTTACAGCAATACCCTTATTGATGTTTTCTCATGGGGTGAAATTGGTAAATCTTTCGAGGATAGGATTCATACAGTATTACGCTCCGACATTAAGCCTTATTTTGGGAGTTTTCATATTCAAAGAGGTCTTTACGAAAACGCATCTAATTAGTTTCGGCGCCATATGGACCGCAGTAATAATTGCAATGATAAGCTCGTGTTTGAAAAGGAGGGGTGCAGCGTATAGGAGACAGTGACGGGATATAAGTAATAAGAGTGAAGGGTTATAAAAAGCACGTGAACTATAAATAGTTTACATATTAATTTTTTCGAATTGCTCATTGGAATAATTCTTTATGTGGTACAATATGAGTATATGAATGATTGAATATATTACAGTTGGACATGTTTTGGGAAAGTGTCGGATAGGAGGAAATATGATTAAACCACTTAGCAAAAAAACGCTATACGAAGAAGTTGTAAGTCAAATAATTGTAATGGTCAAAAATGGAGAGTGGAATCCCGGAGAGAAGATACCTGGAGAACTTGCTCTGTCTGAATCTTTTGGCGTAAGCCGAAACAGTGTAAGGGAGGCCCTTAAATACCTTGCGTTGTCGGGGATTGTAGAAGCTAAGCCGGGAAAAGGAACTTTTTTGTCAAAAAATGCACTTAACAGCATAAACTCAATGGAGCTTTTAAATGTGCTAAAAGAAGACAGCACCATACTGGAGCTTATGGAGGCCAGGCTTATTATTGAGCCTAAGATTGCACGTCTGGCAGTTGAGAGAGCTCAAAAAGAAGACATCGAAAAACTAGAGAAAATACTCAATAAGAGCAAAAAGGCTATAAAAGACAAAACATATAATGTATCAATGGGTTACGAACTTCACAAGATCATCGGGGATATGTCTAGAAATAGAGTGTTGAGCAAACTTTTAGATTCTATTACAAATGAACTCAATGCGCAAAGATTCATGTATATATACAGCTATGTGCATTCTAATGAATTGGAAAATGAAATAGCTGAACACATGGAGCTTTTAAACTTCATAAAAAATAATGAGCCTGGGAAGGCGGAAGCGCTTATGGTCAAGCACATAGAGACCAGAATAGAGCGCTACAGAGAAGAAATACAAAAAAATGGAATCGAAAAGCAGAAAAAATAAAAATATATAGCGGTACATCAATATAGAATATATTTTTTTTGAATAAATATGTTTAAAATTTTATGAACTGGGTATATAAAAACAGCAAATTTCGACACGAATGGCTGTTTTTTTTTTGCCTTCAAAAAAGTTTCAAAAAAAATCAAAAAGCCTCACAAGAAGCATTGGAATATTTGTTTGAATGTAATACAATCCAAAGAAATGGGATGATTTTTCAATGAAATCGGAGGGGTTTTGAAAAAATAAGTTTCAAATACGAGGGGGGATTTATTATATGAATGTGATTTTTCTTATGATTTTAAGCGCTGTAGTAGTGCTTGGAGGAACAGGGCTACTATCTTTTTTTATGGGCAAGCATACGAAATCAGGGGAAGACTGGGCATTAGGGGGGAGAAATCTTCCTATCTACGTAATAATAGGAACTCAGTATGCTACTGCCATGGGTGGAGGAGTACTGGTTGCGCATGTCGGCATAGGATATGCAAGCGGGTGGTCTGCACTTACCTACGGCGTTTTTTTATCGGGAACGCTTGTACTGCTTACAGCTATAGCAGACTGGCTCAGAAAATCAAATTTCACTACTGTACCTGAAATATTCGAGAGGCTGTATGGAAAAAATAAGCTTTTAATTTCAATGACAGCAATTATGACTATAATAGTTCCTTTTGGATGGATATGCACTCAGCTTGTCGCCTTCGGAAAGTTGTATTCTTCGCTCACAGGATTTTCCATGCCTTTGCTTATAATAGTGTTTGCGGTAATAAGCCTTATATATGTGCTGCCAGCAGGACTGGCATCTGTGGCATGGACGGATTTCATATTCGGCTGCCTTATGATTTTGGTATCGGCAGTATCGCTAGTGTTTACATTGAAAATGGGAGGAGGAATACAGACTATAGTATCCAACGTTCCGCCAGAAATAGCTGAATTTCCAAAAGGAATGAGTGCGGCAGGTGGATTTACTATATTGCTGTGGGCGCTTTCAATACTCCCCGGTGGGCTTACAAATCAGATGTACTACCAGCGAATATATGCAGTTGAAAATGTAAAAACTGTAAAGACGAGCCTTATAATAAGCGCAGTGGTGGTTCTTTCAGCTGACGTATGGGCTGCATTCATGGGGCTTTCGATAAGATCAATGAATCCGAATCTTGCACCTGAGATGGCTGCGGGATGGTTTTTGACTCAGGTTCCTGCGTGGTTTATGGCACTATATTCGGGATTCCTTGTGGCAACCATAATCTCCACAACTGATAGCGCCGTCCAGTCGATAGTGGTTAATCTAACAAGGGACTTTTATGCTAAGGTAATAAACCCAAATGGATATGATGAAAAGAAAATGATAAGACTTTCGCGCATACTTTCAGTAGTAGTAATGGCGCTGGCAGTTGCGCTTTCACTTGCGTTCCCACATGCACTGAATTGGCTTATAGCCACTTATGCATATTCTGCATCGGCGCTTCTTTTCCCTATATTTGTGGGGTATTTTATGAGGAATAAAAATTTTCTCACCGTTCAGGGTGCTATAGGCAGCATGTTTTGTGGATTTGGAGGATGCATTATAGGGCAGATTATGAACAGCAATGTGCCATATGTGGCGTTTGGACTGATAGGTTCATTTTTAGGACTTGTCATAATAAGCGCCATTACAAGCAGGCGAGTTCAATCGGAATATAGCTTGGATGAAGAGCTTGCTTTGGCGGAATAAATGGTAAAAAATCTTTTTTACTCTTGTTGGAGTTCACAAAAAAATGAAAATAAAATATAATACTCTTAAGGAATACTTCGTAATCAGTAGAACTTTATTGAAAAAAATCTGGAATAAGTATGGAGGATGGGGCCTTGAGAGATATAGATGTAAAAGTCATAACGCAGGCGGTAAAAAAAATGTGCATAAGCGCCAACATAAACCTTGGGGAAGATGTGGTGAAGTGCATCAATGAAAGAATAAAAGATGAAAGCTCTCCTACGGGAAGGGACATTCTCGAAATAATGCTTCAAAACGTGGACATAGCAAAGAGCGAGCAGACGCCTCTTTGCCAGGATACAGGAATGGCCGTAATATTCATGGAAGTGGGACAGGATGTGCATTTTACCGGGGGAAATATAGTGGATGCCGTGAATGAAGGCGTAAGGCAGGGATATAGCGAAGGATACCTTAGAAAATCTGTAGTTTCAGACCCGCTTATAAGGGAAAACACGGGAGACAACACCCCAGCCGTAATATACACTGACATAGTACCGGGTGAAAATGTAAAAATAGTGTTTGCGCCAAAGGGATTTGGAAGCGAAAATATGTCGAGGACTAAAATGCTCAAGCCTTCGGACGGGGTGCAGGGCGTAATTGATTTTGTGGTAGAGACGGTTTCAATTGCAGGCCCGAATCCATGTCCGCCGGTTGTAGTCGGAGTCGGTATAGGCGGAACAATAGACAAGGCGGCTCAGATTGCCAAAAAGGCCCTTACAAGGGAAATAGGAAAAAACAGCGAAAAAGAGCACATAATAAAAATAGAGCAGGAACTTCTGGAGAGGATAAACGAGCTGGGGATAGGGCCTCAGGGTCTTGGTGGAAACACTACGGCTCTTGCAGTCAATGTTGAGGTATATCCTACTCATATAGCGGGACTGCCTGTTGCAGTTAATATAAACTGCCACGTTGCAAGGCATGAGGAGATAACAATATAGCAGCTCAAAGTAAAATGCGATAAGCCAGCTTATCGCATTTTACTTTGAATCTCACAATAAGCACTGGCGGGCTCGGATCTAAGCGGCAATGACATTTTAAGCTGCTTCATCCACCAGGGAACCGAGCTTGAAGGTATGTCCCGGAGGTTGTCTTTTGGGGAGGAGACTCCGGGTTTGCACCACTCATAAGTATTGTCCATCAAGCTGCCGTTCGCCTTGAAAAAAAATATGTACACCCGATTGGCCTTGCTGAGTCTTCCCATGTCCTCAAGTGCCATGAGCATGCTTTCCTCCATGCCTTTGCTTTGAAGATTACGGAGAGGAATCTTCAATTTGTATTGAGTATGGAATTTCAAGCTGGAACACCATATAATTTTCCCGCCTAACGGATTTGAAAGACATTCTTGCGGCAGCTGCCGAAACGGCAAGGGCTGAATTTAAAAATGACTGCTTCAAATGCAGATTCATAAGGCCGCTTGATACTCCTTTTTCGGGAAAGGTAAGCGCAATAGGAGAGAAAATGGACACACAAAGCTTGCTGTTTCCCTCGCTCCATGCCGCCGCGTATATACCAGAGGATTCCATGTCATCCCTGAATGATTCTATGGCGCATGAGAGTATTGATTTTGCCACCTTGTCCAGCACAAGAATATTGTGAGTGAATGTGATTTTGTTTGAAAAATTCAATATTTCCACATTTTCGGTTGACTGTATTTGGGTTAAAAGCGACTTTATAAAAATTTCGGGTTTAAATTCTTTTTTTTCGCAGCGCAGGCCCTTTGAGAGCTTCTCATATGAACGGCGCTGAAATTCGAATACATATGGAATGTCCAAATCAGGATTCATTTCGAGTCTGCAGTTGAAGCCCAGGGTTTCCAAAGTGAATGAACTGAGCATGTCTGATTTCATGTTTGCTATGGAGACCTTGTCGTCTATGTTTTGGAGTATGTTCAAATAGGACTTGTTCTTGAGCTGAAGGTCCTTTTTTATCTTTGTATTTTCTTCACGCAGCTTGTAGTATTCTATGGATTTTCTTATGACTCCCTTGAACTCGTCTTCAAGATTCCAGGGCTTTGTTATGAACTTGAATATGTCGACCTGGTTTATGGTGGTCAGTATCTGCTGAAGCTGGGTGTATCCGGAAAGGATTACCTTTACTGCATCGGGGTGCTTTTGCTCCACTTCCTTCAATAGCTGAAGTCCATTCATCACAGGCATTCTCATGTCACTCACTATGACATGTATTTCCTGAGTATCCATTATGGTGAGAGCCTTCATGCCGCTTTCGGCAAAAAAGCAGTTGTAGTCTTCGTCTATAAGCCCTCTTTCAAGAGCTCTGAGTATGCTTTCCTCATCGTCCACAAATAAAACCGAGTATGTTTTTTCCATAAGCCGTGTCACCTCCAGAGTATTTATGATTTGAACCCTTTAAGTTTTTCTTCAAACTCATACTGGTCAATATTCAAAACATCGAATGCGT
The DNA here is from genome assembly GCF_900141635.1 of Peptoclostridium litorale DSM 5388. Classification (GTDB taxonomy): domain Bacteria; phylum Bacillota; class Clostridia; order Peptostreptococcales; family Peptostreptococcaceae; genus Peptoclostridium; species Peptoclostridium litorale. The sequence continues at coordinate 25,977 of NZ_FSRH01000016.1, read as the reverse complement.
TCGGATCGAATTTGCATAAAAGTGGAGTGCCCAGAAGAATTGACGCATATCTGCTGGAAATATGCACTGCATTTAAAAGCTCCCTGTTTACTATCCTTTCATCCGAAGGAACGTGGTGGTACATTGCAGATTCAATTATGGGATATGGAAAATCCCACCAGTTGAGAAGGTATGCGCCGGCTTGCATGTGGTTTATTCCAAAGCGTTTGGATTCAGCGTCAGCAAGGCAGAAATTCTCTTTTTGGGCGCGAAGCAAGAGCTTGATGTAATCGAGCTTGAAATTCTTGAGAAGAAAGACCATTCCTATGTTTTGGAGCAGTCCGGCGGATGAAAATAGATCCGGAAGGTTTTTGCCAATATGTTTTTCGTATAGGTGATACAAAAGCCTGTTTGAAAGAGCCGCATGGTCCCATATATTGTCGGTCTGTTTGCTTTGAGAGTCTTCGCTGAGATAACTCATTACAGATGTCGATCTTACAAGATTTGTAGTGTTTTGAAGGCCTATGAATGTTATGGCCTTTTTTAGTGAACCCGTCTTGGCGCCGTAGAACGCAGAGTTTGCTATATGCAGCACCTTGCTTGCTATTGACTGGTCTCGCTCTATCTCGTCGGATATCTTTGAAATGTCAAAATCGCTTTCCAAAAGGCTTAGTATCTTCTGGTGGTTTTTAGGTATTGTGGGAAGATGGTCTATATTGTTCATGGCCTCCAAAAGATTTTTTGACTTGAGCATGCTTTCAGTCTGGAATATCTGAGTGACTATATTTAGCAGACGGTCGTTTTGCCAGGGTTTGAACATATATATTTTAGCGATGTTCATATGGAGGGATTTAAATACCATATCTTCTTCTGAATATCCACTCAGCATGATTCTCATCGCTTTTGGATACAGCTTTTTGACCGTGGACAGAAGTTCAAATCCATTCATATGGGGCATTTTGAAATCGCTTATCACAAGGTCTATATCATTTGAAGCGAGAATTTCAAGAGCCTGCAGGCCGCTTTCCGCCATGAATATTTCATAGTTGGTGTCTATGAAAAGGCGCATGAAAGAACGCAGTATCTGTTTTTCGTCATCTACGAAGAGTATTTTTTTCAATAATTACACCTCCGGTTCCTCTGGTTTGGGGGGCAGCTTCAATATGAATTCGGTGCCTTCTTCCGGACTGCTTATGACGTCTATTGTTCCGCCGTGCTTGTTTACTATTATGTCGTATGAGATGCTAAGGCCAAGGCCCGTGCCGCTGCCCACATCCTTCGTGGTGAAGAAGGGGTTGAAAATTTTATACTTGATATCTTCAGGAATACCGGGCCCATCATCGAGGATGCTTATGCATGTGAGGCCGTTTTCGTAATAGGAAGATATTTTTATATGGCTGAAATCTGCCCTTTCCAGGCTTTTTATGGCCTGCAGCGCGTTTACGATTATGTTAAGCAGAACCTGCCCGAACTGTCCCTTGTGGCACCAGATTTCAGGTGCAGATATTTCGCTTATGTCGAAATTGACCGAGTATTTGGCCTCGTTTCTCACTATGAGAAGCACTTCCTCCACCATCTCCCTTATCGAGCAGTATTCTCTTTGTTCATCAGAATCATAGCGTGCAAAATTTCTAAGCGTCTTGACTATTTTGGAAACCCTGTCTATCCCCTCAAGGGAATCATTTATCAGGATGTCCAGGTCATCAGTTATAAAGTCTATTTTAAGAGATTTGTATTTGGAACAAATGTCATTTTTAAGCTGGTCGATTTCAGCAGAGGGACATTTGTCTGAAAGTTGATCTATCTGCTGGGAATTGTAGTCTATGTACGATTGAATTTTGGCCAGGTATGATGAAAGTGTTTCGAAATTACTTCCGACATACCCGATGGGATTGTTTATCTCATGGGCAACGCCGGCCGCCAGCTCGCCTATGGCCGCCATTTTTTCAGATTGAATAAGGTGAAACTGCGTGTTTTGGAGTTTTTCATTCATCTGTTTGAGCTCCGCGTTTTGGTTTTTTACGGTTTCCCACATGTTTTTCACTGTAATGCTGTTTTCCCTGGCTCTTATTGCTGCGTTGACCCTGGCTTGAAACTCTATTATGTTTATAGGCTTTAATATATAGTCGTTGGCGCCTAAGTCGAAGCATTCCATTATGTTAAGGCTGTTTCCTATTGAAGTGAGCATTACCACTTGCATGTCATCATATTTTTTGTTGCTTCTGATTTGCTTTAGAAGTTCGGTTCCGGTGATGTGGGGCATTACTATATCCAGCAGAATTATGTCTATTTCATTTTCTTCAATAAGTCCGCCTACAAGTTCAGGTTCCAAGCAAAGAATTATTTCATTTTGAGGTGACATGTCTTTGAGCAGCCCCTCGGCTATTTTCAAGTTGAACCTTTCATCGTCTACAATGAGAATTTTCATGGCCATCATCCTTTGTAATTTATAATTGAATTGGTTTGAAATGCAAAAAATGTAGAATAATGCTTCAAGTAATTTGATACCCCAAAAAAACAGGGATTAAAAGTACCGGTAAGAATTTAATTTGGATGGGATGGGTAGCTCTGCAAAACTTCGGCACAGCCCAAATTGGCATTTAACGCCAAATTAGGCTGTTTTTTTCATTAAAACGCAAAAAAAAATAAAATTTGAATACGTTAAATAGTAAAGGGTATAAAGAAAATAGTTTATATATGAACCAATATCGAATAATGTCGAATGGAGGGATTGAGATTGTCGGATGAATATTCAAAAGAATCGATGATTGACATTTACATATTTGAAACGACACAAATACTGGAGCAGCTCGAACAGGCGATAATGGACGGCGAGCAGAGCAATGAGTATACGACAGATGCAATAAATGAAATATTCAGGCTTATGCACACAATAAAGGGCTCATCCGCCATGATGTCATTCGACAACATAACATCTCTAGCCCATTCTGTTGAGGATCTGTTTTTTATTTTGAGGGATAAGAGACCTGACGCTATGGACTGCTCGACTTTATCGGATATTGTATTCGAAAGCATTGATTTTATAAAAGTGGAGATTGAAAAGATAAAATCTGGGGACGACTCAAATGAACATCCTAAAGAGCTTATTGAAAGAATAAGAGGTTTTTTGGAATCGATTAAAGGGGAGGATGGAGGGAACAAAAATATTGAATCCAGACAAGATAAAGATATGGGGCCCCTGGATGTAAACATATTATTGAAAGAGCAGCAGGAGACAGATGTTGACAATCAGGATAAAAACCATTACAGGGCAAAGGTGTTCTTTGAGGACGGCTGCCAGATGGAAAATGTGAGGGCATATACGATCATACACAATCTCAAGGATATGGCTGACGAAATACTACATTTTCCAAAGGACATAATAGAAGATGAAAGCAGCGGCGAGCAGATAAAAAAAGACGGATTTGAAATACTGATGAAGACGGGTATGTCATATGATGAGGTACATGCTTTTTTTGGGCAGGTTGCGTTTTTGAAGGAACTCAGTATTTCAAGCATGGAAAACACACAAGAATTTGAAAAGATTAAGGCGGGGCAACAAACCTCAGCAGAGGACGAAAAATCACAAGATGTGAAAATGGATATCGGCGAAAAAGAGGGAAATGCAGATAAAAAAATTCGAAAAGAGGCGCACTCTTCGTCGAATCAAAAATTCATAAGCGTAAATGTATCAAAGCTAGACCAGCTCATGGATCTTGTAGGGGAGATGGTTGTGGCTGAAGCCATGGTCACCCAGAATCCGGATGTAAAGGCTCTTGAATTTGAAGGGTTTGAAAAGGCGTCGAGGCATTTGAACAAGATAACGAGTGAATTGCAGGATGTAGTCATGTCAATGAGGATGGTTCCTCTTTCAAATACATTCTTTAAGATGAACAGGATACTCCGGGATATGTGCAAGAAGCTTTCCAAGGATGCACAGCTGGAGGTCGTTGGAGAGGACACAGAGGTTGACAAGAACATAATTGAACACATATCGGACCCACTTATGCACCTTATAAGAAATTCAATGGACCATGGAATTGAAAGCAGCCAGGAAAGGATAGAGAAGGATAAGCCTCAAATGGGAACCATCACGCTTGAAGCAAGAAATGAGGGCAGTGATGTTGTAATAGCGGTAAAAGACGACGGCAAGGGTTTGGACAAGGAGCGAATACTCAAAAAGGCCAGGGAAAAGGGGCTGCTCCAAAAACCTGAATCAGAAATGAGCGATACGGAAGCTTACAATCTCATATTCATGCCGGGTTTTTCAACTAAGGAAAATGTAAGCCAGTTTTCCGGACGGGGAGTCGGCATGGATGTTGTAACTAAAAACATAGAAGCCGTAGGAGGATCGATATCGGTATACAGCGTCAGGGGAGAGGGTTCATCTGTCGTAATGAAAATACCGCTTACGCTTGCGATAATAGACGGGATGACCATAAGGGTGGGCAGTTCAAGATATACTGTGCCGGTCACCGCAATAAGGGAGTCGTTCAGGGCGGAGGAGAAGGACATCATAAGGGATCCAGGAGGCAATGAGATGATAATGGTAAGGGGAAACTGTTATCCTGTAGTCAGGCTGCATGAAATCTACGGACTGGATACTTATGTGAATGAGCTTACAAAAGGGATAATGGTCATGGTGGAGCAGCGAGGCAGATTCATATGCATATTTGCAGATGAGCTCATGGGGCAGCAGCAGGTGGTTGTAAAGGGACTTCCGACATATATAAAGAGAAACAAAACGATAAAGGGAATAGCAGGTTGCACTTTGCTTGGGGATGGGAGTATAAGCCTAATACTCAATGTTGAGGAGCTTGCAGGAAACGTCACATGAAAGGTGAATGGCAGATCTAAATCAATAGGATTTTAGGGATTGGAAAAGGGGTGGGAAGATGTCTGAAGTGCTAGGAAATGAAGCCTTGGAAATAGAGGAGGACACTCAAAAGAACAAGTTCTTGATATTCAGCCTGGAAAGTGAAAGCTACGGAATAGAAATACGGCATGTGACAGAGATAATAGGTCTTCAGCCAATCACTCAGGTTCCGGAAATGCCAGAATATATAATGGGGATAATAAATCTTCGGGGCAAGATAATACCGGTTATGGATGTGAGGCTGAGGTTCAACAAGGAAAGCAGGGAGTATAACGACAGGACGTGTGTGATAGTCATTGAAATCAATGACATTCCAATGGGTCTTATAATAGACAGCGTCTCAGAGGTGATTCCAATCACCGGGGAAAATATAGTCGAGCCGCCAAGCATATATAGCGAAGGGGGCAGGTATATAAACGGGATAGGCAAGGTGGAGGACGAAGTGGTGCTCCTGCTTGACAGCGACAGGCTTTTGAATGAAGAGGAATCTGAAAATCTGGCGAATACGATTTAAAAGGAGGGTAAAACATGCAGTGGTATAAGGATCTTAAAATATCTGTGAAGCTTTTGTCGGGGTTTATAATGGTCGCTGTTATAGCAGGGGTTATAGGCTTTATAGGGATTAGGAATATAAAGACCGTAGACGACAATGACACCCTTTTATACACTAATATGACAGTGCCTATATCATATTCGGCTGACATGTCAAAAGACTTTCAAAGAATACGGGTTCATATGAGAAACATGGTGCTTGAAAATGACATTGAAAAAATAAATACTGAATATAGCGAGATCCAAAATTTGGCAAAGGAATTGGATGTTTTGGGTGCACAGTTTGAAGAAAGGATTTTATCGGATGAAATGAGAAGGGCATATGATGATTTCATGGGGACGAGAGCTAAAACTACAGAAGGAATACTTCAGCTCCTTGAACTTGCAAGGGAAAACAGGGACTATGAGGCATATGCGCTGCTCAATGGCAGTTTGAAGACTAGTACGGAAGCTGAAATGAATGCCATTGAAAAATTGGTGGATATGAAAGTGACTGATGCAAAGGCTCAGGCTGAACTAAATACTGCAATCACCAACAAGGCTGTAATGACTATGATTGCCATAATAGTAATAAGCATGATTATCGCAATAGCGCTTGGAATCTATATATCCAGGAGCATAAGCAAGCCTATAGGAAACCTTGTGGGTTCCGCCAGAAAAATCGCAGATGGAGACCTTGATGTCAATATAGAGGTTGCTTCAAAAGACGAGGTGGGAATACTGGCAAAGGCATTTGGCAGGATGGCTGACAATATAAACGAGGTAATGACCAACATAAGCATAACTTCAGAGCAGGTTGCCGCAGGTTCCGGCCAGGTGTCAGATTCGAGCATATCGCTTTCACAAGGGGCTACAGAGCAGGCCAGCTCTATAGAAGAACTTACGGCTTCAATAGAGGAAATTTCAGGACAGATAAACCAAAACGCCCAAAATGCGGACAAGGCTAATGAAATAGCTGAAACTGCAAAGGCAAATGCCATGGAAGGAAATGAGCAGATGAATGAGATGCTAAAATCCATGGACGAAATAAACATGGCTTCGAACAACATATCCAAGATAATAAAAGTCATAGACGAAATAGCATTCCAGACTAACATACTCGCCCTTAACGCCGCGGTAGAAGCTGCAAGAGCGGGACAGCACGGCAAAGGTTTTGCAGTTGTAGCAGAAGAGGTCAGAAACCTGGCTGCAAGGTCTGCAAACGCAGCAAAGGAAACAACTACAATGATTGAAGGCTCAATAAAGAAAGTTGAAGGAGGAACCAGGATTGCAAATGAAACTGCTCAAAAGCTGGATAAGATAGTGCAGGATGTTGCCAAGGTTGCGAATCTGGTTGGAGATATAGCGGTGGCGTCTAACGAGCAGGCCAGCGGAGTCGAACAGATAAATCAGGCTGTAATGGAGGTTTCAGAAGTTGTACAGACAACGGCAGCGACTTCTGAAGAGACTGCAGCTGCAAGTGAAGAACTTTCAGGGCAGGCTGTAATGCTTAGGGAACAGACTTCGAAATTCAAGTTAAAGAGCTCTGGTGGAAGTTTCCAATCGAATGACGACAATGTAAATCCAGGCGTGTTCAAACTGCTCGACAAGATGAATAAAAAGAAAACTGCATACGGTCAAAAGGACGAATACTACAAAGAGGTTGCCAGCACAAACTCGAATAAAATATCATTGAGTGAAAATGAATTTGGAAAATATTGATATGATTAAAATTACAGAAAGGGAATTTGAACTATTATCAGACTATATAAAGTCCAATTATGGGATATACATCAAAAAGAAAAAACAGACCCTGCTTATGGGAAGGCTCAGTGGAGTGCTTAATGAAATGGGGTTTACAAGCTTCATGCAGTATTACAATTACATGCTTGCAGACAAGAGCGGCGCAGGGGTAGTGACTCTTGTGGACAAGATAACTACAAACCACACATATTTCATGAGGGAGTCGGACCATTTTCAGTACTTCAAAGGAACTGTGCTTCCATACCTTGAGCATTCAGTTAAAGACAGGGATCTCAGGATATGGAGCGCAGCCTGCTCGTCAGGTGAAGAGGCGTATACTTTGGCTATGATAATGGATGAATATTTTTCGGAAAAAAAAACACTTTGGGATACAAAATTGCTGGCGACAGATATTTCGCAGTCAGTACTTAAGACGGCGAAAAAAGGTGTATATACGAGAGAGAGGATGCATCCCATTCCGGAAAGTTGGAAGGTCAAGTATTTTAAAAGGCGTGACGATGAAAACTTTGTAATAAAAGATGAAATTAAAAACAAGGTGATATACAGGAAATTCAATCTTATAGAAAAGAGATTCCCATTCAGGCGTAAATTTCATACCATATTTTGTAGAAATGTCATGATATATTTTGACCATGATACGAAATATGAGCTAGTCGAAAAGTTTTATGACTGTATTGAACCGGGCGGGTATCTGTTCGTTGGACATTCAGAATCTTTGGAACGAGAAAAAACCAGATTCAAATATGTAAGACCTGCAGTTTACAGGAAGGAATAGAGTGAAATTAGAATATGACATTTTAGTAATGCTGCAGCATTACTCTATAAATTCAAAAGCAGAGGTGCATATGATGAATTTAGACAAAAAGATAAGGGTTCTCGTTGTAGATGACAGCCTGCTGTTTAGGGAGGTGCTCTCAAGAGGAATTTCATCAAATCCGAATATACAGGTTGTGGCAAAAGCAGTGGATCCGTTTGATGCGAGAGACAAGATACTAAAGTTTCGGCCCGATGTTATGACCTGCGATGTCCAAATGCCAAAAATGAACGGCATAGATTTTATAAGAAGACTCCTTCCGCAGTACAGTCTGCCCGTGATTGTTGTGAGCACTGTCAGTGAGGCGGTGTTTGATGCCATGAACGCCGGGGCGGTTGATTTTGTAACAAAACCGGATATGCGCAGCGTTGAAAAGGTGGAGTATTTCATACATGACATAATAGACAAGATAAAAATAGCGGCAAATGCACATGTTGTTGAGGGAAATAATATAAGGCCGCATTCGTCTTTTGTCAAAAATGCCATCAAAACAGACAAGGTCATAGCAATAGGTGCATCCACCGGAGGGACACAGGCCATAAACAGGGTGCTTGAAGAATTCCCTGCCCAGATGCCTCCGATTGTGATAGTGCAGCATATACCGGCGCTATTTTCACAGATGTTTGCGAAGCGGCTTGACAGCTCACTCAGCTTGAATGTAAAAGAGGCGCAGGGAGGCGAAATTTTGGAGCCGGGCAGAGTGCTCATAGCCCCAGGGGACAGGCATATGAAGCTTGTCAGAATAGGCAGAGGGCTCAAGGTCGAGCTTTCCGACGCTGAAAAGGTAAATGGCCATAAGCCCTCTGTGGACGTGCTATTTGAATCGGTTGCAAGGGAATGCAATGCCAACGCGGTGGGGGTGATACTTACAGGAATGGGATATGACGGGGCTAAAGGGCTTTTGGCAATGAAGAGGAAAGGGGCAATGACAATAGGGCAGGATGAAAAGAGCAGTGTGGTATATGGAATGCCCAAGGTTGCATTCAACATAGGCGCAGTGAAAAAGCAGGTTCCGCTTGAAAAAATACCTCACGAAATATTTTCGCTTTTGAGATGAACGTAAAAACTATTTATGAAAATTACCGGAAATCCATTGGGAAGACTTTGTTTTGAAAATAATTCCCTTTGGATTTTTGTTTGTCATAAGAATTTAAATAATATGAATGAAAATGGGAATATAGACATATATAAATGAGCCGCACAATCCAATTAAGCTATTAGTAGCACTTGCAAAAAATAAAAACAAATGAAATTGAAAAGAATATATAAAAAAATATGAACAAAAACGATAAAAGTTGTATAATTTGGATATGAATGCATATAAATGTAAAATAGGCTACTAATAGTATAATAGTTTACTGTAGATTTGGGGTTGTTGAAATATGAAGCTTTCAGACAAGATATCGGTAATATTCTTTATGGAGATGCTCAGTCTTACTATAATTATTTTTATATTTTCAAATACCATATTTCTTTCGGGGTTCGAAAATGTTGAAATTATGAACGTGAAAAAGGACATTGCACGGCTTAGCGACGAACTGGAATATGAGATAAACCTTTTGGACTCCATAAATCATGATTATGCGGTTTGGGACGATACATATGAATTTTCGGAGCATGGGAATGAAGACTACATAGATTCCAATTTTAAATATGAGACGATATCAAAGCAATTCATAGTGGATTTTGTGTTGATTACAGATGAAAAAATCAGGCCTGTATTTCAATCGGAATATGACACTGAAGACGCAAGTGAAATGCCTGTTGAAAATGACATAAAAGAACTTATAGACTATGAAAAACTGGCAGGTGAAGTTATCCAAAGCGGAAGGAGCCTAAAGGGAATAGTAAAAACAAGTGAAGGTTTTGCAATGGTGAGCATAAGACCTGTGCTAAAAAGCAGCGGGGAAGGCCCGGCAGCAGGTGTGATTATAATGGGGAGAAAGCTGGATGAGGGCGAGATAAGCAGGTTTGCAAAGATCACATATTTGGATCTTGACGTGTATGAAAACAAGCAGTTCAAGGCCATACAAGGCATAGAAAACCTAAATGGAGTGCTGGTTAAAATGGATGGGGAAATAATAAAGTCTTATCTGCCGGTGGAAACCATAAAAAAAGATACTACAATGGTACTTGAAATTTCAAGTGTTGCAGATATATATTCACTGGGGGCGCACCTGCTCAAAAAATACATATACATTGTAATATCCATGGCTCTCGTATTTGCATATACTTCAAACAGGATATTTGAAAAGGCATTCACATCAAGGCTAATGAATATTCAAAGATTCATGGAGAATATGGGAAAGGGAAAGAGCAAAAAAAACAGGGTTGCAGTAGGGGGGAAAGATGAGATATCGAGTCTTGGAATTTCAATAAACCTCATGCTGGACAGGCTTGAAGAGAGCCATGATAAGGCGGTTCAGGAAGAGCAAAGGTACAGGCTGCTGTTTGAGCATATGAGCGAGAGCTTTACATATTCAAAGGCCGTGTATTCAGATGAAGCCAAAACGGAGATAGTAGACTTTGAAATAGTAGAGGCGAACAGCCAGTTTTACAATATGGTGGGGGCACAAGGATTCGAGCCGGAGGAAAAGAGATTTTCTCAAATCGAAAAAAACTACGGATATCCTATTACTGCTGTAACCAAAGTATTCAAGGAATTTTGGAGTGAATATGCGGGAAACACCAGGGAGATACAGGTGAATATGGATGAGCGCTGGTATTCCTTAATAATATACGCTCTGCAGGCAGAGCATTTCGGCATGATATTTTGGGACATAACAGCCATAAAAGAACGGGAATCGGATATCATTGAAATGGCAAAACTGGACCATTTGACCAATCTTCCAAACAGAAAATACCTTGCCGAGTATATAGAGCTCCTTTCAAAAGAGGCGCTTGAAAATGAAAAGATGTTTGCCGTAATGTTTCTGGATGTCGATGATTTCAAGCAGATTAACGATACTTACGGGCATAAATATGGAGACTATGTACTAAAGACAATAGCGGACATAATAAGCGAATCTGTAAGAGGGGACGATTTTGTAGCCAGGATAGGCGGGGACGAATTTGTAGTGGTCATGTCCAGAGTACGGAGTGAGAAAGACCCCTTGGGACTTTCCGAAAGAATACAAAGCAGGATACATGAATATTTTTCAGAAAATGAAATTTCAAAAATGGGAATAAGCATAGGAATAAGCATATTTCCACGAAATGGCAGGAGCATAGAACAGCTCATTGAAAATGCGGACAAGGCCATGTACAATGCAAAGAAATCGGGAAAGGGCAAAAGTGAATTGTATGTAGAATAAAAGCTGGAAATACAATTTTAAATATAAAAAAAATATAATACATATTAAAACACCCCTTATATCCTTAAAAAAGCTTATTTTTGTTAAAAAAACGGGATTATCGCAAAAAAAATGTTTAAAACTAAAATATGCTCTATATTTTTAAAAAAAACTATTAAAAAGTATTTGAAAAAGCATTACGATTATGTATAATATAATGAGAGACGGATATTTTTTTGACAAGCCAGTCTCTTATTATTTTGTAGAGTTTTATGGGAGGTTTATGATTGATGGAAAATCAAACTAAAGAAGTAAAGGTTATTACTGCGGACCCATCTGCACTTGGACTTTTTGGTCTTGCAATGGTAACTCTTGTAGCTTCATCGCAAAAGCTTGGCATTACAAGCGGAGTTTCTTTTGTATTGCCTTGGGCGATATTCCTTGGAGCATTTGCACAGCTTTTCGCTTGCATAAATGACGCCAAGAAAAACAACGTATTTGGAACAACGGCATTTGGAGGATACGCATTCTTCTGGATGGGAGTAGCAATGTCTTGGATGATTCAGCAGGGAGTATTCGGAGAGAATCTTGCAGCAGGAGTTGACGGAAAGCAGCTTGGATTTGCATTTGTAGGATATCTTATATTCACGCTTTACATGACAATAGGAGCTATGGAGACTCACAAGGTATTATTCATAATATTCGTACTGATAGACTGTCTTTTCATAGGTCTTTCGCTTAGCTCATTTGGAATAGCTCACGAAGCTTCTCACACATTTGCGGCTGTATCAGAGCTTCTTATTTCAATGATGGCATTTTACGGTTCAGCAGCTGCAGTTCTTAACGCTCACTTTGGAAAAGTGTTCCTGCCAGTTGGAAAGCCGTTTGGAATATTCAAGGAAACTGCTTCATCAAGTAAAAAAGCTGCCTAATACGGTAGATTTATAGAGAAATCATAAAAGTGAGAAGGCCTCTTTGTAAGTGACGAAGGGGTCTTTTTTCGTATTCAAAAAAAGACAAAAAACGTATTATAGCCTGTGTTTTGTGGAAGATGTTTGTGTTATTATATTGTTATGTTGAATGCAAGGTCTGATTCTGTTCATTTATATAAGGTTTTTGCCTTTGAATCGGACTAATACTGTTTTAAAGGAGACGGATATGGCAGATATGATAAGCATAAATACGCCGCTTACAACTGAAGACGCCAGAAAACTAAAGGCGGGCGACATGGTACTGATAAGCGGAAAATTGTACACGGGAAGAGACGCTGCTCACAAAAGGCTCATGGAAGCTATAGAAAAAGGCGAAAATCTGCCTTTCGACCCGAAGGACCAGATAATATACTATGTAGGCCCATCGCCTGCAAAACCGGGAAAGGCCATAGGCTCTGCAGGACCGACTACGAGCTACAGGATGGACGATATGACGGTGCCTCTTTTGGAGCTCGGGCTTACAGGAATGATAGGCAAGGGAAGCAGAAGTGACAAGGTTATAGAGGGAATGAAAAAAAACGGTGCCGTATATTTTGCCGCCGTGGGAGGGGCTGCGGCCCTTATAGCATCGAGGATTAAAAGCGCCCAGGTCGTGGCGTATGACGACCTGGGACCGGAGGCCATAAGAAGGCTTGAAGTTGAGGACTTTCCGGCGGTTGTTGTAATAGACAGCGAGGGAAACAACCTCTATGAGACTGAAAGGGAAAAATACAGAAAATAAAGCAGACATGTTAATGAACATCAGGACGTCCTGCGCTTTTGATATGAAAGGTATTTAAAATAAAAAATGACTTTGGAGGAATTTTAATGGATTACAATAAAATGGCTATAGAACTGCACCAGAAGCATCAGGGGAAAATAAGCGTTTGCAGCAAGGTAAAGGTTGAAGATTCTGTGGATCTTTCAGTGGCGTATACTCCAGGAGTTGCACAGCCGTGCAGGGAGATAGCGTCTGACGAAAGCAAGGTTTACGACTATACGTCAAAGGGCAATCTTGTTGCGGTTGTGAGCGACGGAACAGCAGTGCTGGGACTTGGAGACATAGGGGCGAAGGCTTCAATTCCGGTAATGGAGGGAAAATCGATACTTTTCAAGGAATTTGCAGGAGTCGACGCTTTTCCAATATGCCTGGACACCAAGGACGTAGAGGAGATAGTGAGGACAGTGCAGCTTATGGAGCCTGTGTTTGGAGGGATCAACCTTGAAGACATATCAGCTCCAAGGTGCTTTGAAATAGAAAAAAGGCTCAAGGAAATATTGGACATACCAGTGTTTCACGACGACCAGCACGGAACCGCAATAGTTGTTGCAGCCGGACTTATAAACTCTTTAAAGCTTGCGGGAAAGAAAATCTCAGAGGTTGAGGCGGTAATAAACGGAACAGGATCTGCGGGGATAGCAATAGGAAAGCTGCTTATTGAAATGGGCATAAAAAACATAGTTTTTTGCGACATAAACGGGGTCGTGCATGAGGGCAGCGAGGGACTCAACTGGGCGCAGCTCGAAATGGCAAAAATAACGAATAAAAAAGGTGAGACTGGAAAACTTGTGGATGCAATAAAGGGAAAGGACATTTTCATAGGGGTTTCAGCTCCAAACATAGTAAGCTCTGAGATGATATCTTCAATGAATGAAAACGCCATAGTGTTTGCAATGGCAAATCCTGTGCCTGAAATAATGCCTGAAGAGGCTATAAAGGGAGGGGCTTTCATAATAGGAACGGGAAGATCAGACTTTCCAAACCAGGTCAACAACGTGCTTGCATTCCCTGGAATATTCAGGGGGGCTCTTGACGTTAGGGCGAGCGACATAAACGAGGAAATGAAAATAGCTGCCGCAAATGCAATAGCAAATACAATATCTGACGATGAGATTTCCAGGGAATACATACTTCCCAAGGCTTTTGACAGAAGGGTTGCGGAAAATGTGGCCGAGGCCGTGAAAAAGGCGGCAGTGGACTCGGGGGTTGCAAGAATATAGTATTTTTATGTTCGCATGGCCCCTTCAAGGGTATAAACAAATACAAATAGAATATGACTTGGAGGGGATTTTTTATGAAAAGATTTGCAGTCATAATGGCAGGCGGTGGCGGAACCAGGTTTTGGCCCATAAGCAGGCAAAAGACCCCGAAGCAGCTTTTGAATCTGAGTGGAGAAGACGCCCTTATAAACGAGACTATAGACAGGATATCATCCATTGTAGAGAGGGAGGACATGTACATAGTCACAAATGAAAAACAGGGAAAGCTGCTTGTCGACACCATAGAGGGCTTCTGCCACTGCACGGATGCTCTAAACATACTGTATGAGCCTGCGGCGAGAAATACGGCGGCAGCCATAGGGTACGCGGCATTTGCAATAAAGAAAAAGCACGGTGACGGGATAATGTGCGTATTCCCATCGGACCACTATATAAAGGACGGAGTGGGATTTAAAAGCACACTTGAAAGAGCTGCAGATATAGCGCAGAGTTCGGGCCATCTTGTGACAATAGGCATAAAGCCTACTTTTCCGTCAACTGGATACGGGTACATAAAACTTTTGAAAGATACCGCCCACCTATATGCGGGAAGCGCATACGGTGTGGAGGAATTTGTTGAAAAGCCGGAATTCGAAACGGCAAGGGCCTATGTGGAATCAGGTGAATACCTTTGGAACAGCGGTATGTTCGTATGGAAGGTTTCAAAGATTCTCGAAGACTTCAAAAGATTCCTTCCGAAATTATACAAAAGGCTTGAGGAGCTCTCGGCGTATATGGGAAGCAAGCAGGAAGACGAGAAGCTGCATGAGATATATCCAAGCCTCATAAGCACTTCTATAGACTACGGAGTCATGGAAAGGTCGGACGACGTGGTGGTTGTGCCGGGGGATTTTGGATGGAACGATGTAGGTTCTTGGGATGCCCTTGGAGCAATATTCGACACGGATGAAAAGGGGAATATAATACGGGCAGACAATGTGGGCATAGACACAAGGAATTCGATAATTTACGGCAATTCAAGGCTCATAGCTACAATAGGGCTTGACAGCATGATAGTAGTTGAAACTGAGGATTCCATACTCGTATGTCCGAAGGAAAAGGCACAGGATGTAAAGCAGATAGTTGAACATTTGAAAAGGCAGGGAAGGGAAGAATACCTGTAGAATAGAAAATTAAAAACGAATACTGCAAATATGAAAAAGACTGGCGTTTGCCGGTTTTTTTTTATAAAAAACAAAAATCGACTAAATACATGTGACTTTTTAATAAAAAATGTTATAAAATTAAATTATACATAGTAAAAATGAGCGAAATATGAATAAAAAAGAAAAAAAGGGATATATGTTAAACAATGAGGTATTTAGGGCAAGCGGGATTAGTATGGGCAGCAGGCGATGATTGGATAATTCATCAATTTGACATAGCAAATAAAATATATTTTAGAAATGGAGAGAATTATTATGGAGGACTACAAAGGAATACTTCTTGAATCAGGTACAGGAGAACTTGAAATACTGGAATTTGAAGTCGAGGGAAGAAAATATGCCATAAATGTTATAAAGGTAAAGGAGATACTGAGCATCAGCGCGCTCAATAAAATACCGAATTCCCATCCTGCGATTTCAGGGATTACGCTTGTAAGAGGAGATGTGATAAGCGTAATAGATATGAAATATGTCCTTGATAAAAAGCCGACCGTTGGAGACGCCAGGATGACTCTTCTTTGTGAATTCAACAACCTCAAAGTGGCATTCCTTGTGGACAAAGTCATAGGCATACACAGAATAAAATGGGAAGACATAAAAAAGCCGGACGCCATAATAGAAAACTCCCTCATAATAGGAAACATAAACTATCAAAACAACATACTCATACTGCTTGACTTTGAAAAGATAGTAATAGACATAAGCCCTTCCACTGGAATATCTGAAGAGAGGCTCGGAGAAATGGATTCCAAAGAAGATAGAATGCACAAGAGGATAATGCTTGCGGACGATTCGCCTTTGATAAGAAGGCTTCTTAGGGACGTGCTCATAAAGGCGGGGTATTCAAACCTCATATTCTTCAACGACGGGCTTGAGGCATACAACTACCTTGGAGAGCTAAAGGAAAAGCTTGGCGAGGATTTCAAGCGAAATGTGGACATTCTTGTTACAGACATAGAGATGCCGCAGCTGGATGGGCATACTCTGACAAAAAGGATAAAAACAGACAAGGTGCTCAAAAGCCTTCCTGTAATAATATTCTCATCGCTTATAACGGGAGACTTAAGGCACAAGGGTCAGGCTGTAGGCGCGGACGCACAAATGAGCAAACCGGAAATCGGACAGCTCATAGAGCTTATAGACGGATTTTTGGAAGTGTAAAAAATAAATTGATAATTAAGGCAAAAGGCATAAAGCCGGTGTTTTTCGGTTTTATGTCTTTTATTTTTGACATTTTTAAGAGTTCGAAATGCATATAAAAATTAAATTATATGCATTAAAAACACAGAGCATAAAAGCTTGTTATGAGTGTTTACTGAAAAGGCAAACTATTATACAATAGTAAGATACACGTTTTTAGCTATATCAAGATTATGTGTTTTTTAAAAATGATTTTGGCGTGTGCAAAATTTTGTAACATTGCAATGCTTTTTGAAAGGAAATGATGGCATGATAAATTTGATTTTGAATATAAAACGGCCGGAAAGCTCACCGTATTCAACTGGAAATATTTAAACAAGGGACATTCAAATATGGCGTCAATATGGAAAAAGTAGATGCAGCCATATGCGCATATCAAATGAGACTATAAAAGAAAAGTTTTGAAAGGAAGTTGAACTGATGAGTTTTGGAAATATGAAAAAATATAGCAAAGACATAAATAGGGTGGTAGTAAAGATAGGAACGTCAACTCTTACGTATTCAAGCGGAAAGCTTAATTTTGAAAGGATAGACAAAATAGCCAGGGTTCTTTCAGATATAAACAACCAGGGCAAGCAGGTTATACTCGTAACATCGGCGGCAATAGGTGTTGGAGTTGCAAAGCTTGGAATAAGGGACAGCGAAATAATAAAAACCGTGCAGGGCAAGCAGGCCGCGGCGTCTGTCGGACAGGCCATGCTCATGAAGATATATCAGAGGTTTTTCAACGACTACAACCAGATAGTGTCGCAGGTTCTGCTCACAAGATACGTGACTGAAAATGAGCAGACAAAGGTTAACGCCCAGAATACATTCAATGCACTCTTGGAAATGGGGGTAATACCTATAGTAAACGAAAACGACACAATAGCGATAGACGAGATAGTGTTTGGAGACAACGACACTCTTTCAGCGACGGTTGCGTCGCTTGTGGACGCTGACCTTTTGATACTCCTTACCGACATAGACGGGCTCTATACGGGAGACCCTAGGAAAAACCCTGATGCAAAGCTTATTCCAAGGATTGAGGACATAGGCAAGGACATAGAGAAGCTGGCATCGGGAACAAGCTCGACTCTTGGAACGGGCGGAATGATAACAAAGGTAAAGGCGGCCGAGATAGCTTATGAGTCGGGCATAGACACGGTGATAGCAAACGGAAGCGACCCTTCTATAATGTATGGCATAATAAATGGCGAAGAGATAGGGACACATTTTGTGGCTCCTCAAAACAGATAGAAAATAATGGAAGCAGTAAGTACATTACTGCTTTTATTGTACAAAAGAGTTTATCAAAATGAGAATTTGAGAATATAGAAATTGTAGGGACAAAAAAGACTGGAGGGAAAATCATTGAGTGAACTTATAGAAAAGGGAAAAAAGGCAAAGCGGGCTTCAAGGGAGCTTGCAAGATACTCGAGGGCGAAAAAGGACGAGATACTAATAAAGGCAGCAAAGGCGCTTATTGAAAAGCAGGACGAAATAATAGCGGCGAATGAAAAGGATATAAATGCGGCGAAGGAAAGCGGAATAAGCGGGGCTCTTTTAGACAGGCTCACGCTTGGAAAGGGCAGGATAGAGTCGATGGCAAAAGGCCTTGTCGACATAGCCGGCCTTGACGATCCCGTGGGAGAGGTTCTGTTCATGAAAAAAAGGCCTAACGGAATGACAATAGGCCAAAAGAGGGTTCCAATGGGCGTTGTCGGAATAATATACGAGGCAAGGCCAAACGTTACAGCAGATGCTTTCGGACTGTGCCTTAAGAGCTCCAACGTAGCCCTTTTAAGGGGAGGCAAGGAGGCCATACACTCGAACATGGCCATAGTGAAAGTAATCCAGTCGGCTCTTGAGGAGTGCGACGCTCCAAGGGAGATACTCCAGCTTGTAGAGGACACTGACAGGAAAGTGGCCCTTGAGATGATGAAGCTGAACGAATACCTTGACGTTCTGATTCCGAGGGGCGGGGCGGGGCTCATACAGTCCGTAGTCCAAAACAGCACGGTTCCTGTAATTGAAACGGGGGTTGGAAACTGCCACATATACGTGGATGAAAGCGCAGATTTTGACATGGCGAGCAGAATAGTCATAAATGCCAAGACCTCAAGGCCTGGGGTTTGCAATGCAGCTGAAAAGCTACTCGTGCATTCGAGTATTGCTGATGAGTTCGTGCCAAGGATATGCGCCGAGCTTGAGGCAAAGGGAGTCAAGATAATAGCAGATGAGAAGGTAAGGGATATTTACCCGAAGGCTGAAAAGGCCACTGAAGAGGACTGGTTCACAGAGTACCTTGACTATGTGATAGGAATGAAGATAGTTGGCAGCATCGACGAGGCGATGAATCACATAAGCCACTACGGAAGCGGACACTCCGAAGCCATAATCACAAACGACTATTCGAATTCACAAAGGTTCCTTGAAGAGGTTGACGCAGCGGCTGTGTATGTGAACGCGTCTACAAGGTTCACAGACGGGTCTGAATTCGGATTTGGAGCCGAGATCGGCATAAGCACCCAAAAGCTTCATGCTAGAGGGCCTATGGGGCTCAAGGAGCTTACGTCCACGAAGTATATAATATTCGGGGACGGACAGATAAGGTAGACAGCTAATGGAAAAGAGTTAGAAACGATTTAAGTTCAAATGATATAGAGAAATAAATGGATAATCAAAATGAAAGATAATTGAATGAAAAAATAAAATTAAAAAGGCGGCCTTGAGCATGTAATATGCGCAGGGCCGTCTTTTAATTGTGAAATACAAATCTGACAGATTGTATTGAAGGTGAGGCGGAAGATGGAAAATAAGAAATAGTAAACAATTGCAAATTGTAAACTTTTACACATAGTAAGACTTTACAATATGTTTACATGGTTTTGTGGATAAGTTGGCACAGTTAATCCAAAGGGATAAGCAGCCGAAAGCTTTCCGTTTTGAGCTTTCCGCTGGCGCTAATCTCATGCCCTGCCAAAACTCGGGGCTTTCGAAAACTCGCTGGGCTCAGACAGTCCGAAATCCCAGCGAGTTTGGCGTGCATTTCGATTGGAAAGCTTTCAAAACTCCACGAAATCGGCCTGGCTCATCCCGTTTGGATTTTTACAGTGGCGGAGGAATAGGAAAAATAGAAAACCGTATATGTATGAGGTGAATTAAGTTTTATGATTGGAGTTATATGCGATAAAATAGAAAGGGGCAATCAAATCAGAATATAGCAGTAAATGGAATATATGGTATAATACCTACATTGATAATACTGGGAGGGAGCCATATGTCAAATGCCATAATTGGAAATACTGTTCGGCTATACGATCCGCTAATAAAAGAAATTGAAAAGTCAAAAGAGATAAAAATAATAGTCTCATTCCTTATGGAATCCGGAGTCAAGCTTATTGTAAAGGATATGAAAAAGCGAGTGTTCAAGGGATGCACCGTGAAGATAATAACGGGGACATATCTCAATATAACGGAGCCGTCGGCATTATACCTTTTGAAGTCTGAACTGGGAGAACTGGTGGACTTGAGGTTTTACTCCAATGAAAGAATATCGTTCCATCCCAAAACTTACATATTCAGAAATGGTGAAGAAGGGAATCTTTTTATAGGTTCATCGAACATATCAAAATCAGCACTTACTACGGGTATAGAATGGAATTACAGGCTTTCGAGGGATATGTCACCTGTAGACTTTGATGAATTTGAAAAAAGATTCGACTATATATTTGAAAATGAGAGCAATGAGCTTACGGATGAAGAACTTAGAAAATATGCGTCAAACTGGAAAAGGACGAAGATACTAAAGGATAATATTGGCGAGCCATCTGGGGAGGAAGTTGAAAAACCGGAGCCGAGAGGAGCACAAATAGAGGCGCTTTATGAACTTGAAAATGCAAGGGAAGAGGGCGTTGAAAAAGGAGTGGTTGTCGCAGCTACCGGAGTGGGAAAAACATATCTGGCGGCATTTGATTCCGAGCAATATAATAAAGTGCTTTTTGTTGCGCATAGGAGCGAGATATTAAAGCAAGCTGAAAAGACTTTTAAAAGCGTTAAGCCAAATCTAAAGACTTCGTATTTTGATGGTGATAATAAGGACACTTTGGGAAAAGTTGTGTTTGCGAGTGTGCAGACTCTTGGAAAAGGCGACTATCTAAATAAGGATTTTTTTGAAAGGGAGCATTTTGACTATGTTATAATAGATGAATTCCATCATGCGGCGGCTAAAAGCTACAGGAAAGTTATTGATTATTTCAAACCAAAGTTTCTTTTGGGACTTACGGCTACGCCGTACAGGATGGATGCAAAAGACATATTCGAACTTTGCGATGACAACATAATATACGAAATAAATTTAAAAGATGCCATAAACAGAGACCTTCTTGTTCCATTCAGGTACTATGGGATATACGATGATATTGATTATTCAGATCTGCACGTTAAAAACGGGAAGTATAGTGAAAAAGACCTTGAAAAGGTATTGGCTACAAACAAGAGGGCTGATTTTGTACTTAAAAGCTATAGAAATATGAAGGGGAAAAGAGCAATTGGATTTTGTTCATCGGTAAAACATGCGGAATACATGGCTGCCCACTTCAATGAAAATGGAATAAAGGCAGCAGCGGTCCACAGCGGAAGAGATATATCTGAATACAGGCTTGAAAGAGGTGTTGCAATAGAAAATCTTGAAAATAACGAAATTGAAGTTATATTTGCCGTGGACATATTCAATGAAGGCGTGGATATTCCCTCCATAGATACAGTGCTTTTTTTGAGACCTACAGAATCATATGTGGTATTTTTGCAACAGCTTGGAAGAGGGCTTAGAAAATATGAAGAAAAAGAATATCTGAATGTACTTGATTTCATAGGGAATTATAAAAGGGCACACCATAAACCGTTTTTCCTTGCGGGGATAAATCCACTGAATTTTGGAGATGGAAAAACAAAGAAAAGCCGCATAGACGAAATAGAATTTCCAGAAGGCTGCAGCGTGAGTTTTGACTTTAAGCTCATAGATTTATTTGAAGAAATGAAAAAGAACGACCCGCTAAGAGAAAGAATGGCTGACGAATACCGCAGGTTGAAGGAGAGTATTGGAAGAAGACCTTTGCGATGCGATTTGTATGAGGGCGTGGATATTGATATAAAGCATTACTTGAAAAACGGATACATCCAATTTTTAAACAGCATAGAAGAGCTTGAAGGCGCTGAAAAGAAATGGGTTGGTTCTATAGCTTATGAATTTTTAAAGGAAATTGAAAAGACAAGAATGACCAAGTCTTACAAGATTCCGGTGCTCAAGTCGTTTGTAAAGGATGGGGAGCTTAAAGGTAAAGCGAGTCTGGATGAAATAGGCAAAAGCTTTATGGAGTTTTACACTGATAGTAAATTCCACCAAAAGGATTTGAACAACAGTAATCACAAAAACTGGAAAAACTGGGGCGCTGAAAAATTCAATAAACTTGCATTTGAAAATCCAATTGATGCCTTTTTGAAATCCGGATTCTTTTATTATGATGAAATAAACAGAGAGCTTTGCATTGTTGAAGAACTGAGCGAATATCTGGATGAAAATATGAAAATACATTTTGAAGACATATTGAATTATAAAAACACTAACTATTTCAAGAGAAGATTTAAAGGGAGCGAATAGTCATGGAATGTATATTTTGTGATGTGGATGAAGAAATTATAGAACTGGAAAACGAACTTGTATTTGCTATATTTGACAAGTATCCGGTAAATGAAGGGCATATGCTTATAATTCCAAAGAGACATTTTAAAAATTTTTTCGATGCAACAAATGAAGAGATTGTTGCCATATATGACATGCTGGGCAGATGTAAGAAATATATAGAAGACAAGTACAGCCCTACGGGGTACAATATAGGTATTAATGTAAATGAAGATGCAGGGCAGACCATAATGCATCTTCACGTGCATCTTATCCCAAGGTACAAAGGAGATGTTGAAAATCCAAAGGGAGGGGTCAGAAGGCTTAAGGCCCAACTTGTATACTATGATGGATAAAATGATAGTGTTCGATTATAAGAGTAATAATTGTGGAGGGAAGATTTAAATGCCTACATATAATAAATTGGTAAGGGACAAAATACCGAAGATAATAGAAAATGCCGGCAAGGAGGCTCTAACAAGGATTCTTGATGAGATGGAGTATGAAAAGCATTTGATTGAGAAGCTCGGTGAAGAAGTTGAGGAATTTGTGCAGACTCCGAATGAGGAAGAACTTGCCGATATAATGGAAGTTGTTGAAGCAATAATGAAAATGAAGAAGATATCATGGGAAACGGTTAGAGCTGTCCAAGCGAAGAAGAGGCAAGAAAGAGGAGGATTTGAGGATCGGGTATTTCTCGAAGAAGTTATGGAATAGACCGATTAAAATCATATATAGCGTATATACTTCAATTAATAGCATTTGAAAAGCTATGTCATACTGTAGGCCGGCAAACCGAAAGCCATCGGGTGCCCGCCCCTTTGAGGTGTGCCGAAAACTACAAGCCTATTAATGAAGGAAAAAATTTGCACATGATCGAGCCTGCATCCGAATGCTCATCATGTGCTTTTTTCGTGTACAACCGTACAGGAAATGTTTCGTGGCGGCGAATTTTGTTGTAAAATAACATTAGGAGACAAGAAATAACAAGAGGTGGACATCATGTGCAAAAATGAAAATTACGACAGCGAAAAAGGCAGGTACATGTGCAAAAGAAGCAAAGGTGTTTGTATAACCAAGGAAAAGGGGCTCATGTGTTCCTTGTTTGAAGATGCAGACGGGGACGACAAGTTTGGAAAGCTAAGAGAGCTTAGGCTTCTTAAAAAGAAAAAGCTCAGCGAAAAGAAGGCGCAGGTCTAAGGCCATAAAGTATTCTCATGGTTTTAATATTCTTTGCACCCCGCTAAAAAGCAGCTATTCAAAATTGTATACAATTTTCACCACAGACATTGTATGCAAAATCAAAATGTGTTATAATATCTCAAAAGTCTTTGAATGGAAAACAGTTGTATATGGAATATAAACAAAAAAGTACTGGAGGTTTTCTTGAATGGGAGAAAATAAAAGCGGTTATCTTATAGTCGACAAGGAAATACTTCCTGACGTATACGAAAAGGTGGTAAAGGCGAAAGACCTTCTTCGAACGGGACAGGCAAAGGGAATAACCCATGTATGCAAAATGCTTGGCATAAGCAGAAGCACTTTCTATAAATACAAGGATTATGTTTTCACGGTTTCTGAGGCTACAAAGGGCAGGAAGGCAACTATAATAATGATACTGGACCACACTCCAGGAGTCCTTTCGAAGGTGCTTGACAAGATCGCCGAAAGAAAGGGAAACATACTGACGATATCGCAGGACATACCTATAAACAATGCTGCAAATGTAAGCATAACGTTCGACCTTAGCAACATGGAAATTAATGTAGACGAGCTCATAGAAGAAATAAACGGCATGAGCGGAGTATTCAAGGCTAATCTTATAGCAATGGAATAGGGCATATTCAAAAAAATAACCAGTCGGCAGGCTATGCTGTTTGACTTGTTATTTTCTTTATAGATACCTAGAGAATTTGAGATATTAAGAGGGTGGGGGAAAACAATGTTTAACATAAAGGTACCGGCTACTACTGCAAACATGGGACCGGGATTTGACGCGCTCGGAATGGCGCTTAACATGTACAATGAAGTTGAGATACAGGAGCAGGAAGATGGCGTTGAGGTAATATGGGACGGCATGGATGTGGATCTGCCTCTTGAGGAAAACCTCATATATACAAGCCTTGTGCTTGTGCTGGACAGGTATGGATATGAGTACAAGGGATTCAAAATCAGGATGAAAGACTGCAGCATACCTCTTAGCAGAGGTCTTGGAAGCAGCGCTTCAGCAATAGTTGCGGGAATAGCAGCTGCAAATGCAATAATGGGCGGAAAGCTTTCCGAGGACGAAATAATAAACATAGCCACAGAGATTGAGGGGCATCCGGACAATGTAGTGCCTGCAATAACAGGGGGCATGGTAGTATCGCTTTCAAACGAAGGAAAAGTTGTACACTCAAAAATTGATGTGCCTGAAAACCTTAAGTTTGCAGTAATGATACCGAGCTTCAAGGTGAGCACGGAAGAGGCTAGGGGTGTAATGCCAAAGAGCTATGGAAAGAGCGAGTGCATATTCAACATATCAAGGGTTGCAATGCTTGTAAATGCATTCAACAAGGGAGAAATTGAAAAAATAAGATGCTGCACTAAGGATATGATACACCAGCCTTATAGGAAGACTCTTATACATGGTATAGATGATATATTCAAAAAGTCGGAAGAGCTTGGAGCCGTAGCCGAATTCATAAGCGGATCAGGTTCGACTCTTATTTCAGTTGTGGAAAGCCAAAACACAGGCTTCGAAAAGAATATGAGGGAGTTTTTGGAAGGGATTGAAGGTGGATGGCAAATAAAAATGTTAGAAATGGATGCCCACGGGGTAAGAATAGATATATAAAAGTACCTTAAGATTTTCCACTTCTTTTTTAAAAACTTTTAGCAATAATTTAAAAATGGCGACATGGGCTTTGACCAAGCAAAGACCCAATGGCGCCATTTTTTTATGCACAATGCAAATATGAAAAACTATATACGCAAATAAACAAAGCATAATTCGTAAATCAACGCACTTAAAACACCTATTATTATAAGAAAATTCGGGGTGACGCTATTAATAAAAAAAGTTTTGAAAAAGTGTTGACATGTTTTTTGAAAGTTGGTATAGTATTACTTGTCGCCGGACGAGGCACACGGCAAACGAGCCAAAGGCCAAAAGAACTGTGGCAGTATGTTGCAGCCAATCGAATTAGAAATTCTCTTGGGCAACACTTGCATGAGACGTACATCTGATTGCTTTGCAAACAGTGTTACGGCTTCAAAAAGTTCTTGACAGAATGAAGGCGATAGAGTAAAATGATAAGAGTCGCTGCAAGGCGGCACACATTGAACCTTGAAAACTGAACAGCAAAACCATAGACTGATTTTAATCAGTCAAACCATAAACAAGTCAGTGATAACTGTAATTTTACAGTTTGTCATGAGTCAAGAGGATTTTTCCTCAAGGATTTTTTATTAAGAGTTTGATCCTGGCTCAGGATGAACGCTGGCGGCGTGCTTAACACATGCAAGTCGAGCGAACAAAGCGATGTGAAGCCTTCGGGTGGATCATCGCGGCGTGAGCGGCGGACGGGTGAGTAACACGTGGGTAACCTGCCCTGTACACTGGGATAACGCACCGAAAGGTGTGCTAATACCGGATAAAGTGAACCTTTCGCATGGAAGGATCACCAAAGCTCCGGCGGT
>NZ_FSRH01000015.1 GCF_900141635.1 Peptoclostridium litorale DSM 5388 | reverse complement strand
TTTATTTCTATCGAATTTCACGCTGGAGCTTCTTTTAACTACTAATTCACCCTCCCCGTATGAATAATCCTCCAAGTCTGCTGCAAATGAGAAGCTTCCCATAACCATTGCGGCAACCATAATGAGTGATACTGCCTTCTTGTTCAATTTCATAAAGATTTCCACCTCTTTTGAAATAAATTTTGCCTGAAATATCAGAGTCAAATCATCTCCCTATGGAAACCCATTTCATTTTTCGCATTCAAAAATTATGGCCCTCAAAGCTAGCAGCCATAAATCGACAAATTCATGTTTTTAGGCATAATTGCACCACGTTCTCGATTACATTTTCCAAGACAAGGCAAACTATGTACTCAAAATTCAAAATTCGCAGTCGAAAAAGTCGGGTTTCAATGATTTATTCAAGTGAATTTAACTCCAGATTAAATTTAGGCATGTATAGTATATAATCCAAGCAGACATCAGTACATCCTACCAAAGCCCTAGTTTAAATTTTTTTTATAATAAAACCCCATGCAATCTCGCGTGTGTTGAGATTGCATGGGGTTTTATTATAAAATTCCATATTACAGTTGCCCGCTGCCGTATATTTCAGAAAGCACCATTTCTATTCTGTTTTTAAAAGTATGGCTCCTGAGCACCTCGTCATATCCGTTTTGTGAGATTCTCTCCCTCTTTCCACTTTCATCAATATATTCTTCCACCTTTTCCAAAAGCTCTTCGACGTTTCCAAAGCATACCACATTTTCTCCTTGCAAAAATTCATTTCTTATATATTCCGTTTCATCAACTATTTGGAATACCTTGCTTCCCATGAGCTCAAAAAATCTTTGATTTGCAGAGTACTCGGTCTGGCTGTGGTGCATGTTTATTGCTATTTTGGCTCTCGCATAAAGCCTGTTTACATCGTTTGTGTTCACATTGACATTTTTGTAATATCTCCTGTAGTTTTTTAAATAGTATTTCACAAGCCTGTCGGGCCTTTTTATATGAAGGTATTTCCCGTACAGCTGTATGTTCCGATCTGGAAAGCGTGATATTATTCCATCCAAAAGCTGTTCCCTGTTTTCGCTTTTTTCAATATACATGGATCCCACAAACACTATGTCTATATCCTGCTCTACATCCACAATAGGGTAGTAATCATGTTCGTCAAGCGCACATGGAAGAAACTTTGCACTAATGTCCGATTCCGACAATCTCTGCGCATCTTTTTTCTCGTACATGAACCTGTAGTCATAAAGGTCTATATTTTTCATGGTTTCATGCACCCTGAATATGGAGTCCATCATCCAAAGCACCCTTTTTGAGCCGCGCATTATATCGAGTGTCTGCCTGTCCAGTATATTTCCCTTCAGTATGAATACCATCTCCGGCTTGAACTCCTTGTATTCCTTGACTATCATTTCATTAAAAAGCGTTCGTTTTTTGCTCTTGAAGTAATCCACCCCGACCTTTGACAATACTCTGTTGTATAGGGGTTCGTCCTCCAAATAGCCCAGAACTTTTGCATCCCATCCAAGCTGCATAAATGCTTTTTGGACGCTTTCATTCTTGTCAAAAAAAGTCGGCCCTATTATAAGCACCTTTTTATCCATTTTATATATCAACTCCGTTTCTTTTTAGTATTGACGGCTTTTGGGGTATACATTCTATATGTTTATAGATACCCTCTCAAATCATCCCCTTAACCTAATTTATTTTATAAGGAGACCCCATGTCTAATACCATAAAATATGTATTTGTAGTAATGTCGGTAACAATATTATCTAAAATAATAGGATTTGCACGTGATATTGTAATGGCATCCGTACTGGGAGCAACCTCCTATACAGACGCCTACCTTGTCGCGCTCACCGTTCCAGAAATGATGATGATAGTGTTCGCAAGCGCATTCGGAATAATGTTCATCCCCGTTTTTTCGAGGCTCAAAAGCAGCAGGGGGCATGAAAGCGCGGTGATTTTCACAAACAAGGTCATAAACCTTATGGCCATTATGGGACTAGTTTTGAGCCTTGTTGGAATTGCATTTGCAAGGCCTCTGATGTCCATATTTGCATCAGGTTTTGAAAAAGAGACTTTTGATTTGACTGTAAGCTTTGCAAGAATACTTTTTTCAGGCATGGTTTTCATGTCTGTAAACTATATTCTCACGTCATACATGCAGTCAAATGAAAATTTCGCAATACCCGCAGCGATGTCCATACCGTACAACATAATAATAATAGCTTCCATATTCTTAAGCTCAAAAGGGACAATAGAAACACTTGTATACGGTACTCTTATCGCCATGTTCTCCCAGTTTGCAATACAGTTTGCGTTCATGCACAGGAGGGATTTCAAATACAAGTTCATAATCGACATGGGGGACGAAAACATAAAAGAGATGCTGCTTCTCGCACTGCCTCTTATACTGTCATTCGGCGTGATTCAAATCCAGGTCATAGTGGACAGGATGCTCGCATCCAATCTTTCCGCCGGAAGCATAACCGCGCTGAGCCTTGCTTCAAGGCTTCACAATTTTGCAGTTGAAATTTTCGCAATATCATCGCTTACTGTAATATATCCGCTTTTAGCTAAAAACCACGCTGAAAACGACATGGGAACATTGAAGTATTCAATATCGAGGTCAATAAACGTAATAGTGATGCTGCTAACCCCAATAGCTGCAGTCACGGCCATCTTCCACCTTCCCATAATAAAGCTGCTTTTTGAGCGGGGGGCTTTTGATTCAAATGCAACGCAGATGACTTCAATGGCACTTGCCTTTTATTCGCTGAGCATGCTTTTCAGCGGACTAACGGAGACACTGACCCGGATATTCTACTCCATTGAAGACACCAAGACTCCGCTTTTAAGCGCCACCGCTGCAATGATTGTAAACATATCCCTCAAGTTTTCACTGATAGGCCCCTTGGGCATTGGAGGCCTTGCTCTTGCCTCCGGACTCGCATCGCTTTTCAGGACTTCATTATTGGCATACAGCCTGAGGAAAAAAATAGGCTCTTTTAGTGGAATGAATATGACAGTTGTATTCTCAAAGGTTGTAGTATCGTCAGTTGCCGCAGGTGTTATTTCAAAAGCGGCGTTTGGGCATATCTCAAGAGCAGTCGCACCCGGATTTTGGGGCAATGCGCTCTCGCTTGGAGCATCACTTGCACTGGCGGCAGTGATATATTTGACTCTCATACTGGTTTTCAAAATAGATGAAACAAACATAATCGTAAACCTGTTCAAAAACAAGGTAAAAGAAAAAGTCAGCTGAGGCCACAGTTGTGGCGTCAGCTGACTTTTTAGTACTCCCATTCCGAGCAGGCGTTTGGGACTATTTTCTTTTCAGGGCTTGTCTGGGGAGGAAGCTCCAGCACCCTGAAATGCTCTATAGGTATGTTCCTAAGGTATACTATGTCCGTTTGGGGAAGCACCTCCCCATAGGGGCATTTTTCTTCGTCCACGGTTTTTATAGCCGCCTCAAGCTCTATTCCCGATCCTCCGTTGTCCCCGAGTATCATGCCGTATTCCTGGAGTGCGCGCGCTATTGTCATTTCATAAGGAGTCAAATTCAGAGAGTCCAAATCAAGCTCAGGGTCAAGCTGCAAGCGCGCACCTTCCGGTATCGCGTCCTCCCTGTAGCTGTTGCCGTCGCTTTCTGTGGCCGGTTCAACGGGCCCTCCCGCCTTTGGAAACGGATAGCTGAATATAAGGGCGTGGTCTATCCTCTTCAGCTTGAGCTCCCTCGGCCATATGACGCCTGCAAGCAGCGCAAACCCCGACCCCCTGCAGGAATATCCATACGGGTATACGCCGTCACCATCTATCGAGATTGCATTGGCCCATGCCGCGCTCCACCTGCCGTTTTCCTTTTTTGAAAGCCAAAAATCATATTCGCATCCGCTGTCCCTGTCTATTATGCTCATGTGCCCTTCCTTAGAGTCCGGAACCGCATCGTCTGGAATAGGCACGTTTTTGAGCACTTTCGCAGGGGCCCATGGGGCGGTCAGCTCCACGTCATACCTTGGGGTGTTTGAATCGGCAAAGTATACCGCTACAGTCCATCCCTCTCTGGCAATGTAAAATCCGCCTTTTTCATACGCCTCCAGCATGCTTTGCATCATGATATCCGAATCGGGGTCCAATTTCGCATCCTCTGGAATCAACTGCTTGAAAGGGCTCTCGTTTGAATACAGGCTCACCTTTGGAAGCTGCGGTAAGCCCTGATTTGGAATGTCTTTCCCCCCTTCATTTAGCGCAATCCGGGTCGTGGCCAAAGTGACCACAATTATTAAAATTTTAATGTATACGCGCATTAAAGTCACCATCCCCCTAATTCTTCCTAAACACTTGTTGCATTCATGGCTTCGTCCTCATTTTCCCCCTTTACAGCTGCCGCCTTGTAAAGCGCCAGAGTAAGAAATGTGAATTCATTAAAAAAACCGCTGAGGAAAAAAAGCATTATAAGCTGCATGCAAATTACCATTTTTATTATCTTTTCGATCTCGGAATTGTCCTTTTTCAAAACCAGCATTATCAGCGCTGCAAAAAAAACCGTAGCTCCAGCTATCCCCTGTTCTACAATAACCTCAAGGAATATATTGTGCATCAAATGGGTGTCTGCAAAGATTTCATTGTTGTACGGCCTGAAATTGTTAAGTCCCACTCCTATGAGCGGGTACTCCTTGAATATTTCAATGGCGTCCGTCCAAATATACACCCTCGTGCTGCCCGTGGTATCGAGCAGCCTCGTCTGCACCGCGCTGCCTATGCTTACATCTGCAGTTTGAAGCCAATAATGTCCCCCGGCAGCCACAGCCCCTATAATCAATATGTTTGCAGCAAAGCTCTTTGCCCTCGTGTCCTTTATCTTTACAAAATACATGATGTGGAATGCCAAAACCGCCAGAAATGCCCCCCTTGATTCACTGAGCACAATACATGTGAATGCAAGAAAAAATGAAATTATATACTTCTTCTCGCCTGAAATCATATTGTGGAATGAAAATGCATATATGAGCGATGCAAATATGCCAAATACATTCGGATCGTCAATGCTCCCAGTGAGCCTGTAAACATCCCTGTCAACCACTCCTCCGATATCAGAAACCCCTTTCCCTTTGAGATATAGGAATAGGCTTGCGGCGAGAAATATCGTGCCCGAAACATATAAAAGCCTTAAAATACTACTGTTGCTCATGCTGAATGCCATGGAACTCACAAAAATATACATTACAATCACAATCAAAAGCGCCATGGTAGCCCTTACGGAAAGCATGCTGTGGCGGGAAAAATAACCCCTCCAGATGGCATATACAGTGAAAATCGCAAACAGTGCTTCATAAGAATACGTCCTCTTTATAATCTCCTGGTCCAAGCCGTAAAATATGAAATAAGCCAGTATGAGTGCAAGTGCAAACATATAGGGCTTTATTGCCATGCCCGCATAGACATAAAATTTTTGAAAGTAAATTCCCACCATCATCAAAAACAAGAGGATCACTTTAAAACCCTTGCCCCTGTATACTTCATATCCATTCACCATATGCGGTCTCCAATCCCATTACATCATCCATTCCTATTTGCGCCCTTGCCCGCGCACCCCTCATAAATCGCCTGGGTGCCTTCAACCATGCTGGCTATGTCAAATCTTTCTTCAACAGTTCTCCTTGCCCTGTGTATCACACTGCTGTTGTCTCCATCCATTATATTTTCAATTGCATTGCAAAACTTGCCTATGTCATGCTCTTCAATCAAATATCCAGTTTCGCCGTCTGTCACGCAGTCTCCTATGCCTCCCCTGTCTATGCTGAGCACTACGCTCCCCACTGCCATGCCTTCAAGTATTGTCATGGGGAATTTCTCCCTCGTGGACACCAGCATTATCATGTCCATTTCCCTCAAAAACTCGGGGGGGCTGTCTATCATTCCGAGCATCTCTATACTTCCCTGGAGTTTTTTCTTTTTGATCCTCGACTCTATGTCTTCCCTCAGCTGTCCGTCCCCTGCTATCGAAACACTTATGTCGTCTGTCGGCCTTCTTTTGAAAAGCTCCTCCATTATATCTATGAAAAATCCATGGTTTTTTTCCCTCGTGAGCCTTCCCAGTATTCCTATGCTAAATCCCTTGCCCCGCCTCATGTTCTTGCTGTCAAATCTGAATTTTTCGGTGTCAACGCCGTTGAACACCGTCTCTATCCGCTCGTCTAAAACGCCCCTTCCCAAAAGCTCCCTCCTGTCGGCTTCGCATACAGCGATAGTCTTGTCCACTCTGCCGTTTAAAAATCTGACATACTGGTTTTCGCTGAGCTTTTCAAGATATGTGACATTGTGCTTCGTATATACTATCTTGAAATCGAGCCCGTATGCCCGCCTTATGAGGTCTGAAAGCAGTGCCATCCTCAGTGAATTTGCATGGACTATATCTATTTTCTGGTCACGTATTATTCTCCTTAGTACGTTTGTCCTGGCTAAAGGGTTTTGAGGCAAAAGTGTGAACCTCTCGCCCTCCCTCAGCCTATGGGTATAGCATCCCCCGCCTGCCGCCGTGTACATGTTGAAACTCTCCCTGTCTATGCAGTTTTCAAGCCTGTAGAAATACGCCTCCGCACCTCCAACTATGAGTTGGTCCGTAACAAACAGTATATTCATATATCCCATTTCAGCCCTCCTTTTCACAGCATATCACATGGTGAATTTTCACCTGGACAGCACCCAAAAGTCGACTATTCCCCTTGCAAAGCCCAGCCCGTACGATACGTGCAGCACAAGGTGGACAAGCATAAGCGCAAGCTTTTGAAGCATTCCATCGGACTGCCTGTTTGAAATTGAAAATACAGCGTCCAAAGACAGGTATGCCAGCAGTGTGAAAATGTAAAAATGCTTCAAGTATTCGCTGACTCCCCAAAGCGCTGGTCCCGTCCCCAAAAAAAACACGAATCCGAACGGAACCAGGTGGGTGATCCTTGGAGGTCTTTTATGCTTTCTTATGAGCCTTACCTTCCAGTATCCATAGTCGAAATACTGCCTGAACAGGCCTGTGAGGCTTTCCCTCGGGTAATAGTAGGACCTTATCTTCGGAGTCAAAAAAACACTGCCCCCGTTTTTTATTATCCTGAAGTTGAGCTCCTCGTCCTCGTCCTTTAGCATTCCCTCGTCATACATTCCTGCAGCTACAAGAGATTCCCTCCTGAATGCCCCAAGGTATACCGTGTCCACATAGCCTTCATATTCCGGGTCGTGAAACTTTCCCCCTCCAAGCGCAAATATTGAATAGTAGCTCGCCGCGACAACTTTTTGGAAAAAGCTCTTTCCTACAGGAACCATTGGGCCGCCCACATTGTCCGCCCCCGTCATTTCAAGGTGTTCTACGCATTTTTCCACATAGTCGTATGCATAGTTGGTGTGGGCGTCAGCCCTTACGATGTATTTTGCCCTGGACTCATTTATCGCCATATTGAGTGATATGGGGGCGTATTTTTTGTCATGCTGCAAGAGCTTTATGTTTTGGTATTTGCGGCTCAGCTCTTTGACCACGCTTACAGTTTCATCGCTTGAACCTCCGTCAACTATCATTATGTTGAAGTTTTCACGGCCGTAAGTCTGGCATTGGAGTGAGCTGATGCAAGCCTCTATGTGCCGTTCCTCGTTAAGTACAGGTATCATTATGTCCACAAGCAGCTTGTCTTCCATAAAACCTCACCCCTTTCAAAATGCTCTCAGCCTATTAGA
Source organism: Peptoclostridium litorale DSM 5388 (assembly GCF_900141635.1). Taxonomy (GTDB): domain Bacteria; phylum Bacillota; class Clostridia; order Peptostreptococcales; family Peptostreptococcaceae; genus Peptoclostridium; species Peptoclostridium litorale. Next base: position 77,214 of record NZ_FSRH01000015.1, on the reverse strand, counting down.
TCTTCAAAATCTCGACGACGGTCTTAAATATTATCATTACATCTGTATATACCGACATTTCTTCAATATATCTCATATTGAGCTCCAGCTTTTTGGGCATTATCTCTTCGACATATGTCTTTTCCGGGTCGGCGCTTTTTCCGAGCAGCTCGCTTTCGGTCTTGAACTCTATTGACGCATAGTCCGTTATGCCCGGCTTTACCGAAAGCACGCTCCTTTGACTGTCGTCATACATGCCTACGTATTTGGGGACCTCGGGCCTTGGCCCGACAATGCTCATCTCACCCCTTAGCACGTTGAAAAGCTGCGGCAGCTCGTCCATTTTATACTTTCTGATGTATTTGCCAAGCCTTGTTATCCTCTTGTCCTCACCCGCCGTAATCTGAAGACCTCCCGCCCCGGATTTGTGGGCCATTGTCCTGAACTTGTATATCAAAAAATGTCTTCCGTTTATCCCAACCCTCTCCTGCTTGAACAGCACCGGTCCCCTTGAGTCCAGCTTTATCGAGACAGCCACCAGAGCCATAAGGGGGGCGAAAAATATTATCCCCATTGTGCAAAGCAGTATGTCTAGCAGCCTTTTTAGCACCACTGTGGATTTGCCCGCGCCGGCTTCGCCATTTGATCTCACATCCTTCCTCCCTTCGCAAAACCGGTGTCAATCCTCATGAGTATATGACGGAACCAGCCTTTTTATTCCTTCCCTGAGCCTTTCAAGATCATTCCCTCTTGTAATCTTCTCAAGGCTTTCTATCTCGCACTTCACGTATTCGATGTCAATGTCAAAAGGCTTTGCTATGAATATCTTGTCATGAAAAGTTTCCCTAAGCCCTTCTTCAGCCATCAGAAGCTCTTCATAGAGCTTTTCTCCAGGTCTTAGTCCCGTATACTCTATGCTTATGTCTTCTCCAGGCTCAAATCCCGAAAGTCTTATGAGGTCGCTCGCAAGGTCTGCAATTCTCACCGGCTCGCCCATGTCGAGCACGAATATCTCGCCTCCCCTTGCCATTGCGCCGGCCTGTATTATAAGCTGGACAGCCTCTTGTATAGTCATGAAATACCTTATTATTTCTGGATGGGTCACCGTGACAGGACCGCCTTCCGCTATTTGCCTCTTGAAAAGCGGCACCACGCTTCCGCTGCTTCCCAGCACGTTTCCAAACCTGACAGCCCCGAATTCGGTAGAACTCACCTTGTCCATCGACTGCACTATGAGCTCGCATATCCTCTTTGTGGCGCCCATTATATTGGTCGGATTGACCGCCTTGTCACTGGAAATCAGTATGAACTTTGATACGCCAAACCTGCTCGCCATCTCGGCTACATTGAGAGTTCCCATCACATTGTTTTTCACGGCTTCCATGGGGCTATTTTCCATAAGCGGAACGTGCTTGTGTGCCGCCGCGTGGAATACCACATCAGGCCTGTACGTTTCAAACACCTGACTTACCCTGCCCTTGTCCCTTACAGAGGCTATCACAACGTCAATATCAACTCCGCCTTTGTACCTTCTCTTTATCTCCTGCTCTAGCTCGTAAGCGTTGTTTTCGTAAATATCAAGCACTATGAGCTTTTTGGGCCCGAAACCGGCTGCCTGCCTGCAAAGCTCCGATCCTATCGATCCCCCGCCCCCGGTCACGAAAACAGTCTTGCCACTTAGATAGCCCGCAATATTTTCCATGTCCACTTCCACCTGGTCCCTGCCAAGAAGGTCCTCTATCTGGACATCCTTTATCATACTGATGTCCACCCTGCCCTCTATTATCTGGTATACTCCGGGAAGTATCTTGAGGCTGCACATTGTCTTTTTGCATATTTCTATTATTTCTCCCTGCACACTCAAAGGCGCAGAAGGCATGGCTATTATTATCTCGTCTATTTCATGCTCCTTGGCAAGCCTTGTTATGTCGTCTCTGCTTCCCATTATGGGAATTCCGTGGATCTTCCTTCCAATCTTGTTTTTGTTGTCGTCCACTACGCAAACCGGAATCTTTCCCACTGAAGGGTTCTCATAAAGCTCCTTTATCACGAGAAATCCCGCTTCGCCTGCTCCTGCTATCATCACCCTGTCGCACGAATGCGCCCAGCTCCTGCTTTTTATGAGCATTCTTATGTCCGGCGAAAAGTCCATCCTGAAGGGGCTGATGTGTATGCCGCCCGGCTTGAAAAGTATCCTGTATAAAAACCTCGCCCCTCCCACTGTGAGCATGAGGCCAAGTGCATTCACCACATACATGCTTCCTAAAAGGTCCACTCCAATCAGGCTGAATATTATGTTCAGCGCAACCATTGAGGTTATGGACGCAAATACTATATGGAGTATTTCCTCCACACCCGCATATCCCCATAGGCTCCTGTACGAGTTGCACATATAAAACACAAATATTACAACGGCTGTATATGTGAACATGTTCTCCCTGTACAGCTCCATATATTCGTTTTGAATTTCAAATCCAAATTCAATCCCAAGCGACAAAAACACGGCCAGGTTTACAAGGATAACGTCCATGACAAGGAGTACAATCTGCTTTTTGCCTATGTGGAGTCTGTTAAAATCAAACCGTCTTCCATTCAAATCCATCACCCTTTCCCTATCGCCTTTTATGTCGCGAATTTTTAATTTTGGCCACACTCTCCGACTTTTCAAAATTCGGCACAACCCCTATTACCTTGAGCTTGAAATCCCTTTCAATGTCGGCGCTGCTTTTTACCGTGGTGTCCGTATACTCCAATAAAAACACTGCAAACACGCCCGTTACAATGGCTAAAAAAGCTGATATCCCTGTGTTTAAAAGCCTTCTCGGGCTGGACGGATGCATGGGCTTTTGGGCAATGTCTATTATGCTCAGCGTGTCCTTGCCAATCACCCTTGAAGCCTCGTCTGAAAGGGCCTTGGCCAGACTGTTCGATATGTCCGGGGCCTTTGACGCATTTTTGCTTGAAGCTGTTATTTTTATTATCCCCGTCTCCTTGACTATTCTTATATTCACGCTCTTTTTGAACTCCTCGTAATCCCCCCCGAGGCCCAGATCCGAAAAAACCCTGCCCATTACGGCATTGGATTTTGATATCTCGGCGCATGTCTTCACGAGCTCCTGGCTGAGCATTATGTCCCCATACTGCCCAAACGCCTTTTCACCCGTGCCTTTTACTATAATAGTCGTGCTCGCGGTGTATACAGGGTCAAGCACCACATAGTTTACAAAAATGCTTATTATAACCGCCGCAGCGGTGGTCCCCGCAAGCATCCTCGTCCTTCTTATTAAAATATGAATATATTCCCTAAACTGGATTGTATTTGTCATGTCCCCCTCCTTGGCCAAATAAATTCTCTCGTCCATTCTTTTTGTTTGCATGGATATATTATTTTGGCCTTAGTTTCAAAAATAGCCCCCTGACCATGTCAGCCACTGTCTCGCCGTAATCATACGCCCTCCTGTCAAGGGCATTGTTAATTACAACCCCTATTATATTGGCGTTTACATTTTCAAGGAGGCCCTTTGCCCTTCTCACATCTTCTGCCTCCGCCTTTTCAGATGCGCAAACTAGAACCACCCCGTCCGAAACGGCTGCCAAGGCGGCGGCGTCGGGAAATTCAACTATTGGAGGAGTGTCTATGAACACGTAGTCGTACAAGCCCCTCAGCTTTTGAACCAGCTCACACATCTCATTCGAATCCAGTATTTCAATGGCCTCCTTGCGCTTTCTTCCAGATACCAATACATCAATGCCATTTGCATGCGAAATGCTTTCAAAGGGGTCAATCCCCTGGCAAATGACTTCTGAAGCTCCCTCCCTGTTTGAAATGTCGAAGTAGTTGTGCAACGCGGGGCTTCTGAAATTAAAATCCAAAACAATCACCCTTTTTCCAAGGCCGGCCATAGACGCTGCGACGTTTACAACTGTTGTGGTCTTTCCCTCGGCCCCCTTGGCGCTTGTAACCGCTACCACCTTTATTTCGCCGTCCGCCCCTGAAAATCTTATGCTTGTCCTGATTCCCCTGTATGAATCCGATACAGGGGAATCAGGTCTTTTTTGAAATAATATGTCCTTCATGATTACCTCCACAGGCCTATATTTTAGCCTTGAACTTGTCTACAGTTTCATTCACCGCTTCAATTACATATTTCACGTCCTCTTCGCTCATCCCGGGATACAGCGGAAGCGAAAGTATTCTGCTGTAAACCTTCTCCGTCACGGGATACTCCCCCTTTTGGAATCCGAGCATGTCCCTGTAGTAAGGGTGCATGTGAACCGGTATGAAATGCACGCTTGTCCCGATATTCCACCTTCCCAGCTCTTCAATGAATTCGTCCCTTCCTATCGAAAGCATGCCGTCATCTATCTGAACCGGATAGAGGTGCCATGCATGCCTGCTGTAGGGCGCATTGAAAGGCTCTATTATCTCGTCCACGCCTGCAAAAGCGTCATTGTACATATTCGCATATTTTTCCCTTGCAGCCTGCATGCTCTCAAGCTTTGCCAGCTGATTGAGCCCGAGCGCCGCCTGGATGTCAGTCATATTGTATTTGAATCCGGGATATTCTATCTCGTAGTACCATGAGCCCGACTTCGAATACCTGTTCCATGCATGGCGGCTCATCCCGTGAAGGCTTACAACCCTGGCCCTTTCAGCAAGCTCCTTGTCATTCGTAGTGAGCATTCCACCTTCCCCCGTGGCAAGGTTTTTGGTGGCGTAAAAGCTAAAAGCCGTCGCATCCCCTATTCCTCCTACAAGGGAATCCTTGTATTTCGTATAAACTGCATGGGCGGCGTCTTCAAGCACGAACAAATTGTGCCTTTTTGCAATGTCCATTATCTCGTCCATGTTGCAGGCCTGGCCTGCGTAGTGTACCGGTATTATGGCCTTTGTCCTACTTGTTATCTTCTCTTCTATCTTTTCCGGGTCTATGGTGTACGTGCGGGGGTCTATGTCTACGAGCACCGGTTTTGCACCGCAGTGGAGTATGACGTTTACCGTGGCCGCAAATGTGAAAGGCGTCGTTATTACCTCGTCCCCACTTTTTATACCCCTGCACACGAGGGCGGTGTGAAGCGCAGCCGTGCACGAGTTGACGGCAACCGCATACTTCGCCCCTACGAACCTTGCGAATTTTTCTTCGAACTCCGCAGTCCTTGGCCCCTTTGTAATCCATCCGGACTTTATTGTATCGGCAACATCCCTTATCTCATCTTCTCCCATTTCAGGTTTTGCATACTGCAAAAATTCATCTCTTCTCATGATTTCCCTCCTTGTAAGCCGCATCCACCCTTTCAATGCTATTTAAAATATCATATGATTTTTATACCCGTGAAACCCTATTCCAACCAAACTGCAATTTGCAGCTTCAAAAATAGCACAAAAAAACGGCCATTCGGCCGTTTTTTGCTGTTTGAGACAATATTCCTTTCAATGCTCCCAAATGGGGCGCATTGCCTCTTGTCGGAATTCAACAAGCTGGCATTTATCTTCTGCTTCTCTTCATTATGAATGCAGATCCCATTACCGTTATTATGAGCACTGCCGCCGTAAATATTACAAAGTTTCTGACCTGCGAGCTCATGCCCTGTCCATCCGGCCTTGAACCTCCCAGGTCTTCGGCAGGCTGGGCCTGCTGCCCTTCCATAATCTTTTTAGCCTTTTCTCCAACATATTCATACTGCATGTTTCCCTTGCCGTCTATTATGGCCAGGTTGCCCCTTAGCCTCTCTACCAGGTTGAAGTCAAAAAGATATCTGCCCGCGTTCACCACTTCCCTTTGCGAGCTTCCTGTGAGCACGAGCATTTTACCGCCGCTGCGGTACGGCGAGTCCACAATCTGTATTGCGGCAATGTTTTCGCTGTATTTTTCAAGCACGGTCACGTGCTCGTTTGAGACGAACTTTTTAAAATCCTCATCGAACCTCATATTGAGTCTGCCGTTTAAATCCTTGACAAGGCCGTTTCTGCCTGGCGTTCCAATCACTATCAAGTTCGAATTCTCGTCCTCTTTAGAAAAGCCCCCTGGAGTCGTGATAGAAATTCCATCCACATTCTTTACCGAGTGCCCCAAAAATGCGGCTATCGAGCATGCCGTGCCCAATTCTTCAGACGTGGGGTCTTCAGGCAATACTATGACCAGGTCGTTGAACTTCATGTCTTTTACAAAAGGCGCCTCGTAGTCCTCAAGCAGCGGGTAGTCCCTGTACTCATATGGAAGATATGCTTTAGACTGGGCCGACACGAAAGCCCACGATGCCGTTTGAGGCCTTATCTCGCAGTATACATCGTCCATGTTCAGATCGAAAGCTATCTTCATCTCGTAGTAGTTAACATCCCTTAGCTCCTTTGGGATCTCCACCTCGAACGAGTCGTTGTCAGCATTCTCCCCGCTGAGCTTCTTGCTGCCTATGGGAGTGTCGTTCAAGTATACGGTCATCAGCGACTTTTCAAAGTCTAAAACCTTAGAATACCTGAATCGGATATCCAGCTTGGCCCCTTCCTTTACCTTCCTGTTTTTGGGAACCTTTATGCCGAATGTGGCCTGCTGCCTGAAAAGGCCCTCAAGCAGCACATCAGAGTATCCGAGATTTTCGAGCCTGTAGTATTCGTATTCATCCTGCTCATTTCCGCCCGCCCCCGCGCTCTCGCCCATCAGCTGGACATTTGAATTCATCTGGACAACCAGCTTCTCATCGGTAAGGGCCTTCGCCGCATTTACAAGGCTCGCCTCGTCGTCCGAAATGATGGCAAGCATGCTGTGAGAGCCGCTGTAGGGCGATTTCACCTTTTTTATAACGGCCGAATTTTTCAGGCTCCCCTTTTCCTGCTCGCTGAGCAGCGACATGACCTCTCCCGGGGAATTCGCGCTTCCCCCTATGAATATTACGTTCGAATGCTCCACTGGAGGGCTTTGGGAATGCCTGTACACCCTTACATTGAGGTTTTCGAACCTGCTGCCTTTTCCAAATCCCGCAGACAGAATGCCTGCGGCCTCGAGCTCGGATCTTTTGAAGTCGTCCGGTATCACTATTATCCCCTGCGGCTTTATGTCGTCGCTGCTTTTGAGGTAGGGATATGGATAGCCGCTTATATCCAAAGAGTCTTTCTTGTCCATGAAGTCGACATGCACATAAGACTCCTTGTGGAATGCTATCCAGTTTGCGGGGTTGAGGTCGTCCTTGCACGGAAGCTCCATTATCCTCTTGTATGTCCTTACGCTTATCTCGTTGAATCCCGGGCTTACCTTGTCCGCAGGTATGTTCACCCTTACCTGCTCCTTGTACTGGTCCCTCCCGCTCAAGTCCATGCTGTATACGGGGAACTTGTTTATGTACACTGTGAGGGTGCTGTCGTTGCCCTGCTGGCCTTCGCCTGGCTCAAGCTGGCTCTGGCTGAAAACCAGGTTCAAATAGGCCCCCCTTATATCCCAGTCCTTGTCCACATCGAAAAAGAACACGTCGCTTCCGTAAACGCCCTGTATTGTCACGTCCTTTTGCCTCTTGAAATTCTTGGACATCAGCCCCGTATCCGCCGCATCTGCCTGAGAGTTGTTTTCAAAGGCGGGCTCGTCTGCAATCGCCGTGTCCGCCGCCTGCAGCACCGCTTTGCTGTCTTTTCCTGCTCCGGCATCCGCCGACGGCTCTTGTGCCTTTGCGGCACCGGCCGGTTTTGCGTTCGCACTTACGTACTTTACCCTCTCCCTTACAAAACCGTCTATCCCCTTTGAGCCTAGCCCCGAAAGCACACCGTCCGCCTGGCCTTTTGAAGAATAGTTCCCCAGAAACATCTTGTATCTGCCACCCTCTGATTTCCAGTAGGGCCTGTACCCCATGCCCTGCAACCTTTTAAGCGCAGACTCCATTATATCCTTTTTTTCATAGCTTCCTATCTGGACAGCGTAGTATTTCACGGCCCCTGCCTCGCCGTATCCCTGCTGGACACTTGAAAACACGAGCATTAGCGAAAAAAACACAGCCATAAATTTATTCAAATGAATCGCCCCCTAGAATCTCTCTGTCTTGTACCACTTCGTCTCCTTCTTCAGCAGCACATCCTGGATATAAAGCACTATGCCATGTATGGCCACCACCATCCAGAGCTGGCAGTATGTGAAGTACATCAGAAACACCAGGGCCACGTTCCTGGCGTTTGCCTCGCCCTTTTCCATCGTGAGGGCTATGCTCACCTCGAGCACGAACAGGAGATACGCGAGAAGCCAAAGCAGCAGGAAGTTTCCGGACACCCCCACACGTATATCAGTGAAAAGCCCGAGCAGGAATATGCCGTCCGATATTATGACTGAAGACAGGAATACGAAATATATGGAAGAAAAGTACAGCAGGTCGAAAGTCACCGGGCCCGTGCCGCCCGAAAGCATCTTCCTGAAATACTTTAATAGCACGTACACGTTGCCCTTTGCCCATCTCGTCCTTTGCTTCATCCAGACCCTTATTGTCTCCGGCTCCTGCTCGTATGTCACCGCAAGGGGCATGAACGCTATCCTGTATCCAAGCTTGTATATCCTAAAGCTTATCTCAGTGTCCTCCGCTATGGCGTGTATGTCCCATCCTCCCAGATTCTCTATTATGCTCCTTCTGACTATGAAATTTGTGCCCGGTATGGTGCACAGCCTGAAAAGCTGCCACCTTCCCGCCTGGGCCATCCACTGGAAGCTGAGAGTCTCTATGTTTATGAACCTTGTGAGCATGTTCTTTTTCTTGTTCCTGGTCCTGAACTTGCCTATCACCGCGCCAAGGCCGCAGTCGCCGCTGAGCCTGTGCACGAGATACCTCAATGCAAGCCTGTCGGGGGTGTTGTCAGCGTCGTAAACCGCTATATATTCCCCTGCCGAGTTTTGAAATCCTATGTTCAGGGCGTTCGACTTGCCCTTGCCCCCGTTTTCCTTGGTGGTGTTTATTATCTTGAAATTGCTCTGCGGAAACTCCCTCTTTATACCTTCAAGCACAAGCCCCGTATTGTCCGAGGAATTGTCGTTTATCACAATGAGCTCCATGCGGTCCCTGGGGTAGTTGAGCGAAAGCAGCGATTTTACGGTCCTTCCTATTACCTTCTCCTCGTTGTGCGCCGGAACCATTATAGACACGAACGGGAAGCTTTCCATGTCCTCTATTACATTTATGCTGTGGTTTGAAATTTTAGTGAAAAACCTATATCCGCTGAGAGTGAGGAATATGTTGAACAGCAGAACCACCCATATGGAAACCAGCGAAAACAGGAAGAAATAGTCTATAATCTGCAAGCTGTACATTTGATCCCACCTATTTGAATAGATTTTTCCTGCTCTTTCTCTTTGAAATGGTGAATATGACAATAAAAATCACGCAAAACACCGATATTACCACTATCAAAATGTCATTTATAATGGATATGCGGTTTGATATCGAAGCCTCTGGCCTGGACCTGTCCCCGGGCTTAATGTATTTTATATGGGTTCCGTCTTTTTTCATGACATTTGTCCCTGTGCACGTTATCCAGTCCTGCCCGTCTTCTGTGAAGCAGTCCTCATATCCGGCCCCCTGGCCTTTTTCAATGTCCAAAACTATCCCCGCGCCTTTCGTTCTTATGCTTATGCCTGCGCAGCTCACCCAGTGTTCCTCTTTTTTCATGTCGTAAAATGCCGCGCCCCTGCGCTTTAGCCCCTCCACAACGCCCTCGAGGTATGCGGTTTCCAGATATGGGTGGAAAAATACGCCCTTCATGCTCCCCCTCACCACGTCCACATTGTCGTAGTTTTCGAATATCTCATCCAGTGCAAAAGGGTTTTCGGGGTCAACATATCCGAGGTTTTCGGGAAGCAGCTTGTTCACCCGGCCCGTGTCGTATATCCTGTAGGGGTATTTGGTGGTCCCGAACCTTATGTCGTTTTCCTGGACCTGCCCCACATATGTCGAAAAGTACTTCTTTATCTCCCTGTATCCCCTTATGTCCATTGCGTAGTGGGGCGATTCAAATCCAAGCGGGTATATCCCGTTTCTTATGCAGCTTGAAAGCCCTGCGCTCACCTTGTCAAACACATATGCTTCCATGTCCTCATCAAGGGGCGCATCCTCTATCCCGTTCCAAAACTCGAACCCCTCTCCGCTTGTCTCCCTCTCAAAGCCCTGGTGGGTGTATCCGTGTAGCACGACGCTGCCGCCCCTGTCCTGCATGTACCTTATGGCGTCTGCAAACTCCGGCATGTCGTCCATTGTAACCATGTTTCCCGAGCCCGGGTCCACATACGCGGGTATAAGGGCTATCATGAAGGGTATGTCCCTTTCGTAGAGGTAGTCGGCCGCGGCCTTGAGGTTTTTTACGCTCCTTTTGGGATGGACGTCTTCAATCCTTATGTACACCTGGCTCTGTTCAAAATCCGTCTCGCCCAGTATGTCGTGCAGAATGTCCGCCACTATGTAAAAGAGTATTCCCTCGTTTTCAAACCTGGCTATGTGCCAGAAATCGCCCTCTTTCACGGCAAACGGCACCTTTGCGCCCCCGTCGTCCAAATACGCGTACACAGCCGACTCCTCGGAAGGCTCAACCACTGTAAACTCCCTTCCAGGGCCTATTGCAAACCCTTTTGCCCCTTTGGCAGTCCCTTTTTCACCCATGCCGCTTCCATATATCACCTGCACAAAATCCGTACTCACTCCGGAGTAGTCAATGCCCACGTCGCCGCCTCTTAAAAATCCCCCAACGCCCTTTCCAAGCCATACGACAGCCGTCTTTGTGTTCTTCAAATCTGCAATAACGGATTCATCGCTCACTCCGCCTTCAATCCCCAGTACGAATATGTAGTCGTACCCGCTGCACATTCCCGGCTCATACTCCTCCTGTGGTGTGCTTTGGGCTTTTATTTTGAAATGCGCCAAAAGCCCCTTGAGGGATTCGACCATGTCGCTGCTGTATCCGTAGTAGAACCTGGAGTCGTATACTATGAGTACGCTTTTTTTCTCCTCCGGTCCAATGCCTTCATATGCAAAAACAGAGCTTTGGATCGCCATAGAAAAGATCACAACCAGTACGGCAATCCTCTTATACATCGAACTCCAGCTCCCTTTCTACAAGCTCCTTGAACTCAAAGGGACTCTCTATAAAGCCCGTGTACGGAAGCATTCCTATTTTTACATCTATGTTGTACTTTTCATCTTTCGATGAGTTTTTAAGGGCTATTTCCCTAAACTCCTTCCTCATCCTGTCCATTACCACCTTGGCTCCCTCGACCCCCGTGTTCGGCATAACTATGCCGAACATGTCGTTTGAAAGCTTGTACGCCCCGTCTTCGTTTCTGACTGACCTTTTGACCGAGTCGCCTATCTCCTTTAATATTCCATTTACCTTTTCAATCCCTATGAGCGATACGAGCTCGCTGTAGTACTGCATTTGTATCACCATTACAGAAAGTTCGCCCTTGTGCCTTCTGGCTCTGCTCATCTCCTTGTCCAAATCCGTATAGAAGCTCTTTGTGTTGTCAAGCCCCGTCACCTTGTCTATTGTCACGAAGTTTTTAAGCTGCGCCTCGAGGTTCTTGTTCCTCTCCTGTATGTGGCTCATGTTTTCGGAAAACCTTCCGGCCATGAACGCTCCAAGCGGAAAGGCCACGAGCATGACGTATGTATCAAGCTTGGCGTCGACATTGGATACTACATCCGCATAAAGTGCGTAGCTTCCGTACCCGAACACTGTTATGGCGCTTGCTATTAGCCCCGGTATTATCCCGTTGAAATATGATATCACTATGAGAAAAAACATGACCAGCATGAAAAAATAGTGGCTGAAGCCCTTGTCCCCTATTTCAAATATGACAAATGAAATCACCATGAAAATCTCCATTATAAGGAGCAAAAAATATACGTCCAGATTCCTTCTGTATTTGTTCATAAATTACCTCATTTCACCGTATTAATGTCTAAAATCCAAGCAGAGCCTGAAGGTTGTCAAAAGAAAACACCTCAAGAGTACTCTCGTCGCCAAATGCCCCGTATATCCTGCTGCCCTCGTATTTCACCTGGAGAGATATCATCCTCTCCACGGCCATTCTGTGAAGGCCATAGTCCCCCGCATTTTTGGCTATTCTCGCAATTATGGCGTATACCGCTGTTGACTCGTAGCTGCCAGGCTCAGCTGTCCCGTCAGTTTTGTATCTAGAGTACACCGGGCCATCCTCCAGAGTGTTTTTGAGCCAGTCAAGGCTTATTTCCCTTTGCATCCCCAGCTCGCCAAGGTGAAGCACCACAAGCAGCGAATCTATCATGTTTACGCTCTCGTTTTCATCGTATGATTCCTCTTTCAAGTCGTATGCTTTCCTGTAAAACGGGAAATCATCGCCCAGGTAGCCCCCGTCTATTATCTCAATGCCCTTTCCAGCTGCCGCCTTCCATCCCTTGTCCCCGAAGCCCTCCATGATGCTCATTGTGAGCAGGTCTATGTATGAAAGGTCTATTTCATGTCCCCTGTAATTCGAGTCCTCGTCGTAGTGGTTCACAAGGGAGCCCTTATATGTTGTATTCTTCAAAATGCCCGTTCCTATCTTGTCTGCGGCGAGCATGTACTTTTCGTCCCCCCACATGTCGTATGCGTAGAGCATTGCCCTTACCACCCTTAGGTCGTCTATGCTGGCGGATGTGTTCTCAAGCGGTCTTCCGTCTCCGTCGACCCTCCACCTCAGCGTCCCAGAAGACATTAAAAGCCTGTTTGCCACGAAGGCGTAATGCCTGTCGAACATCTCCTTGTCTGCCCTGTTTGCATAGTATATCATTATTAGGCCCTCCGATTCGCAGAGCATCTCGTGGCCGGTCGCCACGTCCCCCCCGCCCGGAGAGTCAATGTAGTTTGTGTGTATTCCTCCTGTATTAGATGTGAGCCTGTTTTCAACGAACTCCATGCACAGCCTCTCTCTCTCCGCATACATTCCGCTGCTTCTGTCCTTTATGTATCCATCCGGGATGTCTATTTCAGAAACGTCAAGTCCCGTATTGCATGCCGACGTAAGAGCTGCCGCAAAAAACAAAGCCATAAAGGCCCAAAACCTCTTCATACGCACCTCCCGGCCCTCTTTTCTACATTTTTTGCTAAAGGCCTCTTTGTTTTATTATATCAAATCGGCAGTTGCCCCAAAAGTTCGTTTTAAAAAATAAATTTCCAAACACTGCCTGAAAATGCCATATATGTTCTATTTTGAAATTTATACCCCCGTCAGGCAATTTTTCCCACAAAATTTCACTGGGCGCCTGCTCATGGATATTCATTTTCGGACATGCAAATAATGTCGGGTTTTAGCAACTTAAATGCCACGCATCCAATATTATATAGTATAATTTTTCAAAAGACGCATTTTGTAGAAAAAGAGCGTAAATTGTAAAAAGGTGTGGTGTTTAATGGAAAGCAATAAATGTCCAGGCGGGCCCAATCCCCGGGTTTTCACTGCAGGCCGGCTGAAAATGCTGTGCGCTGTTTTAGTATTTTTGACCGCCGCCTCCCCCATAGCGGGCTTTGCCGACGAATATTATGAATATGACCTCATGCGGGTTGCTCCGCTGAGCCCCGAATTCGAAGACTACATTGAAAGGGCCCAGGAAAACAGCTTCTCCTCCCCCTCTGGCACAAGCGCCTCAAACACGAGGGTCCCATCTCCAGTGAAGGTCTTTGGAAGCTACAATGGGCTTGAGTCCGCAGTGGAGCTTCCAGAATATTTCGACCTTAGGGACCAGGGCCGGCTTCCCAAGGTAAAGGACCAGGGGAGCCTCAGCGCCTGCTGGGCGTTCGGGAACACCGCGGCCCTGGAGTCCGCGCTCATGCCTTACGAGGAAAACGACTTTTCGGAGAACAACCTTGTAAACAGCCACGGTTTTGAATGGGACAGAAACGACGGCGGAAACGCAGGGATGGCAGCGGCATACTACCTCAGGTGGGAAGGCCCCGTGCACGAGGACGAAGACCCCTACACGGATTCGAGACTTGCCTCGTCTTCATATGGCATAGGCGAGAAAAAGCACGTCCAGTCGGTATACTTCATACCCGACGGGGAGATTGACCTGATAAAGAGGATGGTTATGGAATATGGCGCCGTGAGCACCGGGGTGCTTGGCGCAAGCTCCAAAAGGGGGAGGGCGTACTACAACGAAATCACAAGCTCATTTTACTGCCCCGATGATGGAGAGACCGAGGACCACGAGGTCAACATAGTGGGCTGGGACGACAGCTTCCCAAGTGACAACTTCAAAACAAGCCCGGTCGGCGACGGGGCGTATATATGCAGAAACAGCTGGGGCGATAACTGGGGAGATGGGGGCTACTTCTACGTGTCGTACCACGACGCCACTATAGCAAGGGACAACGCTGTATACTCGTCAGTAGAAGGCCCCGGCAACTACGACTCCATATACCAGCATGACGAGTACGGGGCCACAAGGACACTTGGATACGGGCTGTACGGCAACTGGTTCGCAAATGTGTTCGACTCCCACGAAGACCAGCAGGTCATGGCGGCGGGTTTTTACACTATGGGCATGAACTCAGAGTATGAGATATACGCCGTATCGGACTACTCGGGCGAGGATGACCTAAGTAAAATGAACAAGGTCGGCGAGGGCTTTCTCGAGATGCCCGGCTACCACACTGTGGACATCGAGTATCCGGTGTATGTGAAGGCAGGCAAGCGGTTTGCAATAGCCGTCAAGATATCGACTCCGGGCGACGAATGCCCAATAGCTATAGAGGAGAATCTGCCCGGCTATTTGAACGCAGCATCTTCAAACCATGGTGAGAGCTACACCAGCGCCAACGGATACCGCTGGTACGATTTGGCCAAAAAGCGCTATGGCTCTAGCGTCTGCCTCAAGGTGTATGCCGACTATGCCAAAATGCCTGCCGGTGATGAAGAGTCCAGCAGGCCTTCCCAGAGCATAAAGGTACTGGAACCGGCGTCTGGCGTGGACAGGCTGAAGGACTGGACTGTAAGCTTCAGCGACGAGATAGGTCTGGATAGCCTTATAAATATAAGGGTTTTTGAAAAGAATACGGGGCTCGATCAGGGCGTTGCCATTGAGCTTTCAGACGGCGGCAAAAGCGCCCTAATAGTCCACCCGCCCGGCGGATATGCAGCCGGAGCATCATATGAAATCCGTGTTGGAGGAGACGTTTATTCAGCCGGCGGAAATCAGCTTAAAGAACCAGTGAGCATGGAGTTCACCGTGTCGGACTACTAGAAATACAATCAGTAAACACAGCCTTACAAATAAAAGGAAAGCATCAGCAAAATGATATCTTGCTGATGCTTTCCTTTTATCCCCATAGGGTAAAAAATCTCTATGCCTCTGCTTACCCCGGCAATGGCCATAATCACAAAAACCTCGTTTCGGCGGCGATGAGGCCCAAAAAGCCGCCAAGCGCCATGTCCATCATTCTCCGTAACCTTTAGGATTGTTCCTCTGCCAGTTCCAAGAATCCCTGCACATCTTCATTATGTCATGCTCGGCCTTCCAACCAAGCTCCCTTTCCGCCTTTGAAACGTCAGCGTAGCATATTGCCACGTCACCCGGCCTTCTTCCAGCTATCTCATACGGTATGTCCACGCCCGTCTCGCTCTCAAAAGCCCTTACAAGCTCCAAAACACTGCACCCTTTCCCCGTGCCGAGGTTGTACGTTCCGACTCCGCACTCTCCCGCTATCCTATCGAGCGCCCTCACGTGGCCCCTGGCAAGGTCTACAACGTGTATATAGTCCCTCACTCCTGTCCCGTCCGGAGTCGGATAGTCGTCTCCAAACACTAAAAGCTTCTCGAGCTTGCCTACAGCCACCTGGGTTATGTAGGGCATGAGGTTGCTTGGTATTCCGCTTGGGTCCTCGCCCATGCGTCCGCTTTCGTGCGCCCCTATGGGGTTGAAGTAGCGAAGAAGAGCTATGGACCATTCGCCGTCCGAAGCGTATACGTCCCTTAAAATCTCCTCTATTACAAGCTTGCTCCTTCCGTATGGATTCGACGCGCTCGTCGGGAAGTCCTCGCAAAGAGGCATGACCTTAGAGTCCCCGTACACTGTTGCCGAAGAGCTAAACACAATGCTCTTTACCCCAAACTCATTCATGACCTCGCAAAGCGCCACAGTCCCGCCTATGTTGTTTTCATAGTACATAAGGGGCTCCCTCACGGACTCCCCTACCGCCTTCAGCCCCGCGAAGTGGACGACCGCATCCATTTTCTCCCCTGCGAAAACATTTCTTAGGGCCTCCCTGTCCCTTATGTCAGCCCTGTAAAAGGAAAAGTCACTTCCTGAAATTTCCCTTATCCTTTCAAGGGCCTCCTTCTTGCTGTTTGAAAAATTGTCGACGATTACTACATCGTGTCCCGCGCTTAAAAGCTCTACGCAGGTGTGGCTCCCTATGTATCCCGCTCCCCCCGTGACAAGTATCCTCATATTCCCCCTCCAAACGTCTCACATCACATAATTAGACTACTGGCATCATTTTTGCAATCAGCCTTTCTTGAAAAAACCAACCATTTCGGCGCCTATGCGCCTTCTCCCCCTGCGGCCTGCAAGTGCAAATACGGCCATTGACATCAAAATCCCAGCGCCCGCCCCGGCGCTGTCTATTAGCACATCCCTAAGCCCCGGCCCCCTTCCGGCCACAAACATCTGGTGAAGCTCGTCAGATCCGGCATATGCCACGCACAGCAGAACCGCAAAAGCCGACGCCCCTATTACATTCATACCACTTTTTCTAAATGCGTAAGCCGACAAAATCCCAAGAAACATATAAGAAAAGAAATGGGCGTTCTTCCTTATAATATGGTTGCTTACCTCTAGCTCTGCGCCGGGCGCGACCTTCTCCACGGCCTGCGCCACCACCTCGGTCACCCCCTTGCTGAGTTCGTCCGACTGCTGCGCCGGCTGTGAAGACAGGGTGAATATGAACGCCATCCAAGCAATAACAATCCCCCATGCGGCCATTGCCGCTGATTTTCTTTTTATTCTCACCATTTAATACAAATCCCCTTTGGCCCTCTGTTTTTCAATACGTTTCCACCTCATGTAGCATACTACAATTTGTTTAAACCCATTATAGCATACAATGCGCCTGATTTTTGAAGCTGGGCCATACGGATTTTAAAAGGTATCTACAATTAGGTTTACACTCGATTTTTCATTTTATAAATTTATTTTTTCGACTATACTCGAAAAAAATATTGATGACGCTTATTTTTCCGAGTATAATTTTTACAAAGAGGTGATTTCATGAAAAACCGCGATTTATATTTAACGCAACTCATAAACTTTAGAGATAAGCCTTTAATCAAAGTTATTACAGGCATTAGACGCTGTGGAAAATCGACGCTTCTATCCTTATTTGAAAAGCATTTGCTTGAAAGTGGAGTATCAAAAAACCACATCATCCGGATGAACTTTGAATCATTTGAGTTTGATGAGATTTCAAATTACAAAGAACTACATGCATATATCAAAGGTAAATTGGTTAGCGACATCGATAAGCACTATATTCTGCTCGATGAAGTACAGCAAGTAGAGTCTTGGGAAAAGGTCATAAATTCCTTTCTTGTTGACGCCAATGCGGATATTTATATCACAGGATCCAATGCCTATTTGTTATCATCAGAACTATCCACTCTGCTATCAGGTCGATATGTTGAAATCAAAATGCAGCCTTTATCATTTAAAGAATATATTGACTTTACTGAGTCTGACGGACAAGACAAACTTCAAGAGAAATTCAATAAATATCTGGAGTTTGGCGGACTCCCCACTGTTGTCGAACTTCTCGATCATCCTGAAACAATAGGTCCATTTTTAGAGGGTATATACAATACGGTTTTGATGAAAGATGTAATAGAACGCAACAATATCCGGGATGCGACACTTCTCGAAAGCATTCTTCGTTTCATTGCGGCTAATGTAGGAAGCATCGTATCCACCAAGAAAATCAGCGATTATCTGACTAGCAGCGGTCGGAAAACAACAAGCGACACCATTGACAACTATCTCAAAATGCTCGAGAACGCCTTTATAATATACAAAGCCAATAGGTATGACCTTAAAGGGAAGATGTTCCTAAAGACTCTTGAAAAATACTACATTGTAGATATGGGTCTTAGAAACCGCCTGACAGGGCTTCGCAACACAGACTACGGCCATGTTCTTGAGAACATTGTCTACCTGGAGTTACTTCGACGCGGATATGAAGTCTCCATCGGAAAAGTAGGCTCTTTGGAAATAGATTTCGTGGCCACAAAATCCAATGAAAAAATATACTATCAGGTTTCTGCTACTATAATCGATGAAAAAACAAGAGAACGTGAATTACGACCTCTTCAATCAATCTCCGATAATTATCCAAAATTTATTCTCACCATGGACAAAACTGTCTTTAATGACTATTCCGGCATCAAAGTCCTCAATATAATGGATTTTCTGCTCGAGCATCCCTAACCCCTAATCCGTTTTTTTCGTTCTCAAAAAAAGAGGGCAATGACCAGCAACTATCTCAACTTGCCAGCCACGACCCTCTTTTTCACTTGCCAAAAATGACTCCGCAACATCATTTTCTCAATATCCCCACGTTTGTCATACGCGACCCTGTTGAAAACTCCTAAAAAACTAAGTACGCCTGTGTCCGTCCCCGAGCAGATCATTCACGGTCTTGACCGGATTGAATGTGGAAAGGGGAACTTCAACAAACAAGGTATTCCAATTATGCATTGCGCCATTCCAAAGCCCCGGATGCTCGAGCGCCTTAAGTTTCCTTCCCTTGTATGTCTTTTCACTTATAAAGTACCTTTCCCCGTTGGAATAATCCGGCAGATTGAACTTTTCGCCCCTGTAGTCTTTTACAAAGCACACCAGATCGACAGGATTAAAAAATTGTGATGAACCTAAAATCCCGGCGCTTACTTCATCATTCAAATCAATTTCCGATTTTTCACATATCTGCAGGTCATAATAATCTTCGTTGTCGACTACAAACGGCCCGCCGCCCGGATCTCCCTGGTTCTCGACCATTCCACATACCCTTAAAGGCCTGTTGAGGAGTGACAGCGCCCTGTCTTTTGTCAGTTCATCCTTGCAGACTATATTCAATATCTCCTTCATAAACACATTTATTTCATTCAGGTCATAATCACCGGACAATATGCCCAGAATACGCCTGTCAATTTGTTTTTTCACCTCAAGTCCAACAGATGCCAGCCTTCTTTTCGAATAAATGGTGTCTTCCACACAACTCCTGTGGCAGACATTGTCAATATTTTTAATGAAGACAATGTCTGCATCCAAATCATTCAGGTTCTCTATCAGCGCACCATGTCCGCCCGCCCTGTATAGTGCGTCTCCGTCTTCAAGGAGGAAGGGACTGTTATCCATGTCAACTGCCAATGTATCAGTTTGCTTCTTTTGAAAAGAATATGTAATATTGACGTGCCCCTTATCCTGCAATGCCTTGTCGACATATCTGCTGAACAGTTCCTCATGGTCTTTTGATATGGTGAAATGCAAATTCACGCAGTCTCTATTCAGATAGCGCTCTCCTTCATAAATATGCTCGTCAATAGGGGTCGTTGAAAAATCCCCATATGAATGCATCTTTATAAGGGCCTTAGGCAGATTCCCGTAATTCAATTTACCGTTCAATATAATGTCAATAATTTCAGTCCGCCAATCCATCTGATTTTTGTCCATTCCCCCAGTATCAACGAATTCCTTTATATCCTCATAAAACGCAAGCTGCTCAATATTGTCAAAGAATCTCTCAATGGAATCCATTTGCGTATTGTCGTGCAAGTATTCATACAAATCTTTGAACATCCTGGTTGCAGCGCCGCTAGCCGGAATAAATTTAACACATTTTTTGCTCAGGTACTCATCGCTGACCCCGTTGACATTGGTTAATTCATTTGCGGTAACGGCTGACACAATATTTACATACTGCGTACCTTTTTTAAACTTTTCAATAAACTTATCCACGTTAATCCCCTTTCACAGCTATAACACAAATCACACCCTATATGCCCAGTCATTTGCTTTCATTATATATTTTACCATATGTTTAATTTCCACACCTTTTATTGGGTAAAATAATCCAATAGGTCCACTCTATTCCATATACATTTTCCCAAAACAAGAGGTGATGACATGGCTACAGTATTAAAAAGCTTTTCCATAATGGGAGTCGACGGCTATCCCGTCGACATAGAGACCGACATAATACCGGGCATGCCGGGGGTAACGATAGTAGGCATGGGGGACACGGCAATACGCGAAGCAAAGGAGAGACTCCAAACCGCGATTGTCAACGCCAAATACGAGTTTCCAAACCGAAAAATCGTAATAAACCTCGCTCCCAGCGACATGAAAAAAAGCGGGTCGAATTTCGACTTGGCAATGGCAGTGGGACTTTTGAAAAGGGCCGGCCAGATAAACATTCCCGGCGGAAAAGGCCTTGAAAAGTTCGCATTCATAGGCGAGCTTTCCCTCACTTCCCAGCTCAGGCCGTGCAGCGGTGTCCTTCCCATGGCCATTGCGGCAAAAAACAGCGGCATTGAAAAACTCATAGTCCCCGTACAAAACTTCAACGAGGCATCTCTAGTAAAGGGTATCACCGTAATAGGGCTTCGCTCCCTAAATGAAGTGGTTGACTTTCTTCATGGAAAAAGCACGGACACCGAAAACACCAGTCAAAACGAAAAATCCAGTCCGCAAACCGTCCAAGACGACTTCAACGAAGTCAGGGGACAGGACTCTCTTATAAAATACATACAAATAGCCGCGGCGGGCGGGCACAACATGCTCATGACAGGAGCTCCTGGATGCGGCAAATCCATGATAGCAAAGAGAATCCCCACTATAATGCCCGGCATGGCCGAGGAAGAGGCCCTTGAAGTCACAAAGATATATTCCGTAGCAGGCCTTTTGAAGGAAAGGGGAAGGCTCATAACAAGCAGGCCATTCAGGTCGCCCCACCACAACGCATCCACAAACTCGCTCATAGGCGGCGGCAATGACGCAAAGCCCGGTGAAATATCACTTGCACACAACGGGGTACTGTTTCTCGATGAGATAGCCGAATTCAGTAAAAACACGCTCAATTCCCTGAGGCAGCCCATGGAGGACAAAATCGTAACAATATCCAGAGTGAGATACACCCACAGATACCCATGCAATTTCATGCTTGTAGCTGCAATGAACCCGTGTCCCTGCGGCTACTACGGGTCTGAAAGGTGCAAATGCACAGATTATGAAATACTAAAATACAGGCAGAAGCTCTCGGGCCCCATAATGGACAGGATAGACATACAAAAATACGTAAACCAGGTCAACTTCTTGAACCTTTCGAGCTATTCTCCCGGAACAAGTTCAGCCCAGCTCAAACAGCAGGTTGAATTCGCAAGGGACATGCAGAAAAAAAGATACGCGGATTTCAGCGGAATCAACTGCAATGCGCAAATGACGCCTAGTCTCATAAAGGAGCACTGCTCGCTTGACAGTGAATCCGTGAAAATACTCGAAAAAGCGTACGACAAATACAAATACAGTGCAAGGACATACTACAAGTTTTTGAAAATCGCAAGGACATTCGCCGACTTTGAAGGCTGCGAAAATATAAGGAAAAAAGACGTCGTAAACGCACTGATGTCCAGAGATCTTGAAAAGGAAGAGTACGGGATGGTGGTGGTATAGGCTTGGACAAAAATGAATATATGGTGTGGCTCACACTGTTAAAGGGCGTAGGCCCGGTCACTCAAAGGCATATGCTTCAAAAAATGTGCTCATCGCTTAACATATACAATGCATCAGCAGGCGAGCTTGAACATGTATGCGGCCTTTCCAAAAAGGCTGCTGAGCTTGTATGTGCCGGTTCGAAAGCCCAAAACGCCCTTGATCCGGCAAAAAGAATACTCCATCGCTGCAGTGAATCCGGAGTGCGCATTTTGACATTCGAAAACCCGCTTTATCCTTTTGAAGCGGCAGCTTCAACCAAAATGCCCATACTCCTTTACTACAGGGGGACTCTAATTCCAAACAGCATGGGGATAGCAATCGTAGGATCGAGAAGATGCAGCGATTATGCGAAAGACGTTGCATGCGAGGCCGCATCATTTCTGGCTCAAAACAACATTCCCGTAATAAGCGGGCTGGCCAAGGGTATAGACGGATACGCCCACACTGCCTGCCTCAATTCGGGAGGCTACACTCTCGCTTTTCTGGCAGGCGGACCGGACATTTGCTATCCCACAGAACACGAGCCCCTGTACAGAGCCATAATTGAAAACGGAGCCGTACTATCCGAACATCCGCCTGGCACAAAACCGTTTTACAGGCAGTTCGCCAGAAGGAACTTTCTCATGAGTTCCTGGTCACGAAAGGTTTTCGTTGTCCAGGCCGGCCAAAAGAGCGGCGCGCTAATAACCGCCGAGTACGCCTTCAAATCAAAAAAAGAGGTCCTTTCGCTTCCCGACAGGATATACGAAAAAAGCAGCGCGGGAAGCAACAGTCTGCTTCTCCTCGGCGCCAAAGTCTACCTGAACAAAAAACAGCTCATAGAGGGAGTTTACGCCTTCCAAAACCGACCCGCTGCAAATTACGAATCTTCCAGAGCCGAAACACAGGCTGGGGATCAGAGCGCAGTAGAGTCGGAAATACTGAACGTAATTTCAAAATCCGCATACAGCTCCGACAAGATATCGATAATGCTCTCAGGCAAATATACGGTATCCGAAATAGAAGAGACCCTTTTCAACCTGGAAATGTGTGACAAAGTCAGTCTGCGCGCAGGGCTCTGGCATGTGAAACCAAAATAAAGCTTCAAAAAAGCAGGTGCATAAGCACCTGCTTCACATGTTCCGCATATACCGTTTTTCAAACAATATTGTTTCTAGCCAGTAAGTTATTCTACCCATATGCCATGCCGTTTAAGTCCAAAGTTCGCGCCAGTATCCTATTCCTGTTTCACTGCAAAATTTCCTCTTCCAGGCTGCCTATCAGCTTTTCGAACACGTCAATATAAGAATTTCTTATGTGGTTGAAAATCTCCATTGCACATTCTTCATCGTAAGTATGCGATGTCCTGTTTCTATCCTGGAGCATTTCAAGCCAAACCTGCCCGTCTCCTATCAATCCCTCTTTGAAAGACTCCTTTATTGCCCTTCTGGGGCTTGTAGCTTCCATATTGCCGTTATATTCCAAATATGCCTTCATAAGCTTCCATGAAAGCTCATATGTAAATTCAAACCTCTGGATTGTAGCATCTATGACAATATCATCCTCAATTGGATCCCTATTTGCACTTTCCTTCAGCTTGTTAAAAGCCCTCTTCAAATCGTCCAGCTTGTACTTGAGCTTGTTTATATTCAACAAAAACCCTCCCTCCTCATCCGACAAAAATATGATTTCACCCTCAGAGTCCACATATCCTTTCAGCTTTTCATTGGAAATCTTGTCGTAGTCTATAATGTCCATTGTGTAGATTATGTTCCTTCTCTCAATATCCTCCATTATGCTGTATATCTTTTCGGGACTCTTCTTGAACTTTATTGCAATATCTATGTCCGAAGTCTGCTTAAAATCCCCCCTTGCTCTAGACCCAAACAAAATAGCCTCTTCCACAATCTCTGAATAATTTTTTAAAACATCTATTATCTCATAAAAATTTTTCTTGCTTATTCCGTATCGGGTTTCCATGTGATCAATCCCTTTCATAGTAAAAGACCAAGCCAATCCAGCCTGTCATAATTACAAAAAGCACCGTTTGGCTTTATTCTACAATACCAAAAAGTGCTTCTTCATTCAATATCTCTATTCACCCCATGTAAGTTATGTTGTTGCGCTCCAGTATGTTCATGACTGCACTGGCAGTAACGCCTATGCCGCTTCCAATCTGATGATATGAGTACCCGTGCTCCTTGGCCCTGAGTATATAGTCTATCTTAAATCTGGTTAGACTTCGCTTTCTTGAGCCGCCTTTTATCATCTGCGCCACCTTTTCACATCCGCAAACCTCAAGCAGTATACTCTCAAGCGGCGGCGCTTTGAATACTGGTATTTGGGCGATATTCTCCTTGAACTGCTCATCCCCGATTGCCTCTGCCTTGCCAATCTCCTCTGAGGACATTTCATCTATGCCGTCCATAAGCTCAATGTATTTTCTTATGGCGGCAATCCTATCAGGCGAAAGCATGTCGAGGGCGAATTCTATGTCCACGATGTTTTTCATGTTTCTCCTGTAGAAGACGTCGCTACTCCACTTGTAATCTGCGACCTTGCTACACATATGCGCCCTCACCGGATTGTAGTGTATATATCTGATAAGCCCCAGCAGATACGACTTGTCCTGCACAAGAATCCCCTTGTAGCGGTTTTCGAACACATGGCCGCTCCTTTTGGATTTGTAGTTGTAGTATTTGCTGTAGCGGTTGTTTATCCTGTGCATCAGGGTGCTTAAGGCGCAGTCAACAGTCTGAACAATCAGGTGGTAGTGGTTGTCCATGAGCACATATGCAAAGATGTTGAAGTTCATAACGTCCTTGATATCCCTGATTATCTTTATCAGGTACCCCTTGTGCATAGAATCCTCGAATATGTACTCCCTGTTGTTGCCCCTTTGAATCACATGGTAGATAGCCCCATTATATTCTATCCTTGGTTTTCTCGCCATGATACTCCACCCCCTGAGGCTATTGTACCCGTATTCCCTTCCAATTAACTTCCATTTGCACTTGGGAAAAAGGCCTGCCTTCAAACCGTCCTCGACAGATGCCTGGCTCCTATTCTTTTCTTTTATCCGCCTATAACACTTATAACCCCAGTGCTAAGACCCATAACCGCAACAGCGGCAATGGCATTACCAGCCAGTATCGCCGGGAAAGCCCATTTGAAGCGCATATCTAAAAATGCGGCTATCAAAGCGCCGGTCCATATGCCAGTTCCTGGAAGCGGCACCGCTACAAAGAGCACCAGTCCAAGCGCCCCGTATTTTTGAATCTTTCCGCTTTTTGCAAGAGACCTGCTTACAAGCCTTTGCACAACATTGCTAAAAGGCTTTTTCCTCCTAAGTAGCGTGAACATAGGCCTTATCCCGAAAAGTAGCGCCGGCACAGGAAGCATGCTTCCTACAAAGCTTATCACTGCCGCATTGACCGGGGAAAGTCCAAGCGATATTCCTATTGGTATTGCACCTCTTAGCTCTATTATGGGAAGAGCCGCAGCCAAAAGAACTGCAAGCTCTATAGTTAAAAAGTTTAGGACCTCCCTCAAAAATGAGTCCATCTATTTTTGCTCCTTTATGTATATACTATTTGTTTTCTTTTTCTATAACATTTGTCAGATACCTTGAAAACTCGTCTCTCTATTATTTTAATTTTATCTAAAATATAACGGCGAAAAACTTACTGCACTAACTGCTCTTTAGAATAAGTTGTTAACTTGGTGCCTGGCTCCTATTCTTTTGAGGTACCCCTTGTGCATCGAATCCTCGAATATGTACTCCCTGTTGTTACCCCTTTGAATCACATGGTAGATAGCCCCATTATATTCTATCCTTGGTTTTCTCGCCATGATACCCCACCCCCTGAGGCTATTGTACCCGTATTCCCTTCCAATTAACTCACATTTTCAGTCTATCTATTTCCAGCTTTTCTAACTATTTCAAATAGGTTTTTATTAAGATATATTCTTTCTCTTCCTATTTTCTCGGACACTAAAAAACCTTCTTCCTCT
Organism: Peptoclostridium litorale DSM 5388; assembly: GCF_900141635.1. Taxonomy (GTDB): domain Bacteria; phylum Bacillota; class Clostridia; order Peptostreptococcales; family Peptostreptococcaceae; genus Peptoclostridium; species Peptoclostridium litorale. The sequence continues at coordinate 51,513 of NZ_FSRH01000015.1, read as the reverse complement.
AACTCAGATAAATACTTGGATGCTGTCTTTCTTGACACACCAATCCCATCTTCAATGTACGAAATCTTAGTGTAAAATTCATAAAACAATAGGTCAACTAATTCTCTTGAATATATTTTCGGAAGATTGCTTCTAATTTCTTCAGCTGTATTTTCTAATAGTTTATTTATTTCTTTTACTAAAATTAACGTCTCATTTGCCGTTTCTTCTATTCCTTGAAGTATAAACAATACCCATTCTTCCCATTTTCCCTTAACTGTTACATCTTGAAGTAATCTATAATAAGCAGATTTATTTCTAATAATAAACTTACTTAGGTATAAAATTGGACTGTCTAACAATTCTTTTAAGACTAAATATAAAACATTAATTATCCTTCCTGCTCTCCCGTTCCCATCGTAGAAAGGATGTATGGATTCAAATTGGTAGTGGATTATAGCAAGTTTTACAAGGGGATCAATATTATCATGGTCGTTATTTATGTACTGTTCCAAATTAGTCAAAAGACATAGTATCTCTTGTTCTCCACTAGGCGGTGTATATACAATTTCACCAGTAGCTTCATTTTTGAGTACTGTGCCTGGCAATTTCCTAATACCAGCTCGATTAGATTCAATACGCCCTTGTATCTCTATAATCATGTTAGTTGATAAAAATTCTTTTTCTTTTATTAAATTATATCCATGCCAAATAGCAGTTCTATAGTTAACAACTTCCTTAGCAGCAGGAGACTGGTAATTTTCTCCACTCATTACTTTAAATAATTCATCATGAGTAGTTACAATATTTTCTATTTCCGAACTATCTTTAGCTTCATTAATTGTTATGGCATTTATTAAGATATTCTTATTCGGTATCATGTCTGCATAGCCCTTAAGTTCAGCCAAAGCTCTGTGTGATCTGGTCAATTGTTTCAATACAGGTTTTGTTTCAAGTTCAACATTAGGTGGTAACTTTTGCAAAGCATCATTCATTATTTCACAACTCCTATTTTTTCTTATATGTATATTATATAGGTAGTTGCTTCCGTCCACAATGAAATACGGGTAATTTTTTCGATTTTTTACCCACATTTTCATGATAAGGGTAATTGCTTCCTATATTGCTGCTCTATGTTAAATTTGTACCTGATAAAGCTTCGTTGCCTGGCTACTATTCTTCACCAACCCAGCTCGAATACCCGGCAGTAAGCCGTCAAAACAGAGAATCCTCTGACTCAGATTCTCCATATTACCATCCATCAACAGATTTCATCGAACAGAATAAGTTGTTAAGTTGGTGCCTGGCTCCTATTCTTTTCAAACACAGATGTTGAAAATATAGAAGCGTTGGACGCTTTGTTGCCGTGGTCAAAATTAATACCAGATGAAATTAGGCTTGAATCTGACAATAATAAAAAAAAATAATAAATAGTAGAAAAATATTCACCATCCTTGCGAAATTTGATATTGATACGCTTGGATGGTGTTTTTGTTTATCTTACTATATTTTTCAGTGCTTTGGTATGTGTGCTGGAGTTTACGCTTACATCTAAATTTGCTAATCGTGACCTTCTTTTTTATTATCCAAATAACCATCAACCCAACCAAGACTCCTACATTGTCCACGAACACATCCCGCACTTCACCGCTCCTGCCGGGTATGTGCGTTTGATAGTACTCATCCAGCATTGAAAACAGCGTGGCCATAATGTATGCAAGAAAATAGCGCCTATGTCCATTCACGCCTGACGCCTTAAGCGCCAAGGATATCAATACTGCCAGCACACAGTAGTTGAACATGTGGGCATTCTTTCTAACATAAAAATGAAGCTTGCTATTTTCTATAAGTTCCACGTGAATGCTTTTCTCGACCGTTTCTATTACTGGCTCTACCTTTTCAAGCACCATGCTGCTCTTTCTATCCGAAACAACAGCGGTGTCGCTTGAAAAAGATAGAATCAGGAGCATCCAAAGGAGGACAGCTCCCCAATATAAAATCATTTTTTTACTCTTCAATAACATCATCCCTTATCCACCAATAACACTTATAACGCCCGTGCTAAGACCCATCACAGCAACGGCAGCAATAGCGTTGCCGGCCAGTATCGCTGGGAAAGCCCATTTGAATCTCATGTCGAGAAGTGCAGCTATAAGAGTTCCTGTCCATATGCCAGTTCCTGGAAGTGGCACTGCAACGAAAAGAACAAGTCCAATCGCACCATATCTTTGGATCTTATGACTTTTGGCAAGCGACCTGCTTACCAGATTTTGTACTATGTCGCTAAAAGGCTTTTTCCTTCTTAAAAGCGTGAACATAGGCCTTATCCCGAAAAGCAGCACCGGCACTGGTAGCATGCTTCCAACGAAGCTTATAACAGCCGCATTAACAGGGGATAATCCCAGCGATATACCTATTGGAATCGCCCCTCTTAGTTCTATAATAGGAAGAGCCGCAGTCAGAAGCACTGCAAGCTCTATTGTCAGAAAGTTCAGGACCTCCCTCAAAAATGAGTCCATCTATTATTACTCCTTTATGTACTATTTGTTTTCCTTCTCCACATTTGCCAGTTACTTATGCCCATCCCTCAATAGATCATTCACAGTCTTAACCGGATTGAATGTAGAAAGGGGAACTTCAACAAACAAGGTGTTCCAATTATGCATTGCACCATTCCAAAGCCCCGGATGCTCCAGCGCCTTCAATTTCTTTCCCTTGTATGTCTTTTCACTTATAAAATATCTTTCCTTGTTAGAATAATCCAGTAAATTGAACTTTTCATCCTTGTAGTCTTTTACGAAGCACACCAGATCAACAGGATTGAAAAATTGTGATGAACTTAAAATCCCGGCGCTTACTTCATCATTCAAATCAATTTCCGACTTTTCACATATCTGAAGGTCGTGGTAATCTCCATTGTCGACAACGAATGGTCCTCCGCCCGGCTCTCCCTGGTTCTTAACCATTCCACAAACTCTAAGAGGTCTGTTAAGCAGTGACAATGCCCTGTCTTTTGTCAGTTCATTCTTGCAGACTATATTCAGGGTTTCTTTCATAAATGCATTTATTTCATTCAAGTCATAATCATCCGACAGTATGTCCAGAATATACCTGTCAATTTGCTTTTTTACTTCAAGTCCAGCAGACGCCAGCTTTCTTTTCGCATCAATAGTATCTTCCACATAACTTCTATGACAGACATTGTCGATGTTCTTAATGAAAATAATGTCAGCATCCAAATCATTCAAGTTGTCTATCAGCGCACCGTGCCCGCCTGCCCTGTACAATACATCTCCGTTTTCAAGAAGGAACGGATTGTTATCCATATCAACTGCCAACGTATCTGTTTGTTTCTTTTGAAAAGAATATGTAATATTGACGTGCTCTTTATCTTTTAATGTTTTGTCGACATATCTGTTAAACAATTCTTCATGATCTTTTGATATGGTAAAATGCAAATTTACGTAATCTCTATTTAGATAATGCTCTCCTTCATAAATATGCTCATCAATAGGGGTTGTTGAAAAAACTCCATATGAATGCATTTTGATGAGAGCTTTAGGCAGATCCCCGTAATTCAATTTATCGTTTAATATACTGTAAATAATTTCAGTGCGCCCATTTATTTGGTCTTTGTCTATTCCCTTGGAATCAATTAATTCTTTTATATCATCATAAAATGCAAACTGTTTAAGATTATCAAAAAAACTATCAATGGAATCCTTTTCTGTTTCACTGTGCAAATATCCGTACAAATCTTTGAACATTCTAGTTGCAGCACCGCTGGCCGGAATGAATTTGACACATTTTTTGTTTAGGTAATCATCACTAACTCCATTGACACTAGTTAATTCATTTGCGGTAACTGCTGACACAACATTTACATACTGCGTGCCTTTTTTAAACTTTTTAATAAACTTATCCATGTCAATCTCCCTCGTATCTTTAAAAACTAATATCTCCTACGACAAGCATTGTATCCTTGTCAATAAGTTCGTAAGTTCGTGACTTTAATAAATAAGCCCTAAACCTTGCGGAAAAGGGCTTAACTTTTTATATATGACAATGAAATTCTAATCTCTACAATACAAATCTCTCGTATAAACCTTTTCTTCAACATCTTTAACGTCATCAGATAGTCTGTTTGCAACAATCACATCTGATATTTTCTTAAATTCATCTATACCTCTTATTACTCTAGAATTGAAAAATTCATCTTCCTTTAGCACAGGCTCATAAACAACGACTTCTATCCCCTTAGCCTTTACTCTCTTCATTATCCCTTGAATAGAAGAAGCTCTGAAATTATCAGAATCAGTTTTCATCGTTAATCTATGAATACCTACAATCTTTGGATTTCTTTTAATAATCATATCCGCTATATGGTCTTTTCTTGTTCTATTCGCATCTACTATTGCACCTATAATATTATTCGGTACATCTGCATAATTAGCCCTCAACTGCTTTGTATCCTTAGGTAGACAATATCCGCCATATCCAAATGAAGGGTTGTTATAGTGGTTTCCTATCCTAGGATCAAGCCCTACACCTTCTATTATCTGCTTAGTATTAAGGCCTCTTACTTCTGCATATGTATCCAGCTCATTGAAATACGAAACTCTCATTGCAAGATATGTATTTGAAAAAAGCTTTACTGCTTCAGCTTCTGTTGGCTCAGTAAAGAGAACCTGAATATCCTTTTTAACTGCTCCCTGCACTAAAAGGTCTGCAAACTTCTTAGCTCTTTCTGACTGTTCTCCAACGATTATTCTAGATGGGTACAAGTTATCATACAGGGCTTTTCCTTCTCTTAAAAACTCCGGAGAGAAAATTATGTTATCTGTTTCAAACATTGCTCTAACTTTTTCAGTATATCCAACAGGTACTGTTGATTTAATCACCATAGTTGCATCTGGATTGATTGCTAGCACATTAGCTATAACAGCTTCAACAGTTCTCGTATTGAAATAATTCTTTTCCGGATCATAGTTTGTTGGTGTCGAGATGATAACATATTCAGCATCCTTAAATGCTGTATAGTTATCAGTTGTAGCTTTAAGATTCAATTCCTTTATAGCCAGATATTCCTCAATCTCCGCATCCACTATCGGAGACTTCCTATTGTTAACCATGTCCACTTTTTCTTGAATGATATCAAGTGCTATAACTTCATTGTGCTGAGCTAATAGGATTGCATTGGATAATCCTACATATCCAGTTCCTGCCACTGTAATTTTCATCGCTGTTATACCCCTTTCCAGTCTGAATATTATATCTTATAGTACTCTTTGTACCATTCAACAAACTTACCAAGCCCTTCTTCAATACTTGTGTTTGGTTTAAAATCAATATCTCTTTCAAGGTCTGAGACATCAGCATATGTCCTTAAAACGTCTCCAGGCTGCATATCCATGTAAACTTTTTCAGTTTTTTTGCCAAGTGCCGATTCTAAAGCATTGATGAATCGCATCAATGGCACTGGGTTGTTATTTCCAATATTATAAATTTTATATGGCGCAAAGCTTGTACTCAAATCATCTTTGCTCTCATCCCACTCTTTGTTAGCTACAGGCGCTTTATCAATTAGCTTTACAATTCCTTCGACAATATCATCGACGTAAGTAAAATCACGCTCCATCTTACCGTGATTGAATACTTTAATAGTCTTTCCTGCTAAGATATCTTTTGTGAATGAGAAGTAAGCCATATCAGGTCTTCCATATGGGCCATATACTGTAAAGAATCTAAGTCCGGTGGTTGGGATCCCGTAAAGATGGCTATAAGTATGGGCCATTAATTCATTGGACTTCTTCGTTGCGGCGTAAAGAGAAACTGGATGATCTACGTTGTGATTCGTAGAGAATGGTGCTACCTTGTTACCACCATAAACTGAACTTGAAGAAGCATAAAGTAGATGATTTACAGGGAGATTTCTACAGGCCTCAAGGATATTCATAAATCCAGTTAAATTTGAGTCCACATAAGCATACGGGTTCTCTATAGAATATCTTACACCTGCTTGAGCCGCCAGGTTGATTACATGCGTAGGCTGATAAATTTCAAAGATATTGTCTACTGCTTGTTTATCTTTAAGATCAACTTTTTGGAATATGAAGTTGTTGTACTTTCCTAGAATTTCAAGTCTAGACTTTTTTAACTCTGGATCATAGTATTCATTTAAGTTATCAATCCCAATTATTTGATAAGATTGATCAAGTAATTTTTTTGATAGGTGAAAGCCGATGAAACCGGCTGCACCTGTTATTAATATTTTCATACTATTTCCCCCAAACAACTCTATTTACATAATCTGTATAAGATAGCATTATTCTCAGCACTTTATCAGATACATTAGGCATGCTATAATCTGCTACTAACCTTAAGGTATCTTTATTTTGGGTTTCTAATACTTTAAGTCCCTGAAGAATTCTTTCTTTTTTAAGTCCTACCATCATAACCGAAGCTTCTTCCATGGCTTCAGGTCTCTCATGAGCTTGCCTGATGTTAAGTGCTTTAAATCTAAGAATTGATGATTCTTCACTAATTGTACCACTATCACTAAGAACCGCTTTTGCATACTTCTGAAGCTTTACATAATCATTAAAACCAAGCGGCTTCATGGTCTTTATCAATGAGTTAAATGAAACTCCTTTAGCTTCAATCATATTTCTTGTTCTTGGATGCGTGCTAACAATTAAAGGCATCTGGTACTTTTCAGCAATCGTATTTAAACTATCTACTAAATCCACGAAGTTCTGGTTTGAGCTAATATTCTCTTCTCTATGAGCAGACACAACGAAATACTTACCTTCTTCTATATTAAGTCTTTCCAACACATCAGACTTTTCAATATCGTCTTCTCTTGACTTTAGCACTTCAAACATTGGGCTTCCCGTTTTAATGATTCTGTCAGCAGGTAGTCCCTCTCTTAAAAGATACTCTCTTGCGATATCACTATAGGTCAGATTAATATCTGCCGTATGGTCCACAATCTTTCTATTTGTTTCTTCTGGCACTCGCTGGTCAAAGCATCTATTACCAGCTTCCATATGGAAGATTGGTATGTGCCTTCTCTTCGCCGCAATAGCACAAAGACAACTATTCGTATCTCCTAATACAAGGAATGTATCTGGTTTAACTTCCTCAAGAATAGGATCGATCTTCACTAAAATGTTTCCTATAGTTTCTACGGCAGTACCAGTCGCGGCATTTAGGAAATAATCCGGTTTTTTAAGATTAAAGTCCTTGAAAAACACTTCATTAAGCTCATAGTCATAGTTCTGTCCTGTATGAACAAGAATGTGCTCTACTGCTTCTGATTCATCTAATTTATTAATAACAGCTGACAGTCTTATAATCTCTGGCCTAGTGCCTACAACCGTCATGACTTTTAATTTCTTCATCAGTTATACCTCCAAAAAGTAAGTATCAGGTTTCTCTGGATCATAAGCTTCATTGGCCCACATAATTGTCACCATATCAGTATCGCCTAGGTTTTCTATATTATGTGTATAACCTGTCGGAATGTCTACAACTTCCATTTTCTCTCCACTCACGAAATACTCTAATACGTCATCAGAATCTATTTTTCTAAAACGAATAACACCTTTACCGCTTACTACAAGGAACTTCTCATTTTTTGTATGATGCCAGTGATTTCCTTTTGTAATTCCGGGCTTGGAAATATTTACAGATACTTGTCCTCTATCAGGTGTTTTTATAAACTCTGTAAAAGATCCTCTTTGATCAACATTCATCTTCAAATCATAGTTAAATTGATCTTCTGGCAAATAACTTAGATATGTGCTGTAAAGTTTTTTTATGAAAATATCAGACATATTTGGAATAAATCGTTCTTCTCTGCTCTTCTTGAACGAGTCAATTAAGTCTACTATTTCACCTAATTTAATAGTGTGTACTACTGGAACTACACAGAATGCGTCTTCTTTATTTTCATTACCTTTTAGTGCGTTGATAAGCTCATTTACTACATCATCTATATAAACAAGATTCATAATTACACTTGGATTGTTAATTTTAATTGGTAAATCGTGTGCGATATTGTGACAGAATGTTGCTATGGCGCTATTATAATTAGGTCTACACCATTTACCGAATACATTCGGGAATCTATAGATAAGTACCTTAGCTCCTGTTTCTTTGCTATAGTCAAACAGAAGGTCTTCGCCAGCCTTTTTACTTTCACCATAAGGATTGTCTATCTCAGCTTGAATTGAAGATGAAATCATCACCGGGCAGAAGTTCATATATTTTTTGAGCGTATCTAAAAGCGTTGAGGTGAATCCAAAGTTGCTTTCCATAAATTCAGATTTCTTTTTAGGACGGTTTACACCTGCCAGATGAAAAACAAAATCTGCTTCTTTACAATACTCATCAAGAAATTCCGGATTGGTCTCTTTGTCATACTCAAAGATATCATTGTATTTCCTATTTCTTAGTTCTGCTATTAAATTTTTACCTATGAAACCTTTTGCCCCAGTGACTAATATTTTCATTATCTATTCCAACCTTCCAATTGTTCTATGACATAATCAAGCTGTAATAGCTTCTTTTTAATCTGTTCTACATTAAGTCTTTCAGTATTATGTGAATTATACTCATCTTCTGAAGAGAGCTTCTGATTTCCTTCCACAAAGTACTTATCATAGTTAAGGTCTCTTTTATCAGCAGGAACTCTATAAAAACCACCCATATCTCTTGCTACAACATGCTCTTCTTTTGTAAGAAGAGTTTCATATAGTTTTTCACCATGTCGTGTACCAATTACTCTAATTTCATTGTCTGCATTGAAAAGTTCTTTTACTGCCTGTGCCAAATCTCCAATCGTTGATGCTGGTGACTTCTGAACCATAATATCTCCAACTTCTGCATTTTGAAATGCAAAAACAACCAATTCTACAGCCTCTTCAAGGCTCATCAAGAAACGAGTCATGTTCGGGTCCGTTACTGTTAAAGGCTGTCCATTCTTAATTTGGTCAATAAATAACGGAATAACAGAACCTCTTGATGCCATTACATTTCCATATCGGGTACCACAAATAAGGGTTTTTTCCGAATCCACAGTCTTTGCTTTAGCAACAAATACTTTCTCCATCATAGCCTTTGAAATTCCCATAGCATTAATTGGGTAGGCTGCTTTATCTGTAGAAAGACAAATGACCTTTTTTACTCCCATATCAATAGCACCAGAAAGAACATTGTCTGTACCAAGAACATTTGTCTTCACTGCTTCAAGCGGAAAAAATTCACATGAAGGTACTTGTTTAAGCGCTGCTGCATGAAATATGTAGTCCACACCATGCATTGCATTCTTTACACTTTCAAGATTTCGTACATTTCCTATATAAAACTTTAGTTTATCATTCTTATAAAGTTTTCTCATATCGTCTTGCTTTTTCTCATCTCGAGAAAAAATACGAATTTCCTTTATATCAGTATCTAAGAATCTTTTCATAACAGCATTACCAAACGATCCTGTGCCACCAGTAATTAATAGTGTTTTTCCTTTAAACATTGAATTTATCCTCCATTTTCTTCGCTTTTATGCTAAATTCACTTTATTTGTTAGCTATTTTCTTTTGACTATCTCTATTGATTATTTTACTAATAACCATTAAAATCTCTTTTCGATTGATTATTAGCACTATGAACAAGGCTAAGACAAATATGATCAATTGATATATAAAAACTCTTGGTTGTATAGAACTTGCAACCATTACCAATATATTAAACCCAGTTAAACCAATTAGGGTAATAAAGTCAATTTTTAAATCCATTCTCTTTTTCAATAGTGGTATCCTAATTAAATACATTATCATGTAGCCAACTAATGAAGTGATAACAACAGCCATGACTCCAAATGATTTTGCTAAAACAAATCCTCCAACGGCTGAAACTATTCCTCCAATAAATGTTGTCTTAAAAATGATATCACTTTCTTTTCTTGCTAAAAATCCACTTCCCAAATGGCTTGCCAAAGTAGAGTACCCCGCACTCAAATAGATAATAGGAGTTAGATATACACCATCATAATAGTCACCAAAAACAAAAAATTGATAAAATATATATGTTACGGGTATTAACACAGCTACACCACTGAAAACAATCCTAGTTAATATATTGAGTACTCCATTAAAATATTGATCTTTATCACTATCACCGTATGTTCTAAAAGCTTCTTCTAGCCAAGCCATATTTATAACAGAAGTGATTAGTGTCATTATAGACCCGAAACGGCTTGCCATTGCATAAATTCCATTAGCATCAATACTTATCCTATTAGAAATAACTAAGTTATTCGAAGATGTGATAAGCCACCAAGACAATGCATTAATTGAAAGCGGTAATGAGTATTTTAGTATAGATCTTAACAATTGAGAATCGAAGCCTTCTTTTCTAGTTTTACTAAATAACTTGATTTTACTTTCAATGATTACGACCATTGATAAGTTACCAACTGTATTTGCAATAAAAAGTGCCAATAACCCCCATTTCAATACAATAATCAAAAATAAATTTAATGTAATTGTTACAACTGAATTTACAACCGTAGAAAAAGCGAAAATCTTATTTCTCTTTAGCGCTCTTGCTGCAAACTGCCAATACGAAACCCCCATATGGCTTAATCCCATCACCAAAATTAAAATCCCATATTGAATATCTATTACTACGCTTAACACTACAAATATTACCGAATATATTACAGTTGTCCCAGCACAGTATATATTTGTAGTTGATAAAATTTTATAATTATTATTTTCATCTTCTATCGTAAATCTAAGAATACCTTCCCATATTGATTGATACAATAATGGTATTACCAAGCTTATAATTGATATCGTTAGATTATAATAACCGAAATCTGAAGTTATGATATATGTTGTATATAAAGGTATAAAAAGGAATTGCAGTATTTTCGTAGAAAAGGTTCCCAGAAAATAAAAGCCCATATTCTTTATTAATCTTTTTGCCCTCATTAAAATATTCTCCGTATTCTCTTTAATAATGCAGCTTTTAACATAAGTATTGCTGTTTTTATTCTTACGTGGTAATTCATATCTACATCTACAAATAACCTAGAATCATCATAATTATTATCTATAATTACATCCTCTGCCTTGCATAAGGTTATACCCTCACCTTTTGATTTATAAATCACACCATTTTCCATTGGCTTCATAAGAGATGAAAAAGTCATTAATTTATTATTGGTCGGTCTTGTAGTTAAAACATATTCTTTTGTATATTGATGTCTGTTTCCTTTTAAATCAACCTCAAAATCATACTGCCCTAAATCGCTATTATATTTCTTCAATATCTCAGTAGTAATCTCCATGTAAACATCATAATTTGCCTTAGATGAATTAAAATCACAAAATCTATAGTCTGTACTCTCATTCATCAATACTGTTTGATATTGATATAAACCATCCGCGTTGTGAAGCCCTGCTTCTCCGTTATTAGTAACTAATGATATTCTAGGTACAACTATATATTTATTTGTTTCAACCAAATACTGTATATATACTTTTTTAAACGATGATTCTTTCCAATTTGAAACGGCTTTAGGAATTATATCCGGATTATGTGCATAAGATGGTAACCAATCTTTAAAATCATCCCATTTCTCTTTACTCCAAACATTACCCCAATACGGGTGTTGGAGGAAATAAACATCGTACCCATCTTGATTTTGATAGAACTTGCAGCCGTTAAATTCACATAATATTGGATTATATAAACAAATTCCAGCTACATCACGCTTATCTTTGTAGTACTCAATAGCCTTAGAAGAAAAATCAACCATTTCCGGTGAAACAATTAAATCATCCTCTAAAAAAATTACATTTTCATATTTTTTTGTTTGATCGCCAACCCATATAAAATGGTTACGAAGCCCCAATTTATGATTATGGATTATAACCTCTTTATCTCCATAAGTCCAAACAAATTCATTAGCAATTCGATTTACTTCCTCTGTGCCATTATTATCAATACTTATCACTATTTTAATTTGCTTATCATACCTAATATTCACTAGAGAATCCAATAAATTTTTAAGAGCCCTAGGTCTATTATATGCTGTAATAATAATTGCAAATTCACTCATACCTACTCCCAACCTTTCAACAAGTATAACTTTCTATGTCCATTCACATCCGCATCAAAGCAGATATGTTCGGTTTCCGCATCAACTCTAGGATGCAAATCACATCTTCTCTCTCCTACATGTTTGTGAGTACTGTATATATCAACTAACTGATCAACCTTTTCTCCGTTAATATCAATTAACAAGACTTTCTGATATCCCTTTTTGTCTACATATGTGTCAGTAATCACTTTTCCATTACCTATCCATGTAGGATGTCCATCCCCAACAAGAATATCATGCATAAAATCTTGTCTCTCGCCATTAACATTATAAATATAGTATCTACATGTTCTATTTTTGTCATATGCAGTGACCACAATTGATTCATCATCAATCCAATCATAATGCGATACTGAAAGTTCCTTTTCTAATACAGTTAATTCTGCTTTTTCAATATCATAAACCAGAAGATTTGCTTTATGAATATTGTTCTCAGCTATTTGAATCCAAAAAAACAAAAATTTATTACCTGATGGAGAGAATGATAAATGATTTATATAACTATTTTCATAGTTGTTAGTATTCTCATTTTGGCCCATAACCTTTGATATCAATTCGTAAGTTATAACCTTCTTAGTAGTTTCTTCTAATAAATCAACAATTGTTATCCCTTCATCATTTAATGATTGCGGTTCTACATATGGTAAATTTGTATAACCATATCCGGGACGCATAACTCCTAACCTTAAAAAATCAAGAGTTATTCCAATCCTTCCAGTATAATCAATATCATAAAAAGGCCATTGTTTAACCGCTATTTCACCACTCGAAATATCAACGATTTTTGTAACAAATTGGTTGTTTTCAAAATCGTTATATATAACATGGTCTTGTCTATTTGGAACCCATCGAAGTCTAGAACCCTGCTGCCAATTCCATGCAGATGTTGCTCCAACTGTTTTTTCTTTTCCTGTCTCAATATCTCTGATAATTATATCCGCTTCTTTTTCATCTTTTTTTACCGAAATATAAGCTAATTTGTCATTTTGAAAAGGGCTAATATCATAATAGCCAAAAAAAGTATCCGATTCATTATCGCCATAAGAGTCAATTTCAAATTTAGTAACAATATTTTTCTTAAATGATAATAATTTTGCTAATAACCGCCTATACTTGTAAAATTTTTGTCGGTCTATCAAATTAAAAATCACTCTTTTTAGGATTCTCTTCATCTAAAAACTCCTCATCTAATTTTTCATCTATAACACTTTAAATAATCATCTATCCCAAATAAAATAATATGAATTATATGGAGAATCTTTCATTGTATAGTAAAATAAAGCTATTGTTGCCATTGCTAAAACTATTTTAGTGGTTAATTTTATACTTTTGCCTAATGGCAATCTAGTTATCATATATGGAAGAAATATAATCATATAGAGTGACATCATATCTGCAAAGCGCCTCATCAAAGAGAAATTTATCATACTTATTCTAAAAAAGATCCATAAAGATGTAGTTATTAAACCAATCTTATATTTTCTATCGTCATTATTTATCAATAAGCTACCTACAATAAAGAAAATACCAAGTAATGCCGGTGCGATTATATTCCCGTAACTCACTTTACTAATGCCATGTTGATAGATTTCCGAAAAAAAGCTGTCATATAAAATGCCATCTGCAAGCAATATTAGTTTATGGCTAAAAATAAATATAATTAGAGATAATGGTAACCATAAGAAGATATAAATCTTATTGTTCAACCTTAGCATATCTAATAACACAACCACAATCATTAGAAGTGAACTAGAATGAATAAAACTTGATAATAATATTATTACAACATATCTAAAATATCGCTTATCATATATATATTGACGATTATAAAATAAAATCGAGTATGCTAAAATTGCTCTGATAACATTGAAAGAAGAAATAAATGATCCAAACACAATAAACAATAGCATACTAAGCCATTGTATTTCTGACTCATCCCTCACACTTATATAAATCGGATAAATCGTAAGTAACGCAACAATACTAAATAACCAAATTGAATTTGATGTAAATGTTCCGATGGTTTTCATCAAAACATAAAACCCAAATTCAACATCTCCTGCTCCTCCTACTCTTAACCCATTTCTAAAAATATTATTCCATGATATTTTTTTTGCAATTTGATAATGTGTCTCATAATTTATATAGTCTGCAGAAAAATCACCCCGAAATGCGATTAAAATGAACATCAACGTGAAAATTAAAAGCAAAAACAAATTATTTACATTTAAATACCTTTTAGTTTTAACTGTTGATATTGATGGTAAAGCTATCCGTGATTTCTTTTTTTCAAAAAGTCCATATATCAGTATTACAAAAATCAAACTTGTATATAGTAACATTATTCATACCTACTTTTCTTTCATCGCTCAATTCAGCATTTAATTTTTTTACTACTTAATAAGAGTAGTATCAATCATCTGTAAAATTTTTTTCGCTTGAATGTTGTTGTTCTTATTCTCTAGAACAAAATTCCTATTCTTAATACCTTGGTTTATTAGTTCTTCTTGTTTCATAGAAACTACTTCAACTAATTTATTTTTTAAGCTTTCAATTGAGTTATCATGAACATAATTTAAAAAATCGTCATATTCATCTGGCATACCATCTAATTTATAGCAAACAATAGGTCTTCCAGCTATCATATACTCCATTATTTTCGAGGGAAAAGAATATTTTGTATAAATTTCATTGTTCTTCCTAGGATTCACCAGAACTGTTGAATTTTTTTGTATTTTTATAGCTTCTTCACGTGGAATTATTCCTTTATATTCAATCCTAGGATCATTTAAGGCAATTTTCTTAATTTCCGCTTCTGCTTCGCCACTTCCACAAATTACAAGTCTATATTCTTCATTCTCTATTAACCGAAATGCTTTAACTAAATCCATTATTCCATATTTTTTTGTTAGCGTCCCAGTATAGCATATTGTATTTACTTTTATATCATTATCATTTTGATTGATATCGCTATTACTATCTGAAACCATCCCCTCAATAACAACATGAGGTTTCTTGTTTTTGATACTTAGTACCTCTGCCATTTGATCAGTTAAAATAACAAAGCTATCTATATACCTAATATTATTTAATAGTGCTTTCTGGTTAGAACGATTAAGGCATTTATAAAGAATACTATTGGATTTATCCATATTCATAAAAGACGGTAAGTCAGGGAGTATAAGACATATATGTACTGAAGAATCTATCTTTTTTACAAATGTAATGCTTTCTAAAAAATTGCTCGAATATACAAATAACACCTTTTTTTTGTCATTATTATCATTTATCCAATCGAGCAAGTATTTATTGGCAACCTTTGGTATTAGTAGCTGTTTTATAAACAAAACATTAATAAAACCAATGTTTATATCACAAGCTCCTTCTTCATGGCTAAAAACTTTTGTTTTGATATAAAAATCTTTATACTTATTTGGGAAAGAACCGATAAACATTCTATTAAATAATTTAATTGGCCCAGAAATATTGCTTTCTATACCATTTATTAAATTCCATTGTAGAGTGTTTGCTGCATACTGAATATTCCCTATTGATTTCTCTTTTACTTCGCTTTGTAGGTCTTTAGGAAATATTCCCCCTAAAAAAGCGTATTCAATTTCTTTACTCATATTCATATCATTCCTCGAATTTTTTATTGAAAAGTTTACTATATTTTCTAAGCATTTATTTGTTATTAGTTATGCAATCTAAAAACTGCTTCATTTCATCTGTATATCTCCTATAATCAAATAGTCTTGATTCATAACATTGTTTTTTCATTTGTTGAATTCTTTCAGGATTCAAATTCAATATTTCCTGAAGTTTATTCACAGCTTCTTTTCTATCATCAATATTAATAAAAAAGCCGTTCTTACCGTCTATTAAATATTTTGATAAATCACTTGTATTGGTCGTAATTGCAGGCGTACCACAACTAATACTCTCAACAAATTTAGTGGAAAAACCAGCTGTTGTCATTCTATTTACATTCCTTAAGTTAATTGTAAAATCTGCATTAGATATAATTCGAAGAACATCCTCATTTTTAGTATTTCCATGAAAAAGTATAGTGTCAGATAACTCACTTAATAATTGTTTATGTTTTCCAACAACCCCTAAATATTCATCTTTTGTGATTCCATATATATTAAATGTGAATTTTTTGTTGATTCTGCAAACTTCCCCCAAGAGATCGATGGTAATATCAAGTCTATCCTTATATGACGATTCATCAACTTTTCTACCATCAACCGGAAATGGGATACCTGCATACACAATATTAAGTTTATCTCTTGAATTATAAATATATTGAGGCAGGCGCTCTGTAACGACTAATGGTGGCAAAATAATCATTGCTTTATTTCCATACTCAAAATACTGTTTAATATAATCACTCACTGCAATTACTCCATCAGAACTATACTTAAATATTGAACGTAAAAAGGTCTTGTCAGTCCATTTCAAAATTCTGTTAGGTATAGAACCATGTGATAAAGCTGATATATCAACAAGGTTCCCAATAAAAGGGACATTATTTTTTCTGCACCAATTCCTAATAGATAAAATGGTGATTGCTAATGTTGGTGATCCGTAACAAATCACGGCTTTAATGTCATCATTATATGAATTAAACAAATTAATAATCTGTGCATTAATTTTACTAATATTTTTTATATCAGAAATCTGTTTTTTAAAAGGTATTGTATAACTCTTGAATCCTGAGATTTCTTTTTCTGTATCAGAAAGTTTTATATTGGAATCAATTGTTTTTGAATTCCCAATAAATATAACATTATAACCCATTTCCTTAAAAACATTTCCATTCGCAAACACTAATTGTCCACCAGCATTGCCATGCGGAAAAAGAAAATCACCTATATAAACAATTGTCTTTTTCAATGACATATTCCTCCTCAAATTGCTAAAATCCTTAATAACCATTTTTATAAACTTTATTGCTTCTTTTAGCATTTAAAAATGTACCTAATCTTGAACCAATTGAATAATAATTCATCTTACTCATTAACCATTTAAAATCTCTTTTCCCAAATTTTTCTTTGCGAGTGTCAGATATTTGCTTAGAACGCATTATTTCATATTCTTCACGATTATAATTTTTAATTTCCCGAGAAATTAAATCAATTTTTCTCGAATTATCTTTTAAAACTATTCCTCTCTCGCTATCATATATACCGATTGCTTCGTATTTAACTATTGAATTATTTTCAATTTCTATCGATAAAATATATGATTCTTTATTGTCCTCATTTTTCTTTACAGTAAAATTTTTCACAAAAGGTGAAGTGCAATCATCAAAACAAAAGTTGCCTAAACTGTAAGCGATTAATGATCCATGTATTTGTTCAATTCCTTGAATTGTATGTGTATGATGGCCATGAATTATAATATTCTTATTCTCAGCAATTTTTCTAGACAATTGAATTTGATTCTTATTTGGATAATTTGTATGTTCATCTCCCCAATGTAAACTTAATACACTTAAATACTTATCTTTCTCATCACTTTCCATTTGTTGAGTGATATTCTTATTTGTCAAAGCATTAATCCCAACACCTTTTCCATTTATGTAATTAGAACCATTTGCACTGTAGCAACAAAAACCACTAAACGATATTTTGTTTCCATTATATTTAAGTCTTAAATTTTTATTATTAACACCAAAATAATCTATATTATTTTTTTCTAATACAGCTATCGTATCTTCTAAACCTTTAATTCCATAATCACATATGTGATTATTCCCCAATGTCACCGCTTTAACATTTAACAATTTTAATAACTCAATATTATCTTTATCAGCTTTAAGATGCATAGATTTAGGCACCACTGTTTGATTTTTAGATGTAAAAGGTGTTTCTAGATTTCCTACAACATAGTCATAACTAGAAAGCAATTTAGCAATTGACTTTAACTTTTCGCCCCCGTTATTATTAAATGTGTAACCCCCCAAGAATCCAATATCTCCCAAAAAGGCAATTCTCATAGCTAACTCCTTATTATTAGTTTATTTTAAGTAACATTCATAAGTTTTTATATTACTGATACAAGTCATAGTGGTAAACTCATCCATTTCCCAAATCTTTCATCGAACTCAGCTGGATCAAACTTTTCAAAACCAGAACCATGTATAAATGTTAATTCTCCAAAATATATCTTATCTGCAATTGAATATAAATCCACACGTACATGTGGAAATCCAGAGGATAATTTCTTTGCAATATCTAACATTTCGCCTAATTTAGAAGGCCTCTTAATATGTACCGTCGGATCTGTAGGATAATGTAAAGTCATCGGAATATAGTTCCAATCGATGTCATAAATGTTTCTTTTATGATTAGTAAATCTATCATAATCAACTTGTATTGCTTTAGGTTCACCATTAAAGCAAAATATCTTATAATCTTTTAATTCTTTCTCAGATTCATCAATCATTAAAGCTTCACATACGATTCTTGGTTTTACATTTTTATATGGCCATTCTCTACCCTTGTAGTAATAATTCCGGTTAAGACTCCTATTTATTTTCTTTTTTGCTTTTGAAATATTAAATTCAGATTTAGAATTGCATAAAACAACTCCCCCTGAATCATGTGTACTTTTAATTACAAATTCATCTGGTAGTTTCTTGAAATCAATATCTTCAAATTTTTCGTAAACCCCCAAAAGAGGAATTAAATACTCTTCCCCTATCTCTTTTCTTATATATTCTCTAACTTCATATTTATCCACCAGTTTTATATATTTCGGATTATGATCATTCAATTTTAACCATTGTAGTTTTTCGTTATAAGTATTAGGCTTTTCTAAATTAAGTTTTTTTCCTGTTCTACAATAATAAACAAATCTAATAAATTTCTCATCAGATATCCATTTAAAATACTTGTTATCAATAATACATACAGCTAACCTTTTGGGGTTTCTTATAATAACTTTAATTATTTCTTTTATTTTATCTTGCATTTTCATACCCCCTTTTATCAGATATTCAATAAACTTTTTTTCTCAAATATTTGTTAGAAATTTTCTTAAGCAGTCCCATCGGAGCTAAAAACATTACTAACTGTCCTGCGGTAACAAAAACTAAGTCATTAAAACCACAGTGGCCTCTTTTCCATATTTCAAACTGAACTTCTATATAGCTCTTACAATACGACCAGCTTTTTCTTCGTTTGAAGTTATCTTCATTTGATCTAAACAATAAAAGTGATTGGTCAATATTCTGAGCAACGCACCCATTATTAATCATGCGAGAAAACAGATCTAAGTCTTGTTTTCTTCTCATTTTTCCGTATCCACCACATCGAATCACTTCATTTTTTTTGTACATCACAGTTGGATGATTAAAAGGACTTCGACGCTTCATAAATTTATATATCTCATCATTTGTTGTCGGTACAACTCTAGAGGAAATTATATTTTCAGGTTCATCATAAAACTCATCAATCATTGTGCCAACAATACATAGTTCGGGGTTTTCATTAAATTGCTTAACTTGTAGCTTACAACGTTCAGGTAACGAAATATCATCTGTATCCATTCTTGCTACAAGTTCATTCCTACAATGCTTTAGGCCTTCATCCAATGCTCGCCCTAACCCTATATTTACTTTAAGAGGTACAATGTTAAACATACTTGGATAATTATCTACATATTGTTCTATTACTTCTTCTAATTCCTTTGTCAATTCACCATCTTTAACTATAACAATCTCATCTGGCTCGAGAATCTGATTGATCATACTTTCTATGCTCTGAACAAAGTACTCGGGTTTTTCTTTTTTGTATATTGACATTAATACACTATATTTTGTCTTCATCAATCTACACTCTCCGTCAACTCAATAGATTCTCTAAATGATCTTATTCGGTAATTCGCCTTATCATATTCACTCATGGACTTCTCATAAACTAAATTGCCGAATACCTTATTCACAGTCCTGATTCCAAACATCAATTTCAAAACAAGATTAAACAATCTGGTCATCCATATCTTCTTTCCATGCACTTCTGCGATCGTTTTAACCAGCTCACTTGTCTTTACATACTCTTTGTTCTGCGGGAAGAACAACCCTGTCTCTTCATGATCAATCATGACCTTTATAAACTCACAAAGATTGTCTATATGAAGCATACTGCGTTCATTGTTAATTTCAGGAAACAGCGGTGTTTTCTGAGCTACCTTCGACAATTTAGGGTAGTTTCCCTTTGAACCTTTCCCATAAATCATAGGTGGTCTTAACACCACAATCTTGAAATTATCAGATTTTAAATGCTTGATGCTTTCCTCTGCCTTGAGCTTACTATTACCATAAAAGTTTCTTGGCGTTGGAAATGTATTTTTATCTATAACTCTCTTACTCCTGCTACTATCGCCATATACAATAATGCTACTCATAAAAATAAACTGCTTTACACCTTCTGCCTTAGCCTTCTCAGCAGTTTCAATTGTAAGATCTCTATTCACTTTGTAGTATAGTTCTTCCATCTTAGGATCTGATGAAACGTGAGCTATTCCAGCCACATGAAATACAACATCATACTTCGAGAAGTCCTTTTCTTTCCACTTCTCATCCCTCATATCAACAGTATCTATCTTATATTTATCACACTCTTTTTCTAACCAGTTTTCTAGACTTGTACCAACATAACTATTAGCTCCTGTAATAAGTATTTTCTTCATTCCAATATAGTCTCCTAACTAACAGCTTCTTTCTTACTTCCCGCTTCGGTTCCACCTTCAACAACCCCATCACTTTTTAATACACTAATAATAGTCCCAAAGAAACACTTAACATCCATAAAAAATCCTATTCTGCTAATATACTCCCCATCCAACTTTGCCTTAACTTCAATGAGAAGTTCATCTCTGCCATTTATCTGTGCCCAACCAGTAAGTCCGGGATAAATATCATTAGCCTTATATTTGTCTCTTTCAGCTATTAAGTCATACTGATTCCAAAGAGCTGGCCTTGGACCTATGATGCTCATTTCACCTTTAATAATATTTATAATTTGAGGTAACTCATCAAGACTTGTCTTTCTAAGAAACTTCCCACTCTTAGTGATGAATGTATCTGGATTCTGAAGCATATGTGTAGGCATATCACTCGGTGTGTCCGTTCTCATGGTTCTAAATTTCAATATATAAAAAGGCTTCTTATCTTTGCCAATACGCTTTTGCTTGAAGAACACAGGCCCCTTTGAATCCGTCTTTATCCAAACAGCTATAATCAGAAACACAGGACAAAGAACAATCATTGCTATCAACGACAATATAAAATCCATGATTCTCTTAATTGTCTGGTAACTGTTCATTAAACCACCCTCCAAACTTTTCTAAAATTTACACACTGTATATAGTTGTAATCCTACAAAAATACTCACCTCGGCCTAACCATCCAATCATAAAAATGAACCACCATCTCCAGTATCGCTTTCTTCTGAATATCCAGCCCATCCATCCTTATTTTTACAGTCATTCATTTAGTCAAAAAACTGGGCTTTCGCCCAGTTTTTTTATCTTTTCCCGCCTTAACTTTCCATCTTACCCCACACACTCTTTCCTGCCCGCCTCATTCCTCCTGTAAGTCGGAACGAGCTTTTTCATAACTACGTCAAGCAGGGCGCTTTCCTCCTTCTGGACTATGGTCCAGAGTATTTCAAACTCCTTTGTGAGCTTTTCGGGATCCATTTCAAGAGGCTGCCCTATGAATATCTTGTCGTGGGCTGTGTCGGTAAGCCCCTCTTCGGCCATTAGAAGCTCCTCGTACAGTTTCTCTCCGGGCCTTAGTCCCGTGTATTCGATTTTTATGTCGACATCGGGCTGGAGCCCAGAAAGCCTTATCAAATCCCTCGCAAGGTCCGCAATCTTCACAGGGTCCCCCATGTCCAGTACGAATAGCTCCCCTCCGCTCGCCATTGCTCCCGCCTGAACCACAAGCTGCACGGCCTCCGGTATTGTCATGAAGTACCTTATTATGTCGGGATGTGTAACTGTGACCGGCCCGCCTTCTGCTATCTGCTTTTTGAAAAGCGGTATCACGCTTCCGTTGCTTCCCAAGACGTTTCCAAACCTGACTCCCACGAATTCGGTATCGCTTCTTTTGTCTAGAGTCTGCACTATCATCTCGCACACCCTCTTTGAAGCCCCCATTATGTTCGTAGGGTTTACGGCCTTGTCAGTGGATATGAGTACGAACTTTTCGGATCCGTATTCGTCCGCAAGCCTTGCCGCATTTAGCGTTCCGAATATGTTGTTTTTGACCGCCTCGAGCGGGCTCTTTTCCATGAGCGGAACGTGCTTATGGGCCGCCGCGTGGAACACCACGTCAGGCCTGTACTGTTCGAATATCTTCCGCATCCTGCCCTGGTCCCTCACCGAGGCTATTATTGTCTCAAGGCTCAGGACTTCCCCGTACTGGCGCTTTAGCTCCTGCTCTATCTCGTACGCATTGTTTTCATAAATGTCCAAAATTATAAGATTCTGGGGGGAAAAAGGCGCGATCTGCCTGCAAAGCTCCGATCCTATGGACCCCCCTCCTCCGGTCACAAGTATGGTCTTGCCCCTGAGGTATCCCGTTATCTGCTCCATTTCAAGCCTCACGGGGTCTCTTCCCAGAAGGTCCTCTATATCCACGTCCTTCATGGATTTTATGTCGACCTTTCCGTCTATGAGTTCGAACACTCCGGGAAGTGTCTTGAGCTTGCAGTCCGTCTCCTTGCATATATCTATTATTGAGCTCCTCTCCTCCCTGGATATGGAAGGAAGTGCTATGAGTATCTCGTCTACATTTTTTTCCCGTGCAAGACTTACTATGTCGCTCCTGTCTCCTATGACCGGGACTCCCCTTACGCTCCTTCCGAGCTTTTCCCTGTCATCGTCTATTATTCCGACCGGAACCATCGAAAGCTCGGGGTTTCTGTGAAGCTCCTTTACCACAGTGTATCCGGCCTTTCCGGCTCCCACTATCAGCACTCTCTTTTGGCAGCTGTTGAAGGAAAGGCGGTTTTTCACCCTTCTCGCAGCCCTGTATGAAAATCTCGCCCCTCCCGAGAAGAACATCAGTCCCAGCGCGTTTATGAAGTAGAATCCCCTTGGAAGCACCTGCCCTTGCGACACGTCTATCCCGTACAGCGCAACCATCGACACCACGGATGCAACTCCTATCGCAAGAAGCTCCTCTATGCTCGCGTACCTCCAAAGGCTCTTGTACGCCTTGAACACATAGTATGTGACTATAACCACTGCCGTGTACCTGAGCATGCTTTCTTCGTATATTCCAATGTATGTCTTTGGGATGTCAAAATCAAACCGCAGATTCAGCGTGAGATAGGCCGACACGTTTATGAGTATGATGTCCACTATGAGAAGCACAAGCTTTCTAGATGAAAAATATTTTCGGCTTGTCGTTCGTGTAATACCTCCTTCAATCAAAATAATCACCCTTTCGAATTAACCCTTTTATTTCCGAACTGAAGTATATATCTTTACATTTTTAATTATACCCCTGGAATCCTGTATTTTCAACGCTTCAAACAGGACTTTCGTTCGTTAAAATACACCTTATTGCGACATTTAGACCTATATTTCTCCCGAGCCATGTAAATATTTTTTTGCTTTATATTTTAAATCGTTAGCGATTTTTGTCCCCTAGCTGCTCATTTTAGAAAGGTATTCTTCCCTCTTTGTTTTTTTTTCGGCTTCATACTGAGCTTTTGCCCTTTCGACAATGTCTGCGTCGTATCCGTTTCCCTCCAGCTCGGATTCGAACTGCTCCATTATGGAATAGAATTTTTTGTCGCACGTTTTTTCTGCCGATTTTGCTATTTTGAAGTATTTAAGGCCTATTTTGTATTTGACATCCTCCCTCTGATCTTCCGGATATGAAAGGTATTCGCCTTTCGCCTGGCCTATTAGGGAGTTTATGTGGGCGTATGACGCCACCCGAAGGGCCCCCACTATGCTCCTGTATTTTTCTTCTATTTGCCCCCTCGATATCTTATGTCTTTTGGAGCCGCCTTTTACTTCCCTATCGCCCGGCTCCTGCTTTCCCTCCTCAATGCCCGTTTTGCTGCCTTTTTCTGCGCCCTCTTGTCCCGTCTCCGCCGAGCTTGCCGCTTCGCCTTCCCCGGATTCGCCTGAATTTTGGGCTTCGATTTCCTCCTGTGCCTTTTGGATCTGCTTTTCAAGCTCGTCTTCAAGCTTTTTTATGTCCTCTTTTTCCTGCTCGCTGCTGCTTGTCATTGTGACAACGGCATATCTTGCTATCTCCCCCGGCTTTGTACACATTATCAAAAACGCAGCCGCAAGGAGGGCTATGGAAAGTGCTGCAATTATTTTCTTTTTCACCTTTCAATCCATTCCTTTCACTAATTTTGAGGTTTTGCTTTTAAAAGGCGGTTTGAAAATGTCATATCGCCTTTTAAAAGCAGTCCGGCCAAAGGGCCGGACCGCCGACTACTTTATGCTTGCTTGTTGAAAAGCCTGTATATAACCGTTGCCGCCTGTGCCCTTGTTGTAGAGCTTCCAGGGTTGAAGTTCATGTTAGGGTCGCCCTTCATCAGACCCTGCTTCGCGGCTTTTTCCACTCCGCTTTTTGCCCAATTCGGTATTATGCCTTCATCCTTGAAATTCACTGATTTTCCATCCGAGTCTTCACCTGTGGCTCTCGATATCATGACAGCCATTTCAGCTCTGGTTATCTTCTCGTCAGGTCTTACCGTGCCGTCTTCATATCCGCTTAGTATTCCGTTTTTGTATGCGGTTTCTATGAAGCCTTCAGCCCAGTGGCCGTTTGAATCGCTGAATCTTCCACTTGGAGATTCAATTTCAAGTTCCATCTCTTCCACTATCAGTTTTGCGAATTCCGCCCTCGTAACGCTGTTTTCAGGCCTGAACGAACCGTCTTCATATCCGCTTACTATGTCCTTGCATGCCATCGAGAAGATGTAGTCTTTAGCCCAGTGGCCCGAAACGTCTGAAAGCTCGACATCTCTCTCCACTACCGCATAGTAGCTGAAGTGTTCAAGCTCTGCCACTATCTTTCCGTCTACTACCTTTCTTCCGACTATTGTCATTTTACCCTCGTCGTCCACGAATACAAGCACTGCGTTGTCCTTGTCGACATTCATGTCAGATATGTCTATTTGGACTTTGACTTTCTTTTTGAAAGAAGAGTCTATCTTCTCCTCTTTTCCAGCGTCCACCTTGTAAAGTTCAAACGATACTATTTTCGCGACCTTAGGAGCTTTCATTCCAGGCTCAAGGCTCTTTTGTATCTTGTCCATCATGTCCTGAGTCTGCTTTATCTCCTTGATTTCAAGCTTCACGCTGTCGGCCTTTTGAACAAGGTTGTCGGCAGGAAGGCTCACTTCTATGTCGTTTGCCCTGAACACCACTTCAACGCCCTTGCCCTTCGCCTTTTCTATTGCCTTTACAGGTATGCTTATGTGGGAGTTTTCAGAGTTGACCTTTCCAAGGTCTACAACTATCTTTCCTCCCTTTTCCTGTCCCTTTTCCGTCTTTATGTCGTCTATGGCGTCCACAATCTTGTCCACTTCTTTTTCAAGCTTGTCCCCGTCTATGACAACTTCTGTCTTTCCGTCCTTTTCCTCTTTTTTGATCGCATCTTCGTCTATCTTGTCTTCGACTTCAACCTTGTCCTTGTCTTCCTTTTTATTTATGCTGTCTTTGTCATCCGTCTCGTCCGAGTCGCCAGAGGAGCTTCCGCCGCCTCCGCCGCCTCCTGATGAGGCTTTGTCGGTAGTAACAGACAGCTCGCTGCTGAAGTCTGAAACATTTCCTTTCGTGTCTTCAGCCTTTACTTTGTATGTGTACTTCGTATCCGCCTTGAGGTCTTCGTCCTTGTAAGTGTCTTTTGCCGAAGTTCCCACTTTCTTTCCGTCCCTGTATATGTGGTACTTGGCTATTCCGGATTCGTCCTTTGCCGAAAGGTTCAGATAAACCGTGTCGTCATCCTTTTTCTTCAAAGTGACTTTTACATCCGTTGGAGCTTCCTTGTCCTGCGGTGTTTCTCCTTTTTTGAGCGTTGTAACCTTTATCTGCGAGCTAAAGCCAGACATGTTGCCCGCCTTGTCCTGAGCCTTTATATTGTATGAGTACTCGGTCTCAGCCTGCAGCCCATTGTCCTCATAAGTGCCGGCTGCAGTCTGTTTTATCTCTTTGCCGTCCCTGTAGATGTAGTATTTTTCTATTCCGGAGTCGTCCTTTGCCGAAAGCGAAAGTGTCACGCTGCTGTCCGTAACCTTTGAAGCCGACACTTTCACGTCTGTCGGAGCTTCCTTGTCTTCAGGCTCAGGCGCTTCTTCCTTTTCAGTCTTCACGCTTACCTGCGAGCTGAAGTCCGATTTGTTCCCCTTGGTGTCTTCAGCCATTATCTTGTACTTGTATGTCGTATCAGGCTGCAGGCCGCTGTCAGTGTAGCTTGAAGACGTGCTTGTTCCAACCGCAACTCCGTCCCTGTAGATGTAGTATTTCGCTATTCCAGACTCGTCCTTTGCCGAAAGCGAAAGGGTTACGCTGCTGTCTGTGACCTTTGAAGCCGACACTTTCACTTCTGTCGGAGCATCCTTGTCTTCTTCAACAGGTGGTATTGGTGGCGTGATTCCTCCACCTGACGATGTGTCCTCGAACACCCCGTATATTGAGAAGTGGCTTACGGTAGCGTAAGCTATGCCGTCTTTAACCTCGCTGCCTTCTTCTTGTTTTTCCCATTTGCCTGTTTCAGGGTTGTAGTAGTATATTGCAGACTTGCTTGTAGATGCCGTGCTGTCAAGCTCTATTCCTATCCTTGCTGTACCTCCAGTAGGCTTTGGATTGAGCTCGAAATCTATTACCGGGCCAGCCGGCTCCATGCCTGCTCCCAGGTCTATTTCTCCCTCTACGTTGCTCATTTCAACCTTTACGGGACCTGAAATGCCGGTGAAGTTTGAAAAGTCAAGTTCTATGGTTTTGGCCGTTGAACCTTCGCCGAAAACCACTTCTTTAGGCTCGTCTTTTAATACATCAACAACCTTGTCTACTGTTCCTGTTACTGTTTCAAGCAGTCCCAGCTTGTCCGCCAAAGCTTTTGCATCTTCTGCATATTTTGACGTTGCGTTTATTTTCTGGCTCAAAACATCAAGAAAGGCTCCTATTGCCCCGGCATGGTCTTGTGTCAGTTCAATAGGCTTTTCAACCCCGCTCACATCAAGAGCGTCGTTTGCTTTTGAAATGAAGTCCGAAGGAAGCACCAGTTCAAAACGAGAGTCTTTTTCATAGTATCTCGCACATATGTCACCTTCATCATATACTGATTTAAGTACGTCCCTAAACACCCTTGCCTTGTCCATTCTGCTTCCATAACCCGAAAAATCTTGCTCTACAACTTCGTCGGGAAGCGCATCGAACATGAATTCATAGACCGTTACAAGCTCCTGCTTGTATTCGTCCAGATTGTCTCCGCCATCTTTGATTTTGTTGACTAGCACAAGCATGCTTTCTCCGTCGTATCCGCTTCTATACTCATCTTCTGAGTCCGGATCCATGACCTGGCTGAATGCCAAAAATACATCTTGTATAGCCGCTTTGTCAAAACCATTTTCTTCAAGAAGCTGCTTTTCATCGTCTGTCAGTTTAGACAGCGCCAAATCGATTTCATCGCCGTAGTCATGCTGAACCATGGCCATAACCAGGCTTAGCAGCATAGAATTTTCTTTGGTGCTAAGGTCTCCCAGCTTCCCTATTATGTAGCTGTAGTCGTCACTGTACGCAGCATAGCTGCTTCCCACTGGTGAAAGCGAGAGCATAAGTGCGATTGATAAAAAAATTGCCAGTAATCTCTTTTTCATAACTATCCCCCTTGTTTTTTATGGAATTTAAGTAATATTTATTCTCAAAATCTTTTAAAAGCCATTTGTTCTTTATATATGCTGCTAAGCAAAATAATGGGTTGTGCTTCGCGCAAGCTGCCGCTCCCGGGGCGTATCTCTCCCAGGGGCAGCCCGCATGCATATTTCACCATGCTGTTTGATTTTGGCCTTTAAAAGATATTTTAAGACTGCATAATTATTTCAGTATCCTCGATATCATGACAGCGGACTGAGCCCTTGTCGCTCCCGCCGAAGGATTGATGTTGGAGTTTGGATCTCCCTTTATCAGCCCCATCGACACAGCATACTTCATGCTCTCTTTTGCCCAGTCGGATATGAGATCTGCATCGGCACAGCCTGCCAGTGCATCCTGTGCAATCTGAGACTCCTCGATCATGCCCTTGGATTTCATGGCCTCTATTATTATCTTGACCATCTGCTCCCTTGTGACAACGTCAGACGGCGCGAACCTTCCGTTCGCATATCCGTTTATTATTCCGTTTGACCATGCGGCCGCAACGCTTTCATGGTACCAGCTTCCCTGTTCTACATCCGAAAACGCTAAAGACTCCGCACCTTCGGCAGGCTTTATGTCAAGCGCCCTTACTACAAGCGATGCAAACTCGGCCCTTGTAACCGGCCCTTCGGGATCGAAAATTCCTTCGCTTTTTCCATTGACTATCCCCTTTGAAGCAAGTTCTTCCACGGTTTCTCTCGCCCAGTGGCCTTCCATGTCGGAGAATTTGTATGCCTTCTCTTCCTTCACGGCTTCTTCCACCGCTTTTTCGTCCTTTTGGCCTATCATTTCAGAATCTTCTGATGTTTTATCACCTGATCCTCCGCCTGACCCCGACGAGCCATTATCCTCTTCATAGTATTTTTCGGCAATCTCTTCGACCTCGCTGAAATCGTTAGTCTCCATGGCCACTATAACCTTGTCTATGTCCGATGAAGACATGTCCTTCATGACGTCCATCTCGGAAAGGATTTCGTCAAAGTCGTATCCCTTGTCTTCAAGCTTTTTCCTCGTTTCGCTGTCTGTAACCATCCTTACGGCTTTTTTGAGGCCGTCAACATCCGGATCGTCGCCTTCCATGTACTCCTTGAATATCTCTATTCCGAGCTCTTTTTTCTCCTGGTTTTCAGTATCCCCTATTTTTTTCAGCAGATAGCTAAAGTCAACGTCTGACGATGCAAACGATGTCGATCCCATTCCTACAAGCGCGGCCACAAGAGCCACTGAAACAATCTTTCTTATTTTCATAAATCCACCTCTTTATTAGTTTTTGATTTTATTTTCTTTTGAACAGCCTTGCAATCAGACCCTTTTTTTGATGCTCCACTATTTCAAAAGGGACAATTTCCTCGTCTTTTAGTATTCTTTGAGGGTTTGATATGAATATCTCGTTCGCGATGTCCTCCCCGGCAAGCTCTTTTGCCTTTTCATAGGCGCCGCTCATCTTGGGAGTCCTGACTCTGGAGTCGTGGGCGTCGCTTGCGACAAAGTGAATCATCCTGTTTTTGACCGCATGTTCGCAAAAATCAAATACAGGTGTCCCCCTTTTGCCCAAAAGGGATCTTGAATTTACCTGGAGCAAAAATCCAGCCTCTATCATCCTCTTCGCCATGCCCATATCTCCCAGCACCTGGGCATACCTTTCCACATGGGCCACTATGGGGACATATCCCCTTATGCTGAATTCGTATGCGACCTCCGCGATGTCTTCGGGGACTTTGTCGGGACGAAATTCTACAAGCACGTATCTGCTGCCCGCCAGAGTGTAAAAGCCCCCCTCGTCCAAAGCCTTCATCAGCCCTTCATTGAAGTAAAGCTCGTTTCCAACCTGGACCCTTACCCCTATCCCCAGATTTCCAAGCACCGCATTGAACTCGGATGCGATCTCAAGGAGCCTTTTCCCCGTGACATAGTCGGCCTCGGTATGGTAATGGGATGTGTTTATTATGTGCCTTATCCCGTCTGCATATGCGATTTTGGCCATCTCCACGGATTCTTCAAGACTTTTCGACCCGTCGTCAACTCCCGGGAGTATGTGGCAGTGCATATCAATCATTTCCGGCCACCTTCAAATTGGGCTCATTGGGCTGAATCGCCGCTTCGGGGCTGCCCTTTCTCTTTTTGACCCTTTTCTTTTCGTCGTCGGAGTAGTAGCGGTAGTAGTATGAATAGTACGAGCTTCTCCCTTCCACATCCAGCTGGTTCAGCACCACTCCGAGCATGTTGGCTCCGACTTTTTCAAGAGACGCCTTCGAGCTTTTTGCAAGCTCTATTTCGACATTTCCCGACGAGCAAACCAGTATAACCCCGTCTATATACGAAGACAGTATGGCCGCGTCCGTGACTACTGCAACGGGAGGCGCGTCTATGAACATGTAGTCGTAGTCCTGTTTTATTTCTCCAAGGAGTTTTTTCATGCTCTTTGAGGCGAGTATCTCAGACGGATTTGAAGGTATCCTTCCCGCCGTTATTATGTCGAGCCCCCTTATTTCGGTGTTTTTGACATATCTTTTGTAGTCGCTGTGCGTAAGGAGTATGTCTGTCATTCCTCCTATGTTTGAAACTTCAAAAATCTTATGTATTCTGGGCTTTCTGAGGTCGCAGTCCACAATGGCAACTTTTTTGCCCATGTTCGCCATTGTTATGGCAAGGTTCGATATGGTTGTGGTCTTTCCCTCCCCCTGCTTTGAACTTGTGACCATTATGCTTTTGATGTCCTTGTCTATGTTTGCAAATTCTATGTTTGTCCTAAGGCTCCTGTACGCTTCCGAAACCGGGGATTTCGGTTTCCTGTGCACTATAAGCTCTTTTAGTCTTTTCATTTTCGGCCTCCTACTTTTCTATCTGCTCGAATACGGGAATCATTCCTATAACCTGCATTTCCATATGTCTTTCGACATCCTCGGGAGTCTTTATGGTATTGTCCAAAAATTCTATCAAAAATGCCAGCCCCAGCCCCATCATCAATCCCAGCACGGCTGCTATTGCAACGTTCATGAGTTTTCTCGGCTTCACCGGATCCGCAGGAGTTTCAGCCCTGTCTATCATCTGGACGTTGTCCACATTCATTATTCTCGACACCTCTTCCATGAAAACCTGTGCGGTGGTGTCGGCGATTTTGACAGCAAGTGCCGGGCTGCTGTCAGATACTGTTATTCTCATTATCTCCGTATCCTTTACAGGGGTTATGCTTATCTTGTTTGCAATCTGCGTAGTGCTTATGTCGAGATTAAGCTTTTTTATGACTTTTCCCATCACTACCTTCGACTTTGCTATCTCCCCGTATGTGTTTACAAGCTTTTGGCTGAGCATTACGTCCTGGTAGTCTATACCCCTGTCCACGTCATCTTTGGCCTTGTTTACCATTAGCGTCGTGCTCGTCTCATATACGGGAGTCAATGCGAAAAAGCTCACTGCGGCGCTTATGCCAGTCGCCAGCAACGTTATAAGCGCTATCATTCCTATTCTTTTTCTTATGAGTCCTAAAATTTCCCTTATGTCTATAGTTTCTTCCACTTCCAAGTCCTGCACCATCCTTCGCTTTTTATATTTTTACGCCGTGTTTTAAGTTTTAATCAAATTCTAGTTTTGTTTCAAATTTTAAAAAGGTATTTTGTATCATCTTTTTGACAGCAGGTGTTTTTTTTCGACATTTGCCCATAACGCAGAAATTCCTTCCCGACGTATTTTATTACTACGTCGGGAAGGAATTTCTGCAACTTTATATTCACAATTATGTACATGTTCAAATGTATTTTTCATTTTTTTAATAATATTTACATTTAATTACTCATTTTTTTCACGGTCCTTATTATTTTGCCATATATCCCTATATTTTTCAAGACTTAAGCACATTAATGCTCAATTTATGACATGTTTTTATAAAAATATGTCGAATCGTCATGTCTTTTATTCATAAATATGTGAATTTTGGGATTAATGTGTAAAAAAATCTTTTTTTACATTAATAAGCCCGGCCTTTCGGCCGGGCTCAAAGTCATTTTCCAATATGGATTTCGTGCTTGTTCCAATCTCTATATGTCCTTGTAGAAAATCCTGTATATTACAGCTGCAGCTTCTCCTCTTGTCGTATAGCCCTGAGGGTTGAACAGTCCTTTTGTATCGCCTTCCATAAGGCCTGTTCCCACGCTTTTTTCCACTCCTGTGTCTGCCCATGCCGGAATCAAATCGCCGTCTTTAAACTCTGGAACATCCACATAGTTTTCTTTGGCCTTTACAGCCCTTGCCGCCATGAGCGCCATTTCAGCCCTCGATATGGTTTTGTCAGGCCTGAACGTTCCATCGTCATATCCCTTTATGAAACCATTTGCATGTGCGGTCTCTATGCATTCCTTCGCCCAGTGGCTGCCTATGTCGCTAAAGTCTGCTCCTTCCGCCTGCCTGCAATCTGTCGCCATAACCATCATCCTGGCGAATTCAGCTCTTGTTACAAGTCCGTCAGGATTGAACGATCCGCCGCTGTATCCGCTGAGCACTCCCTTGCATCCCAGCGAGTCTACATATTGATGGCTCCAGTGGTCTTGAACGTCCGCAAAGTGAAGGTCCCTTTGGATAAGGGCGTACGTTCCTGCTCTTGATACGTGGGCCACAAGCTTTCCTCCCACTATCTTGCTTCCCACTATCTCCATAGCCTGCTCATTTGAGTCGTCACAGCATACGCTTACGAGAACCGCCCTTTTGGGGTCTATTCCCGTGTGAGAAAGGTCTATCTCTATGTCCATCTCCTTTTCAAAATTGCTCATCATGTCCTCGTGCCCGCCGGCATGCACGCAGCACAGGTTAAGTGTTATGGCCTGTTTTATTTGAGGCATGTTTTCGTTTTGCTGGAGCGTCCTTGCAATGCTGTCCGCCAGCTTCGCAGTGTCCTCCTCTTTGTCGACTTCCATTCTCATTACTGTCGAGTCCCTGTCCACGTTTTCAACAGGCATTATTATTTCAACGTTGTTCCCCTTGAACCTGAGGCTCACATCGCTTTCAAGAGCAGCCTCCAGCGCACCTACAGGTATTCCTATTTCGGTATGTCCGTTTTCTACGCTTCCGAGGTCCACAAACAGTTCTCCCTGACTCTGCAGATCTCCCTGCTGCTCCTGGGCCGCCATTGTGTCAATCACCCTTGCAACCTCGTCTTCGAGTTGTTCCTCGTCAACATTCACTTTGAGGGTTTCGCTGCTTGTGTCCTTTTGAACTACAAAGCCTACGTTGTTTTGTACATGGGCTGAATCTTCATCCTCCCATTTCGTTATTATGCCTTCTTCCTCTTTGTCCTCGGCTACTGCTCCGTGGTCCCCGCCCGAAGACCCTCCGCCTATTATCTCGACAATCTGAAGCTTTGCCGCTATGTCCTTTGCATCCAGGGCGTCGCCGTTGTCGTTTATCTTCTGGTTGAACACGTCTATGAACGCCTGTATGGCTTCTTCATGATCTAAATCCAGCACAAGCGGATCGTCCACGTCCTGCTTTAGCGCCCTGTTTGCGCTTTCGAGGAAATTGTCCGGAAGCACTATCTCAAATCTGCCGCTGCCTTTGTAGTATTTGGAGCATATGTCCCCCTGCCCGAATGTCTCTGTGAGTATGTCCCTTACAAGCTTTCCTCCTTCCGCAGTCCCTCCGTAGCGGGCGAAGTCCCCTTCTTTGACTTCGCCCGGAAGCGATTCAAAAAGGTATTCGCTTATCTCTATGCATTTTTTCCTGGCCTCGTTTGAGCTGTCGTCGTCTTTTCCTATGTCCACGCCGACCCAGAAGAAGCTGTCTCCGTCATATCCGTCCCTGTAGTCTCCCCCGGGATCCATTATCTGGCTTATGGCCAGGAACACCTCTTCCATGGGGGCAACATTCGATCCGCTTATGAAGCCGTTTTCCTCCAAAACCTCTTTTCCCGAAGACGAAATGTCTGAAACCGCATCCCGTATCTCGCTGGTGTAATCGTCCGATATGGCGTTTGCTATTATCCTGAAGAATTTCGCCCTGTCTGAATCCGAAAGGCTTGCGCTTGCGTCGAATATATAGTTGCTGTCATATGCGTATGCACCGTACTCCGAAAGCGGAGTGAGAATCGTCATTACAAGAAGTAGAAATACGGCAGTCAGCTTTTCTTTCATTTGATTGCCCCCCCTTTAATTTTTGTATTGAATTTCATTTTTTCGCCCGTAGTTAATGCACCTGTATATAACCGCAGCAGCTTCGGCCTTTTCCATGCTTTTAAATTCAGCTTCATACAAGGACACCTCCCTTTTGCTTTTTGTGTCTTTTGAAAAACCTCCTCAGTCCCCCTTTTTTTTGCCCGATTATTTCAAAAGGATCTATATCTTCGTTTTTCAGGAGCTTTTCAGGGTTTGCCAAGAATATTTCCCTGGCAATTTCCTCTCCCGTTATGGCTTTGACCTTTTCATACGCCGCGGCAAGACTCGGAGTCCTAATGCTCCTGTCATGGGCGTCGCTTGCCACGAAGTGGACCATATTTCTTTCGAGGGCCTCCCTGCAAAAGCTCTCGACCCTGCCCCCCGTCCCAAGCGTTATGGGCCTTGAATTCATCTGTATCAGAAATCCCGAATCTATAAGCTTTGCCACAACTTCTATGTCATCTACCACCTGGATGTATCTTTCTATGTGGGCTATTATGGGCCTGTATCCCCTTATAATGAATTCATACGCCACGTCCTCAATGTCGGGGGGGATTTTGTCCGGACGAAATTCGACAAGCACGTAGTCGCTTTTCGCCAGCGTGTAAAAACCTCCGCTGTCCAGATTCTTCATTAGCCCTTCATTCCAGTAAAGCTCATTTCCAACGTGCACCCTGACTCCCACCCCCTCCTTTTCGAGTGCTTCGTTTACCATTTTTGCAGTCTTCAAAAGCTCGAGTCCCGTCACATCGTCAGATTCGCTGTGAAAATGCGATGTGTTTATTATCTCCCTTATTCCATCTGCATATGCTATTTTCGCCATCTCTATGGTTTCATGAATGCTAATTGATCCATCGTCCACTTCGGGAAGTATATGGCAGTGCATATCAATCATTTCCCGACGCCGCCTTCAGCCCTGACTGGGCTTGTTTTTTTTTTCGCTTTTTCCTTTTTCTCTTTTCGTTTGAATCTTCGCAGTATCCGTAATAAGATGGAGAATAATAGTAGTAACCCGACTTCTTGTCATGCACATCTATATTGTTTATCACGCTTCCGATTACATACGCCCCTGCGTTTTCAAGGGCTTGAAGGGTGTTTCTAACCATGTCCACCTCCACGCGGCCGCATGCACAAACCAGCACGACCCCGTCCGCCATTCCAGACAGTATGACGGCGTCCGCAACGGCGGCAACGGGCGGCGAATCTATGAAAACATAGTCGTAGTCGTTTCTCACCTCTTCAAGAATCTGTTTCATGCTGTTTGAACTTAGCATTTCTGAAGGGTTCGGCGGAGTCTGCCCCGACGTTATTATGTCGAGATTTTCCACTTCGGTCTTTTTGACGCATCCCTTATAGCTGCAGTGGCTCAGAAGTATTTCCGTCACCCCCCCTATTTTGGTGTGTCCGAAAATTTTGTGGACTCTGGGCCTTCTAAGATCCCCATCCACAATCACAACCTTTTTGCCCATGTTGGCCATTGTCACCGCCAGGTTTGCGACAGTCGTAGACTTGCCCTCCGCCTGCTTGGAACTGGTTATTAGTATCAGCTTCTTGTCATTGTCCACGTTCGCAAATTCTATGTTGGTCCTGAGGCTCCTGTAAGCCTCCGATATTGGCGACTTCGGCTTTTGATAAACTATAAGCTCATTTAGCAGATTCATATTGCCCTCCTATTTTTCTATTTGTTCAAACACCGGAATCATTCCTATAACCTGTATCCCCAGATTTTTTTCGACGTCTTCAGGCGTTTTTATTGTGTTGTCCAGATACTCGATCATAAAAGTTATGAAAAGCCCGAGCATTACTCCCAAAACTCCAGCTATCGCCACGTTCATGTTTTTATTCGGCTTTACAGGCCCTGCAGGCACTTCAGCCCTGTCTATTATCTGGATGTTTTCAACATTCATTATCCTCGAGACCTCTTCCATGAACACGTCGGCAGTGATGTCCGCAATGCTCACGGCAAGCGCAGGGTCATTGTCCGAAACTGTTATTCTCATTATTTCAGTGTCCTTCACAGGAGTGACGCTGACCTTGCCCATGAGCTGTCCTGTGCTCATTTTAAGATTCAACTTTCCCGCCACCTTGCTCATTACCACCTTCGACTTGGCTATCTCCCCGTATGTGTTGACAAGTTTTTGGCTGAGCATGACATCCTGATAGTCTATTATCTTGTCTATGTCGTCTTTAGCCTTGTTCACCATCAGGGTCGTGCTCGTCTGATATACCGGCTCCAGCACTAAAAAGCTGACCGCAGCGCTGACAGCCATGAAAAACGCCGATATCCCGATTATCATCCAAATCCTCTTTCTCACCATCTCGAAGTATTCCCTGATATCAATAGTCTCTTCCAAATCGCCACACCTTCCTTATTAATTATTTTTAGCGCAATACATTTTTTCTCTTTTTTTCAATGTTTTTACATCAGATTCGTAAAGTCCCGCCGCAAAGCCTTTGCAGGGGGGTTCGCCAGCATATTCCAATGTTTTACTTTTCTGTACAGCATTTGATATTATGCAGCTTTTTTCGACATCCCCCTAAAACGCAAACATTCCCTGCCAAAAGGGGCCTGAGCCTCTCCTTTGGCAGGGAATGCAAATATAATTCACTTGATGTTCAATTTTGTATTATTTATGCTATATTATAGCAGAAATGTAGGTCTTTTGTCACATCCATTATTTGTAATATGTTTCAGCCATCCCACAATTTCCGCTGTATTCCAACGTTTTGAGTTCCATATTGACTGTATAAATTTTTATTTTCTGTCTTTAGTTGTAATATACTATGTTCTCCCTGTAGTCCCTCTGAAGGTCCCTCTGGAGGAATTCGAGGAATCTGACTATCATGACGCTGGCCTGAGACCTTGTCATTACGGCATTCGGATTGAACCTTCCCTGCTCGTCGCCCTGAACTAGCCCTATCTCCCTGGCCATGTATATGCTGGCCTTTCCCCATGACGGTATCTGCCTGTCATCTGAAAAGCCGCTGTAGTATCCCGGGGTAGGAGCCTTGTTTTCAAACCCAAGCGCCCTTATCAGTATCGTGACTGCCTGGGCTCTTGTAAGGGGGCTGTCGGGATAGAACTTTCCGCTTTGCTCCCCCTTTATTATTCCCTTTTGGTAGGCGTCCTTTATATACGCGTAGTCCTCGTCCTTCACGTCTATGTCCGTAAACACCGCTTCTTCGGCAGGCTGCCTTCTCGACCTAGAGCTGCTCTTTTTGCCGTCTTCCATTTCAGGCCTTATGTTGCAGGCCTTCATCACTCCCTTTATGAACTCCATCCTTGTTATAGGAACGTCCGGGCTGAAGAAGTCCCCGCTCTCCTCCAAAACGTCGAGGGAATATAGCTTTTCTATGTCCGACTGCGCCCAGTGGCCTGAAAGGTCCCTGAATTTAGGGACTATCAGCCTTTCTATTTTAGGAGACATCTCCCTTGAAATCTCTATGCTTCCCGTGTCGCTTCCTCCGTCCGGAGCGGTCTTTTCGCCGTCCCCCTGGTCTATCCCAACGCTCTCGTCGTCCATGTCAGGGAGGCTGTAGCTGTATCTCGATGTGACTTCCCTGTTTGTAACCCTCATATGGCCTCCGTTGAAGCTTGAAAATCCAGCCTCGTTCGCGGAGTATCTGAGGGATTTCGACGTGCTGTCCGAAACCGTCGCCCTTGCAGTTCCGCTCCAGTCGACATTTTCGTCGTCCGCCCCGTCTTCTCCGGCTATGGTCCTTTTGTAGTCTATCTTGTAGTCTATTATGTTTGTTCCGGTAGCTCCCCAGAAGTTTTCATATCCCACGTCCCCGCCTGATATGTCCACTGTCACGCTGCCTTCCGTCTTGTTTATCTTGTAGTATTTTCTGCCCTTGAAGTTCCCGGAAAGAAAATCCGACGCCGCCCTGTTGTCTATTATGTCAGACTTTGAAAACTGGAAGTCCTCAAGCTCGTATTTGTCTTCGCCGACTTCTATTTTTTCGCTGTAGCTTCCTATCACGGCGTCCCCTATCGTCTGCCCCTTGTCATCACGCTTTGTGTACTGGGTGTCTATGCTTATGGACCTTGAAAGCTTGGCGTCTATTGACCTGTCCTTGGGCTCTAGCTTGAACTTGTAGGAAAGCTTTCCGGATTCGTCCTTCTTGCTTTCCGATATCGTTATCTCCCCCACGAATCTTATGGGCTTTCCCGTTATGAAAAGCACTTCCTCGTACTCATATTCGTTGTTTACTCCGCCTGAAAACCCCGGCGGAACTGCAAATGCGCTCTGGGTGACGAGCATGCATGCAAGAGACATGCTAATTAGCGCTGAAAAAATTTTCTTCATCGAATCACCTTTCCACTTTTTTTGTCGGTTTACGGCCTTATGTAAACGACCCTGGCAAAAGCTCCATCCCTTACAATGTAAAGGTTGTCGCCCGGAAGAATATCCCCTGGCTCTATACTTTTCGAGCCCTTTATTATGAGGGCGTCCTCTAATATTATGTTA
This sequence comes from Peptoclostridium litorale DSM 5388, assembly GCF_900141635.1. Classification (GTDB taxonomy): domain Bacteria; phylum Bacillota; class Clostridia; order Peptostreptococcales; family Peptostreptococcaceae; genus Peptoclostridium; species Peptoclostridium litorale. Next base: position 12,844 of record NZ_FSRH01000015.1, on the reverse strand, counting down.
ACAGAATTATTCTTTGGCATCCACTTTTCTTTTTTTGCGCTGTAGTCGCTCGCATCCCTCATTTCCACCATCCAGCCAGTCTTCGAGCTTTCATATACAGAGTCCGCAAGCCCCGATGTTGTTCTTATCGCTCCGAGCGAGTCCATTTCATCCTTTATTGAAATGAATGATATCCTGTCCCCGTCCCCGTATATGTACGCATGTTTTCCCTTGGCCTTTCCAGGGGCGTATTTTCCGGAAGAGAAGTCCTCAACGCTTATCACCTCTTCTTCGTCCACATCGTATATGAACGTGTCCTCGTCGTAGTAAAAAGCCATGTTTTCCATGGCCGCCCAGTCGTGGTTTTGGAGCACATAAAGGTTTTCCGTCTCTACTGAGTAGGGAAGAACCATTCCAAGCCTTGCGCTGTATATATAGCTTGCGTTAAGCCCTGAAGGCGCGTTTCCTTCTCCCGCCACCATCACCACATTGGCGCTCTCGCCGGCATACGACGAATCCGCCACTATGAGGGCTGTCTGGCCCTGCGATATCGTGGAATCCTCGACAAGCCTTCCGCCCTTGACCACTATGCTTCCCTGCGTTATGTTTATGTTCGTCTTGTTTGAAAGCTCCACCTGTGAGCTGTAGGGGCTCTTCTCGTCTATCCTCTCGGAATACAGCCTTTCGAACCTGTCCTTTAGAACCATCTTCTCCACCGAGTCCGATCCGAAAAAGTCCTTTACCGCAAGATATGCCGTCTTTCCCCTGTAGTATTTCAGGTTTTCAGGACTTACGGAGCTTCCCGAAATGTATATCTTCGAGTCCGGAGAAAGCTTCATGTTGGAAGAATATGCATCCTCCCAGCTCCCGTTTTTGAGCATCTTGAGCCCTTCGAATGAAAGAGAGTCGTCATACCTGTCCGAGATGGCCAGCTGGCCCTTGTATATGCCCTTTAGCAGAACCGACCTGCCCTGGACCTGAATCCTGCCGGCGGTCATCGTGTCGTACGTGTCGAAATAGAGCTTTACCCTGTCTCCTTCGCCTATCTCTTCACGTCTTATGCTTATTCCGCCCCTTGTCACTATGCAGGCCGGGCTGATGCTGTATATCTCCCTGTTTCCAAGAAGGTCCATTATCTCAAGCCTGTCACGGTCTATCATTGTGACCTGCCCGCTTCTCCATCTGCTTCCTGCGTCTATCTGCCCGAAGCTTTCGGTGGAGTATCCGTCCATGTAGGTTATGGTGTCCCTTTTGTATTCAATGTAGACCTCCATTCCCCTTTTGAACTCCGAAAGATTGTAGACGGTTTCCATGTCCATCGAAAGCTGGGTCTTCCCGTCCGTGAAGAGCGTGTGGACGTCCCCGTCGTAGTCCTCAAGAGTCACAGTGTTCCCGAATATGCTGACTATGAATCCTTCAAGGCTTCCCGCAGGCGCCTTCGCCGCGGCAAATCCTTCAACAGGATAGGCCAGCATGCAAACCGCCATTATCAGCACGGCAGCTGATGAGATAAATCTTCTAAAACCCTTTGAATCCGCCATTTCCAAAGCACCTCCTTATAAAAAATTGTATATGGTTCAATATGTTTTTCCTTGTTGTCTTTGTGCGAGCCTGTGGAAAATCCCAAGCAAAAGTGATTGCCGGTTATTCCGCCCTCGCGGGCCGATTCAAATGAAATGCAAATGCCTTTCCACAGTGCGAGCAATAATGCACTGCCTTTTATGCTTTTGAACTAGCGCCTCGCTCCTACAACCATGTACCTTCCCATCTTGTAAACAATGGCTGAAGCCGATGACGAGTAGCCCGAAGACGCGTCGCTTATCTTTCTCCACGTTCCCGAATACGAGTCGTAAGAGGCTATATATGCGCTTTCCATCCTCCTCATGGCATACTTTGCGCTGTCATAGTCCATTGTCAGGCTTATAGGGCCGCTTGCATTGTATATCTGGCTTTGAGAGCCTGCGCTGTACACTAGCGCCTCCATGACGTACTCATTTGAAAGCGACGTCTGCCCGAAGCCCGCACCCTCGCTTGACGGGCTTATGGTGAACTTCACCCCTGCGCCGTCCTCGTCCACTGCGCTCTGGCTGAATGCACTGGGGTTGAACTGGAGCGCGAAATCCCTTCCTATGACCTCTATGTCGGCAGCCCTCGAAGAGTTTGCAACCTCGAGCGGTATGCTTATCACTGCCCTTTTCGCCGACGAAAGCTTTGTGGATGTGAGGTCTATAACGGTCTTGTCCCTGTAGCTGTCCTTTCCTATAACGACCTGAACCGAGTCTCCCATGAGGCTTATGGTTGTTTTTTCGGCAAGCTCTCCGTCCTTGTCCTCGTATCCCGCGTCGCTTCCGGTTGTGACCTCGTTGGTCTCAGTTGAAGGGTTTGACGTCGAAATGTTTCCAACGGCCCTTATCTTGAACCTGTAGTCCGTGTTTTCCTCTAAGTCCTGGTATATGAAGCTCGTCTCGCCCGTGGTCGCCGCAAAATTGTACGAGCCTCCGTCTTCCGAAACGTATATCTCGTACTCTGTCGCCCCGTCGACTTCATCCCAGGTTATTCTTATATACCTGTCGTATATTATCTCGGCCTTTGCGTTTTCAGGCGCATCTATTTCCTCGAGGCCGTATGTTATTCCACTGTATATCTCGCTTGAACCCTTGTCGGAGTTTACGACTATCAGGCCGCCTTCTCCAAGCCTTCCTTCAGGAGTTGTGACCTTGAGGGTCTCGCCGTCAATGTACTCGACCTTTGCGGCCTCCGCAGAGTCCTTGAACTTGTATCCCTTCGTCCCTATGTAGAGGTCCGCCTGGGCATCGTCTTCAAGCTCTTCGAGCACAGGCATGAAGTATACCGCCGAGCCCTCCTCGAATCCCGATCCCTTTACGAGTATCACCTCGCCGCCGTCTATGTTTATGTTTCTCTTTTTCTCGTTTTGCTTTTCAAAGTCTAAGACATTGGTAACTATGGGGCTGCTTATATATGTGAACCCGTCGCTCAAAACCCCAAGCTCTCCGTCGGTGTTTTCAACCTTTACATCCACAGTCCCCGAGGCTCCCGCAGGAGTTATGACCTTCAGCGTCTTGTAGTCCACGAGGGTTATGTCCTGCTGCCTTACCGCGTTCTCGCCAAAGAACACGCTTATTCCGGCCCTGAAGTCGCTACCCTTTATCACGACCTCTTCGCCTCCTATGCTTGAGCCCTTTGAAGGGTTGACGCTTTCAACCTTCGGAGCCGTCTCTCCGCTTATGAACATGATGTATATGGCCTCAGGCTTTGAGTCTTCGGAAGAAGCGCTCGCACCGTCTTCATTCATCACTATCACCTTGAGGAGTTTTCCCACCTCTTCTTCGCTGACAGAAGGCATTGTGAATGTTATCTTCGAAGGAAGGGTGTAGTCTATGTCCGACGGCGCTATGCCGACTACATTGCCTATCTGCACTCCTGCACTCTCCCTGAAGTCGCTTCCTGTTATGGTTATGGTGTTTCCGCCCTTGTATGTCACTTTTACAAGCTTTATCATCTTCTGGTTTGCCCCGAAGTCGTAAAGAGTCCTTTCGGGCGGCCTTGAATCCTTTTCGATGCTGATTATCTCGGGACTGCTGTCCGGATTCTTGTACTCGTACTTTCCTATGACTTCCCCTTTGTCAGGGTTTATGACCCTGAGGCTTACCTCTCCTATGGTGTGGTATGAAGCCGCCTTCGCCTCTATGTGGTTCGAGTCCACAATCTGGGCCCAAGGCGAGAAGCCCTTGTCCACGATAAGCCTCTTGTCTGTAACCTCGACGCTCATCATCTCATACGCGCTGTACGGGATTCCATGCTCGTCTTCCATCAGCCAAAGCGGGATGTAGACCTTGTCGTCTGTATATTCAAGCTCCACCGAGAAAGTCTTTTCGTCTATTGAAGACGAAATGCTCAGCCTGTCCGCCTTTCCGTCATACTCTATCCTGAGTCCGCCCGCAAGCTCGACAGTGGTTCTCGAGCTGTCTATCCTTCCCGAGTTTTGCTGGTCTCTCGGGATGTCCCTGTTGGACACGTCACCGAACCTTATGACAGGCATTTTCTTGTCCGCTTTTGAAATCTCGCCTGCCTCGTTTTCTTCGTATACGCTTATAGTGCTGCTTGAAAACCCGCTTCCGAATATCTCAATGTCGTTTTTTCCCGATTTGGGACCCTTCGCCGGTATTATCTGGTCTATGGCCGGCTTTGAAGAGCTGTATTTGTATGTCGCCTTGTTTGATATTCCAGAGTCGTTGTTCACAACGTAAACATCGACATTCCCTGGAGTTCCAAGCGGAGCCGTAATCTTTATGTATCCGGCTGAAAGCTCGCTTATTTCGGCCTGCTTCTTGCCGAAAAACACCTTTGGAAGCACAGGATTTATCAGGCTGTCATACTCGCCTTCAAGATTTTCACGGAGAAACTGAATGTCTCTTCCAGAAAAATCGTCAGGTCCGAGAGTTCCGTCGTCCACCTGCTTTGTCCAGTCAGTCTTGTTTACCTTGTGTCCGTTGAGGTCAAGGTACGGCTCTCCGGGGTTCCACGCCCCGTCACCGTTCGAGTCCGTGTACGGCTCGAAGAATCTGAAGTCGCTTCCGGTTATCTCTACGATGTTCCCCCCGGCTGCGCTTCCTTCTCCCGGAACCATTTTTGTTATCTTTGGATGCGAAGTTGGAACCACGTATGTGAATCCTTCTTCTACGCCGTCAGTTCCTCCGTCCGGGTTTGTAACAACCACCGGAACTGTCAGCCTTCCTACCCCGTATTTTTGCTGCAGGTCGAATCCAAGAGGGGGAACCACAGCGTCTATTGAAAATCCGTCAGTCGACACGGTTATATTGTCCGATTCGACTTCCACTCCGTTTATGAAGACCCTTGTCTTTTCCTCTCCGTTGTCGACAAAGCACTCCCTTCCGTCTTTCGAGTCGGCGCTTATGGTTATGCTGTATCCGCCTTCAACGGAGCCTTCCTTTGGATATATCAGGGTTATGTTGGGGTCCGAATACGGCTGCTTGTAGTAGTAGAATCCGCTTTGGCCCTCTTTTGAATCCTTTTTGGTGTCCGGGTTTTGGACTGTAAGGTCGTAATAGCCTTCCGCCTCCAGCACCGGAACCCAGAAGTAAAGCTCGTCTATTCCCTTTACCTTCACCTTGTCTCCGTCTATTATCATCGTACCCGAATCGACTGTAAACGGAGTCATGAGCTTGAGCTTGTATTCGGCTCCAGATTCGCTGCCGACAAGGTCCATCTCAAGGTAGTCGCTCCTGTCGTTTGCGCCTTCCGGATCTGTGGTTATGGAAACCACATATTCCTGACCAGACTCCCTTCTCGCCTTTATTGAATCAGCCGATTTGAATATTGTGAATCTTTCTGTTCCGTTCGAAAGCTGAACGTCGCCTTTCGAGTCGAAATCTATTGTAAAATACCTGCCCGTGCCTGTGTCCTTCATCACAACGCTGTGGTAGTAGTCCTCAAGCTTCAGCTTCTGCGTGTCCTGGGCTATTCTCACAAGTTTTCCTGTTTCATCTTCGTTTTGCCCTCCTGGAGCCACATAACCCTTTAGGACTATGTTCTTTGTAACGGGGTCCCTGTTGTAGCTGTTTATGTCCTTTCCTCCAAGAAGCACCCTTGTTCCAACGAGCTTGAGTATGTCAGACTCGCCCGCCGTAGGGTCCGGCTTTACGAAGTTGTCACCCTTTACGACCACGAGGGTTCCCGACGATCCCTTTTTGGGCGAAAAGCTGACTATCTTGGGGTCCGTATAGGTCTTTACATACCTGAACTCAGCTATCGCAATACCGCCTTCAGGATTGACAACCTGTATCTGTGTAAGTCCTTCCCTGCCCTTTGGAGCCTTGAAAGTAATCTTTCTTCCGTCCTGCTGCCTCGTAATTCCGGCAACTTCTTTTCCGTCTATTATAACTACGGCTCCTACCTGGAAGTTGGAACCTTCTATTACAACCTCTTCTCCTCCTTCAGTTGTCACTGTGTTTGGAGTTACGCTTTCTATAACCGGCATCTTCGATACGTCAGGGCTTACAAATTCAACCGCATACTGCAGCGAACCCGACCTGCCCTCTATGACGTCGTTTTTCACGGGGTTTATTATCTTTATGAAAGTCTTTCCGAGGTTTTGAACCTTGGTTCCCTTCGGTATTATCGTAAGTATCTTGGAGCCCAGCTGGCTTGAACTGCTTCCATCAAGCTCTCTGTCCGAGCTGTCGAAAATCTTTAGGAAAAGTTCTGGATTTGACTCGTCAAGGTTGTTGTTCTTGTTGAGCCTGACATCCGCTCCAAGCTCCACTATCGGATACCTTACCTCTTCCACGCCCTCCGAGTCTGTGTATTTGTATATCAGTATGCTTGAGCCGTAAACGGCAACCATCGTATCCTGGTTTATCTCGTATGATCCGTCTGCGGCCTTTTCAACATAAATCTTTTGAGGCGTTATGCTCGAGACATTAGGAGTCACCTTGCTCGGCTCGTACGTATACCCCTTTTCAAGCTCAGCCCTTTCCTTTATTATCACCTTTTCCCCGCCTTCAAGGGTTATTGTGGTAACAGTCTCCACAACAACGTCCTTTACAGGGTCGGTCTCCGCGTCTGTGACCTGGGGAGTTATTATGGTGAGCTTGTCAAGCTGGGGCTCGAAAGAATACTCGTATGAGCTCCCGTCCTCTTTTTTGGCGAATTTGGCCACCCCTCCGACAAGAACCTTTATTGTCCTTTTGGCGCTTGTAACATTCTGCTCCTTGTACTTCCCTGCGGAGTACTCGACTGTCATCTCCTCGTCTATTCCCGAAGGCTCCTTGACAGTTATATTATTGTTCACCGGCCTGAATTCACTTATGTTTAGCGATCCGAAGAACACACCCGATACCTCGACCCTAGCTCCAGAGTCCGGTCCCTTGTCCGGCTGAAGCGGAGCAAGTATCTTCATCTTCTGGCTGGCGTCTATTATTGTGAACTTCTCCGAAAGCACGTACTGCTTGTTTATTGACTTTTCCGGGTCGGCCCCTGTTGGAATCTTGTTGGTTATAACGACATAGTACTCGCCGTTTTCTATATATCCAAGCTTGTAGTTTGGAACCTTGACGGTAAGCGTCTGCTTTTCGTCGACATCCGGCTTGAATACCGGGTCTGTACACTTGTTGTAGTCCGTGAACTTGTCGGTGAGGTCCTTTATAAGGAACACGTCGTAATCGTCAAGCCCGCTGTCGGCTGTGAATATTATGTCGTCTTTGACCTGGCCCCTGTTGGGGTTCATGTTGAGGCCGCTCATTGTTATCCCGTCTATAAGCCTGAACTGGTCGTTGTATGTGTTTTGTATTGTCACTTCGACAGTCTTGGTCCCGCTGTCGTTATTGAAGTTGACATCTTTGGAGTACTGCTTCTTGAATATGATGTTTTGGAGGCCCAGAGTTCCGTTTATGCTTCCCGTGGAAAGCGATCCCTCGCTGTTTGAAGTAACCGGAAGGCTCTTTTGCCCTGAAGATCCCGAGTTGTCCTCGAAATACGCTCCGTATGACACTCCTTCATCAACGGTTCCCACCCTGTCGAGGTTGGCACCTTGTATCGATATCCCTTCCTGGCCCGCCTTGACCACCCTTTTGTCTATCTTGGACATTGTAGGTATGTTGGCCTGGTCTATGGATATGTCGGCCGAACCGACTGTTATGGTCTCTCCCACGACATTGCCGTCTATTGTGAATTCCACGGCGCTCGACGTGTTTATTTCCGGATTCGAGTACGTCCTAAGACCCTGAGACGTCTCGGCCACTATGGATATGTCCTTAAGGTTTGAACCCTTCAGGGCTATCTTAGTGTGGGTCACGTCGTAAAGTCCGCTTCCGTATATCTTTGTCACTATTACCTTGTTTACATAGTAGCTCTCCTCGTCATACGCGTATATTCCCGCTATTTCATCCCACGGCAGCACTCCAAGCACCATGGATATCGAGAGAATGGCCGCAACGAGCCTTTTGAACAGGGCATTGCATGATCTTCTGTCATTTTTGTCGTACACGTCTTCACCGCCTCATGATTTTATCGTCAACGCTTATATCGCGCTCTAGTTCTTCTCCACTACCACGAATACTCCTGGGCTTTCGCTCATGACCTTCGCAACCGACTCGGACTCGTCGATGTAGACGTCAATCTCCTCGTATATTCCCCTTGTCCTGAAGTCGTACCTCAGCACTATAAGGTCCCTTCCATACGATGCCGTGTAAGGGATTGCCAGGTCGGCCCCGCCTATCCCGGCGTTTTCGCATTTGACCTGGAAAAACTCCGATTTCGGCGTGAGCATGAGTATCTTTTTCCTTACGATGTCCCTTGCAGCCGGGTCGGCCTCTCCTATTGAAATGCTTGTGGGCATGTCGTCAGAATCCTCCAAAAGCCTAAGCCCGTATATTTTCACAGACCTCGAATCGTCGTATTCAAGCTCAAGCTCGCCTATTCCTTCGCCCTCGTCGGCGTCAAGCTCCAGCCTCACGGACCTTGGGTCCAAAAGAAGCTCGGATACCTTTAGCTTTAGCCTCTTGTCGTCCGAATAGCTCGGCTTTAGCCTTATTATCCCCTGGCTTGAAAGCACGCTTTGGACTATGTCTCCCTTGGAGTCCTCCTCCACGACCCTCTCCTGGGAGCCCACCTGAAGGTCGGTCTGCTTTACCACTGTGAATCCCGAGTATATCGTGAATTCGTGGTTGGAATCGTTCACTATCCGAACGTCGTAAACGCCCGGGTCGAGCCTTCCCGAACCGTGCGGAAGGTAGACCTTCATCTGGGTTCCGTCCTGTGAAATCTCAACGCGCTGCGCCTCTTCATCACCGAAGTACACCCTTGCGTCCTGTCCGAAGTTTCCGCTTATGAGCATGTGCTGGTCGTCGTCATAGTCCTGCGGCGCGCTTCCTATCATGACCTTTCCTATCACGGGCTCGCCCTGAGACCTTGCACTCCACGATATCTGCTCGTTGAATTCGTCCTCGTCGGCGCTTATTCCAGAAGGGTTGTTCGTGATGACCCCTTCTTTGAGTGTGAATTCGTACTCCGTGTCCGAAAGCATTCCTCTTACCGGGATGTACAGCGTAGCAGTCTTTTTCTCATCGTCCTTTATAAGGAGGTATTTTTCTATCTCCTTCTGCCTGTCGTATTCCCCCATGTCCTTTATTTTTTGTATGAAGCTTATGTCCACAAGGTTTGTAGAGCTTCCCTTTGACTTTACGCTGCTGAGCATTAGCGCTGAAAGCCCTATGTCCGAATTCACCCACACCTTGTCCATGGACTCGTCGAATACAACCCTTGCAAAGCTCAGCCCCTGTGTCTTTTCGTCTTTTATCGGGTGTGAAAGGCCCTTCTCGTCAAATCCGTCTTCAAGCGGGTATTTCTCCTTTACATAAGGCCTGTTTGTAACCGAAAGCTCAAGTGCGTCGTCTGCGCTGGAGCAGTCCTTTCCGTCCTTGAACCTGAGCTGCACTCCATAAAGCCCGGTGTACCTTCCCCTGTCGGAGAGTATCTCGTCTCGCACGCTTCCCCTTATGGCCACTTCGAGCCTGTTCACGCTCTTGAAGTATATGTCCTCCTGGGATATCGTGAACTTTGTGCTCTCATCGTCCTTCTTGGAAATGAGCACCGAGTCAACGGCCTCGTAGAAGTTGTACCCTTCTATATAGAACTTCGCCTCCCCCGCAGCTATGTCGAGGAAGTTTATCTTGGAAGGCTGCAATTCGTATATCCCAACCTCTCCATTTCTGTCTCCTGCAATTGCAAATTCTATCTGGAGCTCTTTGACATCCTCCCCGCAGGCCGATACGAATGTGCCCCTTGGCACCGTGAGCATGTAAGATGTTCCGCTTCTGAGCTTCTTGTCGGGGTATATCGAAATCTTTGTCTTCTGGTTTGACCCGGATCCCTCGTATTCAACGCTTATGTGCTCTGCGTATACGTCGGTCTGGCTTATTTCCATCTCCACCCATGCAGCCAGCTCTCCGCCGGATGTTATTACGTTTATTCTCGCGTTCCCCTCCGAAAGAGCCCTTATCCTGCCGTCCTCAGTCACGGAGGCCGTCTGAGGCGTCTGGCTTTCAAACCTAGTTCCAGAGCCCGCTATAACGTCGTCAAGCTCTATTTGCATCTGCTGGCCTGCAAGCATAGTGTCTATGTTTTGGCCTTCGTAGAGTATCTTCGACTTTAGAGGGTAGTATCCGCTTCTCAGCTGAACATTTTCGAGAGCCATAGACCTTAAAGTGTCCTTTGCAAAGCCCTCTCCCTTTACGTTTATTATCTGTGACTCGCTTTGGTTCAAATAAGCCTTGGAATCTATGTACAGAACTATAGGATTGTCATCCCCTCCCTCGTAAGGAAGGTACGCCGGAACTCCGTGGAGCTTGTACTGGTCCGTATACGGGGCGCTTTCCCCCTTTTCTATGGAGCTTGCCGATATTTTCGAAAGGTCCCAGTCTGCGGAATACGAATCGCTTTTCGCCCCGGTCCATATGTACTCGCTTATGTTTTCCTTCATGTTGTATCCGTTTTCATCCTCTACATACTCTTTGGATATGAATATCTTGTATCTCGAAAACGGGTCAAGGGCAGGCCTTTTGCCAGACAGAGCCTTGGGTGTTACCTTTATTGCGTTTTGCGTCCCCGCGGCCTCTCCAATCTCGACCGACTCAAGCGGGATCTCCTCCATGAGCTCATCCACAAACACCATTCCGTAGTCTTCCATATACTCATACTCGAACCTTATGTCTGAAAGCACTCCTTCGCTGTCGTAGTCCTTTTCAGATGCCTTTGGAATCTTGTAGAGCTTTACCGCCTTTTCAAGCTTTTCAGGGTCGAATTTCTTGTCCCATGAAACAGGCCTGTCCATCATTACGTATATGGAGCCGTCGGGCCTGAGGCCGCTTTCAGGATTTGTTATGTCGTCATTTGCGGATATTCCAGATGTGTACGCGCTGACGTGGGGGCTTTCCCCATCGCTTCCGGTTATGAATGAAATCTCGGTCATTTCATTGTATATCGGGTAGTCCCTGAACCTTACAGTGTCGGGGTCTATCGCAAGCTTGTAAAGAGTGTTTCTCCTGAGCCTGTGCTGGGTCTCCCCCTCGTCGTTCACGTCTATTATAAGCTTGTATTTTTTGTTTTTCTCGTCGTTTTCTATCCTTATGTCCTCGTATCCAAGCGATATCTTTTCAGACCCGTCTTCAGTAAGTCTTATGCTGCCGAGCTTTTTAAACTCTTCGACAAACTCCACAGGGTATTTGAAGTCTATCTCTATAGTCGGCTCCACGTGGACCCCTTCCTGGTCGTTTTGGGGATATGAGGACTCCACCATGTCGCCCGTTGAAAAGTCAAGCTCCGTCCACTCGGAGTAGTTTCCGGGAGACGTGTTGTATATCTTCTTGCCCGCTTCGCTCCCCTTGAAGTAAACGGTCCTGTTTTTAAGCTCCACTGTGTAGTTTGCAAAGTCCTTCAGCTTGCCGACCTTGGGCTCTATGACAAGTGTCCTTCCCAGTATGTACACGTTGAAGTTTTCTGCCGAGTCGCTCTGGTCGTAGCTCGGCGGTATGTTGTACGAAGGTATGTACGGGCTTATTGGAGTCGTTGCTATGCGGATGAAGTCTGATGCGTTTTGGAGCTTACCGTCGACCACCATGGTGCCTTCCGCAAACTCAACGTCATACGGGAATTCAAATGCCACAAGGCCGCCTTCAGACGCCACCTTCTTGTCGTCGTCCTTGGGCCATGAGGCCTTTATGGTCGGGCTTATCCTCTCCTCGTCAGTGTCCGTTATGAAAGATTGGGACACGGCCCTGCAGGGTATGTCCCCCGACTTTGTCACAAACGTGCCTTCCGGTATGTACAGCGTGTAGAGGGCGAATTTCTGCAACTTGTACGCGCTTTCAGAGCCCACCGCGGTTTCCCTGAGCTTTATTTTGAACCTGCCTCCGAGCTCGCTGTCCTTTTGGATTTCGAACTTGTATGTCTCGTCAGCTCCGTTTGCGTATATCCTTATTCCAGATGACGAGCCGCTCCTGCTCTCCTCGAAATTATCGCCTATTTCCAGCGCCATCTCCCTCATCGCGCGGCTTACTCCCGCCTCGGCGTCGTTTATTATACCGTCATCTCCGTCCTGCCCCGTAAGCTTTATGCTCATTTGCGAGGTCTGGGACTGGGCGTATACTGCTGAACCTTCCAGGTCTGCCATATAGTACGGCATAAGGCTTCCCATAGGGGACAGTGCAATGGCCCCTGCAAGCACCATTGAAACCGCCGCATTTGCGGCTCTGTTTGAAATAATGCCGCCCCATCTTTTGTGGCTGTTTGAACATGCTATGTCCCTGGTTTCAATTTTTGATCTATCTGATTCATGTCTCTTATTGTTCATTTGGCATGTCCGCAAATCATTTTGCGGACCCTCCCCCCTTCAGCATCTATATTAAATGCGCTACATATATTTTATCGGAAAAACCGACTTTTTTCTTTACTTTTAATGGAACTGTAACATAAAAATATTCCTGCAAAGTGAAACCCGGGACAAAAACTCCCAAAAACCGCCAAATTTCAAAATAGAAGTATCCGTCAAATACAACCCACATGGACTCCAAAAGTAAGAAATGAGATAATACACCAAAGATATTAAATCGGAGGTGTTTTTATGAAAATAGATGAAAGTAGAGAAATTTGGACTAGCCGCGTAAGCGACTTCAAGTCAAGCAATCTCACTCAAAAAGCCTGGTGCGAAAAAAATGACATCAAGGTCAGTACTCTAAGATATTGGATCAGGAAGATTCGCAGTGCAGCATCCACTCCGGAGGAGGATTTCGGATTTTGCGGATTTGAATTTGCAAGCGTTTGTGTTTCT
>NZ_FSRH01000014.1 GCF_900141635.1 Peptoclostridium litorale DSM 5388 | reverse complement strand
GAAGCCAACCTCAAGATAAGATTTCCCACTTCATAGAAGGTAAGATCCCAGAAAGACTATCTGGTTGATAGGCCCAGGGTGTAAGTGCAGCAATGCATTCAGCTGATGGGTACTAATAGATCGAGGACTTGACCAATAATATTAAAACTTTGCAGTTTTGAAGGTTCGATAAATCTTCATAATGCAGTCATTACAGCGAGGAGGATACACCTGTTCCCATACCGAACACAGAAGTTAAGCTCCTTAGCGCCGAAGGTACTCGGACCGGAAGGTCCCGGGAGAATAGGACGTGGCTGCGTGATAGACCTCCGATATTTCGGAGGTTTTTTTATTTACTAAAAACATGAAAGATCCAATCTTATTGAGAGGATCTTTTTTTGTAAATGCTTGTTTGTTTATGGTTCTATGAATTTTAAAAAGGATTTAGGATCAATAGCAGCAAGAACCCGGTGAAGGCTGTATGCATCCTATTGCGCTTTCGATTTCATTTTCACTTATGTCTTTTATTTTGGAGATTGCATTTTCATACATCTCCTTTGATATGGCCTCACAAGGCATAAAGGGATAATAAGAGCTTCCGTAGGGCATAATACTTATTGCAACTATTTCATCCCAATTTGCCCATATCCAATCTGAAACAGCATTCCACTCGTCTTTTTTGACGCTTATTGTGACAGAGCAGTTGTGATCTACATAGTGGCGCATGAACATACTGTAGTTTTCGAGCTGTCTGATTGCCCCTGCGGAATAGGCTGTAATTTTTGAACTGCTTTTAACAGGGAACTCTATTATGTCAAGATCTTCAGAAGGATCATTTATTACGGTATAGCCGTGTGACTTGAAAGCTTCGGAAAGGGGGCTTTTACAGTGCACTCTTATTCGCCTCATATAATATTTGGCATATGGATAGTGTATTCCCTGAGAAGCTCCTGCCATTTGACTGAGTGTCCCTTCGGGCTTTATTGTAGTAACAAGGTCTGGAAGAGGTCTGCCTAGAGATCGGCAGTATTCAAAGGCCTCCTTTCTAGCTGTGTCCCTGAGTTTTTTTAAAAGGCTTATTTGACTTTTGATGTTCATGCCAGTGACGCTGACCATGTCATGCCATCCAGTGAGAGAGCAGCCTATAGACTGGTCTCTTTTTTTGATATTGTCCCATTTTGAAAGCTCGAGTGTGGCGCTGTTCATGCGAACCGCAGCGCGGGCAGAAAGCCTTTGTGCGGTGCAAAGGGGCTTGACGTCGAGAGAGTTATTTTTGACAAATGCCATGAGGTTTACTGTTGTCAGATTGCAAACACCCCTTGAATCAAGCAGAACCTCCGCGCATGGGTTTATCCCCTTGAAAGTAGGTTTTCGCTTAAGGGCTGAGGCCGAGTTTAGTATTCCCGGTTCGCCATTTTCCATTATCATTGACATGTGGTCATGGAGTCTTTGGCGTGAAGGTTTTGAGGAATAGTATACGGAGTTGTTGCTGATCCTTCTATGTGCAAGGGCTCTGTTTAGAATTCGTTTTTCCTCGTCATACCTGTATATGTCCAGCTTTGAGGATATGCATTCGTTATCGCTGCTGTCTATGATTATCATTTCTGCGGAGCGCCTGACCCCTCCAGCTGAGACGTTTTCGCCAACTATGTTTACAATATCCAAAAGGTCTATAGGCATTAGTTTTTGCAAGGAACCGGTGGGTATTCTCATTTTGACTATACTGGATATCTTTGAAAACATTTCCAAGAGGGTTTCGTGTCCACTTGCAAAACCGCCAAATGTCTCAAGGCGTTCGCCTTTTGGGCGGACATTGTCATAGTCAAAAACTATCTTATCTATGAATCTGTACTCATTTTTTGAAATGAGCTTTAGCATGAAGTCGAGTGAATTGGCCCAGCCCTCGCGGCTGTCGCCGACCTTTACTATGCATGTGTTTTCCCCTATGAACTCAAGTGATGTGTTTGTAATCCTCTTATGCTTTGGAACTGGCTCGTAGTCCTTATGTATGATATTAAAATCCGATCGAAATGGGGACATTTTATAGGAGTCATCCTTTAATATCCTTACCCCTACACCGCAGCCAAGCATAAGCAGGTAAAATATATCCATAAAGCAGTCGATATCGTCGAGAACTATAAATGCACAGTTGTAGTTTGACATTGGGCTTATTGAAGCCATTTTAGTCCCACCTATCCAAAGAGTGCGTCCCGCCAGAAACTGTCTCATGTAAAACATATTGTCAAGTAGCATCAGCTTTTCCTTTTCTTCAACTTTGACAAGGCTGCAGTTATATTCGACAGATCTTTTTACAGTTTCATGCCATCTTTCCATGCGATTTTTTCCACTGTTCCATCTAGAGTAGGACTTGTAGTATATGAATTTGCCCAAATTACTCATGGGTGAAGGGATGCCTTTATATTTTTCTGTGAACGTACATGCCGGAGGGCATTTATCGCAATCCATTGAGAAGTACCCCTTTCAAAAGAGAAGAGTCCATTTCATCCAGTTTTATGCCGGTGTTTGAAAAAAAGTCAAAGTCGCTGTTTCGCCCGTGAAAATCGGAGCCGCCGGTAATTATGAGCCCTAACCTCTTTGCCATGTATTTGTACTTTTTAGATATGTCCCTGCTGTGGGATGAATGGTAGATTTCGAGGCCGTCTATTCCCATACGGGCAATTGCATCTATTGAATCCTGGTTTGAAATCAAAAACGGATGGGCTATTACGCTGAGGCCTTTGGCAGACTTTATGATATTTATTGCATCGCTTACCGAGAGCTTGTACCTTTCAACATATGCAGCCATGCCAGAACCTATGTACTTTTCAAATGCCTCTGACACCGAGCCGATATATCCCTTGTCGACCATAACCTGTCCTATGTGGGGCCTGCCTACTGAATTGGCCGGGTATTTTTCAATATCTGAATAGTCTATATCAAAGCCAATATTGCGAAGCTTTTCTATAATGAGTCTTGCCCTTTGAACCCTGGCATCCTGAAGTTTTTGGCAAAGTTTCAGCAGGGGAGCGTATGTCCACTCTATATTGTATCCAAGTATATGGACTTCTTCGTCATTGTGAAAGCAGCTGAACTCAATTCCGGGTATGAAAATTATATTTTTGTCCTTGCAGTATTCTACTGCTTCGGGCAGGCCGTCCACGCAGTCGTGATCTGTTATGGAAATTCCATAGAGCCCTTTTTTTAGTGAAAGGTCTACTATTTCTTTTGGAGAATAGGTTCCATCGGAATATGTTGAATGAATATGCATGTCTATAAGTTTCATATTTTCACCCCTACTGTATTATTGTAAAATGCTGAGATATATATCACAGGTATGGATGTGTGAACATCCACATGCTCCCGCCAAAGATTGATATTACTTTGAATCTATATTATATAATTATACCCATAAGGGAATCGAAAGTTGCAAGTGTTATATATGCACTTTGGACGGAATGGTGAGGAGATATGCCTTTGCAGGCTCAAGATTAAGCAAAACTTAATTGGGTATAAAAAAACGGATGTTAACGTTTCCAGGAATGCATGTGGGAGTGCTTTTATGTATTTTCAAAAATATATATTATAAAAGGGGAGATGAAGTTATGAAAGTTTACGAGGCGGACAAGGTTAGAAATGTTGTTTTTTTGGGCCACAGTGGATCCGGTAAGTCTAATCTTACAGAGGCCATATTGTTTACAAACAGGATTACAACGAGAATATCAAAGCCAGATGAACAGTCGCAAATGACGTCGACTTTGAATCTTGTTCCAGTTGAGTGGAGCGGACACAAATACAATTTCATAGACACCCCGGGTTATTTTGACTTTATAGGGGATGTGATATCTGCAATGAGGGCGGCGGCGGGAGCCATAATAGTTGTAGACGGCACATCTGACCTTCAGGTGGGAACCGACAAGGCACTTGAAATAACTGATGAAAACAACACTCCTAGATTCATATTTGTAAATAAAATAGACAGCGAAAAGGCTGACTACGAGAATATACTTGAACAGTTAAGGGAAAGATACGGCAAAAAGATAGCTCCATTCCACATACCTATGGCAAAAGGTGACGACTTCAAGGGCTTTGTAAATGTAGTTGACTTGTTTGCAAGAGAATACAACGGCAATGACTGCGTCACGGTGGATGTGCCTGAATATATGAACGATAAAATAGGTCCCGTTAGAGAAATGCTTATGGAATCTGTTGCTGAAAGTGATGAGTCTCTAATGGAAAAATATTTTGAGGGAGAAAGCTTCACTGTAGAAGAGATACATGCAGGGCTTAGAAAAGGGGTTCTTGAAGGCGACATAATACCAGTGCTTTGCGGCTCAACCGCAAAGAATATAGGAATACACACTCTTTTAGACATGGTGTGGGATTACATGCCGTCACCGATAGATGCGGGATACGAGCATGTTACTGACAAATTCTCGGGATTTGTTTTCAAGACTGTATCAGACCCGTTTGTGGGAAGGATGTCGTTTGTAAAGGTCAGTGAAGGAGAAATGCTTCCGGATAGTGAGCTATATAATGTAAGCAAGGGAACCAAGGAAAGGTTAGGCCGCATATACACCATGATAAACGGCCAGCAGATTGAAATAGAAAAGGCCATGGCGGGCGACATAGTTGTGCTTTTAAAGCTTTCGGACACTCAAACGGGAGATACACTTTCAATAGATTCTGACCATGAGCCGTTTGAAAGAATAGAGTTTCCAAAGCCGCAGATATACTTTGCGCTCAGGTCGCTTGGCAAGGGGGATGAAGATAAGATAAGTACAGGTCTTCACAGGATAATGGAGGAAGACCCTTCAATACAGTGGTACAGAAACAGTGAAATAAAGCAGACCCTTATAGGAGGTCAGGGGGAAATACACATAAACAGCATAAGGGAGCAGCTAAAGAAAAAATTCGGAGTAGAAGTAGAGCTCATGGACCCAAAGGTTCCGTACAGGGAGACCATAAAGGGCAAGGCGGATGTGCAGGGTAAGCATAAAAAGCAAACCGGAGGACATGGACAGTACGGTGATGTGAAGATGAAATTTGAACACTCGGAGGAAGACTTTGTATTTGAGGAAAAAATATTTGGAGGGTCGATCCCAAAGGGATATATCCCAGCGGTTGAAAAGGGAATCAGGGAATCCATGCAAAGCGGAGTGCTTGCAGGGTTTCCGGTTACAAACATAAAGGCCACTCTTTATGATGGTTCGTACCACGATGTGGATTCGTCAGAGATGGCATTCAAGATGGCTGCAAGCATGGCATTTAAAAAGGGGATGGAGATTGCACAGCCGGTGCTTTTGGAGCCGGTGATGAAAATGAAGATAGTAGTTCCTGAAAGCTATATGGGAGATATAATGGGTGATATAAACAAGAAAAGGGGAAGGATACTTGGAATGGAGCCCTGTGGAAAGGGTAAGCAGGCTATATATGCTGAGGCTCCTCAGGTTGAGACATTTAAATATGCCATAGACCTTAAGTCCATGACACAGGGAAGAGGATTTTTTGAGATGGAGTTTGCAAGATATGAGGAGATCCCACCTCATATGGTTGAAAAGGTAATAGAGTCTGCAAAAAGTGAAAAAGAAAAAGTGAAGCTTTAATTTTCTGCCCGTGAAAACTAAAGACAAAAGGTCAAATGCGTTTGCATTTGACCTTTTAAATTTAAAAAATAGTTAAAAGCCTGAGAGAAAGGGAAATAATAACAAGTAGAGAAGAAAAAATAATACTTGCGGCGCTGAGCGACAGGGCCATAAACATTCAGCCTTAAAGAGAGAAATCTCATAAGGGCCAACATCCTTAGGAACACACTCATAAATACAATTTGAGAAGGTGGGGTGCTACAATGCTTTGTGAAAAATGCAATCAAAAACAGGCTACTTTACATCTTACGGAGATAAAAAACGGAATTAAGAAGGAAAGGCATCTTTGCGAAAGTTGTGCAAAAGAGGAAAAGAGCATGAAAGTGGATTTTAGTATTCCTTTTTCAGTACAAGACATATTCTCAAGCATAATGGATGTGGACATAGACAATGTCTTTTCCGTAAAGGAGGAGCAGATATGCCCTAACTGCAACAGCACATACAACAGATTCAAAAATGTAGGTAGGTTTGGGTGCCACAAATGCTACGACACATTCAAAGATCAGCTCTTACCGCTTGTAAAGAGAATACAGGGCTCAACTCAGCACATGGGAAAAGTGCCTAAAAAGGCTGCCGGCAGCCTCAGAATGCAAAAAGAGATAGGCGTGCTTAAAGACAGGCTGAATGAGGCGATTGCAAGTGAAGATTTTGAAAATGCGGCAAAGATAAGAGACGACATAAAAAGACTTGAAAAAGATCTGGATTCAAACATGTAAAGGGGGGAGAAAATTGCCTAAATGGATTAAAGCCAATGAGGATGAATCGAATGTGGTTATAAGCTCTAGAATGAGGCTTGCAAGAAACCTTTCAAACTACTACTTCAGCAACAAGCTCAAGGCTGGGGAGGCCGCCCAGGTGACAAAAGAGGTCGAGGACGCAGTGATGAGTGGAAACAGCGCGCTGAAAGATCAGTTCAGCCTACACAACATGAAGGATATGGACGAGCTGGAGCGTGTAATGCTCATAGAAAAGCATATGATAAGCAGGGAACTTGCAAAGACTGAAATGGGAGCCGTTCTTATAAAAGAAGATGAAACTGTGAGCATAATGCTGAATGAAGAGGACCACATAAGAATACAGACAATACTTCCGGGACTGAATCTTGAGAAGGCTTGGGACATCGCGGACAAGGTTGACGATGTGCTTGAAGAACGTCTGCACTATGCATTTGACGAGAGGTTCGGATATCTTACCGCATGCCCTACTAACGTTGGAACTGGGATGAGGGCTTCGATAATGATGCATCTTCCAGCTCTTGTGGAAATGGGGTATATGGACGGAGTATTAAAGGCGGCAAACCAGATAGGTCTTGCCATAAGGGGAATATATGGAGAAGGCAGCAATTCGAGAGGAAATATATTTCAAATATCAAATCAGCTTACACTCGGCAGGAATGAAAAGGAACTTTTTGCAAATATAACGGGCCTTGCAAAGCAGCTTGTGTCGAAGGAGATTGAAGCAAGAAGCTTCCTGAAAAAAAATCAGGGAATAAAGCTGGAGGACAAGATATTCAGATCTTTGGGAACCCTTCAAAGTGCAAGAGTAATGGATTCGGCAGAGGCAATGAGCCTGCTTTCAAATGTAAAGCTTGGCATAGAGATGGGATATATAAAGGACATTTCGACAAGAGAGATAGACCTGCTGTTCATAAGGATACAGCCGGCCCATCAGCTAAAGATGTTCAATCCAAAGACCCCTGGCGAGCGCGATGTGAAAAGGGCCGGGTTCATAAGAGAGCAGTTGGAAAAAATGATTGAGGATAAGTAGATAAGAGGGGGGATGCGATATGTTTAACAACTTTACTCAAAGAGCAAAGGATGTGCTCGACCTTGCAGGAAAGCAGGCGAGCAGTCTGGGCCACAATTTTGTGGGGAGTGAGCACATACTTCTTGGAATACTTGCAGAAAAAAACGGTGTGGGAGCCCAGACTCTGGAAAAGTTCGGGGTGTCGCTTGAAGGTGTACGGGAATCAATAGAGGAAATAGAAGGCAAGGGAACTTCGGGAGTACAGGTCCTCGGGTTTACTCCAAGAACAAAGAGAATATTTGAAATAAGCGTAAGGGAAGCTCAAAAACTGGGGCACAGCTATGTTGGAACAGAGCACCTTCTGCTGGCAATAATAAAGGAAGGGGAAGGCATAGCGGTCAGAATACTTCAGGAGATGGGAATTAACCTGAATATGCTTATAAATGACATACTCAATGTGCTCGGAGGGGGAGGCAAGTCGAGCAGAGCAGAAGAACCATATCAAAAGTCGTTTGCGAGCACTCCCACGCTGGACAAGTTTGGAAGGGATCTTACGGTCCAGGCGGAGGAAGGCAAGCTGGACCCGGTGATAGGAAGAGAAAAGGAGATAGAAAGGGTAATACAAATACTCAGCAGAAGGACTAAAAACAACCCTGTGCTAATAGGTGATCCCGGAGTTGGAAAGACTGCGGCGGTGGAAGGGCTTGCCGAAAAGATAGTGAAGGGAGATGTCCCGGAAATTCTTAAAAACAAGAGGATAGTCGCGGTAGACATGGCTTCCATGATAGCGGGGGCCAAGTATAGGGGAGAGTTTGAAGAAAGGCTCAAAAAAGTTATGGAAGAACTCATGAAGGCCAAGGATGTAATACTTTTCATAGACGAATTCCACACTATAATAGGAGCAGGAGGAGCCGAAGGGGCCATAGACGCATCCAACATACTAAAGCCGTCGCTTGCAAGGGGCGAGATACAGGTTATAGGTGCAACTACAATAGACGAGTACAGGAAGCATGTCGAAAAGGACCCGGCGCTTGAAAGAAGATTCCAGCCTGTCATTGTAGAGGAACCCGACATGGAGGACTCGATAAGGATACTTCTCGGCCTTCGGGACAGGTATGAGGCACACCACAATGTGAAGATATCAGACGAGGCTATAAAGGCTGCAGTAGAACTGTCACACAGGTATATAACAGACAGGTTCCTTCCAGACAAGGCCATAGACCTGATAGATGAGGCGGCCTCAAAAGTAAGGCTTAGAAGGCATACGGCACCTGACGGAATAAAGCAGCTTGAGGACAGGATTAAGGATCTCGCACAGGAAAAGGAAGAGGCCATAAGCATGCAGGATTTTGAAAAGGCCGCAAACATAAGGGATGAGGAGAAAAAGCTCAAGGAAGAGCTAAAGTCGGTAAAGGACGAATGGAAGAAGCAAAGCCAGGGTTTATCTGAAAAAGTGACTGAAGAGGATATAGCGTCAATAGTATCGCTTTGGACATCCATACCGGTTACAAAGCTTCAGGAGGAGGAGTCACAAAGGCTGTTAAAACTTGAAGAGACTCTTCACAAGAGAGTCATAGGGCAGAATGAGGCCATAGATTCCGTTGCAAAGGCCATAAGAAGGGCCAGGGTGGGCCTTAAGGACCCAAACAGGCCTATAGGTTCGTTCATATTCCTAGGACCTACGGGGGTGGGTAAAACAGAGCTTACAAAGGCCCTTGCAGAGGTAATGTTTGGAGACGAAGACCTAATGGTCAGGATAGACATGTCGGAATACATGGAAAAACATGCCGTATCGAAGCTCATAGGATCTCCTCCGGGATATGTGGGCCATGAAGAAGGCGGACAGCTTACTGAAAAGGTGAGAAGAAAACCCTATTCGGTAGTCTTATTTGACGAGATAGAAAAAGCCCATCCGGACGTATTTAATACCCTGCTTCAAATACTTGACGACGGAAGGCTTACAGACTCGAAGGGAAGGACAGTGGACTTTAAGAACACAGTGATAATAATGACATCGAATGTAGGGGCCAGCACGATAAAAAGGCAAAAATCACTTGGATTCACTCCCGGAGTGGACGAGGAAAAGCAGGAAAAAAGCGAATATGAAAAAATGAAAGACAATGTGACGAATGAGCTCAGAAGGAGTTTCAGACCTGAATTTTTAAACAGGATAGATGATATAATAGTGTTCCACGCCCTGACTCAAAGAGACATAGGCAACATAGTGGAAATAATGATAGGACAGCTGAGAAAGAGGCTCGAGGATATGGACATAGAAATGGAGCTTACAGAAGAGGCAAAAGAATTCATAGCTCAAAAAGGATTTGACCCTGAATACGGGGCGAGGCCCCTCAAAAGGGCTATACAAAAGTATCTTGAAGACAGGATATCTGAAGAGATGCTCAAAGGAAACATAAAAAAAGGAGAGCATTTTTTAATAAGTAGAGAAGATGGAAAGCTTAAATTCAGTACGAAGGTATTGGGTTAAAAGCAGAATATTCTATCAGCTGGACATGTTTTATAAAATACAGAGGGAGCCGTGCGAGGCTCCCGTTTTTATGGCATTATATTGATTATTTTTCATAATAGTCAACATACCTATGTAAATATGATATGAATTTTGATATCCTATAAATAGATTGTTATTAAGAGTTTATGCAGGCGCGAAGGGTGGTTGTTTTTTTGGCCAAAATAAAAACTAAATTCATATGTCAAAACTGCGGGTTTGAAACTCCCAAATGGATGGGAAAATGTCCAGAGTGTTCGAGCTGGAACAGCTTTGAGGAGACTGTAAACCAAAAGGAAACAGTCAAGCCATCGCTTTCATCCATAGGAAGCGGGATAAGCCGTGCAGTTCCAATAGATTCGATAGAGGCAAGGGATGAGGACAGGCAAAGCAGTGGAATAAAAGAGCTGGACAGGGTGCTTGGAGGAGGAATAGTAGAAGGATCTCTCACGCTTGTAGGCGGAGACCCGGGAATAGGAAAATCCACAATACTTCTTCAGTTGTCCCAAAATCTTGCGAATAAGAATTTCAAGGTGCTTTACATTTCAGGCGAGGAGTCAGCCTATCAGCTCAGCATGAGGGCAAAGAGGCTTGGGATATCGAGTCCGAACCTTTATATAATGGCGGAGAGCAATCTTGAGGTCATAAGGCTTCAGGTTGAGAGCCTGAGCCCTGACTATATGATTGTGGACTCAATACAGACTATGTTTACACAGCATATAACATCAACTCCGGGAAGCGTAAGCCAGGTAAAAGAGGCGACATCGCTTCTTATGAAGATATCGAAAAGCATGGGCATTGCGACGTTCATAGTGGGCCATGTCACAAAGGACGGCTCTATAGCGGGGCCAAGGCTGCTAGAGCATATGGTGGACACGGTGCTTTATTTTGAAGGCGACAGATATAACACATACAGGATGATAAGGGCTGTAAAGAACAGGTTTGGATCGACAAACGAACTGGGGGTATTTGAAATGAGCGGGCTTGGGCTTATGGAGGTTGAAAATCCGTCCAAGATACTGATTTCTGAAAAGCCAAAAGGGGTTCCGGGTTCTGTGATAGTTTCTACAATGGAGGGCACAAGACCCATGCTTGCTGAAATACAGGCGCTGGTATCGCCAAACAGTTTTGGAATACCAAGAAGAATGTGTACGGGAGTTGACAGTAGCAGGATGTCGCTTCTTTTGGCAGTGCTTGAAAAGAGGGCCGGAATGCAGGTGCAGGGGCAGGATGTATACCTCAATGTTGTAGGGGGAATAAAGCTGGCAGAACCGGCCATAGACCTTGGGATAGTACTTTCAATTGCATCTGGATTTAGAAACCGCGAAATAGACCAGGGTCTTGTGGCGATAGGAGAAGTAGGGCTTACTGGAGAAGTGAGAGGCGTGAACTTTATTGAAAAGAGAATAAAGGAATGTGTAAAACTAGGTTTTACCAAAGCAATTGTTCCAAAAAATAATATTAAGGGGATCGAAAAAATGAAAGGGATACAATTATTTGGGGTACAAAGTATAAGAGAAGCTTTAGATGTTATTTTGGGAGGTTAGGCATGCAGAATATATTTATGAAAGATAAGGAAAAACTGAAGTCTCTCAAGATGATAGCACCAGGCACTCCGCTTCGTGAAGGCCTTGAAAGTATATTGAGAGCTAAAACTGGAGCTCTTATAGTTGTAGCTGACAGCGAGGATGTAATGAGTATAGTGGAAGGCGGCTTCAATATAAATGCGGATTTTTCACCTGCATATCTTTACGAGCTTGCAAAAATGGACGGTTCCATAATACTGAGCAGTGATGGAAAAAAGATATTATATGCAAATACGCAGCTTGTACCAGACCATTCAATATCATCAAAGGAAACTGGAATAAGGCACAGGACGGCAGAGAGAGTAGCAAGACAGACCGGGAAAATGGTAATATCGATATCCCAAAGAAGGAATATAATAACACTGTATCAGGGGTATTCGAAATATATAGTCACTGTGATATCAGAGGTTCTTGCAAAGGCCAACCAGGCAATACAGACGCTGGACAAATACAAGTCTGTGCTTGATCAGGGGATGATAAACCTCAGTGCTCTTGAATTCGAAGATTTTGTGACGCTTTACGACGTAGTCACGGTAATACAGAGGAATGAAATGGTAATGAGGATAATGGATGAGGTTGAAAAATACATAATAGAGCTTGGCGATGAAGGAAGGCTTGTGAGCATGCAGCTGGACGAGCTTATTGGAAGCGTAAAAGAGGATGGAGAGCTTCTTTTTAAGGACTACAACATAAATCGGGAAATAGACTATGAAGAATTTAAGAAGTCAATGAGAAGCCTCTCTTCAGAAGACCTTATAGACCTTTCAAACATAGTAAAGCTTCTCGGATACTCACAAATAACATCAGATCTGGACCTTTCGGTATACCCTAAAGGATACAGGGTTATCAATATGATACCAAGACTCCCAAGCAGCGTGGTTGCAAATCTGGTATCGGATTTCAACGGATTCCAGTCAATACTCAAAGCCACTATAGAAGAGCTTGACGCCGTTGACGGAATAGGTGAGGTAAGGGCCCAGTCAATAAGAAACGGGCTAAGAAGAATACAAGAACAGGTTCTTCTTGACAGACATATATAAAAAGGGAAAGGACATTTCAACCATAAGAAATGTCCTTTAAAGTTTAGACCTATACAAGGCTAGAGAAGTGAATATTTACCAAGAGCCCCTATTTTATCATATTCTTTTTTAACTATACTTTCGAAATTCACATCAAGTACATTGCACAGCGAAGCCACATAGAAAAGGTGGTTCCCAAGTTCTGTTTCCACGACATCCCTGCAATTTTCACAAAGAGAGCCGCTTATATGGCTGTCTAGGAATGAAGAGAGCTCGCTATAGGAGATTTCGTTAGGGATGTCCTGCTTGCTTGCGCATATCTGGACACACCCGCAGGCGGTTGCTGACTTTACTATAGCCCTGTTCACCTTTGAAGTGCTTTCTTGTAATTTTGTTATTATGTCTAGAATACTCTTATGTCTGACAAGCGAATCTTTTACTCTTTCCTCGAATTCATTAAAACTAAAATTGGACATAATCAACTCACCCCTGAATATAATGTTTTATATAATAAAAAAAGAAAATTAATTTAAAGCCTATGCTTAGTATAATACGTAATGATGTAGCTGGTCAAATGAGATTTAATGAAACAAATATACATATAAAGGCAAAACATATGGAAATAAGTGATGAATAAAAAGCTAGCAGGGTATATATACCCTGTTAAGTAAATATTAAAAGCTACAGGCCAGTTTTTTTAATGAATTTCTAATGCTGTATATTTTGACAAAATGGAATAACTGTTATAAAATTGAGTATATTTAAGAGGCAATGTAGTTAATAGTCAAAAATAATTTGTTGGGAGGTGAATCCGTGATAGGAAAGATAATAAGAGGGCTGGCATCGCTTATAGGGATAACTGTCGGCGTTGCATTATACTTTTACGTTTTGAGATTTTTTCCAGGGCTCGTAAAAGACTCTCAGATATATCAGATACTGGGAGCTGCGATTTCTGGAATGATAATGGGATTTATATTTTTTATAGTGTCTCCATGGATAATAAAAGAAGGCAAGGATATGGCCAACTGGGTGGAAGGTGAGATGTCAAAGCTTCCTCCGATGGAGATAATAATGGGATCAATAGGACTTATAATAGGGCTTGTAATAGCATATCTTATAAGCCAGCTTATAATGCAAATATCGGTGCCTATAATAGGGACGACAATATCCGTGGCCCTTTATATATTCGTGGGATATGTTGGAATGAACCTTGGAAGACGTATAGTGAACAAGAACAAGGAGGAACTTTTCAACATAGCTGGCATGCTCAGCAAAATTTCAAATCCTAAAGAAAAGGATTCGAAAGAAAAGGGCAAGGGCGAATTTGAGGCCATGCCAAAAGTACTGGATACGAGCGTCATAATAGATGGAAGGATTCTGGACATATGCAAGACCGGCTTTATAGAGGGAAAGCTCATAGTTCCAACATATGTGCTTGAAGAATTAAGGCATATAGCGGATTCTTCGGATGACCTTAAAAGGGTCAGAGGAAGAAGGGGGCTGGACATACTTAATGCACTTCAAAAAGAGGAAGACATAGAGGTTGAAATATACGAAAAGGATTTTGAAGACATTGCGGAAGTTGACAGCAAGCTGCTTAAGCTAACTGAAGTGATTGGCGGAAAAGTGGTGACTAACGACTACAACCTTAACAAGGTCGCTCAGTTCCAAGGGGTAAAGGTGCTCAACATAAATGAATTGGCAAATGCGGTGAAACCTGTTGCAATTCCAGGAGAACGCATGACCGTCCAGATAGTTAAGGAAGGAAAGGAATCAGGTCAAGGAGTAGCCTACCTTGACGATGGTACTATGATAGTTGTGGAAGGTGGCAAGAAATACATGACAAAGACAATAACGGTACTTGTGACATCTGTACTTCAAACTGCCGCAGGAAGAATGATATTTGCAAAGCCTGGAGAATAATTACTCAATGGCGCATATGGGTTGGAATGCATTTAATGGGGTATGTCATATATTACTATGGCATACTTTTTTATTGCGAAATTTTCCAGATGAGGGGGTGGCGGTTTTGGAAAAGAGGAAGATAAATAAGAAACTTCATACCTTTATTAAAGGGGAAGTTGAAGAATATCAAAATCGTGACATAATAGACGAGAGCCAGCATGCACAGATTATGGACATTTACGAGGTGAGCGGCGAAAACAATTTTGTAAAGATAGTGGTTACAATAGGAGCCGTACTTGTAGGGCTTGGATTCATGAGTTTTATAGCGAGCAACTGGGAACAGTTGTCAAAGCCTGTGAAATTTTCAGTGGTAATGGTTGCATTTTTGGTGTCAATGTATGCATCATACAGGCTTGAGGATGAATATCCCAAAATATCTGTCAGTATGCTTTACATATCATCTCTTATATTTGGGTCGGGAATATTCCTAAATGGTCAGACATTCAACTATGGAGGGCATTTCAGCAGTGCATTTTTGCTTTGGGGCATTGGAATAATTCCAATGGCAGCATTTTTTTCAGACAGGATACTGTTTGTATTCTCGCAGATACTCGTAATAGTGTACCTTGGCGGACGGTTTGAATTTTGGAATATGGCATATCCAATTATAATACTTATACCTGCATATTACTATTTGAACAGATACATCGAAAACTCCAAAATAGGAACGTTTTTTACAAATCTACTTCTGGTCAATTTTATAATATATATGGCCGACAGATACAATGCTGAAGGGGTATATACTACGCTTTTAATATTTGCAGCGGGCGCGGCGATGTACTACATTCCCATAGCGCTAAACAAGAATATATTCAGGGTTGAAGGCATAATATTCATGGGAATTTCAGGAATAATGCTGACTTACAAGGACATGTGGGCGGATCTGTCGTATGTTTCAAGGCCGAATACAGTGGCGGTCATATTCGGGATTTTGCTCATAGCGTGGTTTTTATGGCTTGCAAGCAGACCACATGTGAGCGCAGTAGTTTTCATATGCATTATAATATTCAGATACTATTTCGACACATTTTATGACTTCATGCCAAAGTCACTGTTTTTCATGGTGGGAGGTCTTGTGCTTCTGGGATTTGGATACTATATAGAAAATATGAGAAAGCGAGGAGAAGCAGATGGCGAGTGATAAAAAGAGAAGATTTGTATATTCATTTTTGCTGCCCATAGCAATACTGCTTTCGATGACTGTAATTCCAATTACCGCAAAGCTAATGGGGGATGAAATAATTGTGGAGACTATGCCGTATGACCCAAGGGACGTATTCAGGGGCGACTATGTGGCTCTTTCATACAAGATAAATGAGGTGGAGATAGAAAAGCTTCCAGATGATATAAAAAATGAAAAGGACATCCAAAAACTTGAAAAATATAAAAATCGCACGGTATATGCAGTGCTCAAAAAAGAAGGGGAATTTCATATTGTGGACAGTATAAGCCTTGAACGGCCCCAAAGTGGAATATACCTAAAAAGCAAAATAAGGGACATATACACGCTTGTATACAGAGCTGAGCATACGGAAGGGGAAAGAGAAGATGGCCGCGTTGCATACGATACCATATTTTTAAGATACAACATAGACAGGTATTTTGTACCTGAAAACACTGGAAAAGACCTTGAAAAGATGTCGAGAGAGGGAACGCTATCGGCAAGGGCAAAGGTATACAGGGGATATGCCCTTTTAGAAGAGATATTCCCTAGTGAGCAGATTGAAAACTGAAAAGAGCAGCATTCTAAAAAGGCCATTCATTCCGCTTTGTCTGCATGAATGGCCTTTTTGCATACTCCATGTTTCAATGCAGGTAGTTAACATGGTATAATTAATAACTGTGTAGAAAATAGAATCTGCAGTTTTGCGAAATGATTTTGGAGGTTTTAAGTTTATGAATATTGCAGTAGTAGCGCCATCTCTTATAATGTCTTTTTTATGTGGATCGATTCCAAGTGGATATTTGATTGTCAAGAAGTTCAAGGAAATCGACATAAGGGTCACTGGAAGCGGAAATATAGGTTCCACCAATGTAAGAAGAGCTGCAGGAAAAAAGCTCTCGGCCATTACTCAGGCAATGGACGTTGCAAAAGGGCTGCTTCCCGTGCTCATTTCGATGATCATATTCAAGAGTTTTGATGTGGACATGGAAAAGAGCTATTTTATAGCACTTAATGCATTTTTTGCAATACTTGGGCACGACTATACTCCGTTTTTAAACTTTAATGGAGGAAAAGGGGTAAATACGACGCTTGGCGCATTTTTGGCCATAGAGCCAATATCGGTATTTTCAGGGCTTGTCGTGTATTTTGCTCTTAGGCCGGTCACAAGCATAGTGTCAATAAGGTCTATGGCCCTTGGAGCAGTAATTGCGGTGGTAACTTTTTTAAAGGGAGCTCCCCAGGGGAGCGTTATATTCACAGCTCTTGCGGCAGTGCTTATAATATGGAGACACAAGGAGAACATAAAAAGGCTTGTAAAGGGACACGAAAAATAGATTTGGAGGCAATCATATGAACAGCGCCATAGTACTTTGTGCAGGCAGAGGAAAGAGGATGAAAAGCGGCATAAACAAGATGTACATGGAAATATGGGGGAGGCCACTTGTTCTTATTACACTTGAGAGCATGATTTCAGTTCCGGAAATAGATGAACTTGTAGTTGTAATATCAAGAGAAGATGAGGCCCTATTTAATGAAAAGGTTTTTGAGAGGCTTGAATGTAGAAAGAAAATCAGCATTGTATATGGGGGAAGCGAAAGGCAGGAGTCCGTATACAATGGACTTCAAAAGGTGAGCGATGGTTGTGAAATAGTGATTATACACGATGGGGCGAGGCCTTTTGCAACCCGCGATATGATAAAAAGGACAATTGAATGCGCAAGTGCTAAGGGTGCATGTGCGGCAGGGGTTCCTGCAAAGGATACTATAAAAATTGTCGACGAGGAAGGGATAGTGATCGATACGCCAAACAGAAAAGAACTTTGGTGCATTCAAACCCCTCAGACATTCAAATTGGACATCATAAAAAGGGCGTATGAAAAGGCCGTGAGTGAGGGATACGCAGCCACAGACGACAGCATGGTTGCGGAATACTCGGGAGAAAAAGTGCAGATAGTCATGGGAGACTACGAGAATATAAAGATCACAACACCTGAAGACATTCCATTTGCAAAGGCGATACTGGAAAGGAGAAGATAGCATGAGAGTGGGAATCGGATATGATGTGCACAGGCTTGAAGAAGGCAGGAAGCTCATACTTGGAGGTGTTGAAATACCTTTTGAAAAAGGTCTTTTGGGACATTCGGACGCGGATGTGCTTGTACATGCCATAATGGATGCACTGCTTGGAGCTGCGGCCCTTGGGGATATAGGGATGCACTTTCCGGACACTGATGAAAAGTACAAGGGGGCGGACAGCATTGTGCTTTTAAAGGATGTTTCAAACCTTCTGGGTGCCAAAGGATATGTTGTGGTGAACATAGACTCTGTCATAGTGGCTCAAAGGCCAAAGCTTGCGCCGTACATGCAGGATATGAAAAAAACCATATGCAGTGCGCTGGATATAGATGAAGACAGGCTGAATATAAAGGCTACGACCACTGAAAGATTGGGGCTTGAAGGAAGAGAAGAAGGTATGTCGGCAAAGGCGATTTCTTGTATTGACAAGCCGTAGTATTTTAGTATATAATACAACAAAATTGCAAAAAATAATTTTAACAAATGCTTTGAAAGGGAATAGTAAAAAGATGAAGCTTTATAGAGAGGGGATTGTCCGGTGAAATATCCTCATGATGGAATCT
This sequence comes from Peptoclostridium litorale DSM 5388, assembly GCF_900141635.1. Taxonomy (GTDB): domain Bacteria; phylum Bacillota; class Clostridia; order Peptostreptococcales; family Peptostreptococcaceae; genus Peptoclostridium; species Peptoclostridium litorale. The sequence goes on along the minus strand of NZ_FSRH01000014.1, from coordinate 80,626 downwards.
TTTGAACCCGCCCTGGAGCAGGAAGGCTGAAGATATTAGGCCTTCACGGTTTGTGCCCGTTAAAGCTTTTCAAGAGGACGCAGTTTGCGTCAACTAGAGTGGTACCGCGAATATTACCGTTCGTCTCTATTTTTTGAGATGCGCGGTTTTTTATTTTTTGTAAACTAAAAACGACATATTTAAAGATTTTTAAATATTGGAAGTTGATTAATGGGGAGGAAATGTAAATGGCAAAAAAGGAAAAGCAATTTGTCGAGGAAATAACACCTATGGAGGTTGACTTTGCGAGATGGTATACAGACGTTATAACAAAGACTGATCTTGTGGACTATTCGCCTGTAAAGGGATTCATGGTAATAAAACCTTACGGATACGCTCTTTGGGAAGGAATACAGGAGTATGCAGACAAGAGATTCAAGGAGACGGGACACAAGAACTGCTACTTCCCGCTTTTAATACCTGAAAGTCTTCTTAAAAAAGAAGAAGAGCACGTTGAAGGTTTTGCACCTGAAGTGGCATGGGTTACTCACGGAGGAAGCGAAGAGCTTGGAGAAAGACTTTGCGTAAGGCCTACATCTGAGACTATAATATGCTCAATGTACGCAAAATGGCTTAACTCATACAGGGACCTTCCATACCTTTACAACCAGTGGTGTTCTGTAGTTAGATGGGAAAAGAGCACGAGACCTTTCCTTAGAACTTCGGAATTCCTATGGCAGGAAGGGCATACTCTTCACGAGACTTACGAAGAGGCCAATGAAGAGACTCTTCAGATGCTTGGAATATACAAGGAGCTTTGCGAGGAACTGCTTGCAATACCAGTAGTATGCGGAAGAAAGAGCGACAAGGAAAAATTTGCAGGAGCTGAAGCGACATATACAATAGAGGCCCTTATGCATGATGGAAAGGCCCTTCAGTCTGGAACAAGCCATTTCCTTGGACAGCACTTCACAAAGGCGTTCGAGATACAGTTCACAGACAGAGAAGGCGGACTGTCATATCCTTACCACACTTCATGGGGAATATCTACAAGACTTATAGGAGGGCTTATAATGGTTCACTCTGACAACAGAGGTCTTGTGCTTCCTCCAAGAATTGCCCCTATACAGGTTGCAATAGTGCCTATAGCTTCTCACAAGGGCAATGTAATGGAAGTTGTTGAAGGAATATACTCAGACATAAAGGCTGCCGGAATAAAGGTAGAACTTGACGATAGAGCCAACTACAGCCCAGGCTGGAAGTTCAACGAGTGGGAAATGAAGGGTGTGCCTGTCAGACTTGAGATAGGACCAAGAGACATAGAAAACGGACAGGTGACTATATTCAGAAGAGACACTCTTGAAAAGACACAGGTGCCAATGGAAAACCTTGCTAAGACAGTAGAAGATCTTCTTGAAGACATACAAAAGAGCCTTTTTGAAAAAGCTCTTAAGATGAGAGAGGAAAAGACAAGCGTAGCGTTTGACATGGACGGACTTAAAAAGTCGCTTTCTGAAAATCCAGGCTTTGTAAAGGCTATGTGGTGCGGAGATCAAGAGTGCGAATTAAAGATAAAAGAGGAAACGGGAGCTACAATAAGATGTATGCCTTTTGAGCAGGAAAACCTTTCGGACAAGTGCATATGCTGCGGCAAAAAAGCTGAAAAAATGGTTTATTTGGCAAAAGCATATTAAGAATGAAATTGACTTTATAATTTTAGGCGGCCGCATGGCCGCCTTTTTTACAAAGACGGTATATTATCAGGGGGGATAAATATGAAACTTTCACAGCTTTACATGAAGACATACAAATCGTTCCCATATGACATGGGGCTGGAGTCAACAAAGCTTTTATACAGGAGCGGGCTCATAAAATTCCTTGAAGATGCGAGCTACTCGTATACTCCTATGGGAAAACTTTTTGCAGATAGACTTAGGGCAATAATAAAAAACAGCTTTGAAGGGTACATGGACATTGAAATGGCATCTGGCGAAGAGAAAAACATAAATGCGTATTCAAGTGATATAAAGTCATACAAGGAGCTTCCTTTGAATTTGGTTTATGAATCGAAATACAAAAACAGTGATTACAAGTTCAAGGACGGGCTTTTAAATCCTAAAAGTGACAAAATGATGAAATTTTTAAGCTTTGCGGATGAAGAGAATGCAGCAGGGGCATACAGCGAAGCAAAAGAAAAGCTTATGGGCATATTTAAAGATGCGGGGATTGATCCTAAATGCCTTGAAGAGGGAGATAAAGCCACATTTATGCTTTATACAGATTATCCACTAAAAAGCTTTATGTCCTGTGCAAACTGTGGATATGGGGGAGAGGCCGATGAACTCAGACCCGTGTGTTTAGATGACTTATCCACAGAAGAAGAACTTGAAATGGAAGAAGTCTACACCCCTTCAGTAGGGTCGATATCTGACCTTGAAAGCTTTTTTGGCAGCCCTGCGTCTATGTTCATAAAGACTCTGCTGTTTGACGTTAAAGGTGAAATAGTTGCAGTGCTTTTGAGAGGAGACAAGAGCATCAATATAAGGCTGCTTGCGGAGCATATTGGAGTCGATGAAAACATGGTTCAAATGGCAAACGAGAGCCAAGTGAGAGAAGCTACGTCGGCAGATGCTGGATTTGCAGGACCTATAGGACTTAAGGCGGGGAGAATTTTTTGCGACGAGCAGGTATTGAGAATGAAAAATGCAGTGGTGGGAGCCAATAGGACTGACTATCACATAAAAAACGTGAACATAAACAGAGATTTCAAGCCTGAGGAGGTCGGCATTTTCAGAATGGCTGAAGAAGGTGATGTCTGCCCTGTGGATAAAGCGCCTCTTAAGACCATACAGGGAAGCTGCCTTGCACAGGTGAAAATATCGCAGGCGGATTCGAAATACCTGAATGAAGAGGGAAAGGAAAAGGAGCTTTTCGAGGTGAGCGCCTATGTCAATCTTGACAGGGTTATGGCTGCAACGGTCGAAAAAAACAGGGATGACATGGGAATACTCTGGCCAAAAGGACATTCTCCGTTTGAATACTATATAATAATCGGAAATGCTAAAAAAGAGGAAGAAGTTGCAGCTGGAGAGAAAATATATGATGCACTTTTGGAAAAAGGCCTGAGTGCGATTCTCGACGATAGAAAAGAAAGGATAGGGTCTAAATTCAAGGACAGTGAGCTTTTGGGCATAGAAAAAGTTATAGTTGCAGGAAAGCTTGTATCCGAAGGGAAAGTGGAGCTTAAAAACAGAAAGACATCTGAAAAGGAAGACGTGGAAATTGAGCAGCTTTTAAAGTAAAGTCCTTACATGCCTTATATGCACAGTGGTGTTGTAGCAGACTAATGTGTATAATATAATTAACAAAATGCCATTAAAGGATGAAGGAAGGTAATAGTATGGAGGTATTGGAAATACTAAAGGCGCTTTCGGATGAAAACCGGCTGAGAATACTCAATCTTCTCAGATGGGGGAAGCTGTGCGTTGGTGAAATTCAAAGCATACTTGGCATAACTCAGTCAAATGCATCGAGACATTTGAACAAGCTCAAGGGCGTCGGGATAATAAAGTTTGAAAAGGATGCGCAGTGGGTTCACTATAAACTGGATGAAGATTTCATATCGAAGTATCCGTTCCTTGGAGAGATGATATACAATCAACTCCAACAGATGGGAGAGTACAGAGGCGACGTTGAAAAGCTGGCGGCGTACAAGGTGAGCGGATGCAACTGTCAGGACCTTAGGGAAGCAGATTTTGACCTTGAAAAACTGGATATGGATTCTGAAAGATAAAGGTCGATCTATTCATCAAGTCTTGATTGAACTATTTTTGCATTTATAATATATTAGTATTATGTGAAAAAATTCAATATACATTAACTGGGAGGTTTAAAATGAGCGTTAGAGTAAGATTTGCACCAAGTCCTACGGGGTTTGTACACATAGGAAGTCTTAGAACTGCACTTTACAACTATCTTTTTGCGAAGAAGCTAGGTGGAGAGTATATACTGAGAGTTGAAGACACGGACAGAACGAGATATGTAGATGGAGCGATAGAGGGCATGCTAAACGCCATGAAATGGGCAGGAATAGAGCATGACGAGGGAGTATGCATAGACGAAGAAGGAAAGGTGTTCCAAAAGGGAGAGTACGGCCCTTACATGCAGTCGGAAAGGCTGGACATATACAAGAAATATGTACAAAAGCTGCTTGACGAAGGCCATGCGTATTACTGCTTCTGCTCTAAGCCTAGACTTGAAAAGCTTAGAGAGATCCAAAGGGCAGAAGGAAAAGTTCCCAAATATGATGGTTTTTGTAGAGGGCTTGCGGGAGTATCGAAAGAAGAAACACAAAAGAGAATAGACGCAGGAGAGTCTTATGTAATAAGATTAAAGCTCCCTGCAAGCAGGGAAATAGAATTTGACGACATGGTAAGGGGAAAGGTCAGCATAAACACTGACGACCTTGATGACCAGGTTCTTATAAAGGCCGATGGATTCCCGACATACCATTTTGCTGTTGTAGTTGACGATCACCTTATGAAGATAACTCACGTAATAAGAGGGGAAGAGTGGATATCGTCGACTCCAAAGCACGTGTATCTGTATGAGGTACTTGGATGGGAAGCACCGACTTACGTGCATCTTCCAAACATTCTAAACTCTGAAAAGAAAAAGCTTAGCAAAAGGCAGGGTGATGTTGCAGTTGAGGACTTCGAAAAAAAGGGATATCTTCCTGAAGGTCTTGTCAACTATGTGGCTCTTGTGGGATGGTCACCTGAAGACAACAAAGAGATATTCTCAATGGAAGAGCTCATAGAGGCGTTTTCAGTTGACAGGGTTTCAAGAAGTGGAGGAGTTTTCGACACTAACAAGCTCAACTGGATAAACCAGCACTATATGAAGGATGCAGAGGACGAGATGCTTGCAAACCTTGCAATGCCTTATATAAAAGAGTCTGGAGTTTCAAACGGAGAAGACATGGACGTGGAAACTCTAAAAAAGATAATGGCCATAGTTAAAGAAGGACTTCACTACGCGGCTGAAATTCCTGAAAAGATTTCTCTTTTCTTTGGGGATGATGTGAAACTTGAAAATGACGATGCAAAGGAATTTCTTGCACTTGAGCACATGCCAGCTCTTATAGGAGCTCTTGAAGAAAAGATATCGGGTGCTTCTGAGATAACTCCTGAATTTGTAAAGGCCATGTTCAAGGAAATACAAAAAGAGCACGGCATAAAGGGAAAAAACCTTTTCATGGGAACTAGGGTGATACTCACAGGACAAATGCACGGACCTGAGATTCCATACGTTGTAGAAATACTTGGAAAAGAAAGAGTTCTAAGCAGAATAGCATATGTAAAAAACAATCTTATATAAAACCTGCAAAATAAATATTAATGCCGCCGCTATGGCGGCATTAAGCGTTTTGAAAAGGAAAAGCGAAGTATAATATATGGCAAAAATGCTAAAAAGAATGTAAAATGATGATGTGAGATTTTTTACATGAAGCGTGCATTGTAAGGGCTAATAAAAAAAGAGGTGATTGCATATGAAGCTGTACAACACTCTTACAAGAAAAAAAGAAGAATTTGTACCAATTGAAGAAGGCAAGGTAAGGATGTATTCATGCGGACCTACCGTATATAATTTTTTCCACATAGGAAACGCAAGACCATTCATAATGTTTGACATACTTAGAAGGTATCTTGAATATATTGGATATGATGTGAAGTTTGTGCAAAACTTTACTGATGTTGACGACAAGATAATAAACAGGGCAAATGACGAAGGTGTGGAGCCTTCTGAAATTTCAGAAAGATATATTGCGGAGTACTTCAAGGATGCCGATGCACTTGGAATAAAGAGGGCAGATGTTCATCCGAAGGTCACAGAGACAATGGACGACATAATAGAGTTCATAAAGGACCTTGTAGACAAGGGATATGCATACGAATCAGATGGAGACGTGTATTTCGACTCTCATAAGTTCAATGAATATGGAAAGCTTTCGGGACAGGATCTTGAGGAGCTTGAGCTGGGTTCGAGGATAGACATAAGTGACAAGAAAAAGCATCCTGCAGACTTCACTCTCTGGAAAGCCAAAAAAGAAGGCGAGCCGGGATGGAACAGTCCTTGGGGAGAGGGAAGACCTGGATGGCATATAGAATGCTCGGTAATGGCCAGAAAGCACCTTGGAGAGACTATAGACATACACTCTGGAGGCCAGGATCTTGTATTCCCGCACCACGAGAACGAAATAGCGCAAAGTGAAGCTAGAAACGGCAAGCCTTTTTCGAAATACTGGGTTCACAATGGGTATATAAACATAAACAATGAAAAGATGTCAAAGTCAAAGGGAAATTTCTTTACAGTGAGAGACATAGCGAAAGAAGTGGACCTTGAGGTCGTGAGATTTTTCATGCTTTCAGCTCACTACAGAAACCCTATAAACTACAGCGGTGACCTACTTATGCAGGCTAAGGCAGGCCTTGAAAGGCTGTACAACACAAGAGAAAAGCTCCAGTTTGCGGCTGAAAACACTCAAAAAGATAAAATGGCGGCATCGGCTGAAGATAGAGGGCAGTTTGAGCAGTATAGAGAAAGATTCAAGCAGGCAATGGATGACGACCTTAACACTGCAGACGCTGTAAGTGTTATATTCGAGCTGTCGAGATTCCTTAATACAAAGCTTGACGAAGAGGTGTCGCACGGATTCATGGAGATGGGCGAGTCTATATTCGACGAGCTTACAGGCGTTTTAGGTATAGTGTGCCAAAAGGCTGAAGAGGAGCTTTTGGACGAAGAGGTTGAACAGCTTATACAAGACAGGATTGACGCCAGAAAAGGAAAAGACTTTAAAAGGGCTGATGAGATAAGAGACATGCTTAAGGACAAGGGCATAGTTCTTGAAGATACAAGGCAGGGAACTAAATGGAAAAGAGCCTAAAGGATTTAAATGCAATAAAAGAAGTAAAGGATGCAAATCTGCTTTCTCCTCTTGTGCTGGCTTATATGGGTGACTGCGTATATGAAATATACGTAAGGAAATACCTTATATGCAAATATGGAAACATAAAGGTAAATGACATGCACAAAAAGGCCACTAATTTTGTGAAGGCAAAGGCGCAGGCCATGGCGGTAATGGCTCTTAAGGAAGAGCTGGACGAGGCTGAGTGGGCCATAGTCAAGCGGGGAAGAAATCAAAAGAGCTGCTCTATGCCAAAAAACGCACAGGCTTCAGATTACAGATATGCCACGGGATTTGAAACCCTTATAGGATATTTGTATTTAAACGGGCTTGAAGAAAAGCTAGAGGCTGTGATTGAAAAGAGCATAGAACTTATAGAAAATCAGATTCAATAGGGTCTAAATATAAAACTCTCATTTTAGCCTGTGCGTCGAAATGGGAGTTTTATTAATGAAAATGAAAACTGATATTGACAGGAGGCCGCTGAAAAATGAAAGTTAAACTGATTCAGTATACTCCACAGCCTGAAAGAGTGGTTGCAATGGCTGCAAAGCTTTGTTACTCTAGGGGTGGGGTTGACGATATAGATAAAAACCTAGACGAAGCCGAAGTAGAAAGATTTGTACAGATGCTGGTGGACATAGGGCATGAAAGTCCTATAGAACATGTGAGTTTTACATTTGCAGTTGAAGGGATATCAAGAGCTTGTACTCATCAGCTTGTAAGGCACAGGCTTGCGAGTTATTCGCAGCAGAGCCAAAGATATGTAAAGCTTGAGCAGTTCGAATATATAGTGCCAGAGGAAATAGAGAAAAACCCTGAGGCAAAAGAAAAATTCATTCAGGCTATGGAAAGCGACCAGAAGGTCTACAATGAGCTTGTGGCAATACTTCAAAATTCGCATTATGAGCAGATGACAAAGGAAGGCATGTCTGAGAAAAAAGCCGAAAGGGCTTCTGAAAAAAAGGCCATAGAAGATGCAAGATATGTATTCCCGAATGCATGCGAGACTAAAATGATATTTACAATGAATGCCAGAACACTAATACACTTTTTCAAAAAAAGATGCTGCGAAAGGGCCCAAAGAGAGATAAGGACTATGGCAGATCTAATGCTGAAGGAAGTGAAGGTTGTGGCACCTGCAATATTCAAGAATGCTGGTCCAAGCTGCATAAAGTCCGCATGTCCGGAAGGCAACATGAGCTGCGGAAAAATAGAAGAAATAAGAGCCAAATACAAAAATTTATAGTTTTAGGAGTGATTTTGTGGAAAGAATACAAGGGAGAAATCCTGTGATGGAGGCCATAAAGGCTGAAAGGGAAATAGACAGCATAACAATAGCAAAGGGAGCCGAGGGGTCAATTAAAAAAATTGTTGGAATGGCAAAGGACAGGGGTATATTAATCAAGTATGCAGACAAGAAGAAGCTTGATGAAATGTGCGAGAGTACAAACCATCAGGGTGTTGTAGCCATTGTTTCTGAATACGGATATTATGAACTGGATGAGCTTATGGAGTACTGCAACAATCAAGAAGGAAGCCCTTTTCTCATAGTGCTTGACGGCATAACAGATCCTCATAACCTTGGGGCGATAATAAGAACTGTAGATGCGGTAGGAGCGCATGGGGTTATAATTCCAAAGAGAAGAAGCGTTGGCATAACTCCTGTTGTTGTAAAGTCTTCTGCGGGAGCAGTGGAGCATGTGCCTGTATGCAGGGTTTCTAACATAGTAAATGCAATTAAGGAACTCAAGGAACACGGCCTTTGGATAGCGGCGCTTGACATGGATGGAGATTCCGTATATAGGAGTAATATGACAGGCCCTATAGCACTAGTGCTTGGGAGTGAGGGCAAAGGCATATCCAGGCTGGTAAAAGAAAATTGTGACTTTGCGGTTAAACTGCCTATGGAAGGAAAGGTTTCTTCTCTAAATGCATCTGTTGCGGGCGGAGTAATAATGTATGAGGTTTTAAGGCAGAGAACTCTTAAAGAGGGATAAATGTGAAGGAATATCTTATAATAGACGGATACAATATAATAAATGCCTGGAGTGAGCTTAAGAATATTGCTGAAAACGACCTTGAAGCTTCAAGGGATAAGCTTGTTCAAATGATGCTCGAATACGCAGCGCTCAGCGGCGAAGAGGTCATAATAGTATTTGATGCGTATAGAGTGAAAAAGAGAAGCAGAACAAAGCAAAAATATCCCAAGGTTACGGTTGTATACACAAAGGAAAATCAAACGGCAGATTCATATATTGAAAAGGTAATAGGGGAGCTGGACAAAAGAGCCGTTATAAGAGTGGCTACAAATGATTGGGCCGAGCAGCAGATAGTACTGGGGAAAGGCTGCAGCAGACTGTCGGCTAGAGAGCTCCATATAGACGTGCAAAATTCACGCAAAAAGATGAAGGGGTCTTCTCAAAAAAAGGCTTCCAAGATCACTCTTGCAGATGTTGTTGATGATGATGTGTTTTTAAAGCTTGAGCAAATGCGTAGAAACGGCAATTTTTGAAGAATGTCAGGGGGTTGCTGTATTTGAAAAGAGACGCTACCGGTGGAATTGGACATGCAAACGAACAAGAGGCTGCGCTTATAAGTGCAAAGCGGGGAGACCAGCAAGCCATTGAATATATAATGGAAAAATACAGAGGGCTTGTGAAGCTGAAGTCGAGATATTATTTCATAGTTGGAGCAGAGGCTGAAGATGTAATGCAGGAAGGCATGATAGGACTTTACAGGGCCATAAGGGACTATGACATGGCAAAAAGAAGCGCTTCGTTCAGGTCGTTTGCAGAGATGTGCATAAAAAGGCAGATAATAACGGCCATAAGAACATCCAGAAGACAAAAGCATATTCCACTTAATTCATATGTATCCATAAGCTCGTGCTCAAGTGAACTGGAAACTGACAAGTGGCCTTTTGATATTCTGGCTGACAGCATGTCTAAAAACCCGGAAAGAATAGTGGTGTCGAGAGAAGAATTCATAAGGCTTCAAAAAAAGATAGATATGATCCTCAGCAATCTAGAGAAAGAAGTGCTGTATCTATATATGGACGGAAAGTCATATGAAGAGATCGCAAATGAGCTTGGAAAAACATTCAAATCCATTGATAATACACTGCAGAGGATAAAAAGAAAAGTGAGGCTTTATATGGGCTGTATAAATGACTAAAACTATTGACTTTATAGGGGGGCAATAGTACAATATTAGAGATGATTTTAGTGCCCACGTGGCTCAGTCGGTAGAGCGTCGCCTTGGTAAGGCGGAGGTCGGCGGTTCAAGTCCGCTCGTGGGCTCCAGAATAAAATAACTGCAGTAAGCCTAAAAATATAAAGCGCTAAGGGCGGTTTTTATAAGGAGGAGGACAAGCAAGATGGCAAAAGCTAAATTTGAAAGAAATAAGCCACACGTTAACATCGGAACAATAGGACACGTTGACCATGGAAAGACAACACTAACAGCAGCAATAACATACACACTAAACAAGAGATACGGAACTGGTGAAGCAGTAGACTTTGCAAACATAGACAAGGCACCAGAGGAAAGAGAAAGAGGAATCACAATATCAACAGCACACGTTGAGTACGAGACTCCAAACAGACACTACGCACACGTTGACTGCCCAGGCCACGCTGACTACGTTAAGAACATGATAACAGGAGCAGCGCAAATGGACGGAGCAATACTAGTTGTATCTGCAGCAGACGGTCCAATGCCTCAGACAAGAGAGCACATACTACTGTCAAGACAGGTTGGAGTACCATACATAGTGGTATTCATGAACAAGTGCGACATGGTAGATGACGAAGAACTACTAGAACTAGTAGAAATGGAAATAAGAGAGTTGCTAGACGCATACGACTTCCCAGGCGACGACACTCCAATAATAGCAGGATCAGCGCTTAAGGCACTAGAAGATCCAGACAGTGAGTGGGGAGACAAAATAATAGAGCTATTCGAAGCTATAGACAGCTACATCCCAGAGCCAGAAAGAGATGTAGACAAGCCATTCCTAATGCCAGTAGAGGACGTATTCTCTATAACGGGAAGAGGAACAGTTGCTACAGGAAGAGTTGAAAGAGGAATAGTTAGGGTTCAGGACGAGATCGAAATAGTAGGTCTATCAGAAGAACCAAGAAAAGTAATAGTAACAGGAGTAGAGATGTTCAGAAAACTTCTTGACGAAGCGCAAGCAGGAGACAATATAGGAGTACTTCTAAGAGGAGTTCAAAGGGACGAGATAGAAAGAGGACAGGTTCTAGCTAAGCCAGGATCAATAAAGCCTCACACTAAATTCAAGTCGGAAGTATACGTACTTAAGAAGGAAGAGGGCGGAAGACACACTCCATTCTTCAACGGATACAGACCACAGTTCTACTTCAGAACAACAGACATAACAGGATCAATCAACCTACCAGAAGGCGTAGAAATGGTAATGCCAGGAGACAACGTACAGATGGAAGTTGAACTAATAGGACCTATAGCTATAGAAGAGGGACTAAGATTTGCGATAAGAGAAGGCGGAAGAACAGTAGGAGCAGGAGTAGTTGCTTCTATAGTAGAGTAATCCCCTGCGAAGATTCGCATAATAAAATAGACTTTCTGAAATTGCAAAGAGAAGGATGGGAGTCCTTCTCTTTTTTAGACTCTTAAAATTTTTGGAGATTTAATCCCTGCAAGCCGTCGAAACAGCAAGCTTCAATATTCAAAAATAAAAAATATAACAACATAAGATTGACATGACCTCGAAAATGTGATAGATTTTATGGGTGATGTTTTATAATGGCATATATATGTGGTCAGAAAAATAGATACGATCCAACTATCCATGATATATTTTGATGGGCAGAAACTAAGGAGGTGTATTACATGAGAGTGAAGGTAACTTTAGCTTGTACAGAATGCAAGCAGAGAAACTACAATACAACAAAAAACAAGAAGAACAATCCAGATAGATTAGAGATGAGCAAATACTGTAAGTTCTGTAAAAAGCATACTAATCACAAAGAAACAAAATAAGGATGTGAGTATATGGCGGCCCAGTTAAATACTACTGGTGGCAAAGAGTCTAAGGCGGGCTTTTTAAGGGAAGTAAAAGGAGAGCTTAAAAAGGTTCACTGGCCAAGTAAAAGAGAGCTTGTAAGATATACTACAGTAGTACTAGTTACAAGTGCTTTTGTAAGTTTCTTTGTTTGGCTGCTTGATTCAGGACTAGGCTTTTTGTTGAAATTTATAGTTAAGCAATAAATCTAAAAGGATAGGGAGTCGCCTTTTAGGAGAAAGGATGACTAATATTATGCCTAACAATGAAGAAAAAGCTAAATGGTATGTTGTACACACCTATTCTGGGCATGAAAACAAGGTAAAGGCAACTATAGAAAAGACTGTAATAACAAGGAATATGGAAGATTTCATATTTGACGTGCAAGTTCCTACAGAAGAGGTAGTGGAAATAAAAGATGGAAAAAAGAAAGTAAAATCCAGAAAGAAATTCCCCGGATATGTTATAATAAAAATGCTTATAACTGATGAGTCATGGTATATAGTTAGGAACACAAAAGGAGTAACCGGATTCGTAGGACCGGGTTCAAAGCCTGTGCCGCTTTCAGACGAAGAAGTGGCCGCTATGGGAGTTGAAAAGGTTACATCTGAGATAAATGTGGAACTAGGCGACGTTATTTCAGTTAAGAGTGGGCCGTTTGAAGGGTTCATGGGGAATGTAGAAGAAATAAATATGGAAAAAAGTGTTGTCAAAGTTTTAATTTCAATGTTTGGTAGGGAAACACCAGTTGAACTGGGTTTTGACCAAATAGAAAAAATGTAATATATATGATTTAAATTATGAGGAGGTGTTATATATGGCTAAGAAAGTAATAGGTCAGATAAAATTGCAAATACCTGCAGGAAAGGCGACTCCAGCTCCACCAGTTGGGCCAGCTCTAGGACAGCATGGTGTTAACATAATGCAGTTCACTAAAGAGTTCAATGCAAAGACTGCAGACCAGCCTGGCATGATAATACCGGTAATAATATCGGTATACCAGGATAGATCATTCACATTCATAACAAAGACTCCACCAGCTGCAGTACTTATAAAGAAAGCTTGTGGAATAGAGTCTGGTTCAGGCGAGCCAAACAAGAAGAAGGTTTCTAAAATAACAAAAGCTCAACTTAAGGAAATAGCAGAGCTTAAGATGCCTGACCTTAATGCGACAGATGTAGAAGCAGCTATGAGTATGATAGCTGGTACTGCTAGAAGCATGGGCGTTGAAGTTGTAGACTAGTATTTTAGAAATAAGTGGGAGGAAATAAACCGCTAATACCACGAGGAGGAATAAACATGGCTAAAAAAGGAAAAAAGTATGTAGACGCACTTAAGAAAATCGAAAAAGATACTCTTTACAGTGCATCTGGCGCTATGGCACTTTCAGTAGAATGTGCAAGTGCTAAATTTGATGAAACAGTAGAAGCTCACATAAAGCTTGGTGTAGATTCGAGACACGCTGACCAGCAGGTTAGAGGAGCAGTAGTACTTCCACACGGAACAGGAAAAACTAAAAAGGTTCTAGTGTTCGCAAAGGGAGAAAAAGCTAAAGAAGCTGAGCAAGCTGGAGCAGACTATGTAGGAGAAATGGACCTTGTAAGCAAGATCCAAGGCGAAAACTGGTTTGACTTTGATGTTGTAGTTGCAACTCCAGACATGATGGGTGTAGTTGGTAGACTGGGTAGAGTTCTTGGACCAAAAGGTCTTATGCCAAACCCAAAATCAGGTACAGTTACATTCGATGTTGCAGCAGCAGTAAATGATATAAAAGCTGGTAAGGTTGAATATAGACTAGATAAGACTAACATAATTCACGTTCCAGTAGGAAAGGTTTCTTTCGGCAAGGAAAAACTGTTTGAAAACTTTGCAGTTCTTGCTGATGCAATAGAGAAGGCTAAGCCTGCAGCTGCTAAAGGACAGTACTTAAGATCAGTTACTGTTGCTAGCACAATGGGACCTGGAATTAAAATAAATCCAAACAAAATATCAGAATAATTATTGACATATGGTATATGATATAGTATAATTCCCTTGTTGTTAAAAATAAATATGCCGCAGACAGTAGGCGCGAAAGCTTAAAATGCCTACCGAGGTCAAATACTTCGAAAATTCGAAGTTTTGAATTTTGAAATTCAAGCCCTTGTCTGTCTGTGAGCATACAAGGGCTTTTATAGTGTTTATATAATTACAGAACAACCAAAGGAGGTGGATGGTTAGTGTCTAAGGCTTTAGAAATGAAAAAAGAGCAAGTTGTAGAAATTACTGAGAAGTTTAAAAATGCATCTTCGCTAGTAATAGTTGATTATAGAGGTCTTAAAGTTGATGAAGCTAATGAACTAAGAGCTAAATTCAAAGAGGCTGGATGTGATTACAAAGTTTACAAGAATACACTTGTAAGAAGAGTAGCAAACGAACTTGGATATGACCAACTGAACGATGAAAGTCTAGTAGGACCAAATGCGATAGCTTTTGGATATGAAGATCCTGTTGCACCAGCAAGAATAATTAAGGATTTCATGAAGGATCATCCTGCAATAGAGCTTAAGATGGGTATCGTGGAAGGTGAATTCTACGATGACGCAAAGATAAAAGAACTTGCGAACGTACCTTCAAGAGAAGTACTTATCGCAAAACTTCTTGGAAGCTTCAAGGCTCCAGTTTCGAACTTTGCATACCTTTTGGATGCAGTTGCAAAGCAAAAAGAGGAAGCTGGCGAATAATACCGTGCTTTGCATTTGATCAAGCTGCAGGAGACAAAGTCTTATGCGTTTGAGAAAATGTATATTTTAAAATAATTAAATCGAAAGAATAAAACCGGAGGTGTCTTTTAATGACTATAGAACAAATACTAGAAGCTATAGAGAATATGAAAGTACTAGAGCTTAACGAATTAGTTAAGGCAGCAGAAGAAAAATTTGGTGTATCTGCATCTGCTCCAGTAGCAGTAGCGGGCGCAGCAGCTGGTGGAGAAGCAGCAGCTGAGAAAACTGAGTTTGATGTAGTTCTTGCAGATGCAGGATCACAAAAAGTTAAAGTTATAAAGGTTGTAAGAGAGATAACAGGACTTGGACTTAAAGAAGCAAAAGCTCTTGTTGATGGAGCACCAAGCCCAGTTAAAGAAGGAGCTTCAAAAGAAGAGGCTGAAGAAATGAAAGCTAAGCTTGAAGAAGTTGGAGCTAAAATAGAAGTTAAATAGTAAAAATATAATAAAGGCACCTTATTGTCAAGTAAGGTGCCTTTTATATTTGCTTTTGAAAAAATGGTGAAATTAATTGAATGGCAATGTTTGTTTAATAAGCTTTAAAGTGCGCTTGAATTTTAAATTCAAGCGCACTTTAAAGCTTATTAATAAAAAATGATAAAAATATAATATTGACTTATTGACAAGCGTGTGATATCATATTTAAATGCGTACAATGGATATTTCTGTCGTTCGGTATATTTTTTCAATTTGACATACATTAACAATAGATTTTTTTAGGAGAGGTGAACAATTGATGCCATATCCACATCCTGTAAAAAGCGGAAAGAGAACTAGGATGAGTTTTTCTCGAATCAATGAAGTAGCAGAACTTCCGAATCTTGTAGAAATACAACTGGATTCGTATGATTGGTTTTTAAAAGAAGGCCTGAAGGAAGTCTTTGAGGACGTATCACCAATAGAAGACTACACGGGTAATTTGTCGCTTCATTTTGTAGACTATTCTATTGGCGATCCTAAATATGGCGTTGAAGAGTCAAAAGAGAGAGACGTTACTTACTCGGCACCGCTGAAAGTGAAAGTAAGACTCGAAAACAAAAGCACCGGAGAGATAAAAGAGCCGGGCAAAGACGTTTTTATGGGAGACTTCCCGCTGATGACTGAAAAGGGTACGTTTATTATAAACGGCGCAGAAAGGGTAATAGTCAGCCAGCTTGTCAGATCTCCAGGAGTATATTACTCTCAAGAAAGAGACAAGTCAGGGAAAAAACTCGTTTCATCAACCGTTATTCCAAACAGGGGAGCATGGCTTGAATATGAAACGGATTCAAACGATGTAATTTCAGTAAGGGTTGACAGAACAAGAAAGCAGCCTATAACTGTACTGCTTAGAGCATTTGGATTTTCAAGTGACATAGAGATAATAGAGCTTCTTGGAGAGGACGAAAGACTTCTTGCAAGCCTTGAAAAAGACAATACAAAAAACAGGGAAGAAGCACTTATAGAGATATACAAGAAGCTGAGACCTGGCGAGCCGCCTACAGTGGAGAGTTCGACATCGCTTTTGAATTCTCTATTCTTTGACCCTAAAAGATATGACCTTGCAAAAGTTGGAAGGTATAAATTCAACAAAAAGCTTTCTATAGCTCATAGAATAGCAACAAGAACGGCTATGGAAGATATAGTTTCAAGCGATACTGGAGAAGTGTTTGTGAAAAAGGGTGAGAAAATAACCCTTGAGAAGGCATTTGCAATCCAAAATGCCGGAATAAACATAGTCAGAGTGCTTGGCGGCGAAGACAAGGAAATAAAGGTAATAGGAAATAATTTCGTAGACCTTAAGGCTCATGTTGACTTTGAAATACAAGGTTTTGGCCCTAAGGCAAAAGTTCACTATCCAACACTTGTAGAGATTCTTGAAGAGTGCAATACAAAAGAAGAGATAGTTGAAAGCTTTAAAAAGAACAAGAGAAGGCTTGTACCAAAGCATATAATACTTGATGATATAATAGCGTCTATAAGCTATCAATTCAACCTTTTCCACGGAGTGGGAAGAATTGACGATATAGATCACCTTGGAAACAGAAGGGTAAGATCTGTCGGAGAACTGCTTCAGAACCAGTTCAGAATCGGACTTTCCAGAATGGAAAGAGTCGTAAGAGAGAGAATGACTATACAAGATACAGAAAATACAAGTCCGGAGGCGCTTATAAACATAAGACCTGTGGCGGCTTCTATAAAAGAGTTCTTCGGAAGCTCTCAGCTTTCGCAGTTCATGGACCAGACAAACCCTCTTTCAGAGCTTACTCACAAGAGAAGGCTTTCTGCCCTTGGACCAGGAGGTCTTTCTAGGGAAAGAGCGGGCTTTGAGGTCAGGGACGTTCACCATTCACACTATGGAAGAATGTGTCCTATAGAAACACCAGAGGGCCCAAATATCGGACTTATAAACTCGCTTAGTACATTTGCGAAGATAAATGAATATGGATTCATAGAATCTCCTTACAGAAAGATAGACAAGGAAAAGGGCATAGTGACTAGCCAGATAGACTATCTTACTGCTGACGAAGAGGACCTTTATGTAAGAGCGCAGGCAAATGAGCCTCTAGATGAAGAAGGAAGATTCGTAAATGAAAGGGTAACGGCTAGAGCTGTAAGCGGAGAGGCTGAGCTTGTAAATCCGTCACTTGTTGATTATATGGACGTATCTCCAAAGCAGGTTGTTTCCATAGCGACTGCAATAATACCATTCCTTGAAAATGACGACGCCAACCGTGCCCTGATGGGATCGAACATGCAGCGTCAGGCGGTTCCTCTTATAAGAAGGGAATCTCCTGTTATAGGTACAGGTATGGAAGGAAAGGCCGCAATGGACTCGGGTGTAGCTATAATAGCAAGAAACTCGGGTGTGGCTGAAAGAGTAACGGCAAATGAAATAATAGTAAAAAGAGAAGACGGCCAAAGAGACAGGTACAAGCTGCTTAAATTCAAAAGGTCAAACCAGGGAACATGCGTTAACCAAACGCCTATAATAGACAGAGGCGAGATTGTAAATGCAGGAGATGTACTGGCTGACGGACCATCTACGGAGATGGGAGAACTGGCGCTTGGAAGAAACTGTAGAATAGCCTTCATGACATGGGAAGGATACAACTACGAGGATGCGATTCTCCTCAATGAAAGACTTGTAAAAGAAGACAGGCTGTCGACTATACACATAGAAGAATATGAAGCAGAGGCAAGAGATACAAAACTTGGACCAGAAGAAATAACAAGAGATATTCCGAATGTCGGAGAAGATGCAATAAAGAATCTTGATGACAGGGGAATAATAAGAATAGGAGCCGAGGTTCAATCAGGAGACATTCTTGTCGGCAAGGTTACACCTAAGGGTGAAACTGAGCTTACAGCAGAGGAAAGACTCCTAAGAGCCATATTCGGTGAAAAGGCAAGAGAGGTAAGAGATACATCACTTAAGGTTCCTCATGGAGAAAGTGGAATAATAGTAGATGTGAAGGTGTTTACAAGGAAAAATGGAGATGAGCTTCCTCCGGGTGTAAACGAACTTGTCAGAGCATATATAGCTACAAAGAGAAAGATAAATGTTGGAGACAAGATGGCTGGACGTCACGGTAATAAGGGTGTAATTTCAAGGATACTTCCAGAAGAGGACATGCCTTTCATGGAAGACGGTACTCCTGTAGAGATAGTACTAAACCCACTGGGCGTTCCATCGCGTATGAATATAGGACAGGTACTTGAGGTTCACCTTGGACTTGCAGCCAAGAAGATGGGATGGCACGTTGCGACACCGGTATTTGACGGAGCAAACGAGTCAGACATAGAAAAGGCACTTGCAGAAGCGGGATATCCTCAAGACGGAAAGCTCCAGCTGTATGACGGAAGAACTGGAGATCCGTTTGACAACAGGGTAACTGTAGGATACATGTACATGCTTAAGCTGCACCACCTTGTAGACGACAAGATACACGCAAGGTCAACTGGTCCTTACTCGCTTGTAACTCAGCAGCCGCTGGGCGGTAAGGCGCAGTTTGGAGGACAGAGGTTTGGAGAGATGGAGGTTTGGGCGCTTGAGGCATACGGAGCAGCACATACACTTCAGGAGATCCTTACTGTCAAGTCTGATGACGTGGTTGGTCGTGTTAAGACTTATGAAGCGATAGTTAAGGGCGAAAATATTCCAGAACCGGGAATACCTGAGTCATTCAAGGTTCTTATAAAAGAACTTCAAAGTCTTTGTCTTGATGTCAAGGTGCTTGAAGCAGACAGGGAAATAGAAATAAAAGAGTCTGTGGATGAAGAAGAGACAAGCATGGAAGGCGAATTTGAATATATAAAGACAGATTCTGATTACAGTGAAGGCTATAGCGAAGAAGAACCGGGCGAAGAAGATGAAGATGAAGCTGAAGGCTATAGCGAAGAAGACGTAGATGACTTTGATGAAGACAATGCGGATCAGGAATTTTTCAAAGAAAACAATTATGGAATTGGCGAAAATATAGATATTTAGACCCATAGCCTGCGAAAAAAATTGCGGGCTACACGGTCGTGTTGCTACTTTGATTTTAAATCCTTGTCTTGAATATTTGACAAGTCAATCTAACAGAGAAGGGAGAGAACTCCTTGTTTGAACTTGGTAATTTTGAATCGATGAAAATAGGTTTGGCTTCACCTGAAAAGATTAGACAGTGGTCGAAGGGGGAAGTTAAAAAGCCGGAAACAATAAACTACAGGACTTTAAAACCTGAAAAGGACGGGCTTTTCTGCGAAAGAATATTTGGGCCTACAAAGGACTGGGAATGTCACTGCGGGAAATACAAGAGAGTACGATATAAAGGTGTAGTGTGTGACAGATGTGGTGTTGAAGTCACCAAATCAAAAGTAAGACGTGAGAGAATGGGTCATATAGAATTGGCAGCTCCAGTTTCACATATATGGTATTTCAAGGGAATTCCATCTAGAATGGGACTTCTTCTTGACATGTCACCACGTTCACTTGAAAAAGTACTATACTTTGCATCATATGTAGTTACTGATCCTGGAGAGACGGGACTTAGCGAAAAGCAGCTTCTTACAGAGAAAGAGTACAGAGAGGCCATGGACAAGTACCCTGGAGGATTCAAGGCGGCAATGGGTGCTGAAGCGGTAAGAGATCTTCTTGAGAATGTAGAGCTTGAGGTGCTTTCAAAAGACCTTAGAAGCAAGCTTAAGGACAGCACAGGACAAAAGAGAGTCAGAACAATAAGAAGACTTGAGGTCGTAGAAGCTTTCAAAAAGTCTGGAAACAAGCCAGACTGGATGGTACTTGATGCAATACCTGTAATACCTCCAGATCTTAGACCTATGGTTCAGCTTGACGGAGGAAGGTTTGCAACATCAGACCTAAACGACCTTTACAGAAGAGTTATAAACAGGAACAACAGACTTAAAAGACTACTTGAGCTGGGAGCTCCTGACATAATAGTCAGAAATGAAAAAAGGATGCTTCAAGAGGCGGTAGATGCACTTATAGATAACGGTAGAAGGGGAAGACCTGTAACGGGTCCTGGAAACAGACCGCTAAAATCGCTTTCAGACATGCTAAAAGGAAAGCAGGGACGTTTCCGTCAAAACCTTCTAGGAAAGCGTGTTGACTATTCGGGACGTTCGGTTATAGTCGTAGGGCCAGAGCTTAAGTTCTACCAGTGCGGACTTCCAAAGAAGATGGCGCTTGAGCTTTTCAAGCCTTTCGTTATGAATGCGCTTGTAACTAAGGGATGTGCACACAATATAAAGAGTGCGAAGAGAATGGTTGAAAAAGTTAAGCCTGAAGTTTGGGACGTGCTTGAAGATGTAATAAAGGCTCATCCAGTTCTTCTAAACCGTGCACCTACTCTGCACAGACTTGGAATACAGGCATTTGAACCTATACTGGTTGAAGGAAAGGCCATAAAGCTGCACCCTCTTGTATGTACTGCATACAACGCCGACTTCGACGGAGACCAGATGGCTGTCCACCTGCCACTTTCAGTGGAGGCACAGGCTGAGTGTAGATTCCTTATGCTCTCAACAAACAACATACTTGCGCCTAAAGACGGATCTTCAATAACTACTCCTACTCAGGATATGGTTCTTGGAGGATACTACCTTACACTTGACATAGAAGGATCTCTGGGCGAGGGCATGGTGTTCAAGGACTACAATGAAATGCTTCTTGCATACACCAACAGATGCGTGGCACTTCATGCAAAGGTAAAGGTCAGAATAGGAAAAGATGATCAAGGCAAGGACATACTTGTAGAGAGTACTGTGGGAAGATTCATATTCAACGAAAACATTCCTCAGGATCTGGGATTTGTAGACAGGGAAAAGGACATGCACAGCCTTGAAGTAGATTTCCTTGTAGACAAAAAGAAAATGGGTCAGATAATAGACAAGTGCTTCAGAAAGCATGGAAATACAACTACTGCAATAATGCTTGACAACATAAAAGAGCTTGGATTCAAGTTTTCGACAAGGGGAGCCATAACTGTTTCGGTAGCGGATATGGAGATTCCTAAGGAGAAATATGAATATATTGCGCAGGCCGAAGAGAAGGTTGCAAAATATGAGAAAGCCTTCAGAAGAGGTCTTATATCAAATGAAGAGAGAAAAGAAAGAGTTATCGAAACTTGGACTGCTACAACAGACAAAGTAACCGACGCACTTATGGACAACCTTGACAGACTAAACAACATATTCATAATGGCGCACTCGGGAGCGAGGGGTAGTAAAAACCAGATAAGACAGCTTGCAGGTATGCGTGGTCTTATGGCGGATGCGACCGGAGAAACCGTAGAACTTCCAGTTAAGGCGAACTTCCGTGAGGGTCTTTCGGTACTGGAGTACTTCATATCTTCACACGGAGCAAGAAAGGGTCTTGCGGATACAGCACTTCGTACAGCCGACTCAGGATATCTTACAAGAAGGCTTGTTGACGTATCTCAGGACGTAATAATAAGAGAAGAAGATTGTGGAAGTAAAGAAGGTATACTAGTTAGAAAGTTCAGCGATGGAAACGAAATAATAGAGGAGCTTTATGACAGAATACTTGGAAGATATGCTGCAGAAGATGTACTTCATCCGGAAACCGGCGATATTATCGTACCTAACGGAGAGCTCATAACTGAAGACATCGCAGACAAGATAATTGGAGCCGAAATAGAAAATCTTATGATAAGATCGGCGCTAAGCTGTAAGACTAAGCACGGCGTATGCTCTAAGTGTTACGGAAGAAACCTTGCGACAGGCAAACAGGTAAATACCGGAGAGGCTGTAGGTATAATTGCTGCCCAGTCGATAGGTGAGCCGGGTACACAGCTTACAATGCGTACATTCCACACAGGTGGAGTTGCTGGAGGCGACATCACTCAGGGTCTTCCAAGGGTCGAGGAGCTTTTTGAGGCCAGAAAACCAAAGGGTCTTGCAATAATAACAGAAATAGACGGCTCTGTTCAGATAAAAGAGAGCGGAAATAAAAGGGATGTAATAATAACAGGACAAGACAGCGAAAGCAAGACTTACTCGATACCATACGGTTCGAGAATAAAAGTCAAGGAAGGTCATTTTGTAAGCGCAGGAGACCCTATAACAGAAGGTTCAATAAATCCACACGACATACTGGCTGTAAAAGGCGTAACAGCCGTTCAAAACTATATAGTTCAGGAAGTTCAAAGGGTTTATAGAATGCAGGGTGTTGATATAAACGACAAGCACATAGAGATAATATCTAGACAGATGCTTTCTAAAGTGAGAATTGAAGAAGAGGGAGATACTGAGTTCCTTCCAGGAAGTCTTGTAGACAGGCTCGAATTCGAAAATGAAAACGAAAGAGTTGAATCTGAAGGCGGAACTCCTGCAACTTCAAACAGAGTGCTTCTTGGAATAACAAAGGCATCTCTTGCAACAGAATCGTTCCTTTCAGCGGCGTCTTTCCAGGAGACAACAAGGGTTCTTACAGAGGCAGCAATAAAGGGAAAAGAAGACAAGCTTATAGGACTAAAGGAAAATGTAATAATAGGAAAGCTCATACCTGCAGGAACAGGAATGAAAAGATACAAGAATATAGCTATAAAAAATACAGAAGAAGAGTCTGCTGAATAATATTAAAAATGTTAAAGCTTTTAAATTCTATTGACACTAAATATTATGTAGTGATAAAATGTTTGAGTGTGTAAAATAGAAAGTGGACTTTTTAGTATCTGGGAATTGCTGGGTATTTAAAAAGGAGGAAACTTTTATGAAGCTTGAGGAATTGAAAAATCTCAACAAGGTGATTGGCACTAAGCAGACGGCAAGAGCGCTTAAAGAAGAAAAACTACAGTATGTGATAATAGCAAAAGATGCTGACGAGCGCGTAGTCAAAAACACACAGGAAATAGCCAATGAAAAAAATGTTGAGGTAGTTTATGTTGAATCCATGCAGCAGCTTGGAAGCGCCTGTGGGATACAGGTGAAAGCTGCTACAGTTGGAATATTAAAGTAAGTTTCAAAAAATGGAAGGAGGTGCACTTTATGCCAACTATAAACCAGCTAGTGCGTAAAGGAAGAGTGAAGGCAACTAAAAAATCTACTGCTCCAGCTCTACAAAGAGGTTTCAACTCACTGAGAAAAGAGAACGTTAATATGAGTTCTCCACAAAAGAGAGGGGTTTGTACATCAGTTAAGACTGTGACTCCAAAGAAACCAAACTCAGCGCTTAGAAAGGTTGCAAGAGTAAGACTTACTAACGGAATAGAAGTTACATCTTATATTCCTGGTGAGGGACACAACCTACAAGAGCACAGCGTTGTTCTTATAAGAGGTGGTAGGGTTAAAGACTTACCAGGTGTTAGGTATCACATAGTAAGAGGAACTCTTGATACAGCAGGAGTTGAGAAGAGAGCTCAATCAAGATCTAAGTACGGTACTAAGAGACCTAAGGCTGCGAAAAAATAACAAACTAAAGTGTACGGTCCTTTAATTATATATATAACGGAAGGCACCTACGGCAGTTTACAGCCTGTCGAGTACCAATGAATTAAAAGCTAATAAGGAGGGAAGCACAGTGCCAAGAAAAGGAAATGTTCCAAAGAGAGTTATAACTCCTGATCCGATGTACAACAGCCAGCTAGTTTCTAAGCTTATAAACAGTATAATGGTTGATGGAAAAAAAGGTAAAGCTCAGCAAGTAGTTTACGGAGCTTTAGACATAATAAAGGAAAAAACAGGAGAAGAACCAATAGAAGTATTTGAAAAGGCAATGAACAACATAATGCCAGTGCTTGAAGTAAAGGCAAGACGTGTTGGTGGAGCTAACTACCAGGTTCCAGTTGAAGTTAGACCTGAAAGAAGAGTTACACTAGGGCTTAGATGGCTAGTAAACTATACTAGAGCTCGTGGTGAAAAAGGAATGGTAGAAAAGCTTGCAAAAGAGCTGATGGATGCTGCAAACAGTACAGGAGCATCAGTTAAGAAGAAAGAAGATACACACAAGATGGCAGAGGCTAACAAGGCATTTGCTCACTATAGATGGTAAGATAAAAAAACAAACATTGCCTGGCCCCGCGTATAAGTGGGGCTGGCATTATTATCAGAAGGGAGGCATTTGTAGTGCCTAGAGAGTTTCCTTTAGAGAGAACCAGAAATATTGGTATAATGGCGCATATAGACGCTGGAAAAACGACCACTACTGAGCGTATACTATATTATACGGGAGTTACCCATAAGATAGGAGAAGTTCATGAGGGTGGAGCGACTATGGACTGGATGGAGCAGGAGCAGGAAAGAGGTATAACAATAACTTCGGCTGCGACAACTGCCCAGTGGAAAGACAACAGGATAAACATAATAGACACGCCAGGGCACGTAGACTTTACAGTTGAGGTTGAAAGATCTCTTCGTGTTCTTGACGGAGCCGTAGCTGTTTTCTGTGCTAAGGGTGGAGTTGAGCCTCAGTCAGAGAACGTTTGGAGACAGGCTAACAAGTACAATGTTCCAAGAATAGCATTCGTAAACAAGATGGACATAATAGGAGCAAACTTCCTACGTGTTGTTGAAATGATGAAAGACAGACTTTCTGCAAATGCGGTTGCTATGCAGCTTCCAATAGGCGCAGAAGACACTTTCGTTGGTATAATAGACCTTCTTGAAATGAACGCTAGAATGTACAGGGACGACCTTGGAGTAGATATAGAGGTAACAGAAATCCCAGAAGATATGAGAGAGCTTGCTGAAGAGTGCAGAGAAACACTTGTGGAAACTGTTGCTGAAACAGACGAAGACCTTACAATGAAGTATCTTGAGGGAGAAGAAATAACTGTAGACGAGCTTAAGGCTGCCATAAGAAAAGCCGTTATAGCTTGTGAACTTAACCCAGTATTCTGCGGTTCAGCATACAAGAACAAAGGCGTTCAGCTAGTGCTTGACGCTGTTATTGAATACATGCCATCTCCACTAGATGTTCCAGCCATAACAGGTGTGGACTTCGACGGAGGAGAAGACTGCAGACCTTCTTCAGACGAAGAGCCTTTCTCAGCTCTTGCATTCAAGATAATGACTGACCCATTCGTTGGAAAGCTTGCGTTCTTTAGAG
Organism: Peptoclostridium litorale DSM 5388; assembly: GCF_900141635.1. GTDB lineage: Bacteria > Bacillota > Clostridia > Peptostreptococcales > Peptostreptococcaceae > Peptoclostridium > Peptoclostridium litorale. The sequence goes on along the minus strand of NZ_FSRH01000014.1, from coordinate 55,314 downwards.
CTTACTCTGGAAAGCTTGAGTCAGGATCGTACGTTCTTAACTCTACAAAGAACAAGAAAGAGAGAATAGGACGTATACTTCAGATGCACGCAAACTCAAGAGAAGAAATATCAATGGTTTACTCTGGAGACATAGCGGCTGCGGTAGGACTTAAGAACACTACTACAGGAGATACGCTTTGCGATCCAAACCATCCGATAATACTTGAGTCTATGGAATTCCCAGAGCCAGTTATACACGTTGCTATAGAGCCAAAGTCAAAGGCTGCTCAGGAAAAAATGGGTGTTGCGCTTCAAAAGCTTGCTGAAGAGGACCCTACATTCAGAGTTAGAACTGACGAAGAAACTGGACAGACTATAATAGGCGGCATGGGAGAGCTTCACCTTGAGATAATAGTAGACAGACTACTAAGAGAATTCAAAGTGGAAGCAAACGTAGGAGCTCCTCAGGTTGCGTACAGAGAGACTATAACAAAAGATTGCGAAGTTGAGTACAAGCATGCTAAGCAGTCGGGTGGTAGAGGACAGTACGGACACGTTAAGCTTAGAGTATTCAGAAACGAGCCAGGAAAAGGATATGAGTTCAAGAATGCAACTGTTGGAGGATCTGTTCCAAGAGAATATGTTGGACCAGTCGATGCGGGTATACAGGCGGCTATGGAAGCTGGTATACTGGCAGGATACCCAGTTGTGGACCTGAGAGTAGAGCTATACGATGGATCATACCACGATGTTGACTCTTCGGAAATGGCATTCAAACTTGCAGCGTCTATGGCACTTAAAGAAGCTATGAAAAAAGGAAGCGCAGCACTTCTTGAGCCTTATTTCAAGGTTGAAGTTGTTACTCCTGAAGACTACATGGGAGACGTAATGGGAGACCTTAACTCAAGACGTGGAAGAATAGAAGGAATGGAAGCTGTAAGTGGAGCCCAGACTATAAAAGCTATGGTTCCGCTTTCAGAAATGTTTGGATATTCGACTCAGCTAAGATCTATGACTCAAGGTAGAGCGACATATACAATGATATTCGACCATTACGAGCAGGTGCCAGCGAGCATATCTAAGAAGATAATGGACGAAGGCAAATAATAAACAATGAGACCGGCCATAAGGCCGGTCCCAATAATAAAAATAAATTCAAGTTATAGTGGAGGAGGACAAGCAAGATGGCAAAAGCTAAATTTGAAAGAAATAAGCCACACGTTAACATCGGAACAATAGGACACGTTGACCACGGAAAGACAACACTAACAGCAGCAATAACATATACACTACACGCTAGATACGGAATAGGTGAAGCAGTAGACTTTGCAAACATAGACAAGGCACCAGAGGAAAGAGAAAGAGGAATCACGATATCAACAGCACACGTTGAATACGAGACTCCAAACAGACACTACGCACACGTTGACTGCCCAGGCCACGCTGACTACGTTAAGAACATGATAACAGGAGCAGCGCAAATGGACGGAGCGATACTAGTTGTATCTGCAGCAGACGGTCCAATGCCTCAGACAAGAGAGCACATACTACTGTCAAGACAGGTTGGAGTACCATACATAGTGGTATTCATGAACAAGTGCGACATGGTAGATGACGAAGAACTACTAGAGCTAGTAGAAATGGAAATAAGAGAACTGCTAGACGCTTATGACTTCCCAGGCGACGACACTCCAATAATAGCAGGATCAGCGCTTAAGGCACTAGAAGATCCAAATAGTGAGTGGGGAGACAAGATAGTAGAGCTGTTCGAAGCTATAGACGCCTACATCCCAGAGCCAGAAAGAGATGTAGACAAGCCATTCCTAATGCCAGTAGAGGACGTATTCTCTATAACAGGAAGAGGAACAGTTGCTACAGGAAGAGTTGAAAGAGGAATAGTAAAGGTTCAGGATGAGATCGAAATAGTAGGTCTATCAGAAGAGCCAAGAAAAGTAATAGTAACAGGAGTAGAGATGTTCAGAAAACTTCTTGACGAAGCGCAAGCAGGAGACAACATAGGACTGCTTCTAAGAGGAGTTCAAAGGGACGAGATAGAGAGAGGACAGGTTCTAGCTAAGCCAGGATCAATAAAGCCTCACACTAAATTCACGTCGGAAGTATACGTACTTAAGAAGGAAGAGGGTGGAAGACACACTCCATTCTTCAACGGATACAGACCACAGTTCTTCTTCAGAACAACAGACATAACAGGATCAATCAACCTTCCAGAAGGAACAGAGATGGTAATGCCTGGAGACAACGTACAAATGGAAGTTGAACTAATAGGACCTATAGCGATAGAAGCGGGACTAAGATTTGCGATAAGAGAAGGCGGAAGAACAGTAGGAGCAGGAGTAGTTGCTTCTATAATAGAGTAATCCCCTGCAAAGATTCGCATGATAAAATAGACTTTCTGAAATTGAAAAGAGGAGGGCCTGAGCTCTTCTCTTTTCTGTTTTTTAAAAAAACATAAAAAAAACAATAAAACACTTGAAAAAATCGAGTCAGTAATATAAAATGTACTAGTGTGCTTTTAAGATGCGATGACGTGGGAGGTTGCTGGAAACCTTTAAAAGAGTAGGGTTTACAGGTAATTCCTGCTGAGTATGTCTCGATCTTAGAATCGGGCGACTAGATGAGTTATACTCTGTCTTTTTAGCGTCAAAACTCAACACACCCGGGACAGTGTACAATCATCAAGTTGCGCGTAAAAAAACAAAACGTGCGATTAAGGAGGGAAACACATGGCTAACAACCAAAAAATAAGAATAAGACTTAAGTCTTATGATCATAAGATACTAGATCAATCAGCTCAAAAGATAGTGGAAACAGCAAAGAAGACTAATGCTACGGTTTCAGGACCAATCCCACTTCCAACAGAAAAGCAAATAATAACAATACTAAGAGCTGTACACAAGTATAAGGACTCTAGAGAGCAGTTCGAAATAAGAACTCACAAGAGACTTATAGACATAACAAACCCAACATCAAAGACTGTAGACTCTCTAATGAGACTTGATCTGCCAGCTGGTGTTGATATTGAAATAAAGCTGTAAAAGCTTTATTACTTGGAAAGCTAAGTTAGGGACATAGATGTACCTTATCTTAGTATGATTGCCGCAATGAATTGCGTGCAATCCGCTGTAAGATTATGGGAGGTGTAATGATGAGAGGAATTATAGGAAGAAAGCTAGGAATGACTCAGGTTTTCAATGAAAATGGTGTGGTGGTTCCGGTAACGGTTATCCAGGCGGGTCCTGTATACGTTACACAAATAAAGACTGTTGAAAAAGACGGTTACAATGCGCTTCAGGTTGCTTTCGAAGACAAGAAGGAGCAAAGAGTGAGCAAGCCTCTTAAAGGACATTTTGAAAAGGCTGGAGTTTCTACAAAGGGACAGATTGTTGAATTCAGAGTGGACAGTGTAGAAGGCTACGAGCTAGGACAAGAGATAAAGCTTGATCTTCTTGCTGAAGGCGAAAAAGTAGATGCTACTGCAATATCAAAAGGTAAAGGATTCCAGGGTGTTATAAAGAGACACGGACAAAGTAGAGGTCCAGAAACACACGGTTCTAGATACCACAGAAGACCAGGATCAATGGGAGCTTGTTCAAGCCCATCGAGAGTATTCAAAGGTAAAAACCTTGCTGGACACATGGGACATGTTAAAGTTACAATACAAAACCTGGATGTTGTAAAGGTAGATGCAGAAAAGAACATAATCCTTGTTAAAGGTGCCGTTCCAGGACCTAAAAAAGGATTAGTTACAATAACAAAGGCAGTGAAAGCTGTTAAATAGTAATCTTTACCAGGGAAGGAGGATGTAATATGCCAAAGATAGATGTTTTGAACATAAAAGGTGAAAAAGTAGATGAAATAAATCTTTCTGACAACGTGTTCGGTATAGAAGTTAACGAGCATGCTATATACGAAGTGGTTAAAAACCACCTTGCGAACAAGAGACAAGGAACTCAATCTGCCAAGACTAGAGCGGAAGTTAGAGGCGGAGGAAGAAAGCCTTGGAGACAAAAGGGAACAGGTAGAGCTAGACAGGGTAGCACAAGATCTCCACAATGGATAGGTGGAGGAGTTGTATTCGCGCCAAAGCCAAGAGATTACAGCTACACAATACCTAAGAAAGTTAGAAGGCTTGCGCTAAAGAGTATTCTTACTTCTAAAGTACAAAACGGAGAGCTTATAGTTCTAGACGGAATTTCAATGGAAACTCCAAAGACTAAGGAGTTTGCAGGAATAATGGCAAACCTTAAGCTTGATAAAAAAGCACTTTTCGTTACTGCTGAAAAGAACGAAAATGTTGTAAAATCTGCTAGAAACATAGTAGGCGTTAAAACTGCGATAGTTGGAAGCATGAATGTTTATGACATAGTAAACCACGGCACTTTTGTTATAACAAGAGAAGCTGTTGAAAAAGTGGAGGAGGTGTACGAATAATGACTAATCCACACGATATAATAGTAAAGCCAGTTGTTACAGAAAAAAGTATGAATGACATGGCTGAGAGAAAGTACACGTTTGTAGTGGACAAGAGAGCTAACAAAACTCAAATAAAGGGCGCAGTTGAAGCTATATTCGGCGTTAAAGTTGAAAAAGTTAACACTGCTAACTATAGAGGCAAGAAAAAGAGAATGGGTAAACACGTAGGAATGACTGCAAGCTATGCGAAAGCTGTAGTGAAGCTTACTGCTGACAGCAAAGAAATAGAATTCTTTGAAGGCGTGTAAGTAAAACGTAATAAAGAAGGAGGGAAAAAAGATGGCTATAAAAAAGTTTAAACCAACATCTCCTGCTATGAGACATGTTACTGTTCTAGTTTCAGACGAAATAACTAAACATGAGCCGGAAAAATCACTTTTAGCTCCACTTAAGAAAAACGCTGGAAGAAACGCACAAGGAAAAATAACTATTCGTCACAGAGGCGGCGGAGCTAGAAGAAAATATAGACTTATAGACTTCAAGAGAAACAAAGACGGAATACCTGCAAAGGTTGCCGGAATAGAATACGATCCAAACAGAAGTGCGAACATAGCTCTTCTTGTATATGCCGATGGAGAAAAGAGATATATACTATCTCCACTAGGACTTAAGGTTGGAGACGTAATAGAGTCTGGAGAAAAGGCAGACATAAAAGTAGGAAACGCACTAAAACTTAAGGACATACCGGTTGGTACTGTTATCCACAACATAGAGCTTAAAGCTGGCAAAGGCGGACAGATGGTAAGATCTGCAGGCGTAGGAGCTCAGTTGATGGCAAAAGAAGGAAAGTACGCTCTTCTAAGACTTCCATCGGGAGAAATGAGAAACGTACACTCTGAGTGTAGAGCTACAGTTGGCCAAGTTGGAAACGTAGAGTACTTCAACGTTACAATAGGTAAGGCCGGAAGAAAGAGACACATGGGAATAAGACCTACAGTAAGGGGATCTGTTATGAACCCATGCGACCACCCACACGGAGGAGGAGAAGGTAGAGCTCCAATAGGTAGATCTGGACCAGTAACTCCATGGGGTAAACCAGCTCTTGGATATAAGACACGTAAGAAGAATAAGGCTTCTGACAAGCTTATAGTTTCAAGAAGAAAGAAAAAGTAATCGGATAGACTTTTGAGCTTCGAAGGGAGGAAAACAAATGTCAAGATCAACTAAGAAGGGACCTTTTATACACAGTGGACTTCTTAAGAAAATAGAAGAAATGAACGAAAAAAGTGAAAAAAAGGTCATAAAAACTTGGTCAAGAGCTTCGACTATATTCCCACAAATGATAGGACATACTATAGCTGTGCATGACGGTAGAAAGCATGTTCCTGTATTTGTAACAGAGGATATGGTTGGACACAAACTTGGAGAGTTCGCACTAACTAGAACTTTCAGAGGACACAAGGGCGAAGACAGAACATCTAAGAAAAAATAAATAGTCCTTTAAGCAGGAAGGAGGAATTCGAGTGGAAGCAAAAGCGATCGCAAAATTTGTTCGTGTAAGTCCAAGAAAAGCAGGTCAGGTTGCAGGACTTGTAAGAGGAAAGAGTGTTGGAGAAGCACTTGCAATACTAAAATACACGTCACAAAAGCCTGCAGGAATAATAGCTAAAGTTATAGAGTCGGCAATGGCTAATGCGGAAAACAACCATGACATGGATAAAGATAAACTATACGTAGCAGAGGTTTATGCAAACCAAGGCCCAACAATGAAGAGATTCATGCCTAGAGCAATGGGAAGAGCTACTACTATAAGAAAAAGAACAAGCCATATAGGAGTTGTTCTAAAAGAAAAATAGGACAAGGAGGGACATTATGGGACAGAAGGTTAATCCTCACGGACTTAGAGTCGGAATAATAAAAGACTGGAATTCGAGATGGTATGCTGACAAGAAGGAATTTTCGGCTCTTCTTCATGAAGACTACAAAATTCGTAAGCATCTTAAAAAGAAGCTATATATAGCTGGAATTTCAAAGATTGAAATAGAAAGAGCTGCTAAGAAAGTAAAGCTTAACATATTTGCTGCTAAGCCTGGAATAGTAATCGGAAGAGGTGGAGCAGGAATTGAAGAGATAAAAGCTGAAGTAGCGAAGATGACGGGAAAAGACGTACTGATAAACATAGTTGAAGTAAGAAGACCTGAAAAGGACGCTCAGCTAGTAGCTGAAAACATAGCTCAGGCAATCGAAAGAAGGATTGCATTCAGAAGGGCAATGAAGCAGGCTATACAAAGATCTATGAAAGCTGGAGTTCAAGGTATAAAGGTTCTTTCTGCAGGAAGACTTGGCGGAGCTGAAATGGCTAGAGACGAAGGATACAGCGAAGGAAACGTACCGCTATCTACGCTAAGAGCAAACATAGACTATGGCTTTGCTGAAGCAGATACAACTTACGGAAAAATAGGAATAAAAGTTTGGATAAACCACGGCGAAGTTCTTCCGTCTAAAGAAGGTTTTGCTGCGAACGTTCAAGAAAAGAAAGAAATGGAAAAGAAAAAAGATAAAAAGTTCGACAAAAGAGGTCCTAAGAGATCTGACAAGAAACCACAAAGAAGAGAAAGATAGGAAGTAGCACAAAGGGAAGGAGGAAAAATTCATGTTAATGCCTAAAAGAGTTAAGCGCCGTAGAGTTTTTAGACCAAAATTAAAGGGCACAGCTCAAAAGGGAAATACAGTTACTTATGGAGATTACGGTTTGGTAGCACTTGAGCCAAGTAGAATAACTGCAAATCAAATAGAATCTGCCAGAATAGCAATAAACAGATATATCAAAAGAGGCGGAAAAGTTTGGATAAAGATATTCCCTCACACTCCAATAACAAAGAAACCAGCAGAAGTTCGTATGGGATCGGGTAAAGGTTCACCAGAGTACTGGGTAGCGATAGTTAAGCCAGGAAGAGTAATGTTTGAACTTTCAGGAGTAAACGAGGAAACTGCAAGAGAAGCTATGAGACTTGCTGCAAACAAGCTGCCTGTTAAATGCAAATTTGTCAAGAAAGAGGATTTTGAAGTAAAGGGTGGTGAAGCTAGTGAGAGCTAAAGAATTGAGAGATATGACAGCCCAGGAACTAAACCAAAAGCTAAATGACCTAAAAGGTGAGTTGTTCAACATAAGATTTCAACTAGCTACAGGACAACTTGAGAACCCTGTTAAAATAAAGTTCGTGAAAAAGGACATAGCAAAGGTTAAGACTGTAATAAGAGAAAGAGAAATAAAGGAAGCTAGAGCTTAGTAAGAAAGGAGGCCAAGGCATATGGAAAGAGGAAGAAGAAAAGTCAGGATAGGTCGTGTAGTAAGCGACAAGATGGACAAGACTATAACTGTTGCGGTTGAAGAATTCGTACGTCATCCTCTATACGGAAAAGCAGTTAAAAGAACGAAAAAGTTCAAGGCCCATGACGAGCAGAACACTTGCAAAATCGGAGATAGAGTGAAAATTATGGAAACTAGACCACTGTCTAAGGATAAGAGATGGAGACTAGTTGATGTTATGGAGAGAGCTAAATAAGCTGGAAGGAAATCGAAAGGAGGCTCTATAAATGATACAACAGGAAACGCGTTTGAAAGTTGCAGATAATACAGGCGCAAAAGAACTTCTATGCATCCGTGTTCTAGGAGGCAGTGGAAGAAAGTACGCTAACGTAGGCGATGTAATAGTTGCTACTGTTAAAAGTGCAACGCCAGGAGGCGTTGTAAAAAAAGGTAAGGTAGTTAAAGCTGTAGTAGTTAGAACTAAGCAGGGACTAAGACGTAAAGACGGCAGCTACATCAAATTTGACGAAAATGCCGCAGTAATAATAAAAGAAGACAAGAACCCTCAGGGAACTCGTATATTCGGACCAGTGGCAAGAGAGCTGAGAGAAAAACAATACATGAAGATACTATCACTAGCACCAGAAGTTTTATAAGGAGGTGGAATTCTATGAAACACGTTAAAAAGGGAGACACAGTTGTAGTAATAACTGGTAAAGACAAAGGGAAAAAAGGAAAAGTTCTTCAGGTTATTCCTAAACAAGACAGAGTTATTGTAGAAGGTGTCAACATGATGACAAAACACCAAAAACCAACTCCTCAGGTGCAGCAGGGCGGAATAGTACATCAAGAAGCTGCTATACACATATCAAATGTAATGCCTTTCGATGCGAAGGCAGGCAAGGGAGTAAGAGTAGGATACAAAACTCTTGAAAACGGAACAAAAGTAAGAACATCAAAAGCAACAGGCGAGCAGATATAACACCTAAGAAAGGAGGCCGAGCACAGTGGCATCTAGATTAAAAGAAAAATACACAAGCGAAGTGGTGAAAGCCCTTACAGAAAAATTCGGGTATACAAATATAATGGACGTACCAAAGCTTGAAAAAGTTGTTATAAACATGGGTATCGGTGACGCTAGAGAAAACCCAAAAGGACTTGAAAAAGCTGTTGAAGAGCTTACTCTTATAGCAGGACAAAAGCCTGTAACAACAAAAGCTAAAAAATCAGTTGCGAACTTTAAGCTTAGAGAAGGAATGCCAATAGGAGTGAAAGTTACTCTAAGAGGCGAGAAGATGTTCCACTTCATGGACAAGTTCATGAATATATCGCTACCAAGAGTTAGAGACTTCGCAGGAGTAAACCCTAACTCATTTGATGGTAGAGGAAACTACGCAGTAGGAATAAAGGAACAGTTAATATTCCCAGAAATAGAATACGATAAGGTAGACAAAGTAATGGGAATGGACATAATAGTGGTTACTACAGCTAAAACAGACGAAGAGTCTCGTGAACTACTAAAGCTTATGGGCATGCCATTCAGAAAGTAAAAGGAGGCGATTGGTCAGATGGCTAAGAAGGCTATGAAAGTTAAGCAGGAAAGAGGACACAAATACAGGACCAGAGAATACACAAGATGCAGCATATGCGGAAGACCACATTCGGTACTTAAAAAGTTTGGCATATGCCGTATTTGTTTCAGAGAACTGGCTTACAAGGGAGAAATCCCTGGCGTAAGAAAAGCCAGCTGGTAAGAACAGCGAAATAGCGGGAGGAGGTTTACGCCATGACAATGACAGATCCAATTGCAGATATGCTGACACGTATAAGAAATGCAAACTCAATAAAGCGTGATACAGTTGACATACCTGCTTCAAATATAAAGAAAGAAATAGCGAGAATCCTTTTAGAAGAAGGATATATAAAAGGATACGATGTTATAGAGGACGGAAAACAAGGAATAATAAGAGTTCAGCTTAAGTATACAAAAGCAGAAGAAAGAGTAATAACTGGCATAAAGAAGATATCTAAGCCAGGAATGAAGGTTTATGCTAGCAAACATGATGTACCTAAGGTTCTAAACGGACTTGGAATATCTATAGTATCGACTTCAAAAGGTATACTTACTGACAAGCAAGCTAGAAACGAAGGCGTTGGTGGAGAAGTAATCTGCTACGTATGGTAATACAGGCGTATAAGGAGGTGCAGAAATGTCAAGAATAGGTTTTAAGCCAATAGATGTACCAGCAGGCGTAGAAATCAAAATAGAAGAAAATAACCTTGTAAAGGTTAAAGGACCTAAAGGGGAGCTGTCTGAAAAGATAGATGTCTCTATGAAAATAAGTGTAAGCGAAAACACTTTAACTGTTGAAAGACCAACAGAAAACAAAAAGCACAAATCGCTTCACGGTCTGTCTAGAACACTTATAGCAAACATGGTAGAAGGTGTTGTTAACGGATATGAGAAGAAGCTTGAAATAGTAGGTGTTGGATACAGAGCTCAAAAGCAGGGCAACAAGCTTGTTTTGAACCTTGGATTCTCACATCCAGTAGAGATGGAAGATCCAGAGGGAATAACAGTTGAAGTGCCAAACCAGACAGAGCTAGTTGTTAAAGGTATAAACAAGCAGCTTGTAGGAAACTATGCGGCTAAGATAAGAGCATGGAGAGAGCCTGAACCTTATAAAGGAAAAGGTATAAGATATGCAGGCGAGAATGTAAGACGTAAAGAAGGTAAAACAGGTAAATAGGTGAAAGGAGGGGTTTAGGTGTTTAAAAAGGCAAGCAAAAACGAAGCTAGGCTAAAAAGACACAGAAGAGTTCGTTCGAAAATATGCGGAACTCCTGAAAGACCTAGACTAAATGTATTTAGAAGTCTTAATAACATATATGTTCAAATAATAGATGACGTTGCAGGAAACACTCTTGTAGCCGCTTCTTCTCTTGACAAAGAGATAAAAGAAAGCGTTAAGTCAACAGGAAATAAAGAAGCGGCAAGAAAGGTCGGAGAACTTGTTGCTAAGAAAGCCCTTGAAAAGGGAATAAGCGAAGTAGTGTTTGACCGTGGAGGATATATATATCACGGTAGAGTGCAAGAACTAGCTGAAGGAGCTAGAGAAGGCGGTCTTAAGTTTTAATAAAAGGAGGGGAAAGAATGTCACGCAACCTTATAGATGCAAGACAGCTTGATATGCAAGAAAAAGTTATAGAAATAAGACGTGTAACTAAAGTTGTTAAAGGCGGTAGAAACTTTAGATTTGCTGCTCTTGTTGTAGTAGGAGACGAAAATGGCAAGGTAGGAATAGGTACAGGAAAAGCTATGGAAGTACCTGAAGCCATAAGAAAAGCTATAGAAGATGCAAAGAGAAACCTTATCGAAGTTCCAATAGTTGGAACTACAGTTCCCCACGAAATCGTTGGAGAATTTGGAGCGGGTAGGGTTCTTGTAATGCCAGCAAGAGAAGGTACAGGAGTCATAGCAGGTGGACCTGTTCGTGCGGTACTGGAGCTTGCAGGACTTAAGGACGTAAGGGCTAAATCACTAGGATCTAACAATCCTAGAAATATGGTTAATGCAACAATTCAAGGACTAAAAGAACTTAGAACAGCAGAAGAGATAGCTGCCCTTAGAGGAAAAAAGGTTGAAGATCTTCTAGGATAGGAGTGAAAACTATGGCTAATTTAAAAATAAAACTAGTAAGAAGTGTAATAGGTAGAACGCCAAAGCAGAGAAAGACTATAGAGGCTTTGGGGCTTACAAAGAGAGAGCAAACGGTTGAAAAGCCAGACAATGCTCAAACAAGAGGCATGATAAACGTAGTTCAGCATATGGTAGAAGTAACAGAAGCATAAAGTTTATAGCAAGGAGGTGTCAAAATGAGATTACATGAACTTAAACCGGCTAAAGGTGCAGTTAGAGGAAAGAGAAAAAGACTAGGTAGAGGTACAGCTACTGGACAAGGTAAAACTGCCGGCCGTGGACAAGATGGTCAAAATTCACGTTCAGGTGGAGGAGTTAGACCAGGTTTTGAGGGAGGTCAGATGCCTCTATATAGAAGACTTCCTAAGCGTGGTTTTAACAATAGTGTATTCGAAAAAGTTTACTCTACAATAAATGTAGACAGACTAAACGGATTCGAAGATGGAACTGAAGTTACTCCAGAGCTTCTTCTAGAAAGCGGAGTAATAAGAAAGATCGAAAAGGACGGAGTAAAGATACTAGGCGACGGAAAGCTTGAAAAGAAAATAAGCATAAAGGCTAGTAAATTCACTAAGTCTGCTATAGAAAAGATCGAAGCGGCTGGTGGAAAAGCAGAGGTGATTTAGTGTGCTTTCTACACTGAGAAATGCTTGGAAAATCCCCGATCTTAGAAAGAGAATATTATTTACATTTATTATGATAATAATATTCAGGATTGGGGCTTCAATACCAGTACCTGGAATAGACATAGCATATGTAAGGCAAGTTGTTGAAAATGCGGGACTGCTTTCATTCTACGATCTTGTCGCAGGAGGAGCATTCTCAAACTTTACAATATTTGCACTTGGTATAACACCATACATCACATCATCGATAATAATGCAGTTGTTCACTATAGCATTTCCTAGCATAGAGGAAATGGCAAAGTCAGGAGAAGAGGGCAGAAAGAAAATGGCCCAGATTACAAGATATGGAACAGTCATTCTAGCTCTTCTTCAAGCAACTGGAATAAGCGTAGGTCTTTTTAGAAGAGCGCTTATAAATACAGATGTATTTTCGATAATAGTTGTTGTAGTTACACTTACAGCAGGAACAGCCTTTTTGATGTGGCTTGGAGAGCAGGTTACTGAAAAAGGGATTGGAAACGGAATATCGCTTATAATATTCATAGGTATAATTTCAAGAGCTCCAGGCGCGTTGTTCAACAGCATAAAGCTTGTTAAGAGCGGAGAGCTCAGTCCGGTTAAACTTATAGTATTTGGACTGCTTGCGCTGGCTATAATAGTTTCTGTAATAGCAATACAGCAGGGACAAAGAAAGATATCAGTGCAGTATGCAAAGAGAGTGGTAGGAAGAAAGATGTATGGCGGACAAAGCACGCACATACCAATAAAAGTAAATCAGGCAGGAGTTATACCTGTAATATTTGCAATATCAGTGCTTTACTTCCCACAGACACTTGGATTTTTCTTTAAGGGCAACTTCCAAGAGCTTGTGTCAAAGTGGTTTTCACCAGCTGGGAACCCGGGAGTATGGATATATATTGCAACAGAGGCTCTGCTTATAATATTCTTTACTTACTTCTACACGGCTATAATGTTCAACCCGGTTGATGTTGCAAACAACATGAAAAATCACGGCGGATTCATACCTGGAATAAGACCAGGTAAACCAACTGCAGACTATCTGGAAAAAGTGTCAAGCCGATTGACACTGGCAGGAGCAATATTCCTTGCACTTATAGCTGCGCTGCCTACACTGATAATACAGTTTGGAGACCTGCCATTTAGATTCGGCGGAACATCGCTTCTGATAGTAGTCGGAGTTGCGCTGGAGACAATGAAACAGGTTGAGCAGCAAATGTTAATGAGACATTACCAGGGATTTTTGAAATAAACAAAGGTTATGGGGGAAGGGCTTCCCCTGGCCTTGAGAATCAGGGAGATGGCGGAATGAAGTTAGTACTTTTAGGACCTCCGGGTGCAGGAAAGGGAACACAAGCGATAAGCATAGTTCAAAAATATGACATTCCTCATATTTCAACAGGAGATATATTCAGAAAGAACATCAAGGAAGGAACTGACCTTGGAAAGAAAGCAAAAGATTACATGGACAAGGGACTTCTTGTTCCAGACGAACTTGTAGTTGATCTTGTAAAGTCAAGACTTGTTGAAGACGACTGCAAGCAAGGATTTTTGCTTGATGGATTTCCAAGAACAGTAAATCAGGCTGATGAGCTTGACAAAGTACTTGGCGAAATGGATATGAACCTGGACAAGGTAGTAAACATAGACGTTGACAAGGAAATACTTGTTAAAAGAGCTATCGGAAGAAGAATATGCAGAAACTGTGGTGCTGCATATCACATAGAATTCAATCCACCAAAGGAAGAAGGCGTTTGCAGTCTTTGCGGCGGTGAGCTTTATCAAAGAGATGACGATACGCAGGAGACTGTGTCAAAGAGGATTGCAGTTTACCTTGATCAGACAAAACCTCTTGCAGAGTATTATTCTAAAAAGGGGATACTTGTTGATATAGATGGACAGCAGTCCATTGAAAAAGTGTTTGAAGACATAGTAAATGCCCTAGGAAGTGAATCTTAATGATAATAATAAAATCGCCTAAAGAAATAGATCTTATGGCGGATGCCGGCAAGATAGTGGCTGAAGTTCACGAACTGTTGAGAGAAAAGATAAGTCCGGGAATTACAACTATTGAGCTGGATGAAATTGCTGAAAGGCACATAAGAAAATGTAATGCTGAGCCTTCATTTAAAGGATATGGAGGATTTCCATGCACCATATGCGCATCTGTAAATGAGCAGGTAGTGCATGGAATACCTAGTAACAGGGTGCTTATGGAAGGAGACATAATAAGTCTCGATATAGGCGCATACTACAAGGGATATCATGGAGATGCAGCAAAGACACATGGTGTGGGAAAAATCACACAAGAAGATGAAAAGCTTATCGAAGTTACCAGACAAAGTTTTTATGAAGGACTCAAGTTTGCAAGACTTGGATATAGACTTTCTGATATATCCCATGCAGTTCAGGCTCATGTTGAAATGAACGGTTTTTCGGTAGTAAGAGATTTTGTGGGTCACGGAGTAGGAGCAAACCTGCATGAAGATCCACAAATACCGCATTACGGCCCACCTGGGAAAGGTGTAAGGCTTCAAGAAGGCATGGTGCTTGCAGTGGAGCCTATGGTTAATGCGGGTAGCTACCATGTGAAGGTTCTTGACGACGGATGGACTGCAGTTACAGTGGATGGCAAAAAGTCAGCCCATTATGAGCACACACTGGTTATAACAAAAGATGAACCTATGCTTTTAACCTGCATATAGGATTAAAAGAGGTTAAAAAGAGGTGACTTTTTTGAACGAGAGAACTGATTATGAAATCGGACAAGCTGTTAAATCTAAGGCTGGAAGAGACAAGGGCAGGATACTTTTTGTAATCGGCATAGCTGATGAAAATTACATCTTTGTAGCAGACGGAGACATGAGAAGAATTGACAAGCCCAAAATGAAAAAGGTAAAGCATCTTGTGAAGCTGAGTACTTTTTCATATGAACTTGCAAAACGGATAAAAAATGGTGATAAGATAAACAATGCATTTTTAAGAAGAGAACTTGAAAAGCTAGGCCTTAGATCCTAATTCAAATGGGAGGTAAGTTGTTTAATGGCCAAAAAAGACGTTATTGAACTGGAAGGTACCGTTGTAGAAGCTTTACCAAACGCTATGTTTAAGGTTAAGCTTGAAAACGAACACATAGTTCTTGCACATATCTCAGGAAAATTAAGAATGAATTTCATAAGAATACTTCCTGGGGATAAGGTTACTATTGAGATGTCTCCTTATGACCTTACAAGAGGAAGAATAGTATGGCGCAAGAAGTAGTCTAAGGAGGGATAAGGATGAAAGTTAGACCATCTGTAAAGCCTATCTGTGAAAAATGCAAGATAATAAAAAGAAAAGGCAGAGTAATGGTTATCTGCGAGAATCCAAAGCATAAACAAAAACAAGGTTAATCAATATAAAGCTGGTAATTCAGATGCACATGTATTATAATAGTTAGTTGTGTATTTGAGTTACAAAGGCTTTATCGACAGATAAAAACCTTCGGGTGCAATGTTTAATATGTAGGAGGTGTAAGAGAGCATGGCAAGAATCGCTGGAGTCGATTTACCAAGAGACAAGAGAGTAGAAATCGGTCTTACTTATATATACGGTATAGGAAGAAAAACTTCAAACAAGATACTAGTATCTGCTAACATAAACGCGGATACAAGAATCAAGGATCTTACAGAAGAAGAAGTTAACGAACTAAGAAGAGTAATAGACGAAGATTACATCGTAGAAGGTGACCTTAGAAGAGAAATAGCACTTAACATAAAGAGACTTAGAGATATAAAGTGCTACAGAGGAATACGTCACATGAAAGGTCTTCCACTAAGAGGTCAAAAGACTAAGACAAATGCAAGAACTAGAAAAGGACCAAAGAGAACAGTATCTCGTAAGAAGAAATAATTAGGTGAGGAGGGAAGTCAAAAATGGCTAAGCCAAAGAAGACAACTCGTGTAAAGAGAAGAGAGCGTAAAAACATTGAACGTGGACATGCTCATGTAAAGTCTACATTCAACAACACTATAGTTTCTATAACGGATGTTAAAGGAAACGTAATTTCGTGGGCGAGTGCAGGACAAGTAGGATTCAAGGGATCAAGAAAGTCAACTCCGTTTGCAGCTCAAATGTGTGCAGAAGAGGCGACTAAAGCTGCAATGAGCCACGGACTTAAGGCTGTTGAAGTATTTGTAAAAGGGCCAGGAGCTGGTCGTGAAGCGGCAATAAGATCTCTTCAGGCTGCAGGTCTTGAGATAACTATGATAAAAGATGTTACTCCGATTCCTCACAATGGATGTAGACCACCAAAGAGAAGAAGAGTTTAACGAGAAGCAGGAGGTGTAATTAAATGGCAAGATATACGGACGCATCATGCAGACTATGCCGTAGAGAGGGAATGAAACTTTTCCTTAAAGGTGATAGATGCTATACAGATAAATGTGCTATAAACAAGAGAAACTATGCTCCTGGACAGCACGGACAGAGCAGAGCTAAGAAGCAGTCTAACTACGGAATGCAGCTTAGAGAAAAGCAAAAAGTTAAGAGAATATACGGAATGCTTGAAACTCAGTTCAGAAACCTTTTTGAAAAAGCTGAGAAAATGAAGGGTATGGCCGGTGAAAACATGCTTAGCCTTCTTGAGAGAAGACTTGACAATGTTGTATTCAGAATGGGACTAGCAGGTTCTAGAAAAGAAGCTAGACAGTTAGTAACACACGGACATTTCACTCTTAACGGAAAAAAGGTAGACATACCTTCACTTACAGTTGAAGTGGGAGATGTAATAGCAGTTAAAGAAAGATCAAGATCTTCAGCTAAATTCAAGTCTCTAGTTGAGAACTTTACAAGAGTGGTTCCTAACTGGCTTGATATAGACGCTGAAAAAATGTCTGGAAAAATAGTGTCACTTCCAACAAGAGAAGATATAGACCTAGACATAGCAGAGCATCTAATTGTCGAGCTATACTCTAAGTAGTAATTGACTACCCTCGATGCTTTTAAAAATTTTAAGGAGGGGCATTAGATGATTGAAATTGAAAAACCAAAAGTTGAGATAGTTGAACTGAGCCAAGACGGTAAATATGGCAAATTCATAGTGGAGCCTCTTGAGAGAGGCTATGGCATTACCATAGGTAATGCTCTTAGAAGAATACTTCTGTCATCTCTTCCAGGTGTAGCAGTTACATCTGTAAAGATTGACGGAGTTCTTCATGAGTTTTCCACAATACCTGGAGTAAAGGAAGATGTGACGGAAATCATACTTTCTTTCAAAGAGCTTTCAGCGCAACTAGACGGAGACGAACCGCAAACGCTTATAATAGATGCTCAAGGAGAAGGCGTTATAAAGGCTGGAGACATAGTGTGTCCGCCTAATGTGGAAATATTAAACAAGGATCTTCATATATTGACTATGGAGAAAGATGCCAAGTTGTATATGGAGATAAACATAGATAGAGGAAGAGGATATGTTTCAGCTGAGAACAACAAAGATAGCAATATGCCTATCGGAGTTATACCAGTTGACTCTATATACACTCCAGTTGAAAAGGTAAGCTACAAGGTTGAAAACACAAGAGTGGGCCAGATGACAGACTATGACAAGCTTCTGCTTGAAGTTTGGACAAACGGCAGCATAAACCCTCAAGAGGGTGTATCTTTGGCATCAAAGATACTTGTTGAGCACCTTAACCTTTTCATAGACCTTACTCAGCACGTGAGCAGTGTTGAGATAATGGTTGAAAAAGAAGAAGACAAGAAGGAAAAAGTTCTTGAGATGACAATAGAAGAACTTGACCTTTCAGTTAGATCATATAACTGTCTGAAGAGAGCAGGCATAAATACTGTGGAAGAACTTACTTCCAAATCAGAAGAAGATATGATGAAGGTTAGGAATCTGGGTAAAAAATCACTTGAAGAAGTGGAAAGAAAGCTTTCAGAGCTTGGCCTGGGTCTACAACCAACTGAAGAATAATAGGCAGGCAAAGGAGGCATAGTCATGGCAAAACAGCGTAAGCTAGGTCGTGTTACTGCACATAGAAATCTTATGCTTAGAAACCTTGTTACGGATCTTCTAAGAAGCGGTAGAATACAGACTACAGAAACTAGAGCTAAAGAAACTCGTAGAATGGCTGAAAAGATGATTACTCTTGGCAAGAGGGGAGACCTTCATGCAAAGCGTCAGGTACTTTCTTACGTTATGGACAGAGACGTAGTTGCGGCTCTATTCGATGAGATAGCACCTAAGTACAGCGAAAGAAACGGTGGATACACTAGAATAATGAAGCTTGGGCCAAGAAGAGGCGATGCAGCTGAAATGGCTATAATTGAATTAGTTTAACGGGCAGGGAATTAGGCATAAGCTTAATTCCCCTTTTTATAATGCATATAAAATCTTCTTATTTCCAATAAGCGGAGGCCTGTGTGCATCATAAAGAGAGCATTAGACTTTAAAAATAGCAAAGGCTTTTATATAATAGTATTGTTGGAAGATTTGACTGCTGATTTATGGACGTTAAAATGTGGGCAGGTCAAAATCATATGGATGATCGATTGTACGATGCATCAAAATGGAGAGATAATATGGATGATATAATAAGAGTTGAAAATGTTGAGTTTGAATATTCGAAAGAAGAAGAGACCCTAAAGGCGCTTGACGGGATAAGCCTCGATGTAAAAAAAGGTGAATTTGCAGTCATAATAGGCCATAACGGCTCAGGAAAATCGACGCTGGCAAAGCACCTCAATGCCATACTGCGCCCTACGAGAGGAAAGGTAATAGTAAAGGGCATGGACACCGGCGAAGAAAGCAGGCTCTGGGACATAAGGCAGACTGCGGGAATGGTATTCCAAAACCCGGACAACCAGCTTGTGGCTACAGTAGTTGAGGAAGACGTCGCGTTTGGCCCTGAAAACCTGGGAATAGAGCCGAGAGAGATAAGGAAAAGGGTTGATGATGCCCTTAATGCAGTAGACATGTACGAATACAGAAAAAAAGGGCCGCACCTGCTTTCTGGAGGACAAAAGCAAAGGGTGGCAATAGCGGGAGTCATAGCAATGAAGCCTGACTGCATAATATTTGACGAATCGACAGCCATGCTCGATCCTTCAGGCAGAAGAGAGGTAATAAGCACCATAAAAAGGCTAAATAAAGAAGACGGAATAACCATAATACACATAACGCACTTCATGGAAGAGGCAGTGGATGCGGACAGGCTGTTTGTAATGGAGGCCGGAAGGCTTGTAATGCAGGGGCATCCAAGGGAGATATTTGTCCAGGTTGAAAAGCTTAAAGAGCTTGGGCTTGACGTTCCACAGATGACGGAACTTGCATATGAGCTTAAAAAGTGTGGAATAGATATGGATTCAAATATATTAACTGTAGATGAGATGGTGAATAGCTTATGTCGATAATAGTAAAAGATCTTGTGCACATTTACAATCCCAAAAGCCCCTTTGAAAGCAGGGCTCTTGACGGAGTGAATATTGAAATAAAAAAAGGCGAGTTCATAGGGCTCATAGGACATACGGGATCAGGCAAGTCTACCCTTGTACAGCATCTTAACGGCCTCTTAAAGCCTACATCTGGAAAGATAATAATAAACGATCTTGACATAACGGGAGAAGGCGTCAGCCTTACTAGCATAAGGAAAAAGGTGGGCCTTGTATTCCAATACCCAGAATATCAGATATTCGAGGAAACCATATACAAAGATATAGCTTTTGGTCCGTCAAATCTTGGAATGTCAGAAGATGAAATTCACGAAAGGATAAAGGAATCAATGGAGATAGTCGGGCTTGACTTTGAGCGGCTGAAAGACAGGTCGCCTTTTGACCTTTCGGGAGGGCAAAGAAGAAGGGTGGCAATAGCGGGAGTTATAGCAATGAAGCCTGAAGTGCTAATACTTGACGAGCCTACTGCAGGTCTTGATCCAAAAGGAAGAGACGATATACTCGCCCAGATAAAGCAGCTGCACTCAAAATATGGGATAACAATAATAATAGTGTCGCACAGCATGGAGGACATGGCCAAGCTTGCAGACAGGCTTATAGTCATGAACAGAGGAAAGGCTGAAATAGAGGGAACTCCAAGGGAGGTCTTCAGACATGAAGACAGGCTCAAGGGCATAGGGCTGGGGGTGCCTTCAGTTTTAGAACTTGTCAAAAAGCTAAGGGCAAAAGGATTTGGCATAAGGGAAGACATAATAACAATAGAAGAGGCGAAGTCTGAAATACTAAAATACATTAAGGAGAACAAAAAATGTTAAAGGACATAACAATTGGACAGTACTACCCATGTGACTCCATAATACACAGACTTGACCCGAGAGTAAAAATAGCAGGTACGTTTGCATTCATGGCATCCCTTTTCATAATAGACTCATTTGTGCCATACGCGCTCATAATACTATTCCTAGGGGGAGTAATAGGAATGTCCAAGATACCTGCAGGGTACGTGATTAAAGGATTAAAGCCGCTTATTCCGATACTTGTGCTTACTCTCGTCATAAACATGTTCTTGACTCCGGGAGAGCTTATATGGAGCATGGGTCCGCTAAAGCTCACAAGCGAAGGGCTAAGGCAGGGTGTATTCATGGTTGTAAGGCTGATATTTCTTATAATAGGAACTTCCATACTTACTCTTGCGACATCGCCCATACAGCTTACAGATGGGATAGAGATGCTGCTTAATCCATTTAAAAAGATAGGGGTTCCGGCTCATGAATTGGCGATGATGATGACAATAGCACTAAGATTCATACCGACTCTGCTAGACGAGACTGACAAGATAATGAAGGCTCAAATGGCAAGGGGAGCAGACTTTGAAAGCAAAAACCTTATGCGCAGAGCCAAAAACCTAGTGCCGCTTCTAGTGCCGCTTTTCATAAGCGCATTTAGAAGGGCTGATGAGCTGGCAATGGCAATGGAAGCCAGATGCTACAGAGGCGGCGAAAACAGAACCAGAATGAAACAGATAAGAATGGAAAAAAGGGACTATATATCATATGGTATAATGTCAATATACATGGCAGGCATAGTAGCTTCAAGGTGGATTATCTAAATGGAATATAAGTGTGGAGTTTTATATTGAAGGTGATGAACGTGAAAAATATTAAAATGATAATAGAATACAAGGGGACGAGATATTCCGGCTGGCAGAGGCAGACAAACGCCCCTACAGTGCAGGGAGAGATTGAAAAAGTCCTCTACAAAGTGACAGGGCAAAAAATAAGCGTAAATGGAAGCTCGAGAACTGACGCAGGGGTGCATGCATGCGGCAAGTGCATAAATTTCAGGGCGGATATAAGCATACCGGTTGAAAGGCTTCCATTTGCATTAAATGCACATCTACCAAAGGATATAGCTGTAATAGATGCACAGCTTGCACATATAGATTTTCATTCGAGATATCATGCCAAAGGGAAAAAATATGTATACAACATATACAATAGAAGATTTCCATCCCCTATCCACATGGACTACTGTTGGCATGTAGCAAAAAAACTCGATGTGCAAAGGATGAGAGAGGCTGCGCAATATATAATAGGGTCACATGATTTTGGAGCATTTAAGTCGACGGGAGCGTCGAATCCAAGCGATGTCAGAACAGTATACACAATAGAGTTCATTGAGAATGATGACATGATATCTATGGAGATAAGCGGGAAGAGTTTTTTGTACAATATGGTGAGGATAATAATGGGCACTCTTGTGGACGTAGGGCTTGGAAAAAAGAATCCGGAGGAGATAAAGGATATAATACTTTCGAAGGACAGAAAAAATGCCGGGAAAACAGCGCCTGCAAACGGTCTAATGCTTAAAGAGGTATACTATTAAACAGGGCAAAAAATAAAGCTGCAAAAAAAGAATTTATATACTTGACACCTCATATGTCATGTATTAAAATTATAAGGTATGTTAATATAATAGACCACTGCCCCGGAATATTATATATACTATATACGGATATATAACTTTCGAAATAAAAGTTTTTTAAAGAAACTCAGTAAGGAGGGACATGTATGAAATCATATATAGCTAAGCCAAGCGAAGTTCAAAGAAAATGGTATGTAGTTGACGCAGAAGGAAAAACTCTTGGACGTCTAACTTCTGAAATAGCAAAAGTACTTATGGGTAAGCATAAGCCAACATATACACCACATGTTGACGGAGGAGACTTTGTAATAGTTTTAAATGCAGCTAAAGTTAAGCTTACAGGAAAGAAGCTTGACCAAAAACTTTACAGATACCACACAGGATACGTTGGAAATCTTGTAGAGATCCCATACAGAAGACTTATGGATGAAAAACCAGAAGAGGTTATAAACCATGCTGTAAACGGAATGCTTCCAAAGAACAAACTTAGAAGCAGAATGATGAAGAGACTTAGAGTATTCGCTGGAGATGTTCACGGCCACGACGCTCAAAATCCAGAAGTTTTAGACATATAGTCAGTATTTTCAAGTAAGAAGGGAGGATTTTCACATGGCAAATGTACAATTCTACGGAACTGGAAGAAGAAAGCACGCTGTTGCTAGAGTAAGACTTGTTCCTGGAGAAGGAAAAGTAGTTATAAATAAAAGAGATATGGATGAATATTTCGACTATGAAACTCTTAAGAGAGACGTTATGCAACCTATAGTTATGACAGGCACAGAAGGCAAATATGACATATTTGTTAAGGTTGAAGGTGGCGGATTCACAGGCCAGGCGGGAGCTATAAGACATGGTATATCAAGAGCTCTTATAAAGGCTGATGAAGAGCTTAGAGGAACTCTTAAGAAGGCTGGATTCCTTACAAGAGACTCAAGAATGAAGGAAAGAAAGAAATACGGACTTAAGGCTGCAAGAAGAGCGCCTCAGTTCTCAAAGAGATAATATCGATTTCAAAAAAGACCTTGTTGTTTTCAAGGTCTTTTTTTTTATGCTTTTTAGATAAAAATTGCAATATTTATTATATAATAAATATTGTATTGTTTTATTGACAATATATATGCGCAGTGGATACGATTGTGGATAATGTGAATAACGACTCTCACACGTTTGAATCAGTCTGGTGAAGAGCTGTTCAAATGAATAGATATCCACAGAACAATACATGGTTATCAACAAAAAAGTGATATGTTTTGGTGATTGAAATTTTGCAGATGTTTTAAAAGCAAACTGAAACTATAGATTTGGAGGATAAAATGAAAGGAAAACTTTTTGTAATAGAATCAGGAACAGATTCCAGCGGAAAGGCCACCCAGACTGCAAGGCTGTATGAAAGACTTAAGGCGGAAGGGCTAAACGTGAAAAAGGTTGAATATCCAAACTATAAAAGCGAATCGTCATCTCTCATAAAAATGTATTTGAGGGGGGAGTTCGGAGAAAAAGCTGAGGATGTCAACTATTATGCGGCATCGGCCTTTTATGCTGTGGACAGGTATGCTTCGTACCAGAAAGAATGGAGAAGCTTTTATGAAGACGGAGGCATAATAATTGCAGACAGGTACACCACGTCTAACATGGTGCATCAGGCTTCGAAGATAGAAAGCAAAAGCGAAAAGATTGAGTATGTTGACTGGCTCTTGGACTTTGAATTCAAAAGATTTGAACTTCCAAAGCCGGATGGGGTGATATTCCTCAACATGCCTCCGCAAAAGAGCATGAGCCTTATGAAAGACAGGAAAAACAAGTTTACGGGAGAGACTGAAAAAGATATACATGAAAAGGACAGAGAATATCTTATAAAGACTTATGAAAACGCGCTGTGGATTGCAAACAGGTATGGCTGGATAAACGTTGAATGCATGCAAGAGGGCCAGCTTAAAAGCATAGAGGAAATACACGAGCATATATACCAGGAGATAATTGGCAGAGTCAAATAGATAGTGTGATATAATGGATGTATATTGTTTAAAAAGAATGAGGAAATGAGGAATTAAATGGGTTTTGAAATGATTTTGGGCCAGGAATCGGCAAAGCGCTTTATACAAAACTCCATAGAAAAGGAAAGGGTAAGCCATGCATATTTGTTTGAAGGCCCTTCTGGAATAGGAAAGAAGACATTTGCAATTGAATTTGCAAAGCTGCTGACGGGAGACAAAAGCATAGAAAATTCACCGGACATATCTCTACTATATCCGGATGGGTCGTCTTTCAAGATAAGCCAGATAAGGCAGATGTGCCAGGATATAATTATAAGGCCGTACGGGTCTAAAAAGGTGTATATACTGGATGAGGCGGACAAGATGACACTACAGGCTCAAAACAGCCTCTTAAAGTCACTTGAAGAGCCACCGCCATATTCTGTAATAATACTCCTTGCAAAGAGCGGTTCAATGCTGCTTCCGACAATAATTTCAAGGTGTGAGAGAGTGAAGTTTTCTCCGCTTGCTCCGGCGCATATACAAAAATACCTTGTGGAAAACAAGGGGATTTCATGCGAAAGGGCCCATGTACTTGCGGCATTTTCAAAGGGAATACTCTCAAGGGCTTTAAACCTTATTGAATCCGAGGAATTTGGCATATTGAGGGAAAAAAGTGAAAAGCTAATAGAGGTTCTCCTTTCGGGAAGCGCCGTGGATACCATTTCAGCCCTGTCGTATATAGAAAAGCACAGAGAACAGGTGGACGAAATAATAGATACTTCAGTGGCATATTTCAGGGATATAATGATAAGCCTTAAATGCAGTGACTTGGATATGCTTATAAACAGTGACAGAAAAGAGTTCATAGAGAAAATGGCAGAAAAGCTTTCGTTTTTTCAGATTGCAAGGATTATAGAAATAATGGAAGAAAGCAGGCAGAAGTTGAGGAGCAACTGCAATTTCAGCATTACCATGCAGGTTATGTTTGTTAATATACAAGAGGTGATAAGATGATAAAAGTTGTAGGAGTGAGGTTTAAAAAGGCAGGCAAGATATACTATTTTGACCCGCAGGATTTTAAGCCGGGCATTATGGACAGTGTAATAGTAGAAACTGTGAGAGGGCTTGAATTCGGAACCATTGCAGTTGGAATAAAAGAAGTTTCAAAGGAAGAGATAGTTTCATCGCTCAAGCCTATAATAAGAATTGCAACGGATGAAGATCTGATGGCAAACAGTCAGAACAAGGAAGACGCAAAGAAAGCTTTTGATGTGTGTTGCGAAAAGATACAAAAACATGAACTGGACATGTACCTTATAGATTCAGAATACACATTTGACAGAAACAAGCTAATATTCTATTTTACAGCAGATGGAAGAGTTGATTTTCGTGAGCTTGTAAAGGACCTTGCCGCTGTATTCAAGACGAGGATAGAACTGAGGCAGATAGGTGTAAGGGACGAGGCAAAATCCATAGGAGGGCTTGGATGCTGTGGAAGACCTCTTTGCTGCAGCACTTGGCTTGGAGATTTCCAGCCGGTTTCAATAAAAATGGCCAAAGACCAGAACCTTTCGCTCAATCCTACAAAGATATCTGGAGTGTGCGGAAGACTTTTTTGCTGCCTCAACTACGAGCACAGTACCTACGAAAACCTTATAGATAAGATGCCTCCCGTAAACTCAAAGGTTATAACGCCGCTTGGAAAAGGCATAGTAGTCTCTACAGAGCTCATAAAGGAGGAGCTAAGCGTTTCGGTTGAAGGCGAAGACGATATAAAGAAATTTTATATACACGAGGTAAAAGTGATAGAAAAGGCTAAAAGAGGTAAATTAAAAAGCGAAGAAAAGATGGACAGGAAGCTTGAAAAGGAACTTAGAAAACTTGAAAAAGACAAATAAAAAACAAAAACCTAAGCCGAATTCGGCTTAGGTTTTTATTTTAACTCCTTGAGGCCTTAATGGCGAGAAGTATAAATCCTCCGCCATAAAAAGCAAGTGTCAAGGCCATGAATATCATAGTTTTAGCTGGCATTCGTATTTTCACCACCCTTTTCATGGGCCTTTACAAATCTTGAGTTCACTCCCTTTATTATTAAAATTGCTATAGTTATCTGGATGATTATTGTTCCCGCCGAATATGTCTCAAATGGTGAATACCATGTGTCAGGATACCATGATATGGACTGGTATATCCACCATATGAAAACTATTGAAAACAGTGCCGGGAATATATATATGCAGTAGCTCCACCATTTTCCTATATATATGTCCGCCCATGGTCCGTTTATAATATCTGTTCTCGCCTTTTCCACTCCGTACTTGAACAGTGCATATGCACAGAAAAGTCCTGATATAAGAAGGGCAACTCCCCAGACCATGTCCTGGTTGTTTAGAAATTCTATATTGTATGCTGAAGGGATTCCCACTAGAAATCCTGCGATCCCAACGATTATTGAAGCCTTTTGTCTTGTCTTTCCAGTGTCCATTAGTATCTTGGTGCAAACCTCAAGCATGGCAATGAGTGAAGAAAGAGCCGATATCGCCATTGCGAAGAAGAAAAGCGAGGCTAGAAGCTGCCCCCCTCCCATGGTAGGGAATAGGCTTGCAAGATATATGAATGTAAGTCCCGTATTTCCAGATGTAAAAGCCTCCTGAGCTCCCGCGAGGCTGCCTGAAAGAGCGAATATGGTAGGTATTATCGCCATTGCGGCAAGTATCGAGGCCATGTTGTTTCCAAAGCCCGTAAGGAAGCTGTTAAGGCCTATGTCAGAATCACTTGAAGTATATGACGAATAAGTTATTATAAAGCCCCATCCGGCGCCTGTGGACCATGCCGACTGGGTGAAGGCTTCAAGCCATATCTTTCCGCTCAAAAGCTGAGAGAAATCTGGAGTGAAAAGGTATTTGTAGCCCTCGACCGCGTTTGGAAGAAATGCCGCCCTTACAGCTATGAATAATAATATCAGGAAAAGACTCGGTATTAGCATCTTACATGTCTTTTCTATTCCGCCTGTAACACCCCTGTATATTACGAATACAGCTATTCCTATGGAAACAAGGTGAAGCGATATAGTCTGGGCCGGAGAATTTATAAAAGACTCCCATATCTTCATTGTATCATTTACAGAGGTTGTGGAATTGAAGCCTCCGGATACAGCTGTCATGAAGTATTTCAGACACCACCCCATTACCACCGAATAATATGACATTATAGCAAAACACACGAATGCAATAAATGCGCCCATCCACGCATAGTTTTTGCCTACGAACTTCTTAAAAGAGCCTATTGTTCCAGCTTTGCTCTGCTTGCCTATTACCATCTCCGCCATCAATAGAGGTATCGACCAAATCAAAAGCGCAACAGTCCAGGCTATTATGAAAGCGCCTCCGCCGTTGTTTGCGGCAACCCTTGGGAAACGCCATATGTTACCTGTACCGATAGCCATTCCTATTGTAGCAGCTATGAATCCCCAACGGCTAGACCACTTTTCACCGCCCTGGGCATTTGAAGAATTACTCAATAAAACCACCTTCTTTTCAATTGTATTTTAATATAGATATGTGTCATGCATTAAATTTGAAATGCATAAAAGACATAAGAATTGACGGGCGCAGTAAAACTGCAATATAAATAGAGGAGCAGCAAAAAATGCAGCCCAACGTATTTAACAAAACCCGGTTAAAAAAATATCACGAAATAGGGAATGTATTCGACAAGAAATAAGCGTATAGAAAGGCTATTCCACGGAAAAAACACTTCATAAGACTATTATATCAAAAAAAATTATTAAATTCAAAAATAAAAAAATTTTAGTATATATAAAAAATATAGAAAGCGGTGCTTTGAGGTGTTGAATATTGACGGTAAATAGAATTATGGCATAGCATATAATGAAAGGGTGCGGGATTAGATTGGCAAGAATATTAAAAAAAACAGGGCTTACATGCAGGGAATATATTGTTTTAAAAATAACGGAAACTGAAACTATAGAGACTTATGCCCAAATAGATTATAAAAAAGTTGAAACTTAAATGAAACTAATTTAAAATTTAAAATAGAGTGTATACATTATTTATGAAATGGAGTAGGTATTTTTTATGGAAGTAATTATAAAGCAGGGCGAGAGAATAGACGACCTTCAGGTCAACGGCCTGAGGATAATACAAGATACGAACGGGTTTTGCTTTGGAATGGATGCTGTGCTTCTTGCGAACTTTACAAAGGTAAATTCAAAGTCCAAGGTTGTGGACCTTGGTACGGGAACGGGAATAATACCAATACTAATAGCAGGGAAGAGCAGCGCAAAGGAGGTCACAGGAGTCGAAATACAAGACGAGGTGGCCGAGATGGCACAAAGGTCAGTGAG
Organism: Peptoclostridium litorale DSM 5388; assembly: GCF_900141635.1. GTDB lineage: Bacteria > Bacillota > Clostridia > Peptostreptococcales > Peptostreptococcaceae > Peptoclostridium > Peptoclostridium litorale. The sequence goes on along the minus strand of NZ_FSRH01000014.1, from coordinate 27,045 downwards.
GCTGAATGGACTTGAAGACAGGGTGAGAATAGTAAACGAGGACATGAAGGAGATATTCAAACACCTCCAGGTCAATTCGTATAATGTGGTTACATCAAACCCTCCTTACATGCATCCAGACGGTATAAAAAATCCAAACGATAAAAAGGCCATATCAAGGCATGAAATAGCCTGCGGCCTTGAGGATGTAATATTCACCGCATCAAGGCTTTTGATGAGCGGGGGCAAATTTTTCATGGTTCACAGGCCCACAAGACTTGCGGACATAATGTGCAAGGCAAGAAAGCACAAGCTGGAGCCGAAGGTCATAAAATTCATACATCCAAGTGCGGGAAAAAGTCCCAACATGGTGCTTATACAGTGTACAAAAGGTGGAAAGCCCGAACTTAAGATAATGGAGCCTCTGTATGTATACAATGAAGATGGAAATTACACTGATGCGATAAAAGAAATATATTCGAGCGAGAAAATAGGGGCGATATAATATGAATGGAACACTGTATGTTTGTGCAACTCCAATAGGAAACCTTGAAGACATAACAATAAGGACTATAAACGTGCTTAAAAGCGTAGACTTCATAGCGGCGGAGGACACGAGAAGGACTCTCGGGCTTTTGAACCACTATGAAATATCAAAGCCGCTTGTCAGTTATCATGAACACAACAAAAACACAAGAGGGCCCGAAATAATAGAAAGACTGCGAGAAGGGCAAAGCGCTGCAGTTGTTTCAGATGCGGGAATGCCTGGGATATCAGACCCGGGAGAGGATATTGTAAAACTGGCGATAGACGAGGGGATAAGGGTTGAGGTTCTTCCGGGGCCTAGCGCATTTGTTACGGCACTTGTGGCGTCGGGCCTTCCAGCGGGAAGATTCATGTTTTTTGGATTTTTGGGAAGGGACAAAAAAGAAAGGCGAAAGCAGCTTGAGAGTATTTCCAGGGAAAAGTGCACAATAATATTCTATGAAGCTCCGCACAGGCTTTTGGGAATGCTCGAATCGTGTCTTGAGATTCTGGGAAACAGAAAGATTTCTGTTGCAAGGGAGATTACAAAGCTATATGAAGAGACAATAAGAGGCGACATTCAGCATTGCATAGACCACTTCAAAAATTCAAAGCCAAGAGGAGAATTTGTGGTTGTTATAGAGGGATCCTCGTATGATGCAGAATATGAAGCAGAGCATGAAATGGAAGGGATGACAAGCAGGGAATGCGTTATAAGCCTTATGGAAAAAGAGGGCCTGAGCAAAAAGGATGCCATAAAAAAGACGGCAAAGCTTAAGAAGGTCCATAAAAACGAAGTATACAAGGAAACTTTGGACATATAAATATACTGTATATAAAGCCGAATTCATTTTTCAATAAAAAAAAGGCGGACAATTTTGTCCGCCTTTTGAAATGTTCAAATATATTATTAAAGATTTGCTATTGTGTTTAGGCACTCAGGACAGATGTTTTTGCCCTGGTAAACCTTTATGTCCTTTGCATTTCCGCAGAATATGCATGCAGGCTCGTATTTTTTAAGGATTATAGACTCACCGTCAACATAAATTTCAAGAGCATCCTTTTCAGCAATTGAAAGATTTCTTCTAAGCTCTATTGGGATTACTATTCTACCTAGTTCATCGACTTTCCTTACAACACCTGTAGATTTCAAATTAAAGCCCCCCTATCAAAATTATAAATACATTTTTCGACAAATTTCATCTAATAAAATAATAACAGTGCTGGGAATAAAAGTCAACATTATTTTTGAAATTTGGCATAAAAAATTGTGCCACTAGAGGACTGTGAGGGTATTTACTTTTTTGGGAAATGCAAAAAGACGGGTATTTAAGGCGTCCCGTCTTTTTGCTGAAAAATATATTCTAGTGAAAATTATAAATATATTTACTGTGGCGTTTTAATTTCGCTGAGCATATGACTTTTCAAAAGCCAGAGTTTTTCTGAAAGGTCAACCTTGTACGACTCTGGAGATGTTATCCTCTTGTACTGAGGCCATAAAGTCTGAAGCTCATCCTTGCAGAACTGCCTTATTTCCATTACGCTTTTTTGCTCATGTACGCATTTTCCGCCTATGAAAAGGGGTTTTAAAAGTTCTTTTACGCGATAGTTTGTAAAAGTTTTTTTCTTCCAGTTGTATACAGGGTGGAATATCGTAAGGGGCTCCCTTCCGTCTATTTTCTCATCGTCAAGGGCTATAACGTCGGCTTCGGCCATATTATTGCTTCCATATATCCTTAAAACCTTTTTATATCCAGGGTTGTTTATCTTTTCAGGATCTTCAGATATCTTTATTTTAGGAACCAGATGTCCGTCTTCTTGGGCGGCGCTGAGCTTGTACACTCCACCAAGAGAGGGCCAGTCGCTTGAAGTTATGAGCTTTGTTCCGACGCCCCATGAATTTATTTTAGCTCCTAGGTTTTTAAGTTCGAGTATCTTGTATTCATTCAAGTCGTTGGAAGCGGTTATGGATACGTTTTCATATCCCGCAGCTGAAAGCATTGAGTGCGCTTTTTTGGAAAGATAAGCAAGGTCGCCCGAGTCTATTCTTATTCCAAGGGGATTGTATCCCTTTGCGCTTATTTCGTCAAAAACACGGATTGCATTTGGGACACCGCTGCCAAGTACGTCATAAGTGTCCACTAGGAGAAGGGCTTTTTCAGGATAAGACTTTGCATATGCCGCGAATGCTTCGTATTCGGAATTGAATTTTTGAACCCAGCTGTGGGCGTGAGTGCCTACAACGGGAATGTCAAACATCTTTCCAGCGAGCACGTTTGCAGTTCCTGTGCATCCCCCTATTACGGCCGCCCTTGCACCGTAGATTCCAGCATCAGGCCCTTGGGCCCTTCTAAGTCCGAATTCGAGCACAGGGTCTCCCTGGGCTGCGTTGCACACTCTTGAAGCCTTTGTGGCTATCAGGGACTGGAAGTTTATTATGTTCAGAAGAGTCGTCTCTATAAGCTGGGCCTCGAATATAGGGGCCTTGACTCTCACTATGGGCTCGTTTGGGAACATGAAAGTTCCCTCCTCCACTGAATATATGTCTCCAGTGAACTCGAAGTTTTTTAGCATTTGAAGAAACTCGTCAGAAAAAACTCCCAGACTCTTTAGATACTGTATGTCGTCATCTTCAAATTTGAGGTTTTTTATGTAGTCCACAAGCTGCTCTATTCCGCACACTATAGTATACCCGCCGGCAGACGGATTTTGCCTGAAGAACATGTCAAATACCACAACGTCTTCGTGAAGCCCTTCGTTAAGGTATCCGTTCATCATAGTAAGCTGATAAAGATCTGTAAGCAGGGTTAGATTTCTCATAATTACCGTCCTTTTTAAAATTTATGAAAGTGCATAATTTTTTTATTTCTATGTTAATACTATGTCATCAAGACAATTATAACATAAAAAAAGTAAATTTTAAGAGGTTAAGGGATTAAGTATTTTATTAACAAAGGACAGCTATACAACCCTGTATTCCCTTATCCACTCCTTTTTTAGCTCCCATATCGCAGCCTGCATTGGATGGGGGATTACGCCTGATTTTTTTATTTCGGAGTCGAACCTGAAGAGCTTCTGCCAGCTCTTTTGTATTTTTGATTTGAACTGGGGGTAAAATGGAGTTAAAAAAACTTCCGATTCGTGCCTTATACCGTATTTTTCAAGCTCTTTCATGTGAGAGAGTTTTTCGGACTTGCTGTTTTCTATATATCCCATGTTGAGGACTTTGTTCCAGTCTCCCTTGTCGAAAAACACTGTACTTTCAAGCGGAACCTCAAGCACCATGAAATAGTCACCCAAAAAGCCTTCTGCTATTTTGGGGTCCGTGAACACCCATACAGCATATTCCGCTCCCTCTGGCCTTGGGGATATTTTTTCGGCGTTTGATACGAACCAGTTGTATGCGTGCAGGAACACCTTAGCTGACTCCTGGTATTTTTGGGTTATGAACTCCTTTTTCACATGGTACACCCCTTTTGACTGTATGGTCTGCCAGACTATGGGACGTTGGCAGGCGTAAAGCGTCACCGTTTTATTTTGAGCTCGCATCCATATCATCCTCGCTTTCTATGATTTTTGTGATCCATTCGCTCCTTATCTCCCAAAGAGTAGCCACAGTGAGGTCGGAAAGCTTGAAGGCATCGTCAAATAGGCCCTCCCAGCTTTTTTCGACTTTAGATCTTAAAAACGGGTGGTAGTTGTTGAGGAAAATGGAGGCCTCGTTTGATATCCCATATCTTTTGAGTTCCATTTCGTGATTTTCCTTGTCATTGTCGTCTCTTGGAAGGTACCAGAAGTTCACTATATAGCTCCATTTGTCCATGTCGAATATGAGGGCCTTTTCACTGTCAACTTCGACCTCTAGTATTACATTGTCCTCTGTCAGCCTCATTCCGAATTCCTCGCATGTCGAAAGCCATATGGGATACTGGGAGCCTTCGGGCATGGGAACCAGGGTCTTGGCCTTTTGGACATACCAGTTGTACGCCTTGAGCACGACATCGGTGCATGCGCCGAATTTTTGCTGTATCACGTCCTTTTTGGCATAGTAAACTCCATCTCTTTCGAGAATTTCTAGTATTGCCCTGTTTTGTCTTGTCCAAAGCTTTATCTTAGGCAAAGCAATCAGCCTCCTTTGTAATCGTGATTGTGAAACTCCTGTTAATGATGACGATACCATAAAGAGAAAATCCCATCAAATTCTATGTTTTACAGATATAAAGACGCCGCAGTAAAAAGCATCATATTGCTGATAATGTTATTATATATGCCCCGAATCATAATTGCTTACCGTATATCAATACATTTTTAACTTCATCACATATATTTTGGCGATGCAATAGAATTATTATGGCAAATGTAACTGCATAGTGATATACAACATATGTAAACCTGTATTCCACGATATTGTCAACACTGGTGCTCGGCGTCCTGCTAATTGCCCAGGGGAAGGTGAAGGAACTTCGAAAATACGGAAAAAGGGAATACGGCTCTATGCATGTGTTGGGATTTTTGGGCAATTATCTCTATTATGTGCTTCTTTACGGCGCACTCAGCATGACTACGGCTTCCGAAGGTTTTATTCTTGCATATACGTGGCCTATACTTGTCCTTGTCTTGGCGTTTGTAATACTGAAAGAAAAGGTGGCACAGAGAAAAATCATAGGTGTATGTATAAGTTTCATTGGAATAATTGTAATAACAACCAAGGGAAACCTCGTCCAGCTCAATTTGACAAGTACTGAGGGAGACGCAATGGCTCTGGGTGCTGCATTTGTGTTTGCGCTATTTTCGATAATGGGTAAAAAGTATAATTTCGACAAGACAATAAGCGTATTCATATATTTCTTTGCAGCTTCTTGAAAGAGGAGATACTCATGAGCTCGATTGTAGGACTTATGTTTATAGTGCTGGGGATACTTTCCCAGAATTTGAGATTTAGAGACGGGGGCAAAAACATATAGGATTCTTGTAATACAATATGGTGTTGGATAAGATTCAAAATTACAAAGAGCATACATCAAAGGCATGTGAGGTGTGACCCGGCTGGACCGGTCCCGCTATTCACATGCCTTTTTATATGGTCAATACCACTGTGCAAATACAGCGTAATGAACTTGAAAATAAAGCTTAATTCAAGAATTGCTATTTTCGTAAATTACGCCTGAACTGTGCCGGAGTAATGTCTTCAAAAGACTTGAATACCCGTGTGAGGGCCGAGTTGTGGCTGTAGCCCACCAATTGAGCGATCTGGAGTATGCTGAAGTCAGTATTCAAAAGAAGCTGCTTTGCCCTGTCTATTCGAAGGCTCTGTATATACTCTTTGGCCGATACGGACATGTTTTTCTTGAACCACTCACTGTAATATCCCGTATTATAGTGCTCTATCTTTGCGAGTGTACTTATGTCTATATCTTTTGTGAAGTGATAGTGAATATGTTTTATGGAATCGGGAGTCGTATTTTCAGATATGAACTGATAAAATATATGGTATTATTATATCATATGAAACGGCGGCAAATTCACACAGAAGACAGTATGAACGGAGGATATATTTGAAATATACGGTGTTTTGCGATTTTGACGGGACAATAACATTAAACGACACATGCGTTGAGCTTACAAGGAAGTATGCAAGGGACGGATGGCAGGAAATAGAAAGGCTGTGGAAGGAAGGCAGGTACAGCGCCGCCCAGCTGAGCCAGATGATACTCGACCTTATAGAAATAGACGAACCAGAGCTTGAGAGCTTTGCGAGGAGCATGGAGATAGACCCGAATTTCAAAAGATTCGCCCAGCTCATGGAGAGCAGGGGAGCGGATATTTACATAGTGAGCGACGGATACGACAAGCTCATAGAACCGGTGCTCAGTGAAAACGGGCTGCTGCACATACGGTACTATGCAAACAGCATAGTGTTTGAAAATGGCGGCATGAAGGCATATTTTCCAAACAACAATCCGGACTGCGGTTCCTGTGGAAACTGCAAGACGGATATAATAGACGGGCTGAAAGAGTGCGGATCCACCTCGATATACATAGGTGATGGCTATTCTGACAGGTGCGCGTCTAAAAACGGTGACATAGTGTTTGCGAAGAGGGATCTTGCGGTGCTGCTTGGAAAGCAGGGAAAAGAATTTGTTCCATTCGAAGACTTTTCGGATATAATAAGGTATGTGGATGAAAACATAATGGATATGAAATAACATGCCCATGACATATTGACACTGGGGTAAAAATAATATAACATTTAAATCATAATTTGAAGCAATTTTGAAACAGGCGTTGATGGGAAGAGTAGGCAAAAAAGACCCTCGCAGAGAGCCGGAAAAGGTGAAAGCCGGCAGGGAACTCTATGCTGAACATGGCCCCGGAGCCTTCCATCTGAACTGTGATTAGGGTGGAACGGATTTGGACACGTTAAAGTCCTCGAGAGATGCCCGCACAGAGTTGCAGCGAGGCAGACAGGGTGGTACCGCGAGAACATCAGCTCGCCCCTTCTTTGGGGCGGGCTTTTTTATTTTTTGGACATGAAAACAAGAGGGTAATTAAAGGAGGAAAAATTATGAGCGGAAAGACTTTTTACGTAACTACGCCGATATACTATCCAAGTGGAAAGCTTCACATAGGCCACACATACACTACAGTGGCGGCGGATGCTATATCTAGATTCAAAAGATTTACAGGATATGACGTGAGATTCCTTACAGGAACTGACGAGCACGGACAAAAGATACAAAAGACTGCAGAAGGAAAGGGAATGCAGCCTAAGGAATACCTGGACGGAATGATAGAGGACATAAAGAAGCTTTGGGAGACTATGGAGATATCTTATGACGACTTCATAAGGACTACTGAGGACAGGCACAAGGACGCAGTGCAAAAGATATTCAAAAAGCTTTATGAAAAGGGAGACATATACAAGTCTCATTACGAGGGATGGTACTGCACTCCTTGCGAAAGCTTTTGGACTGAGACTCAGCTGCTTGAAGGAAACAAGTGTCCTGACTGTGGCAGGGAGGCTCAACTTGCAAAGGAAGAGGCGTACTTCTTTAAACTGTCAAACTACAAGGACAGGCTTATAGAGTACTATGAAAAGAATCCTGATTTTTGTTTCCCTGAAGCCAGAAAGAATGAAATGCTAAGCAACTTCCTCAATGAAAACCTTGAAGACCTTTGCGTTTCTAGAACTACATTCGACTGGGGCATAAAGGTTCCATTCGATGAAAAACACGTTGTCTACGTATGGCTTGACGCGCTTTGCAACTATATAACAGCGCTTGGATACATGTCGGATGACGAGAGCCACTTCAATAAATACTGGCCTGCAGACGTTCACATAGTTGGAAAAGAAATAGTGAGATTCCACTCTATAATATGGCCTGCAATACTTATGGCGCTAGATCTTCCTCTTCCAAAGCAGATATTCGGACACGGCTGGATACTGTTTGGAGACGACAAGATGTCAAAGTCAAAGGGCAATATAGTGTATCCTGAACCTCTCATAGAAAGATACGGAATAGACTCGCTTAAATATTTTCTGCTTCGTGAATTTACATTCGGAAAAGACGGAAACTACACTAACAGAAACTTCCTTGGAAGGCTGAATTCAGACCTTGCAAACGACCTTGGAAACCTTGTCAGCAGAACTGTGACTATGATTCAAAAATATAGTGACTCAAAGCTGCCGTCTCCAAAGGCATCTGGAGGATTCCATGACGAGCTTAAGGCGGTTGCAAACGGAGTTCACATAGAGTTTGAAAAGGCCATGAATGCGCTTCAGTTCAGCGATGGGCTCGAAAGCATATGGAAACTTGTAAGAAGGTCAAACAAATATATAGACGAGACAATGCCTTGGGCCCTTGCAAAAGAGGAAGACAAAAAAGATGAGCTTGACACTGTGCTTTACAACCTTGGGGAGGCCATAAGAATGATAGGAGTTCTTATAAGCCCTCTTATGCATGTTACTTCAGGAAAGATATTCGATCAGCTTGGAATAAAGGGACAGGAAGGCATACTAAGCTGGGAGAGCGTAAAGGAATTTGGAAAGATGCCTGAAGGTTCAGTGGTTTCAAAGGGAGAGATACTTTTCCCAAGACTTGACGTGGAAGAAGAGATTAAGGCGCTTGAGGAGATATTTACGCCAAAGGAAGAAGCTGCAAAGCCTATAGAGCACAAGGAAGAGATAACAATAGACGACTTTGCAAAGATAGAGCTTAGAGTGGGAACTATAAAAGAGGCATCTAAGCACCCTAAGGCAGACAAGCTTCTCGTCTTTAAAATACAGGTTGGAAGCGAAGAAAGACAGATAGTTTCCGGAGTAGCAAAATTCTACAAGCCAGAAGAGCTTGAAGGAAAGAACGTGGTAGTGGTTTGTAATCTTAAGCCGGTTAAGCTAAGAGGGGTTGAGTCCCAGGGAATGATACTTGCGGCTTACAATGACGATGACTCGAAGCTTGAGCTTGTATCTGTTTCAGACATAGAAAACGGATGCGAGGTGTCTTAATTGCTTTTTGACACACATGCGCATATAACCGATGAAAAATTCGACTCCGACAGGCAGGAAATTTTAAAGGCAATAGAAGAGAGCAAGGTGGAGTATGTTGTAAACCCGGCCGTTGACATACCATCATCTGTGCAGGCCATAAAGCTTGCAAAGGAAAACAGTTTTGTATACGCTGCAGTTGGGGTTCACCCTCACGAAGCCAAGGACTTTGACGAAGATTCAATAGACGTACTCAGGGAGCTTGCAAAGTCGCAAAAGGTTGTGGCAATAGGCGAGATAGGGCTTGACTACTACTACGATTTTTCGCCAAGGGATATACAAAAGAAGTTTTTCAGGATGCAAATAGAGCTTGCGAACGAGCTGAATCTTCCGATAATAGTCCATGACAGGGATGCACATGCCGATACAATGGAAATTATAAAAAAGTTCAAAAAGGCTGAGACGGGATGCGTGCTTCACTGCTACTCGGGAAGCGCTGAAATGGCTATGGAGTATGTGAAAATGGGCTGCTATATATCGATTGCTGGGCCTGTGACTTTCAAGAACAACAAAAAAGGGGAAGCTGTGGTAAGAGAGGTTCCTATCGAAAGGCTTTTAATAGAGACGGACTCGCCGTATCTTACCCCACATCCTTACAGGGGAAAGAGAAACGATCCTACGAAGGTTGAATACGTGGCTGACAAGATAGCCCAGATAAAGGGAATGTCATATGAAAAGGCTTGCGATATAACAACTGAAAATGCAAAGAATTTTTTTGGAATAGATTAGAATACATGCATTAAAGGCATATAGGACAAATAAAATGAGCGGATGCATTGCAACCGCTCATTTTATTTGTCGTTTTCCTGTTTCGTTATGAATTTTTAATACACTTTAACCTTTTCGGGAGTATATTTTTGGATTATGTCGACTATGCCTTCCTTTTGATCCCCCGGATTTTCAACTATCAGTATAAGCTTGCCCCGTTCGACGTCAAAATTGTTCTTATCTTTGAAATGCCTTGCGTACATCATCACCAAAAGACCTATTATGCTTCCGGAAGCGGCAAATGCTATCACTGTTATTATCACCATGGTAAGGTGAGGCAATGATTTTAAAAGCTCCGTTGAAACACCCAGTGATACCAAAATACCAATGACAAGACCTGTAAACCCGCCCACTTTGGTTGCTATTTTGAAGCCTGTTTTTTTAGTCGCCACAAGATCCTTTTCTTCCTTCGAATACTCCTGCTGTGCGACGGTATAGGCCTTTGCATCCTTAGGGATGTTTTTTCTTACATCGCTTAGGCAGTTGTAAGCCTTTTTGGGTTCGTTGAAAAAAGCTAAAATACTGGGCATATATATCCCCCCCTCGTGTATAAATTATATTTTTATTATTTATACCCACATAAAAATGACATACCCATTGAATGCGGCAAAAAACAAAAATGGTTTGACAAGATTCCAAAAATGAAATAAAATAGACGAGGTTCAGATAAGAGGAGGTGATTTTCATGAAGTCAAGACTTGACATTCTAGAAAAATATAGAAAATATGTAGCTTTGATCGTGTTCATAGTAATGGCTATGGCCATATATGACATGGGGAACAAAAGTGTAAATCTATTTGTGGACGGCAAGGATATGAAAATGTCCACGTCGGCGTATGATGTTAAGAGTCTGCTGGAGCAAAAGAAAATAGAGCTTTCAAAGTACGACCAGGTATCCCCTGGACTTGAAACAACACTTGTAGATGGGACTGTCATAAGAATAGACAGGGCTTTTGAAGTGACTATAAGTGAAAATGGCAAGGAAAGAAAGGTCAAAACTGCAGAAAAGACGGTGGAAGGGCTTTTGAAGCAAGAGGACATGAAGCTTTCAAAGTATGACAAGGTGATCCCAGGTAGAGCGAAGGAGATAAAGCCTGGAGACCAGATAAGCATAACCAAAGTGGACATTCAAAATGTAGAAGTCGTGGAGGATGTGCCATACAGGGTTGAAGTCATATCAGATGACAGCATTGAGGCTGGAAAAAGCGCCATAGTGCAAAAGGGAACAATGGGAAGCAAAAAAGTCGTATATGAAGTGGTGCTTGAGGACGGAACCGAAGTTAAGAGGAGCAAAATAGAAGAGGAGATGATTTCTGAGCCTTCCGAGGAGGTAGTCAAAAAAGGAACTAAAAGTTTTGTCATAACCTCAAGGGGGGAGCACAGGAATTTCAAAAAAGTCATTTCAGTGAGTGCAACGGCATATACTGCTGGATATGAAAGCACAGGAAAAAATCCTGGGGACGCCGAATACGGCATAACAAGAAGCGGAACCAGGGTAAGGCCAGGCGTTGTCGCAGTGGATCCAAATGTAATACCTCTTGGCTCGAAACTTTATATAGAGCCGCTTGGAATAGTTGCAAGCGCAGAGGATACGGGAAGTGCCATAAAGGGAAATAAAATAGACATATATATGGAGAGCTTGAGCGATGCCAGAAGGTTCGGTAGAAAGAACGTGAAGGTTTATATACTAAAATAAACCTTGCCCAAGACTATAAATACTGTTAATATTACTGGGGAAGGCATTATATGCCTTCCATTTCTGTTTTGAAAAATATGCCGCGTGTATTATATAGACGCAGGCTGTAGGGGTAATTGTATAAGAGGTGATACTTTTGATCATAGATGAGATTATAGTGGTAGAAGGCCGGGACGACATATGTGCTGTAAAAAGGGCTGTCGATGCGGAGCTTATAGCAACCGGGGGGTTTGGATTTCCAAGGGGAGTCGAAAAACGAATAGTCCAGGCCGCAAAGCGGAAGGGGATAATAGTTTTTACAGACCCTGACTTTGCGGGCGAGAAGATAAGAAAAAAGGTATCCGACATGGTGCCCGAGTGCAAGCATGCATTCCTTCCTAGGGCTGAGGCAATAAAGGGTGATGACATAGGCATAGAAAACGCATCTGAAGAGAGCATAATAAGAGCCCTTAAAAAGGTAAGGACTGAAAAAAAGGAATCAAGATGTGAATTTAAAAAGACAGACCTTTTGAGTAACGGACTTGAAGGGTCGAGAGAGGCCTCTTTCAAGAGGGATTTCGTGGGAGCACTGCTTGGAATAGGCTACGGCAATGCAAAGCAGTTTTTAAACAGGCTCAACAGATATGGGGTATCAAGAGAGGAATTTGAAGAATCACTTAAAAAGTATCAGGAGGAGTTTAATGGATAGATTATCGTCGCCAAGCGCTACAAAGAGAATAGTGGAAAAACACGGCTTCAAGTTTTCAAAATCACTTGGGCAAAACTTTCTTATAGATTCAAATGTGGTGGACAATATAGTGGAGGGAGCCAATATAGGACCTGAAGATTTCGTTATAGAGGTCGGTCCTGGAATAGGAACACTTACAAGGGAGATAGCAAAGAGGGCTAAGAAGGTGATAGCCGTTGAAATAGACAAAAGCCTTATACCTATACTTGAAAATACGCTTTCAGATCTTGAAAACGTAGAACTGATAAATGAAGACATACTGAAAATGGACGTAAAAAAGGTAATAGATGAAAAGCTTGAGGGCAAGAGGGTGAAGCTAATAGCAAATCTTCCTTATTATATAACAACGCCGATAGTGATGAGGTTTATAGAAGAGGAAATCCCTGTGAGTTCAATAGTGGTAATGATACAAAAAGAGGTCGCTGACAGGATGAACGCTGTACCTTCGACAAAGGATTACGGTTCTCTTTCTGTGGCTGTCCAGTACTACTGCGAGACTGAAATAGTGACAAATGTTCCAAAGACAGTGTTCATACCACAGCCCAAGGTTGATTCGACTGTAATAAGGCTTGACGTTTTGGAGAATCCCAAAATAAAGGTAGTGGACAAGAAGCTGTTTTTCAAGGTCGTAAAAGGAGCTTTTTCAAAGAGGAGAAAGACCATACTTAACTGCCTTGGAAGCTATGACATGGGAGTGTCCAAGGAAGATATAAAGAGAATACTCGAGTCGGCGGGCATAGATCCTGTCAGAAGAGGAGAGACTTTAAGCATAGATGAATTTGCAAGACTTTCGAATGAATTTTACAAATTCATCCGAACGGAGGCTTAAAAATGGATGAAAGGTACAAAAAGGCCAACAGAATAACCATTATATCGATATATATAAACATATTCCTGTCAGTATTCAAGATAGCGGTTGGTGTACTGGGAAATTCAAATGCCATAGTTGCAGATGGATTCCACTCGCTGTCGGATGTCATAACATCAATAGGAGTGCTTGCCGGAATAGTAGTGGCAAAAAAACCAAGGGACGAGGAGCATAACTACGGCCATGAAAAGGCGGAAACGCTGGCGGCATTTGTACTTTCGTTGGTCCTTATTTATGCGGGGGTAAAGATAGGACTTGGCTCCATGAAACTCATGCTGCATCCCGAGAACATAAAGACCCCTTCATATATAGCATTGTTTGCCGCAATAATATCAATACTGATAAAAGAAGTCCAGTACAGGATAACTGTAAAAGTAGGGCGCGATATAAACTCAAAGGCGCTTATAGCTGATGCATGGCATCACAGGTCCGATGCGCTTTCATCTGTTGGAACGTTAATAGGTGTGGGCGGGGCTATAATGGGATACGGCTTTCTTGATCCGCTTGCGGGTATTATAGTGTCGCTTTTGGTTTTAAAGGTCGGGTTCGAAATATTAAAGACAAGCGCAAACGAGCTCATGGACACATCAGTGGACAAGGAGACAGAGTATGCAATAAGGGAAATATCTATTGGCGTTTACGGAGTGAAAAATATAAGTAGTCTCAGGACCAGAATACACGGTTCGATGGCATACGTTGACATAGCAATATGCGTCGACCCGAACATGAGCGTTTATGATGCCCATGATATTGCGGAAGATGTGCAGAACAAGGTGAGGACGCAGATATCTATAATAAAAGAGGTTGTGGTTCACATAGACCCCTGCAGAAGGGAACAAAAGCATGAAGGATGCCTGAAAATTCAGGACTGCAACAACCCATCATGTGAAGAAGGCTGCGGGAAAGTATATATAAATAAAAGTTAAAAGCAGATAATAGATGATACAAAAAAGCCAGACTGATGTCTGGCTTTTGCATTTGGTTATTTTAAAATAATATCGTTTATCTTGTATACGTCCCCGGCTCCCATGGTTATGACCATGTCATCAGGGGCTGCATTTTGGGTTATATGGCTTGCTATGTCCTCAAAGCTTTTCATGTATACAGCATTGCCTCCGTTTGAGGCTATCATGTCAACCAGGTCTTTGGCGTGGATATCGCCATTGTCCTTTTCCCTCGCCGCGTATATGTCAGGTACTATTATATTGTCTGCATCGGCAAAAGCGTGGGAAAACTCATCAAGCAAAAGCTTGGTCCTCGTGTAGGTATGGGGCTGGAATATGCACCAAAGCCTTCCTTTGCAAAAGTTTATAGCGGCTGAAAGGGTTGCCGAAATTTCAGTTGGGTGATGAGCATAGTCGTCTATGAATTGCACCCCGTTTAAATTGCCCTTTCGCTCGAATCTCCTGCCGACTCCCATATAAGTCTTTAGCGGAGTTGTTATTTCACTATCGCCAACGCCTGCGGCAATAGATGAAATTATTGCCGCAGCCGCATTCAGCACATTGTGCGTTCCCGGCACTGAAAGCGAGAACGGCCCGATCTCTTTGCCGTCCATGGATAGCGAGAAGGAACCCAGCCCCAAATCGTCAAAAGACACATTCTGTATTACCGCGTCATTTGAATCTGAAAACCCGTATTTTAAAATATTGGCGCCTATGTCGTTTGAATATTTGCTGAGCATATCCTTTATGTTTTCGTCATCACCATTTGCAATTACATATCCATTTGAAGGAACAAGCGATGCAAATTTGCCGAATGAAGATTTTATGTGTTCTATGTCCTTGAAGTAGTCAAGGTGGTCGGCATCTATATTTGTGATCACAGCTATTTGAGGATGGAACTTAAGGAAGCTGTCCACATATTCGCATGCCTCGGTTATGAAGTTTTGGGACTGTCCCACGCGCACATTTCCGCCTATGCAAGATAGATTGCCTCCTACAAGTATTGTAGGGTCGAGATTGCACGATTGGAATATTACAGAAACCATAGAGGTTGTACTTGTCTTTCCGTGGGTTCCGGAAATAGCTATGCAGTTAGTGTATTCCTTCATCAAAAGTCCCAGAAACTCCGCTCTATCAAGAAGCTGTATGCCTTTTTCAATAGCGCTTTTGATTTCCTCGTTTTCAGGTGAAACCGCAGCAGTATATACTACGGTATTTACATCCTCGCGGACGTTGCTTGATTTATGTCCTATGTATATGGTAGCTCCGGCGGATATTAGATTTCTTGTAATGTCGGATTCCCTGCAGTCAGAACCAGATACGCCAAAACCCTTGCTCAGGCATATCGTGGCAAGTGCGCTCATCCCGATGCCGCCGATTCCGATAAAGTGTATATTCATATTGATAACCTCCGCTATAAAAATAAAAGTGAACATTTTAGCTTGAACAAAGCAAAATTTTCGTATATAATGTAAAAGATTAATGTGATGCAGCCAGCAACACAGCTGGATGTATGCCAGAGAGTCTTTTAAATTATAGCATAAAAAGGCTCAAATATCATGATAATACTAAAACTTAAAATATAATATTTTTAGAATACACAATTTAAAAAGGAATTGAATTTTTAAGGAGGTTTCTTTAATGAAGTTCAAGAGAAATGAAAGAATTGGGGGTATAGTAAAAATACTTTCGGACAGCCCGAACAAGATTTTTACACTCAGTTATTTCACACAAAAATTTAACGCGGCAAAATCTACAATAAGCGAAGATATTCTAATAGTGAAGAATGTTTTTGAAAAGCTCAATCTTGGAAAGGTCATAACTATAGCGGGCGCGGCAGGCGGCGTAAAGTATATACCAAAGGTCAGCAGGGAAGATGCAAAGGAGCTTTTAAACGAGCTTTGCGAGCAGATAAACGATCCGGAGAGGATTCTTCCCGGGAAATTCCTATATCTTATAGACCTTATATACAGTCCGCAGATAGTATCAAAGGTCGGCAAGCTGTTTGCGTCATATATAGACTACAGTGAGGCGGACTGCGTTGTGACCATAGAGACAAAAGGCATACCGCTGGCCCTTGCAACTGCAAATGCCATGAATCTGCCGCTTGTCATAATAAGAAAAAACACAAAGATATCGGAAGGCTCGTCGCTGAGCATAAACTATGTGTCTGCGTCAAAAGAAAAGATACAGACAATGTCTCTTCCTAGAAAATCCCTTAAAGAAGGTTCGAAGGTAATACTCATAGATGATTTCATGAGAGGAGGAGGGACTCTGAAGGGAATGGAGGACCTTATGAAAGAATTCAAAGCTGATGTGGTCGGAAAGGGAGTTCTCATATCTACAGACACTCCTCAGGAAAAGCTTGTTGAAGGATGTATTTCTCTTTTGAGGCTAATAAGGATTGAAAATGATTCTGTGGAGACAATTCCAAATGAAGATGTCATAATGTAAAATAAAAGAGCATATGGGAAAAACAAGGGTGCAAATCTGGATTTTATCAGTTTGCACTCTTTTATTTTTCAAAAAAACAAAAATAAGAGTCAGAAAATTTAGAAGTTTCTTGAAGGATGGCGTAGTTTTTTGTAGAATGGTAAGTGTATAAATCTTTTTAATAATCAAACAATATACTGAGAAATCGACATGCCCGAGAGGAGTGACTGGCTTGAATATTACAGACATAAGAGTGAGAAAGGTAATTGAAGACGGAAAGATGAAGGGAGTTGTATCTGTTACTTTCGACGATGCTTTTGTAGTGCACGATATAAAGATAATAGAGGGGAAAAGCGGATTTTTTGTAGCCATGCCGAGCAAAAAGCTTGCAGAGGGAGGCTTTAAGGACATAGCACATCCTATAAATGTGGAAATGAGAACAGAGCTTCAAGATGCCATATTGAGAGCATATGATGAAGCCAAGAGCATTCAGGATGCTCCAGAAACTGTAGAAGTGTAACAAAGAGAACCCCCAGGGGTTCTTTTTTTTGCATGGAAATAAAAAAATGAATAATATATATTTAAAAGTGTACATTTTTTATAAAAAGTGCTATATTAGTTATGGAAATCCTTAAAATCCACGGTATTTTGTGATAAAGTATAGTTATATGTTCGCCTAAATAAGGGAGTGTTAACTGGTATGAAATTAAAGACTATTATACTTGCTGCGGGCAAGGGAACAAGGATGAAATCCGAGCTTCCAAAGGTAATACACAAGGTGTGCGGCAAAGAGATGGTAAACCATGTGATAACTGCTTCGTCAAAAGCCGGTTCGGCTGAAACTGTTGTCGTAGTTGGGCATGGAGCTGAAAAAGTCCAAAATGTTCTTATGGACGGCATTGCAACTGTAACACAGGAGCAGCAGCTGGGAACGGGACATGCGGTTCTGATGGCAAAAAAATACATAGATGACAACAACAGGGTTCTCGTGCTATGTGGAGATACTCCTCTTATAAATGTAAAAACCATATCGGATTTTGTGCATTTTCATGAGGATAACGGCTATGCTGTAAGCGTGCTTTCGGCACACATTGAAAATCCTTTGGGATATGGAAGGATAGTCAGGGATTCAAGCGGTGAATTTTTGAAAATAGTAGAGCAAAAAGACGCAAGCGAAGAGGAAAAGCGCATAAGCGAGATAAACTCAGGCATATACTGCTTTGAAGGAAAAGCCCTAAAGTCTGCCCTTTCAAGTCTTTCGAATGAGAATGCACAGGGAGAATACTATCTGACTGATGCAATAGAGATCATAAGAAGCCAGGGCATGAAGGCTGGAGCGTGCGACAGTGCATGTGAGCAGGAGATAATGGGAGTCAACGATAGAGTCCAGCTTGCAAAGGCTGAAATGATAATGAGAAAAAAAATAAATGAAGGACATATGGTATGCGGAGTTACAATAATAGACCCCGCAAATACGTATATAGAGTCTGACGTCGAGATAGGCAGCGATACAATAATATATCCCGGAGCCATAATATCGTCTGGCAGTTTTATAGGGAAAAACTGCATAATAGGTTCGGGCTGCAGGATAGAAGAGTCATTAATAGAAGATAGAGCAAGCATACAAAATTCAACCATAATAAAAAGCAAAGTCGGCGAGGAGACTACTGTGGGCCCTTATGCATATTTAAGGCCAAACAGCATAATAGGAAAAAATGCCAAAATAGGAGATTTTGTAGAAGTCAAAAACTCGACATTTGGAGACGGTTCCAAGGCATCGCATCTTTCCTATATAGGAGATGCAGATGTTGGAGAAGGAGTTAATATAGGATGCGGAGTAGTGTTTGTAAACTATGACGGCAAGAACAAGTTCAGGACTAATGTTGGTGACAATTCATTCATAGGATGCAATGTCAATCTGATATCGCCTGTAAATGTCGGTGACAACTCGTATGTAGCGGCTGGATCCACTATAGACAAAGATGTTCCAGCGGAGTCATTTGCAATAGCCAGAGAGAGACAGACTGTAAAAGAAGGCTATGTAAGTAGTGAAAAGTGGAAATTGAAAAGGTAAAATTTAGCATGTTTTTATTTTGAAGATATAGATTTTGGGAGGTTTTAAAAAATGAATTTTAATTGTAGTTGCAGCGAGATCAAGGTTTTCACGGGTAATTCCAATCCGGAGCTTGCTCAAAAAATAGCTCAGCTTGTGGGAGTTCCTGTAGGAGATGCTGTTGTATCTACTTTCAGCGATGGGGAAATTTCTGTAAATTTCAATGAATCGGTAAGGGGAAGAGATGTATTCTTGATCCAGTCCACAAGCGCACCTGTAAACACTAATATCATGGAGCTTCTTATAATGATAGATGCTCTAAAAAGAGCGTCTGCTGGAAGAATAATAGCGGTAATACCATACTACGGATATGCAAGACAGGACAGAAAAGCTAAGGCGAGAGATCCTATCACTGCAAAGCTTGTCGCAGATCTTCTTACAGCAGCAGGAGCAGACAGGGTTCTTACAATGGACCTTCACGCAGCCCAGATACAGGGATATTTCGACATACCTGTTGACCATCTTCTTGGAGTTCCTATACTTGCAGAGCACTTCAAAAGCAAGGGACTTGAAGACGTGGTTGTAGTATCGCCAGACCTTGGAAGTGTTACAAGGGCGAGAAATTTTGCAAATCACCTTGAAGCGCCTATAGCGATAATAGACAAGAGAAGGCCAAAGGCCAATGTTTCTGAAGTCATGAACATAATAGGGGACATAGAGGGCAAGAACGTAATACTTGTTGACGACATGATAGACACTGCAGGTACAATAACAAATGGAGCGAAAGCCCTTAAAGACCTTGGTGCAAAAGAGGTTTACGCATGCTGTACTCACCCGGTTCTTTCAGGACCTGCCATAGAGAGAATAAAGGATTCAGTTATAAAGGAACTTGTAGTTCTCGACACAATACCGCTTTCGGAAGACAAAAAGGCGGACAATATAGTGGTGGAGTCTGTAGCACCGCTATTTGCAGAGGCTATAAAGAAGATATTCCTAAACGAGTCCGTAAGCAAGCTTTTTGACTAATAAAATATTATCAATAGGCGCATTACTGGTAATGCGCCTATCTCTGATTCCAATAACAGGTCGCGACGAAATGAATGTGGCCTTTTTTTTTGTTTGGCAATATTAGGTGGGGAGGATATGAAATGTATGTTATTGTAGGGCTTGGAAACCCGGGAAGACAGTATGAGGGAACAAGGCATAACGTGGGTTTTGACGTTATAGATATACTGGCAGATGAAAATGGCATAGAACTGAAAAAATTAAAGCATAAATCGCTTGTAGGTGAAGGCCGAATAGCAGGGCAGAAAGTGCTTCTGGTAAAGCCACAGACGTACATGAACCTTAGCGGGGAGGCGCTTCTTGACATATACAACTACTACAAGGTAAGCCCTGAAGAGCTAATAGTCATATATGACGACATAGACACTGACCTTGGAAAGCTCAGAATAAGGAAAAAGGGGAGCGCGGGCACACATAACGGAATGAAGTCCATAATATACAACCTTCAGTTTGACACTTTTCCAAGGGTGAGAATAGGTGTGGGAAGGCCTGAAAAGGGGAGAGACCTGGCCTCGTTCGTGCTTTCGAGATTTGAAAAGGATGCTATGGAGGATGTGAAAAGCGTGCTCAAATCAGCATCACAGTCTGTAGAGGCGATAATAAAAGAGGGCGTAGACGCCGCCATGAACAAATTTAACAGTTGACAAAGGTGATGAAAAATGGCTGATATTTTTTTTGGCCCGCTGAAAAGATCTTATGAATTCAACAGAATGATCCAAGGAATACGGGAAGGCAATACGCCAATACATGCAAGCGGGCTTGTGCAAAGCCAAAAAGCCCATATGGCATGCGCTCTTTTTGAGCAGATTGAATGCAGGAGTGCATTGGTGGTTGCCTACAGCGAACTTGATGCAAAGATCATATATGAAGATGCCAGGTTTTATGCGGGGGAAAAAGCTGTATATATGCCATCGAGCGAAATGTTTTTCTACTCGATGGAGGCAAGAGACAGAAGTGAAGAAATAAAGCGGGTGCAGGCCCTTTCGAAAATTGCAAAAGGGGAAAGGTGCATACTCGTAGTAAGCGTAGAGGCCCTTCTTAAAAAGTATATTCCAAAGGACATTCTCATAAAAAGCATAATAGGCATAGATGCAAATGACACTTTGGATGTGCAGTGGATTTCGGCAAAGCTTTCGCGCATGGGGTATGAAAGGGAAGCAAAGGTTGAAGGAGCAGGGCAGTTCAGCGTAAGGGGAGGCATAATAGACATATTCTCCCCGGGATATGAATATCCAGTGAGGATAGAGCTGTTCGGGGATGAAATAGACTCGATGAGAAGTTTTGATCCGATAAGCCAAAAGTCGCTTGAAAAGATAAATAGCTTTGAAATACTTCCGGCAAGGGAAATCGTATATGAAGACCATAAGCCTCTTCTCGAGGGGGTAGAGGACGAAATTGCCGGTGGAAACGGCGAAGATGCACTGAGAAATATCCAGATGATAAGAGACGGGATATACTTTGAGGGAATTGAAAACTATGTCGACTATATATATGAAAAGCCGGATACTCTGATAAGCTACCTGCCAAAGGACTCCCTTGTAATAATGAATGAGCCTTCGAGGATAACGGAGCGCGAAAGAAACTACAGGGAGGAATTTAATGAAATATTCCTGAACTCCTTTGAAAAGGGGTATGCACTGCAGGGTCAATCGGATATTCTGCTCGGGGTTGAGGATATAATGGACGATGCTGATGACAGGCCTGTCGTACTGATGTCTATGCTGCCAAAGGACGTACGGGGATTTGGCAAATCCCTTTCGCTGAATTTTGCCGCGAGGGAAATCCACCCGTTTGGAGCCAAGAGGGACATGTTCATAAGCGAGCTCAAATACCTCAAGGACAAGGGGCACAGCATACTCATATCCATAGGAGACAAGGATGCGGCAAAGAACATATATGACATGGTTGAATCATCGGGACTGGCCTGCAGCATAGTCGAAAGGCGAGATGCTGATCTTAAGCCATCTCAAATAGCCGTGACAATAGGGGGTGTGGCGAGCGGATTCAGCTATACGGATGCGGCATTCACACTGATAACGGACAAGGAAGTGCTGGGAGCCCACAAAAAAGGCCAGGAAAAGCGCAAAAAGAAGATAAAAAACGCAAGGCAGATAGAAAGCTTCCTTGAACTTTCGACAGGGGACTATGTGGTTCACGAAAGCCACGGTATAGGCAAGTATGAGGGCATGAGCCAGCTCGCAGTGGGGGACATTAAAAAGGATTACCTAAAGATAACATATGCAGGTTCGGATTCGCTTTATGTTCCTACAGACCAGCTCGACAAGGTGCAAAAATACATCGGATCAGACGGGGAGCGGGTGAAGCTCAGCAAGCTTGGATCGAACGAGTGGAACAAGGTGAAAAAGAAGACCCAAAAGGCCGTGGAAGACATGGCAAAAGAGCTTGTAGAACTGTATGCGAAGAGGGAGGAGCGAAAAGGATACTCATTCGCAGAGGATACGACATGGCAGGGCGAGTTTGAAAACCTGTTCCCGTACGAGGAGACGGAAGACCAAAAAAAAGCCATAGAAGAGGTCAAAAGGGATATGGAGTCGGATCGGATAATGGACAGGCTCATATGCGGAGACGTGGGATATGGCAAGACAGAGGTCGCCATAAGGGCAGTATTCAAGGCCTGCATGGAATCGAAGCAGGTGGCGCTTTTGGTTCCGACTACGATACTTGCTCAGCAGCACTATGTAACTTTTGCCGGAAGGTTTGAAAACTTCCCTATAAGGGTCGAGGTGCTGAGCAGGTTCAAGACTGAAAAGCAGCAAAAGCAGATAATAGAAGATGCAAGGAAAGGCCTTGTAGATGTTCTAATAGGGACCCACAGGATACTCTCAAAGGACATAAGCTTTAAGGACCTTGGCCTTCTCGTCATAGACGAGGAGCAAAGGTTTGGAGTAAAGCACAAGGAAAAGATAAAAAAGGTCAAGGAGACTGTGGATGTGCTCGCGCTTTCGGCAACCCCCATACCGAGAACCCTTCACATGTCGCTCACTGGCATAAGGGACATGAGCGTCATAGAGGAGCCTCCTGAAGAGAGGCATCCTGTGCGTACATTCGTAGTGGAGGCCAAGGAAAGCATAATGGCAGACGCCATAGAACGTGAAATAGCAAGGGGCGGACAGGTGTTTTTCGTATATAACAGGGTGAACGGAATAGAGGACATCGCCGCAAAGATAAAAAGCATAGTGCCGTCTGCAAACGTGGACCTTGGACATGGACAGATGAGCTCGAGGCAGCTTGAAAAGGTAATGATGAGATTCCTTCAAAAGGAGACCAATGTTCTTGTATGCACCACTATAATAGAAACTGGAATGGATATATCAAACGCCAACACCATAATAGTGTATGATGCCGACAAGATGGGGCTTTCCCAGCTGTATCAGCTAAGGGGAAGGGTCGGAAGGTCGTCGAGGCAGGCGTATGCATATTTTGCATATGAAAAGGACAAGGTGCTGAGTGAGGTTTCTGAAAAAAGGCTCAAGGCTATAAAGGAATTTACAGAGTTTGGCTCAGGATTTAAAATAGCAATGAGGGACCTTGAGATAAGAGGGGCTGGAAACCTGCTTGGATCACAGCAGCACGGACACATGGCGTCAATAGGATATGACCTTTATGTGAAAATGCTTTCCAATGCAATAAAAAGGCTAAAGGGAGAAGAGGTTGTAAAAGAGGCTGATACCGAAATAGAACTGAAACTCGAGGCGTATATACCACAGGACTATATAGACGATGAGTCCACAAAAATAGAGATATACAAGAAGATAGCATCTATAGAAGACAAGAAGGACATGTATGAAATACAAGAGGAGATAGAAGACAGATTTTCTGACATACCTCTGCCGGTAGGGACGCTAATAATGGCTGGATATGCAAAGGCGCTGGGTAAAAAGCTAGATGTAAAGGCTATAAGATGGCGCGACGACAAGATATTGATAGAACCTTACTACATGTTCAGGCCCAAAGAAAAAAATCATTACAAATTGATTACAGAAATTGCCGAGGTAATGGAAAAGATGATAAAATAGACTATCATCATAAAACAGGAGAGGATGTTTTGATATGAAAAGGTTAATTAGTATTTTGACAATAGTTATTGTCATGTTTTCACTTGTGGCTTGCAATGGAGGCGCCCCAAAGGACGCAGTTGCAAAGGTGAATGACAAGCTCATAAAGTCGGCTGAATTTGAAAAGAATCTTGCGCTTGCTAAAAAGGGCTATGAGGCAATGTATGGAGAGGAAATCTGGACAAAGGATGCGGGGGAAGGAAAAACATTCCTTGAAGTAGTAAAGGCCCAGATACTGGACAAGATGATATCAGATGAGGTGAAATACCAAGAGGCGGTAAAGAAAGGCATAAAAGCTGAAGAGGCGGAAATAAACGATCAGATGGAGCAGTTCAAGCAGAACATAGAAAAAGATGAGCAGATAAAGAAATTCATGGAAGAAAACGGCATAGACGATGAGTTCCTGAAAGCGCAGATAGAAAAAGAGCTGATGGTTATGAAGTTTGAACAGGATTTCAAGGACAATTTCAAGGTGGAAGATTCAAATGCCAAGGACTACTATGAAAAGAACAAGGAAAGCTACAGGAATAACCAGGTAAAGGCATCCCACATACTTATAAAGACGGTGGACGGAAGCCTGAACCCTCTTGCGGAAGAAGAAATAGCCAAAAAGAAAGAGATTGCACAGGACATACTCAAAAAGGCAAAGGATGGAGAAGATTTCGCGCAGCTTGCGAAAGACTATTCTGAAGACGAAGGCTCGGCTCCAAATGGAGGAGACCTTGGCTTTTTCAAAAAAGGCGTGATGGTGCCGGAATTTGAAAATGCGGCGTTTGGACTTGAAAAAGGTCAAATGTCAGAACTTGTTCAGTCGCAGTTTGGATACCACATAATAAAGGTTTACGATAAAATTGACGAGACACCTGGATTTGAAGAGGTGAAGGAGTCGATTGTGGAGCAGATAAGACAAGACGAGTACGAAGGCTATATTGAAAAGCTAATGGAAAAGGCAAAAATAGAAAAGTATATTGAAGAAAAAAAGTAAAAAGACTAAAACTGATAGGCTCGGGCATAGACCCGAGCCTGTGTAAATTAAGTCTTTATAGGAGGAAATTTGGATGAAAAAAGATTCCTTTTTAAAAGGAGCCTTCATACTGGGCCTGGCAGGAATATTAGTCAAGGTCATGGGAGCGTTTTTCAGAATACCGCTTGTAAACATAATAACCTCTGAAGGCATGGGGTACTACTCTACGGCATATCCGCTGTATGTTCTCCTTCTTGTAGTATCTACAGCAGGTTTTCCAACGGCAATATCAAAGCTTGTATCCGAAAAAATTGCTTTGGGAGACAGAAGGGGTGCGCACAGGGTGTTCAAGGTATCATTCAGAGCGCTTATAAGCGTGGGGATCATAACATCGGCAATTTTGTTTTTCGGTGCGGATTTTCTAGTTGTGAGCTGGTTTAAAAACCCTAAGGCACTCTATTCTATGAAGGCAATAGCTCCAGCGCTGGTTTTCGTATCTGTAATGTCGTCATACAGGGGCTATTTCCAGGGGCTTCAGAATATGAAGCCTACAGCGGTATCGCAAATAATAGAGCAATTTTTCAGAGTTGGCCTTGGCCTTTTCCTTGCATTTTTCTTTTTGGACAAGGGAAAAGAGTATGCTGCTGCGGGTGCTTCATTTGGAGCTACTGCAGGAGCCGTATTTGGTGCGATATTCATGATAGGCATATACATGAGCAGTAGAAAAGACATAAAGGCAGAAGTTGAAAAAAGCACATTCGAACCTGAAGTTGAAGAAACGTCAGGAGACATTATAAAGAGGCTGCTTGGCATAGCTGTACCGATAACTATTGGTGCGGCTGTAATACCTATAATGACATTTATAGATACCGCCATAGTGATGAGAAGGCTTCAGGGTATAGGATTCAGCATTGAAGAATCATCAAGCCTTTACGGACAGCTTACAGGAATGGCGGCAACACTTGTAAACTTGCCTCAGGTTCTCACTGTAGCCCTTTCGATGAGCCTTGTGCCGATAATATCACAATGCATTGCTACAAAGAACATGCAAAAGGCAAAAGAACAGACACAAATATCAATGAAGGTTGCAAGCGTGCTTTCGTTCCCGGCGGCAGTAGGGCTTGCCGTGCTTTCAGTGCCGATAATGCAGATGCTGTTCCCGAACGAGCCTTCATCTACAGGGCAGATACTTCTTGTACTTTCATTTGGAGTAGTATTCCTTTGCTTTACACAGACATTCACAGGGATATTCCAAGGGATGGACAAGGCGCATGTACCGGTGATCAACCTTGCTATAGGCGCAGTGCTCAAAATAGTAATAAGCTATGTGCTTACCGGAATACCTGAGATAAATGTAAAGGGCGCAGCACTGGGAACTGTAGTGGCATATTCTGTGGCGGCCATATTGAACTTCATTCAGCTTAAAAAATATATGAATGTAGAGTTTAACCTTGTGGATTCCATAGTTAAGCCGTTTGCGGCATCTGCTATAATGGGCGCTGTCGTAAAACTGACATTCGGCATAATATATCCGGGTGTAGGGAACAACATGGCATGCGTAGGTTCAATAGGAGTGGGCATGGCTGTTTATGCGATACTGCTTTTCAAGGTCGGAATAATAACAAACAAAGAGATAATGACTCTTCCAAAGGGCAAAAAACTGTCGAAAATACTTGTGAAGCTAAGGCTGATAAGTGGAAATGACTGTTTGGCAGTAGATGAAAAAAGAGCATAACAAGAATACTTGTGTAAAAGAAGCCTAGCATATAAATGCCCCAGGCTTCTTTTTTATTTGTGGGAATAGATAACGGAGCGGTTGAAATACATGGGGTGCATATGAAAAAATTGACGCATGACAATGGCTTTATTATAGAAAAATTGATAATAAAACAAAAGGCGGACTGATTATAAAAAACACAAAATCGAAATATAATGAGGAATGATAAACCTAAAGTTCGAAGCTGAACGGACTTAATAGGTTTGTTTTTGGATAAAGTATAGATAAAAAAGATAAATTAAAAAAGTGATGAAAACCTGTTGACAGTATTTTAGAAAGTTGGTATAGTATTACTTGTCGCCGGACAGGGCACACGGCAAACAAGCCGAGAGCCAAAAGGACTTTAGCAGTATGTTGCAGTCAATCGAATTTCACTTGAAAATTCTCTTGGGCAACACTTGTATGAGACGTACATCTACTTGCTTCACAAGCAGTGTTACGGCTTCAAAAAAGTTCTTGACAGAATGAAAGCGACAGAGTAAAATAATAAGAGTCGCCAAGAGGCGGCGAACATTGAACCTTGAAAACTAAACAGCAAACCATAGACCGAATTTTTTCGGTCAAACCATGAAACAAACAGTCAGTGATAACTGTAATTTTACAGTTTGTCATGAGTCAAGAGGAT
>NZ_FSRH01000005.1 GCF_900141635.1 Peptoclostridium litorale DSM 5388 | reverse complement strand
CCCGAAGGCTTCACATCGCTTTGTTCGCTCGACTTGCATGTGTTAAGCACGCCGCCAGCGTTCATCCTGAGCCAGGATCAAACTCTTAATAAAAAATCCTTGAGGACTTATCCTCTTGACTCATGACAAACTGTAAAATTACAGTTATCACTGACTGTTTGTTTCATGGTTTGACCGAAAAAATTCGGTCTATGGTTTGCTGTTTAGTTTTCAAGGTTCAATGTTCGCCGCCTTTTTGCGACTCGTTTATCTTATCATCTCTCAAGGTCCAAGTCAAGAACTTTTTTGAAGCCGTAACACTGTTTATGAAATAAGCACTGTACGTCTCATGCAAGTGTTGCCCAAGAGAATTTCCAAGTGGAATTCGATTGGCTGCAACATACTGCTAAATTCCTTTTGGCTACTGGCTTTCCAGCCATGCGTCTCACTCAACGACAAAGACTATTTTATCAGGCCCGCTGATTATTGTCAATATGTTTTGTGGCTTTTCATAATAAAAATCCAACATGGCTATTTTACCGACCTTTGGCCAGCTATAATGCGGCTTTTTCATTACTCAAATCTGTCATCAACATAATTGCCGTGTATTATGGGCTTTTTTGCCTCCAGCGATTTTTTGACATCCAGTATTCTTTGGTTGCTTGACCCTCTGAATCTGAGAAGAAGGTCTTTTTTCTCCTGTTCAAACTTTCCATCCACAAGAATGTCCACTTCTTTTAAAAGCTGAATCCATTCCCTGTACATTATATTCTCCTCGTCAGTCAGCTGTTCAAATGTATATCCCGTATACGCCCATACATCCATTCCCAGTTTTTTCGCCTCCCTGCATATGTAGACAAGTGGTAGCGGCTGCTCAAAAGGGTCTCCTCCTGAAAGTGTTATTCCCTTGTGTATTTTAAGTTTTTCAAGCGTATCCACTATGCTTCTTACGTCTTCGTCATATCCTCCGTCAAAGCTGTGTGTTCGAGGGTTATGGCATCCGCTGCAGTTGTGTATGCATCCTTGAGTCCATATTACGGCCCTAACCCCTTCTCCATCAACTATACTGTCTATTGTAACTGGAGCCGACAGTCTTATTTTCATATTTTTTCCTCCCAATGTAATTTCTGAAACGTCCCCACGTCTGTGCCTTGCATGTCCTTGGTATATAACATAATTGGCAAATAAGGCAGCTCTTAACGAGCCGCCTTATAATAACCTGCCTATGCGTGTTTTACTCTATCTTTTACTTCCGCCCTCTTAGCATTATTGAATCTGTCTACTGTGCCTACAAGGTATCCAGTTATTCTTCTTATTCTTTCAAAATACACTTCGCCACTGCCGTCTTTGACTCCGCATGCAGGGCATATGTCTCCTATTATACCTGTATATCCGCAAGATGGGCATCTGTCTACCGGGTGGTTTATAGAACCGTATCCTATGCCGCTCTTTGCCATATGCTGAACTATGCTTACAAAAGCCTCAAGGTTCTGGCTTGGATCTCCGTCAAGTTCTATATATGATATATGGCCTCCATTTGTAATTTCATGATATGGAGCCTCCTTGTCTATCTTGTCAAATGCACTAAGCTTGTATCCTACTGGTATGTGGAATGAGTTAGTGTAGTATTCCTTGTCAGTAACCCCTTCTATCTCTCCAAACATGCTTCTGTCCATATTCACAAATCTTCCCGAAAGCCCTTCTGCCGGTGTGGCGATAAGCGCAAAATTCAGGTTATGCTCCTTGCTTGCCTCGTCCATTCTCTTTCTCATATACCTTGTTATTTTAAGTCCAAGTTCTTGAGCCTTTTCACTTTCTCCGTGGTGTTCTCCAGTAAGTGCCTTTACGGTCTCTGCAAGACCTATGAATCCAAGCGTAAGGCTTCCATGTTTTATCACGTCTCTTATAGTGTCTTCAGGTCCAAGCTCATCAGAATGTATCCAAGCTCCCTGACCCATGAGGAATGGGAAGTTCTTCACTTTTTTGCTCCCTTGTATCTCGAATCTTTCTATAAGCTGGTTTATAACTGTGTCTATCTTTTCGTCCAGTTCCATATAAAAACCTTCCATATCAGGCTCTGTCCTTCCTGATGCTATTCCGTGCTTTATCCCAAGCCTCGGAAGATTTACAGATGAGAATGATATGTTACCTCTTCCAGTTGCAACCTCTTCCCCGAATATATTCCCCATAACCCTTGTTCTGCAGCCCATATAGGTAACCTCGGTATTGTGGTCTCCCTCTTTGTAGTACTGCTTGTTGAAAGGAGCATCCAGGAAACTGAAATTCGGGAAAAGCCTCTTAGCTGAAACTCTACATGCAATTTCAAACAAGTCGAAGTTAGGATCTCCCTTTTTAAGGTTTATTCCATCTTTAACCTTGAATATGAGTATAGGGAATATAGGAGTCTCTCCATTTCCAAGACCGCTTTCCTGTGCAAGCATAAGATTCTTTGAAACAAGCCTTCCCTCAGGAGACATGTCTGTTCCAAAGTTTATGCTAGAAAACGGAACCTGTGCTCCTGCTCTCGAATGCATGGTGTTAAGGTTGTGCACAAAAGCCTCCATAGCCTGGTATGTCTGCTTTTCTATCTCTTTAGTTGATCTCCTGCATGCAAATTCAAATGCCTTTGCAGCCTTTTCGTCCAGACCCTCAGCTGAGCCTACAGCCTGCGCTATTGCAACTTTCAGTGCGCTTATGAAACCTTCCTTTTGCTCATCTGAAAACTCTATGGACTCTATATCTCCGTAGCTTTCATACACACTTGAAATTATTCCCCTTGTAGAGTCATCATCCATGTCAAATTCTATTTCAAGGTATTTCGATACATTGTCCTTCATTTTCTTTCTGAATGTCTTTATTACACCCTTCGCCATGTCAAAGTCAAATTTAGGTATCGACTGGCCTCCATGCTGGTCGTTCTGGTTTGCCTGAATCGCTATTGCCGCAAGAGCCGAATAGCTCAGTATGTCATTTGGCTCTCTCAAATATCCATGACCAGTTGAAAATCCGTTTTCAAAAAGCTTTGAAATGTCTATCTGGCAGCATGTAGTAGTTCCCATGTTCAAAAAGTCCATGTCGTGTATATGTATGTCTCCTCTTTCATGTGCCATTGCATGTTCAGGCTTTATTACAAACTTCTTGCAAAATTCCTTCGACACTGTGCTCCCGTACTGAAGCATTATTCCCATAGGAGTGTTTCCGTCTATATTTGCATTTTCTCTTTTTATGTCAGCATCTCCCGAATCCAGGAATGTTATTTTGTGTATGTCCTTCATGAGCCTGTTTTTAGAATCCCTTATTCTGTTTCTTTCGCCCCTGTAAAGTATATAAAGCTCACTAGTCTTTGCATGGCCGGTCTTTATAAGAGTTCTTACAACAGAATCCTGTACATCTTCAACTGTAGGTATTTGACCCGCGAAGCTTCTATTTAAAAACTTTACAACCTCATCTGCTATAATGTCAGCCTTATTGTAGTCTGCAGGCTTGTCCTCTTTTTTTGCAGCCTCACACGCGGCAAGATATATCGCTCTAGTTATTTTCTCTTTGTTAAAGGGAATTATTCTCCCGTCTCTTTTTCTTATCTTTTCAATCAATTTCAAAACTCCTTCCTTACTTATCCACACCATCCACAAGATATCCACACTATATTGTGTGCCCATTCTATTTATACACTATATATAGATGCAGATAACAAAAAAAATCGCCTTTTTTTATTATTTCAAAAAGGCCCTCTCTATTTCAATAAATAGCTTATCAGTTTTTTGAATATAAATCAAATCACTGTATACATTGAAATTTCAATATTTCTCATTTTGGGAATCCCCTCAAACATAGTGTTATCAACCGCTTCAAATCTCCGGTAGGATTTTTTATCTATTTTCATTTTATTTTTCCATATAATACTTACGATATGCTCATATAGCCACTAATACAGCCCATAGTTCAATCAATTTAAAAAATACACTGCAAACCCATATATATTGATACTGCAGTTGCAATGTACATTAGTACCTTTTCAAAAGTGCTGTTTGTCTTGAACCTGAATAAAAACTTAATCCTCTTTTTCGCAGGATAAAAAAGCTGAACCCCTGCGCTTGTAAGCATGTCTGATACTATATGCATTAAATATCCCAATGCAAATGGAATCGCTAAAATCCCTCTTCCCAGTTCATTCGATATGCTGTATATGGAAAATATGAATATGCCACTTCCCAATATGCTGTGGGTTATTCCTCTGTGCTTTGAAAATGCTATCATCAAAAATAAGGGTATCGTATAGAGCGCAAATCCCATGTTGCTGTTTTTCAAATAGAGATATCCTGCAACAATCGCCATTATTGTATATACTGCCATCTTGTCTATTTTTTTTGATCTTGGAAGTATCTTTCTGTTTATTTTCGACCCAGGATGGTCTATATCCGGAAGCATGCTCCCTATGGCTATGGCCGTTATGTATTCAGGTCCTGGATGCATTCCAAGCGCTTTTGCTACAGCAAGTCCCACTGCACAGCCTACTGATATGTGAGTTTTTGTCATCATTTTCAATACTCCTTCGCTTTAATCTCATACCCATATTACTACATACTAGCGCCCATTATAAAGTCTACTTTTTGCTTTGCAAAAATATTTTTTTGCTTTATAATTTACTTTATCACATTAAAACACATACCGTTGTGTTTTAAAAATTCAATAGCTGCTAAAGGAGGAAATACATCATGCTTTCTAACAGAGCCATGAACATCACCCCGTCACTTACAATAGGCATAAATACCAAGGTTTCCCAGCTAAAAGAGCAAGGCATCGACATAATAAATCTCAGCGTAGGTGAACCTGACTTTACAACCCCTGAAAAAGCAAAATATACTGCCGTAGAGGCCATAATCCACAACAAGACAAGGTATGACAAAGTCACAGGTCTAATAGAGCTTAGACAGGCGATATCAGACAAACTTCAAAATGAAAACAATATTTCATACACGCTGGATCAGATAGTAGTTTCAAGCGGCGCCAAGCATGCAATTACAAACGCCCTTATGGCTGTTGTAAATCCAGGTGAGGAAGTCCTTATACCAAAACCTTACTGGGTGAGCTACCCTGAAACCGTAAAGCTTGTAGGCGGAGTTCCCGTATTTGTCGATACTGACAAAAACAACAACTTCAAGGTGACACCTTCAGACCTTGAAAAGCTTGTGAGCAAGAATACAAAACTTATAATACTTTCAAACCCTTCAAACCCTACTGGTGCAATATACTCTAAAGACGAGCTTGAGGTGCTTGTAAACTTCTGTGTTGAAAGGGGAATAATAATACTTGCAGATGAGATATACGAAAAAATACATTATGACTGTCCTTTCACAAGCGTAGCTTCTCTGTCTGACAAGATAAAAAATATGACAATAACAGTAAATGGTTTTTCAAAATCCGCATCAATGACAGGCTGGAGAGTGGGCTATACGGCCTCAAACTCTAAAATAGCAAAGGCAATATCTTCAATACAGGGCCACCTGGTTTCACATCCAAGCACAATTTCACAGTACGCAGCACTTGGCGCACTTGTAAAATGCGACGAAGACATGGATGAAATGGTAAGTGTGTTCAAGAGCAGAAGGGACCTTGCAATATCTCTTGTAAACGAAATAGATGGAGTCGGATATATAGAACCTGATGGCGCTTTCTATATATTCATGGATATCTCATCGTTTAAAGAAAAGTTTAAAAACTCTGAAAGCCTTTCAATGGAGTTTTGCAATCAGCTTCTTGAAAAAGAGGGAGTTGCCGTGGTTCCAGGAATGGCATTTGGAACAGACGACTTTATAAGACTGTGCTATGCATGCAGCAACGAGGAACTTACTAGAGGAATTTCAAAGATAAAAAAATTCATAGAATCCCTATAAAAAAAGAAGCATCGTCTAGATGCTTCTTTTGCTTTTTATGTGACCCGTTTCATATATTTTACCGTATGTACCCGTAGCAGCATAGCCTTTTTCAGCGGAAGGCGCCCTTCTCTTCCTTGTCTTTTTATTTTTGACAGCAGCTTTTTCACTGTGCAATTCTAAAAGAGCACTCATCGAAAAAAAACACATCATCTTACCCACAAGCAAAAGAATACATATAAGACAAATCCAACTTAGCATTAACATTGCACCTCCCAATTCTATGCTGTTACCTTTAATTTGAATTTCAACTTTAAATTCCCATTGAATTTTTATTAATTTTATATTAATATACCAAAAAAAAACCTTAAAATAAAGAGTTTCGACAAACACAGCCATAAAGACCTATAAATAGTTAAATACCCCTGTCCATAAGCAATAAACAGGGGTATTTAATATATTTTAAATTCCAATTATATTTTTTTGTATTCTTATCTGTTTTCAACAGGCTTCATAGTTGGGAACAGTATTACGTCCCTTATTGAAGACGAGTCCGTAAGAAGCATTATAACCCTGTCAATTCCTATTCCAAGTCCTCCTGTTGGCGGAAGTCCAACCTCTATGGCATTCAGGAAGTCTTCATCCAGCATCTGGGCCTCTTCATCTCCAAGTTCTCTTTGCTTTAGCTGATCCATAAATCTTCCCCTTTGGTCTATAGGGTCGTTAAGCTCAGAGAACGCATTTGCTATTTCCCAAGTGTTAACAAACGCCTCAAATCTGTTTGTTATAGTAGGATCCTCAGGATTTCTCTTGGCAAGAGGTGATATCTCAACCGGATGGTGAGTTATGAATGTAGGCTGAGTAAGGTGTTCTTCACAGAACTCTTCGAACACCTCGCTTAGTATGTGTCCCTTTGTAAGCCCTTTTCTAAGCTCAAGGCCTTTCTTTTGGGCTATTTCATAGGCTTCTTCATCCGACTTTATATCGTCAAAATCTATTCCAGTGTATTCCTTGACAGCATCTTTCATGCTCAGTCTTCTCCAGGGAGGAGTAAGGTCTATCTCTTTTCCCTGGTAGTTTATCTTTGTAGTTCCAAGAGCTTTTTCAGCCATGTATGCAACTATGTTCTCAGTTATTGTCATCATGTCGTTGTAATCTGCATAAGCCTGGTAAAGCTCTATAGCTGTATATTCAGGGTTGTGCTTTATAGACATTCCTTCGTTCCTGAACATTCTTCCCATCTCGTATACCTTGTCAAAGCCTCCAACTATAAGCCTTTTAAGGTAAAGTTCGTTTGCTATCCTAAGGTACATATCTATGTCTAGAGTGTTATGGTGAGTTATGAAAGGTTTTGCCGACGCTCCACCAGCTATTGTGTTTAGTATCGGAGTTTCAACTTCAAGAAAGCCTCTCTCGTCAAGATACTCTCTGACAGCCTTCATAGCCTTGCTTCTAGTTACAAATTTCTCCTTGACCTCCGGATTTACTATAAGATCTACATATCTTTGTCTGTATCTAAGATCCGGGTCCTTTAGCCCATGGAATTTTTCCGGAAGTATCTGAAGCGATTTTGAAAGAAGCTTTATATTTTGAGCTTTTATTGATATTTCGCCCTTTTGGGTTATGAATACTTCGCCTTCAGCGCCCACTATGTCACCTATGTCGTAAGTTTTGAATATGTTGTATTCATCTTCTCCAAGAGCATCCAGTTTTACATAAAGCTGCATTCTTCCCTGCGAATCCTGAATATCCATGAATGTTGTCTTTCCGTGACCCCTCTTGCTCATTATACGGCCCGCCAGGCATACATTTTGTCCCTGCATCGCTTCTATATTTTGCTTTATATCTTCAGAATATGCTGTTATATCATATTTTTCATTTTTAAAAGGATCCCTATTGGTATCCTGTAGATTTTTAAGTTTTTCCCTTCTTATTTGGAGCATTTCATTTAAATTCAATTCTTCTGACAATTACGGCACCTCCACATGCTTATCTTCTTATTTCTACTATTTTAAACCTTGCCGTTCCGTCTGGAACCTGTACGTCTATTTCTTCGTCTTTTCTTTTGCCTATAAGCGCGCTTCCCACTGGAGACTCGTTAGATATTTTATTTTCATACGGATCAGCTTCTGCAGATCCAACTATAGTATATTCAGCATGTTCGTCAAATTCATAATCGAACACCTTTACTATAGAACCTACAGTTACCATATTTTCGTCCACTTCTTCTTCTTTTATTATCTTTGCCTTCCTAAGCATGTTCTCAAGCTTTAATATTCTCTCTTCAACCTTAGCCTGCTCATTCTTAGCCTCGTCATACTCTGCATTTTCTGATATATCTCCAAATGCTATGGCCTCTTTGATTCTTCCCGCAACTTCTTTTCTAGTCACAGTCTTTAGCACTTCAAGCTCGTTTTCTATCTTGTCATAACCTTCCTGGGTAAGAAGTATTTCTTTATTGTTTG
Organism: Peptoclostridium litorale DSM 5388; assembly: GCF_900141635.1. Classification (GTDB taxonomy): domain Bacteria; phylum Bacillota; class Clostridia; order Peptostreptococcales; family Peptostreptococcaceae; genus Peptoclostridium; species Peptoclostridium litorale. The sequence goes on along the minus strand of NZ_FSRH01000005.1, from coordinate 205,187 downwards.
AATCCATAAAACTTCCTCGCTTTCTATACCTTTGTATTTAAACAAAAAAAACTGATAAAATCAATACAATTTTATCATTACAGCCAACCTTGAACCAAAATATGGAAATTTCACACTGTTATTATCTTTCACGCATTCCCATAATATTTACATACGTTATAATGAATTATAAATTAGTATTTTTTTTATGTCAAGAATTATAGACTAAACTCATCCATATATACACTAAGCCTTTTTGTAACATCTTCAAATGTCTTAAACTTGTGTATCTCTTCTCTCACTCTTGCAGAACCCTTCATTCCCTTCAAATACCATCCAAGATGTTTTCTCATTTCCACCACTGCGCTGTATTCACCCTTTACATCCATTACCATCTCAAGGTGCCTTATTGCAGTGTTTATCTTTTCAATATCATCAGGCTCTCTGTATTTCTCGCATCCTTCAAGCTGGCTGCTCACCTGACCAAATATCCACGGATTGCCTTGGGCTCCCCTTCCTATCATCACAGCATCGCATAGCGTTTTTCTAAACATGTTTTTTGCATCATCGGCGCTCTTTATATCTCCATTTCCAATTACGGGTATTGAAACGACCTCTTTTACCATCCTGATTATGTCCCAGTCTGCGCTTCCGCTGTAGTACTGCTCTCTCGTCCTTCCGTGCACTGCCACGGCACTCACTCCACATTCCTGGGCTATTCTGGCTATCTCGCATGCATTTATGCTCTCATCATCCCAACCTGATCTTATTTTTACAGTTACGGGCTTTTTCGAGGCCTTAACAGCAGCCTCCATTATCCTTCCCGCAAGATCCGGATTTTTCATAAGTGCGCTCCCGTCGCCGTTTTTCACTATCTTGGGCGCCGGACATCCCATGTTTATATCCAGTATTTCATTGTCATGGCCGTTTAATATTTCAACGGCCCCTTTTATATATTCAGGTTCGTGCCCGAATATCTGAAGTGCTACCGGGTGTTCTCTCTTGTGTATTTCTATCATACTCTTAGTCTTTTCGTCATCATAGCAAAGGGCCTTTGCATTTATCATCTCCGTATATAAAAGGCCACATTCCATTTCCTTGCAAAGCAGCCTAAACGGAAGATCTGTTACTCCCGCCATGGGCGCCAAAAATACTCTGTTTGAAAGCTTTACTCTTCCTATTTCTATACTGCCTTTCAATTTAGTCTCCTTCCCATGCAAGCTTTTCACAATCCATGTTCACTCCATGTGCAAGCCAACTTGAACATACAAAATACGCCGACAAAGGCCAGGCATTACCCGACCTTTGATTTATTCATTGCATATATTATCCTCAGACCCTCAAGCGTCAAGAACTTGTCTATATGGTCTATGTTAGCAGTCTCAGAAGATATTAACGTCGCAAGCCCTCCTGTGGCTATGACCTTCGTATTTTCGTCTCCAAGCTCTATTTTCATCATATCCACAATCCTATCCACAAGCCCTGCGTACCCATATATTATACCAGATTGCATCGCTGAAATAGTATTTTTGCATATGGACATTCCCGGCTTTACAAGTTCCACTCTCGGAAGCTTTGAAGCCTTTTGGAAAAGGGCTTCAATTGATATTTTTATTCCTGGCGATATTGTACCGCCAAGGTACTCACCCTTTTTCGACACCGCGCAAAATGTGGTTGCAGTCCCAAAATCTACTATTACAAGGGGGCCTCCGTATTTTTGATATGCCGCCACTGCATTAACTATCCTGTCTGCTCCAACCTGCCTTGGGTTGTCATATTTTATATTCATTCCCGTCTTGACTCCAGGCCCTATCACGAGAGGTTTTTTTTCACAGTATTTTATGGAGAAATTCTCCAGAGAATGCATTACATTTGGAACTACTGAAGATATTATTACATCCTCTATTTTCGAAAGATCCAGACCTTCATAGCTGAAAAGCTGGCTTATTAGTATTCCATATTCGTCTGACGTCTTTTGCTTGTCAGTTTTAATTCTCCAGTCCTTTATAAGCTCTTCCCCATCATATACACCAAGAACCGTATTAGTATTTCCAACATCGCACACCAAAAGCATACTACATCTTCCCCTCGATATAATTATTCGACACTTTCTATTTTAAAAGCCTCAGCCCCTTGCATACACCCGAAACAACCAGCATTGCAATTATAACTTCAGGAATGCCATGGCTTATTCCTATTCCAAGTATCATCTTTCCTGCAAGCGCTGGATCAGCCCCAAGCTTCTCCGCAAACTGGGCTCCATAAAGCAGATACGCCATTCCAAGCACACCTATAGTATTCGTAAGCGTTCCTATAGCCCCTGCAAACGACGTCTGCAGCACTGCTGACTTCGAAAATCTCTTAAGTATAATGTATCCATAGTAAGACGTAATCCCTATTGCTATTCTTGGAACTACCGATATAAGCGGATTCCAAAATATGAATGATACAGGAGTCGGCTGAGTTATACTTTGTATCATGCTGAAAACCCCAAACATTAGCCCTACCATCATTCCGACAATCGGACCTTCAACTATGGCCCCTATTATTACAGGTATGTGCATTATGGTAGCTTTCATAGTGGGACTTACCGGTATAAAGCCCAGCGGCGTCATGCCCAGTATTATTGATATGCTTCCCAAAACCCCTATAATGCTCATCTTCCTTACAGAAATACCCTTCTTTCCACTTGCTTCAATCATAGCTGCACCTCCGTTCCGGTTCAAATTGATACCGGACTTTAATTTTATTTATTTATTTTTGAATGTCAGACTCTCTTCAAAAAGATGCCTGCAGTTTCAGTTTAATTTTAACAGCAAAATTTTTAGTTTTCAATAATTATAATGAAATGCAGTTAAAAAACCTTATAGAGATAAAACTAGACATTTATTTTTGCGATGTCACATCTTTGTATGATTTGAGTCCCCCTGACGAATCCGCATTCTTGACAGCGCTTATTATGGCCTTTTCCATGGACTCCGCCGCCAGTATTCCAATCCTGTTGATGTCGGCATCAACGCTTCCTGTTGCTAGTGTGAATATGCTGTCTCCGTCATATAAAGTGTGAACAGGGTTTATGGCCCTTGCATATCCGTCATGGGCAAAATACGATATTCTCTTCGCCTGGGCCTTAGTAAGGATTGCATTGGTTATAACTGCTCCTATTGTAGTGTTTTTGCCCGTAAATCCATTGTCATTTTCACCCATTGACATGCATATTCTGCTGTCTGCAAATCCTCCGCTTTTGCTTAGCGCCCCCGCTATTATTCTGCCGTTCTCATATACATCCCCATATGCGTTGACTGCAACTATAGACGATACTACAAGCCCGTCTTCACACTTCATGGAGTGCATCCCCATTCCGGACTTCATCGCCAGTTCACTTCCAAGCGCCTTGCCGACGCTGGCTCCACATCCTGCACCGAAGCACCCCTGCTTGAATTTTCCCTCTTCAGAAGATATGCACGCCTCATATCCCATATCGGCACTTGGCCTTGCCTTTGGGTCTCCCACATTCAGATCAAATAGCACAGCCCCCGTCACTATGGGCACCTTCGCCACTCCTACGTCAAACCCCACGCCCTTTTCCTCAAGGTATCTCATGACGCCGCTGCAGGAGTCCAGCCCAAACGCCGAGCCTCCCGCAAGCACTACCGCATGCACTTTTTCTATCATGTTAACAGGATCCAAAAGGTCGGTCTCCCTTGTCCCTGGCGCCGCCCCCCTTACGTCCACGGAACACACACCGCCCCGCTCGCATATTATAACGGTGCAGCCCGTAAGCCCCTCATCGTTCTGGGCGCTTCCGACTCTCACCCCTTTTATGCCCAGTCCATTTTCCCTGTCCACTATTCGTCGTCCGCCTTTCTTATTGAAACCTCGCCCGATACCAGACTTTCCTTTCTGCCGTCTTTGTATTCAACCAAAAGGTCTCCGTTTTGGCTTATGTCAAGAGCCCTTGCCTTTTTCTTTTCACTCCAGGTTATCACATATATATCCTTTCCTATTACAGCCGATCTTTCCCTGCATATTTCCACAACCTCTTTTAGGTCGTCATTTTTTATATAATCTACATAGAGCCTCTCGAAATTTTCAAATATAGATCTTATTATATCGGCTCTTTTGATGGCGTGCCCCTCTTTGTAAAGAGATGTAGCAATATCACTTATTTCATCTGGAAAATTGTCGCTTTTAACATTCATTCCCATTCCCAGCACTATATAGTTTATCCGATCAATCTCTGCTGCCATTTCCGTAAGTATCCCGCAAAGCTTTTTACCATTTAAAATTATGTCGTTCGGCCATTTTATCATGGCACTTACTCCAAATTCGTCAAGTGCCTTTACTATTGCTGCTCCTGCTATTTGAGTTATTATTGACGCCTTGTTCGGAGCTATGTGTGGCTTTAGGAGCATGCTCATCCATATACCATCGCCCTTTTGAGAATGCCAGTACCTGCCCATTCTTCCCTTGCCCTTTGTCTGCTCATTTGCAATCACAACTGTCCCGTCAGTACTCCCGCCTGCAATGGACTTTATGTGGTCATTTGTAGATCCTATTGAATCCATGTATATTATCTTTTTACCTATAAAGCTTGTGCGGAGCGAATCACTTATAATCTGGGGATTTATTATATCCGCATCGCCTATGAGCATGTAACCCCGTCTGCTTGCTGAATCTATTTCAAAGCCGTCCTGCCTAAGACTGCTTATATGCTTCCACACTGCAGCTCTTGATATTCCAAGGCTTTCAGATATCTTCTCCCCAGAAACAAAACTGCCTTTGTTTCGAATCAAGTATTTAAGCACTCTGTCCTTCAAAGTCATCATCCTTTCGTCTAACACTTGCCTGCCACTGATCAAGCAGTTCTTCAATCTCCTCCGCTGGAAGTGGCGGGCTGTAATAATACCCTTGTACGCTTGTACAGTCTATCTCCCTTACAAACTCAAGCTGCTTCTCAGTCTCCACACCTTCGGCAATAAGCCTTAAATCCAAATTATGGGCGAGGCTTGAAATTATCCTGGCTATGGTGCCGTCATCACTGTGTGGGTATCCTCTGACAAACTGCATGTCTATCTTTATCTTGTCTATTTCAAGATTTCTAAGATATCCTAAAGATGAATATCCAGTTCCAAAATCATCTATGGCAATGCCGACTCCCAAGGCCTTTATCTTTTTGAGCTGCTCGTCTATGTTTTCAAAATTTTCAATCAGAAGGCCTTCAGTTATCTCCACTTCAAGACTTTTTCCTGGAATATCGTATTCTTTCAACATTCCTTCTATCGCACAAGGGATGTCTGTATTTCGAAACTGTATGGGTGATATATTGACAGCAACATTTATGTCAAATCCTTTTTCACTCCATATATGCCGCTGCCTGCACGCCTGCCTCATGACCCATATTCCAAGCGGTGATATTAGACCTGTTTTTTCCGCTATGGGTATGAATTCAGCAGGGGAAACCCTTCCAAGTTCAGGGCTTTCCCATCTGAGAAGGGCCTCAACGCCGCTTATGCGGGCATTTTGGATATCCACCTGAGGCTGGTAGTATACTTCAAACTCTTCTTTTTCCAGAGCCCTTTTAATCCTGCTTTCGACTTCTATTCTCCTTATGTATTCAGACTTCATATTCTCGTCAAAGCTAAATATATTGATTCCATTTTCAACTGCATATTCACGGGCTATATTTGCATTTTCTATAACTTCACTCGCTTCATCAGAATCTCTATAGCTCGCAACCCCCGCCGCAATATTTACATATGTGTGTTTTTCGCCTATGACATAAAGACCACTTAGCGTCTCTATTATATTTTCTACAATCTCTTTGGCAACAGGTATTCCATTTGAATGTGAATAAAACAGAGTAAATTCATCTTTACCTGTCCTCGATATCAATATATTCTTTTGCTTTGCAGCCTTAAACCTGTTTGTTATTTCAACAAGCAGATTGTCTCCGTACCTGTACCCAAGGCTCTCATTCACAAGTGAAAAATTTATGACTTTAAGCGATATCAGCGAAAATCTCGCGTCTTTCTCCATACGCCTGTTCACTATTTTTAAAAAAAGCGCCTTGTTTGGAAGTCCAGTCAGCATGTCATAGTTTTCAAGCCTCTTGACCCTTCTATTTATTTTTTTCTTGTCTGTAAGGTCGTCAAATACCCCTATGTACTTTACCTCTCCCCCGACTCCAATTATAGAGTTTATTCTAAGCCATTTTGGGTACATCTGCCCGTTTTTTTTCTTGTCCCACACCTCGCCTTTCCAGCTTCCATAGTTTATTATGGAATCCCACATATTCTTATAAAACTGCTGTCCATGCACTCCTGATTTGAATGCAGATGTCTTTTTGCCTATGACTTCTTCTTCCTCGTACCCAGTTATTTTCGTGAATGCCTCGTTGACAAATATTATACTTGTGTGCTCATCCGTGATTATTACAGCTTCTGAAGTGTTTTGAATTATTCCACTCGACAGTTTCATCTTTTCATTGTATTCATGTCTTTGATAATAACTCTTTCCCAGCACTAAAGATATGAATGCTATACCTACCGAAATAATGATGGACTCCATAATAGTGTTTTTATTTTGCCAAAACAAAACTCTTGAATTCAATGTTGCTGCCATAAAACAACCCATTAAAATCATAAAAATAGCTATAGCATATGCCGCTATAAGCCTGTTTTTCTTTACTTGCCTTATGCTGTGCAAAATTACTCCTCCATACAAACAAATTAGTCACTATATCATTATAAAATAAAAAAGGCCTTATACAAAATGTATTCGGCCTTTTTGTCTACTTTTTCTTTTTTTCAACCATTTTAAAAAACTTGTCCATGTCTATGACAGCCCTTTTGTGTATTCCCTCTCCCACTTTTTCGTTTTCATCAAAGACCTCGACTTTGAACTCCATTTTGACACCGTCAACCTTTGTGAGCTCTGCATTCGATGTTACCTTCATGCCAACTGGAGTCGGTGCAATGTGCCTTATTTCAAGGCTTACTCCAACAGAGCCCTCTCCTTCCTCAAGATACGGCTCTAGCGCCTGTGCACATGTGATCTCCATAAGCGATACCATAACTGGTGTTGCAAAAACCTCAACGTCTTTATTGCCCAGCGCAGCTGCAGTGTCTTCATATTTTACAAGCTTCTCAAGGCTTGCCTTTACCCCTGGCTTTATCTCCTTCATTATGTCACTCCTTTTGTATTTTCAGTATTTTTTTAATGCATATTGCAAAAGCCGGGAATCCCCGGCTTTTGATTATTATTCATTTTTTGTAATTGTTGTCTCTGCTATTTCCTCAACCTTTTCAAGTGACGCCGCATTGTCTTTTTCAATATTCACTCCTGAAGAAACCGCTCTGTCGTGAGCCTCTTCCGCTTCAATCTCTTCATCAGTGACAACAAGCTCTCCATCAAAAGCTTTTTGGAACTGGTCTGCATCGAGAGTTTCAAATTTGAGAAGCGCATTTGCAACATCATGCAGCTTGTCAAGATTTTTTTCAAGAAGAGTTATAGTGTTCTCGTAGGCCTCGTCCACTATTCTTCTTATCTCTCTGTCTATCTCAGATGCAACCTCTTCCGAGTAGTTCTTTCTTGTAGTAAGGTCTTTTCCAAGGAAAACCTCATCTGAACCTTCCCCAAAAGTCATTGAACCCAGCTTTTCGCTCATACCATATTTTGTAACCATGGACTTTGCTATGTGCGTAACCCTTTCAAGGTCGTTTTGTGCACCTGTTGATATGTCCTTTAGAACAAGCTTTTCCGCAACTCTTCCCCCTAAAAGGTGTATAAGTTGCTCTTCCATCTCACTCTTTGTAGCGTAATACTTTTCCTCTTTAGGAAGTATCATTGTGAATCCTCCGGCTCTTCCCCTAGGTATTATAGTTACCTGGTGTACCGGGTCTGTGTCCGGCATAAGCGTTGCTACAACAGCATGTCCCGCCTCGTGATAAGCCGTAAGCCTTTTTTCCTTTTCGCTTATCACTCTCGACTTTTTAGCCGGTCCAGCTATAACCTTGGTGATGGCCTCTTCTACAGTTTCCATCCTTATGTGCTTTTCTTTTCTTCTTGCAGTTAAAAGAGCAGCCTCGTTCATAAGGTTTTCTATATCCGCCGGAGTGAATCCAGGAGTCCTTCTTGCCAGCACCTTAAGGTCCACATCACTCGCAAGCGGCTTCCCTTTTGAGTGCACTTTCAGTATAGCTTCTCTTCCCTTTATGTCTGGTACACCGACAAGCACTTGTCTGTCGAATCTTCCCGGACGAAGAAGAGCAGGGTCTAGTATGTCTGGCCTGTTTGTTGCAGCCATTATTATTATGCCCTCGTTTATTCCAAATCCATCCATTTCAACAAGCAGCTGATTAAGTGTCTGCTCCCTTTCGTCATGGCCTCCGCCAAGTCCGGCTCCTCTTTTTCTTCCAACAGCGTCGATCTCGTCTATGAATATTATGCACGGTGCGCTCTTTTTCGCCTGCTCGAAAAGGTCCCTTACACGCGATGCTCCAACACCTACAAACATTTCCACAAAATCAGAACCACTTATGCTGAAAAATGGCACTCCAGCCTCTCCTGCAACCGCCTTTGAAAGATAAGTCTTTCCTGTTCCCGGTGGTCCCACAAGAAGCATTCCCTTTGGTATTCTTGCTCCAAGTTCCGTATACTTTTTAGGACTTTTCAGAAAATCTACAACTTCCTGCAGTTCTTCCTTTTCCTCTTCAAGGCCTGCAACATCTGCAAATGTAACCTTGTTCTTCTCATTTTCCTTGTGCAGCTTTGCCTTTGACTTTCCAAAATTCATAACTCTGCTTCCGCCGCCCTGTGACTGCTGCATGAATACAAACCAGAACACTACGAATATCAGTATCATGAATACAGAAGGCAGTATTTCGAAAAACCATGGAGTCCCCGGTTCAGGTTCTCCGCTTACAATAAGTTTTCTTTCAGAAACCTGTTTTAATATGACCTCCGAAAGCTGGTCCCTGCTTACAGGGTAAGGAACATAGGATGTAAACTTTTGATTTGTGCCCTTTACAGTTCCTTCTATTATTTCATTTGTAAAATGTATCTTAGACACCTTTTCTTGTTCCAACAGTTGATATACTTGAGAAAACTCCATATTTACCACTTCTTGCGTGGGCTTACTCAGAAATTGTACTATCGAGACTATTATTATGAATATGAGTAAGTAAAAACTTGCTCCCCTGAAAAATTTCTTCAATACGAGCCCTCCTTCCTATATTTGTACCTGTTAATTTTAACATAAAGATATTTCAAGTTCAATATTTACCAATTCTATCTCTTTCTAGCGCTTATCTTAATTACACTGGATGTTTTGCCGTCAACCTTGTAATCGTCACCTATCCTATAGCCATATATCCACATTATCCCCTTTCCATCCGAAATTACAGGTATTTTGTCCCTTTCACTTCTTTCTATTTTCATATCTATGAAGATATCCTTGACCTTTTTGCTTCCTCCAAGACCTACAGGTCTTATCCTGTCACCTTCTTTTCTGCTTCTTACCGTGACCTTTCCATCTATTTTGTCCAAGTCCAAATATATACAGCCTTTTTCATATTTGAATTTGCTCCCTTCTTTCTTTTGCATGGTGGATGAGTCAATTTCCATGCCAATTTCTTTTATGAATATACTGCCTTCTTTCGGAAGAGTATAGCTGAAGCTTTCGCTTTTACTCTCCTTCGGAAGGATCTCATCCCTTATTCCTACTATGACATCGTTTCCTCTTTTGAGCGCAGCCATATTGCGCGGAAGATCTATTGACGCACCTTCTCGCCCTTTCCCTGCAAGACCCATGACATCTTCGACATGCACCAGTTCAAAACCTTTTATATCCTCAAGAACGTGCTCAACTGACATTCTTACAAGCCTTGTCGAGATAGCTCTGTGAAGACTGCAAAGCTCGTTTGCATCAATTCTTATGCTCTTGTCGCTGTTTTTTTTGCAAAGCCTTTCAAAACTCTCTTCAGCTCTGGAATTTATATAGTCGCAGTCGTCCCCCAAAAGCCTACTCATTCTGGAAAGGGCCTTTTTTATGTTTGGATTGAAGCTTTTTTCGATATACGGGATTAGGCTGAGCCTTACCTTGTTTCTGCTGTATACCTCTTCAAGATTGGACTCGTCAATTCTAAAGTCTATTTCATTCTCCTTTATGTGCTTTTCAATCTCATCTCTTGTCACGTCTATAAGAGGCCTTATTATGCCGTCCGCCCTCCTGTAGTCCATGCCCTTTAACCCTTCAAGTCCGCTGCCCCTCATCATTCTCATCAAAACGGTTTCAGCCTGGTCGTCAAGATTATGCGCAACTGCTATACTTTGAGCTCCGAGGCTTTCCTTGAGCTCGAAAAACATGTTATACCTGAGCTTTCTTGCTCCTTCCTCTATGGACAGACCATTTTCCTTTGAATACGCGGGGACATCATAAGCTTTTACAAAACAGACTATACCCATTTCGTCACAAGTTCTCACACAAAACACAGCATCTTTTTGAGCTTCCATGCCCCTTATCTTGTGGTTTAGATGTGCTGCATAGAGCTTTATTCCGTATTCATCCTTGATTTCATTGAGAACGCGAAGCAGGCAAATCGAGTCTGGACCTCCCGAAAGGGCCACTATCACACTATCGCCTTTGTTTATTAGTCCATTGTCTTCTATTGTCTTTTTTACCTTTTCTACAACCATCTCTTATACCTCTTTTTTTTAATAGGCCGCCTGATTCAACCTTAGTATTTTATACCCACTTTGCTTTTTATTAATTTAATTTTTTTATTTAAAAATATTCTCCATACAATAATAACAAAGTTATAGTACATATTGTAAACTTTTTTCAAAATAAAATAAAGGAGGCAGAATTTATCTGCATCCTTTGTTTTAGCTTATGCTTATGTTCATCTTGTTCTTGCCTTCGAATATTCCGGCTATGTTTATATCGTACACAAGGTCTATGTCTATTTTGCTCTCGTCTTCATTCATGCTGATGTCAACATAATTAGTGAGTATTTCCATGGACAAATCCCCTTGCGAAGTCCTGTATCTGGTTTTGAACCTCTTCCCCTTTTCAAACACCATCTTTGACGTATTGCTCCCATATCTTTTCATTACAAGAAGGTCATCGGATATCTTTAGCATTGTAGTAGTCCCTTCCATTCCAGAAAGCTCAGTTTCCTGATATACTATGTACATGCTGTCATCCTTTGTATAAAACTCCCCCTTTGTAACAAGCTCCATGTCATCGCCGGTCCCTTTCAAGTCCACTTGCGATGTCTTTATTTTTATAACCACGTCCTTATTCAAAAAACCACCTCATCCCAAATAAAAAGACAAAATAAGCTACAGAACGATTCATTCTGCAGCCTAGATAATTCTAACATTAATATTTTTGTATTTCAACAAGATTTATTTTTTCTATATCCCTGTTCAAAAATTTCTGCCCGACACTTGTAAACTTTGCCGGATCGTCAGAAACAAAATATTCGTAGTATGGCCCAGTTTCTTTTTCATTCAAAAGACCCTTTTTCTCCAATATGCACTTTAAGTCCTTTGCGGTTTCTCTTGCAGGATTTACAAGCTGCACATCACTTCCCACGGTTTTTTGTATTGTATTGGCCAAAAGCGGGTAGTGAGTGCATCCAAGCACGAGAGAATCTATTCCGCTTTTTTTGACATCGTCAAGATATTTGTGTGCTGTAAGGCTTGCAACGTCAGTATCCGCCCAGCCTTCCTCCGCTATTGGAACAAAAAGTGGGCATGCCTTTCCCACTACTGTTATATCATTCGATATTTTTTTCATTTCTATCTCATATGCCTTTGAACCTATTGTTCCTTCAGTGCCTATTACCCCTACCTTTTTGTTTTTAGTGACTTCAAGCGCCGTCTTAACTCCCGCATTTATAACACCTATTATAGGGATATCATACTTTTCCTGAACTATTGAAAGGCTCCTTGCCGTGGCCGTGTTGCATGCAATTACTATTGCCTTTACTCCTTTAGTCTGGAGAAAATTTATCGATTGGAAGGCGTATTTTGTAACGGTTTGGGCAGATCTTGAACCGTAAGGCACTCTCGCCGTGTCTCCAAAATACACTATGTCTTCAAACGGAAGCACATTCATTATTTCCTTAAGTACAGTAAGTCCTCCTATGCCTGAATCAAAAACTCCTATTGGATTATTCTTCACTAACTACACCTCTTCAATTCCTAGTCTATTTTTTAATGGCAAGCCTTATAAGCTCGTCTATAAGCTTTGTATAGGGCATCCCGCTCGCATCCCAAAGCTTTGGATACATGCTTATCTTTGTAAACCCAGGCATTGTGTTTATTTCATTTATATACACCCTGTTCGTATCCTTTTCTATAAAAAAGTCTATTCTGGATATGCCTTCACCGTCTATCGCCTTGAATGCCTTTATTGCCATATCCTGTATTTCACATTTGACATCCTCGTCAAGCTGCGCGGGTATGAGAGTCTTGGAGCTATTTGCAAGATATTTAGCCTCATAGTCGTAAAAATCCTTGCAGGACAGCACCTCTCCCGGTACAGACGCCCTTACAGTCTCACTTCCCAAAACCGCAACCTCTATCTCTCTTGCGTTTATCCCCTGTTCTATTACAACCTTCGAATCGTGTTTAAGCGCTTCCCTTATTCCACTGGCTAGCTCGTATGCATCTGAGGCCTTCGATATACCTACGCTCGATCCCATGTTTGCAGGCTTTGTGAAAACTGGGTAGTCAAGCATGTCTTCAACCATTTTTATAACGTCTTCCTCTTTTTTTTCAAACTCGTAAGCCCTGACGCTTACATAATCAACTTGGGGAATACCTTCAAAATCCATTACCTTTTTAAACATTGCCTTGTCCATGGCTAGGCTTGACGATAAGACTTTGCATCCTACATATGGAATTGACGCCATTTCAAAAATCCCCTGGAGCGTTCCATCTTCACCAAACGGACCGTGAATCACAGGGAAACATGCGTCGATTTTTATGATTTCCCCACTTTCCAATTCTATACCAGCGGGCCTGCTTTGTGAAGGTATTAAATTTATATTTGACCCTTCAACCTCAAACTGGAGCCATTTTCCGGATTCCATATCATCTGGAGTGCATTTGCAGTAAGCCCACTCTCCATTCTTTGTTATCCCTATCATATATATATTATATTTGTCCTTGTCCATTGCCCTGCAGATTGAAGCTGCAGATTCAAGTGAAACCTCATGCTCTCCGGATTTTCCTCCAAACAGGACAGCCACATTCATTTTATTCACACGTACACCTTCCTTCCACATTTTTGCAGGATACATCTTTATATAATTCATTTTTTAATGGATATGATTATATTTTACACATTATTTTCTTTCAAGTAAAACAATTATTTTATACATATTTTGCATATTTTCAATATATGACCCGTACATAATGCGCCTTCTGTGCATCGGTATTTTCACATGTATTATTGCAAAAGAAAAAACCAAAATGAAAATTTTGGTTTTTCGAATAGTCTGAATTTTATACAAGCTTGTTTTTCTTGGCCTTTGTCTGTTCCACTATGAACTCCTGCTGAAGCTTTATGTGCTTCATAGCATTTTTCATTGCAAGTTCGGTGTCTCTCTTTTCTATGGCCCTTATTATATCCTCGTGTTCATATATAAGGTTTTCAGACCTGTGGTATTCAACTATATACATTCTCCTGAATCTGTATACCTGTTCTCTGAGTGAGTTGTTTATCTGCATAAGCTTTTTGTTCATTGTCGCTTTGAATATGACCTCATGGAATGCTATGTCAGCCTCAACCATCTTTTCGGAATTATTTTCATCATATGCCTCTTTAAATATTTCAAGTATTCTCTTAAGTTCTTCTATTTCTTCCCTGTTCATTCTCTGCGCCGCCAGCATTGACGCAAAACCCTCAAGTCCTGTTCTTATTTCCAAAACTTCCTCTACATCTTTAACAGACACATCTGCAACATAAGCCCCTTTTCTAGGGATCATCTCGACGAGACCCTCAAGCTCAAGCTTTCTTATGGCCTCCCTTACAGGCGTCCTGCTTACCCCCAGTTCCTCGGCAAGCTGCACCTCCATAAGTCTTGTGGACGGTTCAAGCTTGCCCGTCAGTATCGCCTCTCTCAAATGTTCAAACACTATATCTCTAAGAGGCTTATAGTTTTCAAGTTTGAGATTTCCTATCTTACCCTTCATACACTTCAACTCCCTCGTCTTCAGTTTTCGTTAAATATGTCTGGTCCCATAAGCTTTTGAGCTTAGCCTCGGCTTTATGTGCATCATCAAAATTTTTAAAAATTCCAAAAACTGTAGGCCCACTTCCCGTCATAATACTACCCAAAGCCTTTTGGTGCATCATTTTTTCCTTTATATGCGATATGACCGAATACCTCTTTTCACTTACTTGCTCAAGCACGTTTACCATTGAACCTGCTAATGATTTTATATCTCCATTTTCAATATATTCAATCACTTTGTTTGTATCCGGTCTTTCTGATATCTCTGAAATGTCGAGATTTTTATAAACTTCAACAGTCGATATCGAAAAATTAGGTTTGCAAACTACAACCCAAAAGTCACAGGATTTTTTTATAGGGGTAAGTTTTTCACCTATTCCCTGGGCAAGCATAGTTCCACCCTTTATGCAAAATGGAACATCAGCCCCTAGCTTTACTCCCATGTCCATAAGGTCATTTTCACTAAGACCCGCTTTCCAAATTCTATTTAGCCCCGTAAGCACTGCAGCGGCATTTGAACTTCCTCCAGCCATTCCCGCTCCAACCGGAATTCTTTTTTGAATATATATATGTGCTCCCCTGTCTGTTCCTATGAACTCTTTCATAAGCCTGGCTGCCTTGTAGGCTATATTTCTTTCATCACATGGTATATTTGACGTGTCGCTTTTTATGGTTATCTCTCCTGAAAGGTTTTCCTCGATTGTGAGGATGTCATGGAGTCCTATGGTCTGCATAACCATCTCCACATTGTGGTATCCATCTTCCATTTTCCCTAAAACATCAATAGAGAGGTTTATCTTAGCTTTTGACTTTAATTTTATACCCATTAAAAACCTCCTCAAAATGGCATAAAAATAACATATGACAAGTATGCTTGCCTTATGTATTAATATTGACAAAAATGAATCTTGAAGACTACATACTATATACACAATATATTATACTATAAATTACAAAGAAAATACAAAGACATTTGCATATGCCTTCACTTTTTTAGAGAATTCAAAAAGCCGCCCAATCAAAGGCGGCTTTTCCAATTTAGCTTGGCATTCCAGCAAGTTCTCCGTCAATTCCTATTTCAAGTTTTACGGTGGATGTTAGTACATCCGAATAGCTATATGATACTCTCGTTGTATTATTATATTCATCATCTATCTTTACTATAAATATGCTGGGATAGGTGTTTTCGATTACTCCTTCTTTAACTACTATCTTTTTTCTTCCCTTGTTAGCTCTAAGGAGTATTTTCTTGCCAAGGTGCTTTTCAATATCTTTTCTGATCCTGTCCAAAGTATTTTTTGTAGCCAACAAAATCACCTTCCTCAATTACTTTATGTTTACATAATACCACAATCCTTTACTTTTGTCAAATCATCAAACCTTATATTTTACATAGATTTAACTATACTGTCAATACATTTTTAAAAATTAGAAAACCTTTATTTTTCAATACCTCTACACGGCTTAGGCTTGTATTATATGTCAAAAAAATACAAATTAATTAAAAATTCTTCTTATTACGAATGTCTTTATTATTAATTTTTTTATTGTCCGCCATGCCTATCCATTCAAATTTTCAAAGTCAAATTTATATAATCTTTCTTCTTTGCTTCCCTCTCTCTCCAAAAGCATTCTCACTCCCTGCGAAATAATTGCCGATCCTATGAATCCTGCGCTGAAATAGGTCAATGAACCCTCACTCTGAAGTTTTTCTACTTCATGTATATACGTTTTTTCAAATATTTCTCCCGAAGGCCTGCTTATGCACACAGCGCCCTTCCATCCGCCTATGGCTCCGCTTATGAGCATCGTATCCGTGTCATCTGAGAGTTTTTTCAAAAAAGACTTAGTGTCTATACTATTGCTGCAGTCTATTATTATGTCCACTCCCTCGATTTTTACATTCCTTATGTCGTCATTTATTCCGCTAAACAGCACGTTTGAATTTATATCCTTAACCCGCTCTCTTGCAACATATACTTTTTCCTTGCCAATATTTTTTTCAGTGGAGAAAGGCTGTCTGTTGAGATTTGTCTGTTCGAATATTTCATTGTCCACAACCATCATTCTTCCAATTCCCATTCTTGCAAATCCTTCTATTACAAATCCTCCTATGGATCCGCAGCCTACAACCATTATTTTTTTCCTTCTTATGATTTCCTGCTCCTGCCTGCTTATGGCACCTATATTCTTTTGGTATCTCAATTTGAACACTCCTTTCCTCTTTTTCCTTTAATACCCACAATTTCACTTTGAAATCTTATACGCGCCAATACATTTTTATTCAAACTCTGTTGGCGCTTACATAAGTAACTCTTTATTGTCAATATCATAAAATATATCGAAAAGAGCCTTGTAAAACACGACTTCGAATATTCCTCTGAAAATGGGATGAAAACTGCGTTGCATACGGCCCTATATTCCCAAGTCAAAAGGGTGAAAAAATAAAGAATGGGAGCTGAAGGTAAATTCAGCTCCCATTCTTTATTTTATATATTCACCCATCATCTCTTTTACAAGCTCTATCGCATACCCCTGTTCTATGAAATACGGGCTTGTGGCTATTGTAATGGCCTTGGCTTTTTGGGCAAGTTCTTTTATGCAGTCCATTCTAAGGTCAAAGTCAATATAATCCATGTCCTTCGAGAATATATCAACGTCTATGTCCAGTACAAAATCCCCCTCTATGTCCCTGGTCTTTTCATTGAATCCATATTCGCTGTCTATTATAATGACTTCGCTGAAAATCCCCATTTCAAGAGCAGGCTTTATGAAATTGCCCACATTGAGCACATAATTCGTGTATTCAAATATGTCTTTTTTGTCAAGAGACTCTATATAACGATCCGGCTCTCTCATGTCCTTGTGTTGGTCTATGTGTACGAGCTTAATTCCCTTTTCAAACATTCCCTTTTCCAAGGCGTCCACCCAGAAATACAGCGCATGATTGTGATTATCGAATATATATGCCGTATTTCGCTCTCTTTTCAGCTCTATGAACTTTTCAAGACCGCTGCAGCATATCTCCTCGCCTTCAAGGCATTCGCAAAAGCAATATTCATCTGAAATTTGAAGGTCTTCAAGGCTGCTACCTAAAAGCGCAGGCACATATATCCTCTTTTGACTTCTCTGCTCATATGAAAACATGTTGTTTCCAACAGGCTTCTCTATATAAAAACCATTGTAGTAGTTCATTTATGCCTCCTGTAAAAAATAATTTGTAGAACTGTATATAGTGCAAGTCCACGCGTTTCTCCAGCAAGAACAAAACTTCTTGTGCATTTCCGCTTCGCACACGTAAACAATATTATTTACATAAAAAAATATTGTTTTAGCTATTCTATCAGTTTACATATTATTATACAATATAAAGGCACTAATGCTTTATTTTATTACAATCAGTATTTTTTAAGGAGGATTTTTATGAAGAAAAATAGTTTTTTCTCAAACACGGCAAACCAGATAATAATGGCTATGATACTGGGTATAGCAGCCGGTGTACTTTTGGGAGAAAAGGCTGCAGTGTTTGCTCCACTTGGAGACATTTTCATGCAGCTTATCAAAATGCTTGTAATACCACTTGTAACAGTGTCAATAATCTCGGGAGCCGCGTCTTTGGGTAATACAAAGTCTGCCGGTAAGATCGGAGTAGCAACATTTACATTCTACATGGCAACAACTGCGGTTGCCGTTGCCCTCGGACTTGCCTTCGGTGCAATATTCAAACCAGGCATAGGGCTTGACGTCGAAGCCATAAAGGGAATGTTTTCAAATGAGTTTGCAGACAGGGGAGGAACTCCCGGCTTTTGGGCTACAATAAAGGGAGTAATACCAGTAAACCCTTTTTCTGCACTTCTTGAAGGCAACATACTCCAGGTGCTGTTTTTCAGCCTGTTTTTCGGATTTGGGGTGTCTACTCTTGAAAAAAACAAAAAAGAAAATCTCATGGAGATATTCAGCAATATAACCGAGGCACTTATATGGATGATAGGAAAAGTCATGCTAATTGCCCCCATAGGGGTATTCGGACTTATGTCCGATGCCGTTGGAACATTCGGTTATGGAACACTTGCTCTGGTTGCCAAGCTTCTGGGAGTATATATAGTCGCTCTGGCAATTCAAACATTCGGGGTATATCCTCTTATTGTAAAACTGATGTCTTCGACTTCTCCAATAAAATTCATATCAAAAATAAAAAAAGCTCAGGTTGTAGCACTTTCCACAGCATCTTCAATGGGAACTCTTCCTGTGACTTTTGAGGTCTGCGAAGATGACCTCGGGGTTTCAAATGAAACCGCATCATTTGTACTTCCCCTTGGAGCCACAATAAACATGGACGGAAACGCAATATATTACGCTCTTGTGGCGATGTTCTTTTCTCAAATGTTTGGAATACAGCTTGGAGTGACTGAGTACATTGCAATAATACTGACGGCTACACTTGGGTCTATAGGACAGGCCGGCGTTCCGGGACCTACACTGCTGGTAGTTGCTGTGCTGCTTTCGGCAAACATTCCCGTGGTCGGACTTCCTCTGCTGTTTGGAGTGGACAGGCTTTTCGACATGCTAAGAACCGCAGTGAACATAACGGGAGACGCATCATGCGCCGTTATAGTCGATGGAATCAAAAAAGCAGATGAATCAAATATATCTTCTTCTGCAAAATCAATAGTATAATATAGTGAAAAATACGGTGCCTGGTCAGGCACCGTATTTTCATGTCCAAAAATATATTGTCAAATTATATTTCAAAAATATTCCATGGGAAAACATCCCCTGGAGGATTCAAATAAAACTCCATTTCCTCTTTAAGCGTAGGGTGAGTCAATCTTATATAATAAGACCAGAGCGCAATCTGCTCGCCCTTTTTATTAACATCCTTGCCGTATCTTTGGTCTCCAAACAAAGGAGTACCCCTGCTTGAGAACTGAACCCTTATCTGGTGGGGCCTTCCTGTCTCAAGCTTTATTTTCACAAGGCTAAGGCCCTTTTCACACTGCACCACATCATATTCCAAAGCCGCCTTTTTTGCGCCTTCGCTTAAAGGCCCAACCACGCTTACAGTATTCGTCTTCTTGTCCTTTAGAAGGTAGTCTTCAAGCCTTGATGCCTTTTCATCTGGACATCCCCTCAAGACCGCCATATACCCCTTTTTAAAGCTTCTGCTCCTGACTTGCTCCGAAAGCCTCGACGCCGCCTTCGATGTCCTTGCAAACACCATAAGGCCTCCTACGGGCCTGTCCAGCCTGTGTACAAGGCCAATGTACACAGCACCCGGCTTGTTGTACTTTTCCTTTATATAGTCTTTCACTATGGAAAGCATGTCCTTGTCCCCTGTGCTGTCTCCCTGAGTGAGCACATTTGGAGGCTTTTTGACCACTATTATGTGATTGTCCTCGTATATGACTTCAAGGTTCACTACTTCTGCTCCCATCTTGCAAATATTCCGCACGGAAGAACTACATTCTCCCTTGCAGTCGGGATTCCAACCTCTCCAGAATATATATCCCCCATATATCTTCTGCCCATAGTAAGTCTTAGTATGTTTTCAGCAACATAAGGCGAAAAACCCGACGTATATGAATTTATAAGGAAGAAAAGAGGATTATCAGAAAGAACCTGCATGCAAAGCTCAACAAGAGGGTAAAGCTCGTCTTCTATCTTCCACGTCTCTCCCTTAGGTCCTCTTCCATATGAAGGAGGGTCCATTATTATGGCATCGTATTTTTTACCCCTTCTGATTTCTCTTTTTACAAATTTAATTACATCGTCCACTATGAATCTTACCTTTCTGTCTGAAAGGCCTGAAAGCTCTATGTTTTCCTTCGCCCAAGAAACCATTCCCTTCGATGCGTCCACATGGCATACTTCTTCAGCTCCGGCGCAGGCGCAGGCTACGGTAGCTCCCCCCGTATATGCAAACAGGTTAAGCACCTTTACAGGTCTTTGGGCGTTTGATATCTTATCCATCATCCAGTCCCAGTTTGAAGACTGCTCCGGGAAAAGTCCCGTATGCTTGAATCCCGTAGGCTTTATAAGGAATTTCATCTCCTTGTAGTTTATCGTCCAGCTCTCCTCCATGTTCTTTTTGAACTCCCAGTAGCCGCCACCCTTGCTGCTTCTGTGGTAGTGTCCATGAGGATTTTTCCAGGCTCCAAGATCTTCTGGAAGCGGCCATATAGCCTGAGGGTCGGGCCTTCTAAGCACATATTCCCCCCATCTTTCAAGTTTTTCACCATTTCCCGTGTCTATAAGCTCGTAATCCTTCCACTTGTCTGCCAAAAGCATCATACAACATACCTCCATTTTATAATTAAAAATTATACTTTTCGTATCTATAAAAACCCTAATTATTAATTATATAATACTATCACCACTGTTTTCAAGCAGTGTTTCAAAGTTGAAGGCGGCCATGTGTCTACGGCCGCCTTAGTCTCTGATTATATATTCAATTGTAACCCCCAAATGCCAAATCATCTATACCGGCTGGCCTTCTTTTTTAAACTGGGATATGTCCTTTTTCTCGTTTATGGCTGTCATTATCTTTGGATATGACTGGACATCTCCAATCACCACACCGCCCACAATCTTTCCATCCCTGAAAAACAACTTCTTGAACTTTTTTTTCTCACAGTCTGACTCGACTATACTTTCATAGCCTTCTTTTGGAATAGTCTCTCCTATGCAGTTTATGCTCGTGCCAAACGAATTGAGCATTATCATAGGTATGCTCTCCTTAAACTCTGCATTTCCGCCTAAAGCATTGGCTCCGGCTATCTTGCCCATCTGCATCGCATATATCCAGTTCCCAAACCCTCTTCCTTCCATTTCGACAGCATCCCCGCATGCAAATACATCCTCGACATTGGTTCTCATCCACCGGTCCACCAATATGCCTCTTTTACAATCTATTCCCACATCTTTTGCTATTTTCAGATCCGCCCTTATACCCACCGAAAACAGCACAATATCCGCTTCGATCTCTTTTCCACTTTCAAATACCACCGACTCTACCCTTTCACCGCCATTTATCTTAACAGCCGTGTCTTGAAGTATTACATCTATTCCCTTGTCTTTGACTATGTTTCCCAAAAAAGCCCCTGTTTCGCTGCATATCTGGTTTGACATGAGCCTGTCCGTTACATTGTTTATCGTAACGTCAAGCCCCACATTTCTCATGGCACCTGCGGCTTCAAGGCCTAAAAGACCGCCTCCTATTATCACTGCCTTTTGGCTTTTCCCCATCCACTTCTTTATTTCAACCGCATCGTCAAGTGTTTTCAGAGTAAAGACTCCTTTCTTGTCAGAGCCTTCCATGTCCGGCAAAAAACAATTTCCTCCGCTTGCAAGTATTAGCGCATCATAGGGTATGACTTTTCCTCCTGATGTCCTTACGGTCTTTTTGTCCACGTCTATATTTTCAACCGTATTTTGAAGCATCACCTCAATACAATTTTCCTCATACCAGCTCTCTTCTTTCAAGAAAAAATTTTTCCCCAGTTCTTCTTCTCCTAGATAATGTGAAAGCCTCGGCCTGTAATAAGACATATGGCTTTCACTGGAGATCATAGTAACCGTACATTCCTTGTCCTTGTTTCTTATCGTCTCGGCTGCATAATGTCCAGCAGCTCCGTTGCCTACTATCACTATGTTTTTTTCCACAAATGCTCACCCCTTATGCTTTATTTTCAAACTCCCTATATATTTAAAATTTCCGTGAATCTGTTGTATTTATCTGTACCATATTCACCCATTATACCCCTGTATATTTTAGAGTAAACACGCGGCCTGTTTAACATTACCACACAAGGGTATATAGTTAACTGTAGACACATATCCAATATTTACATTTATAAAGCTAGAGTATATTGGTGTAATATACTCAGTAAATCAAAAACTTTTCAAGGAGGCTTAATCATGGCAAACAAAAAAATAATAGAGGCTCTGAACTCACAAATCCAAAAGGAATTCCATTCTTCTTACATATACATAGGAATGGAAGCCTGGTTTGCAGACAACAACCTAGATGGTTTCTCGCACTTTTTCCACATTCAGGCTATGGAGGAAAGAGACCACGCATACAGGATATTCGATTTCGTACACAGACTTGGTGGGACTGTAACTCTTGAAGAACTTCCAAAACCAAAAGCTGACTACGAAAGCGTGGAAGACGTCATAAAAGCTGCACTTGAGCATGAGCAGTTCATAACAAAATCGATAAGCGACCTTATGGACATAGCCCTTGACGAAAGAGATCACGCTACAATATCTTTCCTAAATTGGTTCATAGATGAGCAGGTTGAAGAGGAAGAAAATGTAGGAAAAATACTTAACCAGGTAAAGCTTATGGGCAAGGACGGCAGAGGTATTTTCATGATAGACAGAGAACTTGCAAAAAGAGTTTACACTCCTCCTGTATCTGGAGAATGATATAAACATAAAAAATCATGGACTTTCTCAGTCCATGATTTTTTATGCCTTTTTAAATGCGACTATGAAGTGGTTGCCGTATTCATCTACTGCAAGATTCATCCTTCCGCCGTTTTTTTCAACAAGCCTTTTAACTATATAAAGACCCAAGCCGCATCCCTTGTCCTCATTAGTCGTAAAGCCCTTTTCAAATATGCGCTCCCTTATCTCCTCCCCTATGACAGGAGTGTTGTTTACGACTTCAAATACATATTCGTCCATCTCTTCCTTTATTATTATCGAAAGAGTCTTTTCGTCCCCATCTGCGTTCTTAAGCGCATATACTGCATTTTTTATGAGATTGGTAAGTATTTTGGAAAGATCGTATATGTCTATATCTAATTCCTCTGTGAATCCCGACGTCCTGACTCTGAGCTCTATTCCGTGCTCTTGCAGATCCATTGTGTTTGCAAATATGGTCGATTCTATCTCGGGTATCCCTATCTCATATTTCCCATTTATAAGCCTTCCTTCAAAAGATATGTTTTCTATATACCTTTCAGCCCTTTCGCTGCAGCCAAGTTCTATAAGACCTCTTACTATCTGAAGGTGGTTCATAAAGTCATGCTTGTATATCCTGAGTTTTTCATTCATCTCGTCCGTCAGCCTGAGCCTGTAATTGACCATTTCTTTTTCAGTCATGAGGTTTGATATCGCCGCAGTTGAAAACAGCATGAAAAATCCCGAAAACACCACTATGACCATGACAAGCCAAAAACTCCCATTGAGGCTGCTTCTTTCTGAATGCACAAGGTCTTCAGAAGGTATTATGCTGACTACTTTCCATTTCAAATCGCTTATTGGGACTATGTCTATGCTGTATTCCTTCTTATCCTTGTTTACAAATGATGCCGTGTAAAAGGCTTCCGATTCTATAAGCCGTATGATTTCATCCTCAATAAAATAGTATGACTTGCCGCCGAATACATTCTTGCAGTCTGCATCATATATTACAACAGAACCCTTGCTGCTTGGAAAAATTTCCTTGTGCAAATATTCAAAATGCTTTTCTTCCACAAATGTCACAAAATATCCGCTTAGAGCCCCGGAATCCGAAAATATTTTCTGGACAAATACTAGGGATTCTCCCCTTTTGAATGTATCTTCAAAGTCGAACGCCCATAGATACCCGCCCTTTTCACTTGACACATCCTCATATATTCGGCTTTTGAAAAATTCGTCCGCATCGATTTTCAGCCCGTCGTCACCGTAAAAACACCTTCCGGTTTTTGAAATCATTATGTAATCCACAATATAGGGCATCTCTTTTCTTGCTTCCTCGAATTTTTTATCCATGAAGACATCAAACTTTTGAATATTGTCCTCACTTATGTTTTCGATATCTCCAAGTATTTTTATGACGCCCCTGTTTTCGCTTATTGGAAGTGTGAGCTTTCTTATATCTGTAAGGCTCATCCCTATATTATTTGCGGCCTTCAAAAGAAGTTTTTCCCTGTGCTGTATCTTGTCGTGCTTTACCACTTCAAGAGTATTTTTGTAAATTATAAACACAGAAACAACCATGGGCATGAAAAAAAGTAAAATGAACAGTATTATTGCCTTTGACCTCAAAAGACCTGCCTGCCTTGCCATATATATAAATTTCTTCACAAATTACACCTCGTTAAAAATTTGCTCTCCTGTAACCACTTCTTTCGGTCTCCACAGGTTGTCATCATGATATCTTGGAATCACATGGAAGTGGAAGTGAAAAACTGTCTGTCCAGCCGCCTTCCCGATATTTGCGCCAATATTATATCCGTCCGGAGAATGTTCATTGTCTATTATATCCTTAAGCCTGTCTGCAAGGCTTCTTACGGCACATACCTCTTCCTGTGGTATTTTGAAGAAATTTTCATAGTGTTTTTTTGTTATTATAAGGGCATGCCCTTTGTTTACTGGATTTTTGTCCCATACCGCGTAGGCGAGTTCATTTTCTGCTATATAATCGCTTTGGGATATGTTGCAAAATACGCAGTTTTCATCAAAGCACATATAAAGACCTCTCTTTCAAATTAAAATCCTGTAGGCGTTCAATCGAATACCGTCTGCATATATAAAAAGCCGGCAGAAAATGCCGGCTTTTTATTCTATATTGTAAGTGCTATATATTTTTTACTCTTCCTCAACAGCATCGGCAACGCTATTTACTGGAGCATCGTCACTGTACTCTTCTACGCTTTCCGTTGCTTCCTCGTGTTTTCCCTGAGCGTCCTTTATGCTAAGGCCTATTCTCTTTTCTTCAGGCTTAACTTCAAGAACCTTAACCTGCACCTTTTGTCCTTCAGCAAGTACATCTGAAGGCTTCGCTATGTGCTTTTGGTCTATTTGAGATATGTGGCAGAATCCGTCAAGTCCCGGCTCAATCTCTATGAAAGCTCCAAATGCAGGAAGTCTAAGAACTGTTCCTTCAACTATGTCTCCAACATTATATCTTTCAGCAGCTGTGCTCCATGGGTCTGGAGTTATCTTCTTAAGGCTTAGAGATATTCTCTCCTTCTCCTTGTCGAAGTCTAGTACATATACCTCTACCTCGTCTCCTTCTTTAACTACTTCTGAAGGATTGTTAACTCTCTTCCATGAAAGTTCAGATATGTGTATAAGTCCGTCTATTCCTCCAAGGTCTACAAAAGCTCCAAAATCAGTAAGTCTCTTAACCTGACCCTTTCTAACTTCACCTTTTTCAAGAGAGTCAAGAACCGCCGACTTCTTCTTGTCAACTTCAGCCTTTTCAACTTCTTTTCTTGAGAATACAAGCTTTCTCTTGCTCTTGTCGATCTCTATGATCTTCATGTCAAGAGTCTGTCCCATGAATTCTTTAAGATCCTTAGTGAATCCCATAGACATGTGAGAAGCTGGCACAAATCCCTTAACTCCTTTGAAAAGAGCCATTGCTCCACCTTTTACTATTTCTACGACTTTAGCCGGGAATATTTCACCTTGCTCGTTCATGGCTTCAAATTCATCCCAAACCTTAAGGCCTTCTATTCTCTTTTTAGAAAGAATTACATTTCCTTCTCCGTCGTTAAGCTTAACTATATAAACTTCTATTTCGTCGTCCGGCTTTACTTCTTCTGTCAGTACAACATCTGGGTCACTTGAATATTCATTTTTTGTTATAATGCCGTCTGACTTGTATCCTATATTAACCATAACCTCGTTTTCATTTACAAGTATTACAGTTCCTTTTACAACTTCACCCGGCTTTATTTTCTTCATTTCCTGTTCTTGCTGTTCCATAAGTTCTTCCATAGTCATCATGTTATCAGAATTATTCACTTTTAGTACGCCCTCCTTCAACTATCCTTAGCGCAGCTCCGGCAAAACTACACTGGATTATATCTTTATTAGGCTCAATATAATACCCTCAACAATTCGCCTTCTAATCACAGGTACTATATAATTCCTTATTTGATTATATCATATATTCACAGACTGCTTTAACACCATTTTGACAAAATGCACTAATATTATAAATTTATTCGCATTTTGTATTTACAAGTCATTATTTACCCATAAAATCGTTTTGAAATCAAATTTTTAAACCTTTTGGGCTTATACGCCTAGTTAATATGTGATATAATGAACTGGCAAAAACATTGTTTATAAGGAGACTTAATGATATGAACTTATTTGAAGCTTGGAACAACAGCTATGAAAACCTTTCCGACAAGGAATACGAAGCTTTTTGGAATGACTATCTTCCAAAAGAGATGGAAAACTACAAATACCTTCTTCAAAACAAAGACGAAGTTGTAAGCGGTAAGCTATCTGAAGTTGCACAAAAGTTTGACATGGACAGTGTGACTTTTACAGGTTTTCTTGATGGTATAAACGACAGCCTAAACGAGAGAATCGACCTTGAGTCGCTTGTTGAAGACAGCGACGTAAAGCTTGAAATCAACTTCGAAAAGCTTTACTTCAATATGCTTGAAGCAAAAGCTCACTGGCTTTTCGACCTTGCAGAGTGGGACGGAGTTCTTTCTGCAGACGAGAGAAAACAAATAAAGAAGGAATACAATAAGACAAAAACAGTAGTAAACGAAAACAAGACAGGCAGGAATGAGCCTTGTCCTTGTGGCAGCGGTAAAAAATATAAAAAATGCTGTGGAAAATAATATCTTATACTTCAAAACAGCAGGCATCAATTATGCCTGCTGTTTTTTATTGCTGCGCACTTTTTTGTTCAAGCCTTTTAGCCCTTTCTTCTTCAATGTCTATTACCTTTCCAGATTTGCAACGCACTACAAGCACAGGAACAGTTGAATTTATAACAACATCACTTGTAATGCTGCCCATAGTAAATCGCTTCAACCCTCCCATGCCGTGTGTGCACATTATTATTGCGTCGTATGACCCTTTTTGTGCATATTCAATTATCGCCTGGGCCGGTTCACCTTCTATAAGCTTTGTTTCAGCGTGAACTCCCTGCATGCTGAAATATCCCCTTGCCTTTTTCAGTATTTTAAAGGCGTCCTTGCTGCCTACAACGTCTCTTATCGTGGCTACATTTGCTCCTTGATAGAAACCCTGGTTTGAATCCCTTTTAATAGATCTGCGGCGAACGTGCACTACTGTAATTTGAGCTGAATATTTTCTTGCAATCTCCACAGCAAGTTTATATGATCTTTTGCAAAATTCAGACCCATCTATGGGAAGAAGTATACTTTTTATCATTCAATCCCCTCCACACAAACCCCACCGTAAAACATAAACCCTCTTGATTTGATGTATACCAAAATTCACATATTTTATTCAAAAATATATTAAGCCCGCTTTTTAGGCGGGCTTTATGTATCCGTATGTATTATTTTATAATTGCCAATATGGTACAAACTATACACACCATGGCCATAATCCACATATGACTGTTTTCATTTTGGTGTGCATTCCCATTTGAAGTGCTTTCATTTGCAGTTATCCCAGCATTGATTTTTTTTGTATCTTTTCTTTTTTTCCACTTTTCGAAATCTATTACATTGCGTTCAATCATTTGTTCCATATCCACCGCTCCCCTCGAAGGCTCATTTTCAATGTCTACAGTTAGTTCCGGTATGTTTATTATACATTATTTCTTCCCATTCCTGAATAGTGAAAACGTTTTTTTGAAAAAAACTTCAAATTTTTCATTCGCAAAACTTCAAAAAACATTTCAGCGTTGAGTATTCTTGAAGTTTTCGCGTTTAGAAATATCTTATTTTAGACTTTTACCGCCTTATCATTCAGAATAAATCTTAATTTCCATTCCATTGGGTAAATATAAAATAAAATTTTAAAGTCGATTATCGCAAAAGGTGGTGTTTATTTTGAAAAGTACGCTCTACAAATTTGCAGCATTTATTTTTTCATTCTGTATGCTTATTCCAGTTTCATTTGCTCAAGACGGGTTTATAAAAAGGGTTGACTTTACAAAGAAAATTCTTCAAATGAGTAATTTTGAAATCCCCGACAGCTCTTATCCTGTGGGCTTCAATGATATTTCCAATTTAAACGATATTATGTATATAGCAGCTGCAAACAAGTATGGGATAGCACAGGGCTATGGAGAGAGTTTCCGTCCCGATGACTATATAACCAAAGAGCAGGCTCTTGTAATGCTGGTTCGTGCAATGGACGAGGAATCATTTGCGCTTCAAATGGATGAAGATAAAATCCATTCACTGCTGGATTTTGAAGACAAGGATCAAATATCTCCCTGGGCGATTCATTCTGTGGCATATCTTGTTGAAAACGGGCTTATTCAAGCCGGCGAAAAGCTCATGCCCAATTCACTAATCACCAGTGAATATTCAGATGAAATTTATTTGGATTGCAAGTCTTATTTCGACTCAAACCTTTCAAAAGAAGGCTATTCTGCAGCTCTCATGCTTGAAAAAAGCTCAGAAAAGCTCTCCAGCTACAACACTTACAAATTCAAAGGTTCAATGGATATAGACACAATCACAACAGTTCCTTCTGCAGATGACATTTCAATCACAGAAACCGAAAACCTTAAAATGGAACTCATTCAGGAGGGAATATTTGAAAAACCCCAAAGGATATATTCTAAATCTACAACTACAATAACTCCTCTTTCGCAGGAGCAGGAGAAAAAACTTGAAGGAATGACAACGCAGTCATGCGAAGTGTATTTTGACGAAGAGGAATATCTTATGAAAATGCCTGGAGAGGATTTTTGGATTTCAATGGACATAAACCCACTGGTAAAGGATCTGCAGAGCATGACAGGTGGGCATTCAGTAGGAAGCCAGGCGCTTACACGAGATCAGATGAAACTATTTGGAATGTATTCCAGGTTTGCCGATGACACTAAAATAAATGGAAGGGAGTACTACTCAATAGATGTCTCTTTAGACAGCGATGCTTTCAATTTAATTTTGAGGGAATTTGTAAACAAAACACTTGAATACTATGACACAGGAATTAGAAATGCATCCGATGATAGCTCTGTGTCTGAAGATGATATAGACCAGTTAAAATCCATGCTTTCTTCAATGGTTTCAAACATGAGTGCAGCTGTAAAATACAAATTCTATATAGACAAGGAAACGCTCGACTACAGATTCATGGACATAGTCCAAAACACAAATATCAGATTGGGGGATATAATCTCCACCTCAAATTCAGCCGGAAGATTCGAGTATTACGACTTCGACATTCCTGTCGATTTTCCCGAAATAGATAGAAGCAGTATAAAGACAATCCCATCCCTTATAGACGGAAACGGGGAGAGTATAGCACCTTAATCTAAAACAGGCATTCAAACAAAGGTTTGAATGCCTGTTTTTATAATGTAAAAAGAGCTTTGTATTATCCCATCATTTCAATGAAAGCACCTATACGCGTAAGTATCTGCCCAGTATCGGATTTTGAGTAGTCAGTCTCAAGGCAAAGGTATGGAAGCCCATGCTTTCCGTTCACACGCTTTTTAACCTCTATAGTCTCAACATTATACGTATGGCACGCCTGAAGTATTATCTCAACAACTCCGTCTATATTGTATTTTTCAACCATTTCAGAAAGAAGTTCCATTCTGTCGTCATTAGGAGACATTACCGAGCAAGGTATTGAAATATACTTTTCAGCAATAGCCTCATAAGGGTCTTTGCTCTCGTCCACAAGCCTTTCATTAGACTTTACACCCCCGCAGTTTTCATAGCATACCACTACGCCGCCGCTGTCTTCTACGGCCTTGATGACCTTGTCTGCAACCCCGCCTAGAGGACATCCAGTTACAAGTATCCTCGGTGCGTCTTCAGGTACAGGCCTGTGCCCCGCCTCATATTCCGACTTTACCTTCTTGGTAAGCGCTTTAAGCTCGTCTATTATCTGAGTCCTTTCAAACTTGAATTTTATTCCCTCGAGCGTTTTTTGCATGTCAAGCCCCTTCAGTGGAGGAGGGTTCAGCAGCGACAGTTCATAAAATTCCTTAGTTACCTTTCTCTCTTCATTTACAAGTCTTATGGCAGCTCTTATCTTCTCGTCAGTTATCTTAACGCCGAATTGCTCTTCCATTCTCTCTTTAAGCTTCATAATTTCGCTCTCCCACATGTCAAAAGACTCTTTGTCATTGTAGTTTTGCGGAAGCTGCATTATGTGCATAGGCTTCATATCACCCAAAAGCTCATACATCTTCTTCTTGCCGTCGCACGTGGTCTCTCCCACCAAAAGGTCTGAAAAATAAGTGTATGGACATTGGTCTGTAAGTGCAAACCCGTAGCTTGACTTTATAAGCGGACAAAGGTTTCTTGGAAGCTCTTTTTCAGCAGCCGGGATGGGGTCCTCGCTTGTTCCGCAAAGCCCAACAGCTATTGCATCAGCCGCAATTATAAGCTCTTTTGGCGTGTACGTGCAAAATATTCCCACTACGTTTTTACCGCTTTCCTTAAGCTCTTTAACTTTCAAAAATCCTTCTTTTCTGGCATCGCTGAAGCCATCGAATATTTCTGGTAGACTTTTCACCATTTGCTCACCCCATCATATTGTTAAAATCTTCATATAAGCTTGTCTGCAGGCGTTGAAAATCCCATTGCAAGTCCAAATGCAATCGCATAAAAAAACCCTTACAAAACCGACTCTAAGCCAATAGCCCTTTAGCCAAGTCTTACAACGTCAACACTGTCCATATGAAATTCATTTTTTATTCATTATCTTGTTGAACTCTATATCACTAATTTTATATCCAAACATTTTTTTTGTAAAATTTGTATTTTTAATACTAGAATATGTGCTTATAAAATTTATCTATACCTTTATTATTGCCCAGTAGATATTCGTATACCATTGCTTCCGTCCAACAAAACTCTAATTCAAAATGTTCAAGTGTTAAAATGCATAAAAAATATC
Source organism: Peptoclostridium litorale DSM 5388 (assembly GCF_900141635.1). Taxonomy (GTDB): domain Bacteria; phylum Bacillota; class Clostridia; order Peptostreptococcales; family Peptostreptococcaceae; genus Peptoclostridium; species Peptoclostridium litorale. Next base: position 174,141 of record NZ_FSRH01000005.1, on the reverse strand, counting down.
CGGCTGAATTCAGCCGGATATTTTTTATGCATGCTATTATATTTTAAATCTTCCCACCTGCTCTCCAAGCTTGTGAGCCAGTGTTTCCAGCCCCTGCGCACTGCTTGAAAGTTCCTGCATCGATGCAAGCTGCTCCTCTGTAGCAGCCGACACCTCTTCTGCCGCTGCAGATGATTCCTCAGCTGCCGAAGCCACGTTGTGTATGACTTCTTCAAGTTGCTCTTTTTGCCTTGTCATATTTACCATGTCGGATTCAATTTCCTTTATGTGGTCTACAAGCTTTTCTATAGAATCCGATATTCCAGAAAACACCTCGTTTGTGTGTTCAACTGTAATGCTCTGTTCTTTTACTGCTTCGTCCGAAATTTTCATGGCCTTTATAGCCTCTTCAGTACCATTTTGTATCTGAGTTATTATCCCTCTTATCTCTTCAGCAGATTTTGAGGACTCTTCAGAAAGTTTCCTGACCTCCTCAGCTACCACCGCAAATCCCCTGCCCTGCTCGCCTGCTCTTGCAGCCTCTATATTCGCATTGAGAGCCAGAAGGTTAGTCTGCTCCGCTATCGAAACTATAGTCTCCAGTATTCCGCCTATTCCGGCTATGTCGTTTGCAACCTTGTTTACTATCTTGTCGACTTCATGGGTTGCAGTTATATTCTGCTCATTTTTTTCTATGAGGTCTTTGACTATGTCTATACCTTTTTTAGCCATGCCCCCAGTTGCCTGTGAAATTCCTCCCATTTCAGATGTCTTTCCTGAAACTCCTTCTATTGCAATCGACATCTCATTCATCTGAACCGCACCTTTTTCTGTATATGATGCCTCTTCTTCCGCTCCTTTTGCTATCTCCTCAATGGTCTTTGCAACTTCCTCCGCAGACTGCGTAGACTGTAGCGATATGTCAGAAAGCGTCGTAGCAGATTCTCCAACTGTACTTGTAGAACCCTTTATATTTCCTATGAGAAGCTTAAGATCCTCCTGAAGGCTGCTTATAGCCCTAGTTATCTCTCCTATCTCATCCTTCCTCGATATATGCTCATTAGATATTTCAGTCGTGAAGTCTCCAACTGCCATATTCTTAAGATACCCAACTCCTGCTGCTAGAGGCTTTGCAACACTGTTAGCAACAGTAAGCGATATTACAACAGCAGCTATCGCTCCTATTAAAAGAGCTATAAGCGCAAAGTTCTTTATTACATTTGTATCCTCTAGAAGCTCCAGCTCTTCCATTGCCGCAAATATCTTCCATCCAGTCTGCTTATTTGTAGCATATGCAACGAGTTTTTCTTTGCCATTGTATTCATATCTGTCAAATCCAGATTCATTTGCCTTTGCATTTTCCCAGAAACTAAGCTTTGTAAGCTCCTCTGTTCCTATCAGCTCAGCATCTCTATGGGCAACTGTGATTCCCTCGGCCGAGATAAGATAAGCATAGCCATTCCTTCCTATCTTGGTTTTACCGAGCCTTTCAGATATGTCAGAAAGGTCCACATCTGCCGCCACAACGCCTACAAAATCTCCTGCATCGTCATATACCGTCTTCGAAACGGTTATTACCATCTTTCCAGTAAATGCATCCACATAAGGCTCACTAACCACAACTTCCTGAGGCGACGAATTTGCATCCTTGTACCACTGCCTAGTCCTAGGGTCGTACCCTTCCGGAACCGGCCCCGGGTAAAGGTATGTCTGTCCGTCTATAAAACCTATGTAAAGACCCAGTATATTCGGATTTTGACGTTCTGTTACATCCAGAATATTTCTGGCACCCAGCTCCATCAGAGGGTCCTTTGTAGTGTATACATTTTTCATGTCAGAGTTTTCAGCCAAAGCCATAAGCTGATATTTCATATCGTTTACGAGCATGTCTATCTGCTTTTCAGTCTCGCTTATTGTCTGCTGACTTGTGATTATGAGCTTGTCTTCAAGCAATTCATATGCCTTGTTATATGAAAAATATCCATATATCCCAAGCGGAATTATTATTGATAAAAGCACATATGCTATAAGCTTTGCCCTTATTCCACTCATTTTAAATTTACTACCCCTGCCCATGCTAGTCCTCCTTCACCTACTACAAATAATTTTCATGTCATTATTTTAACCCACATATAATAGCATTTAAACAAAAATAATGCCCAAGTCCTCCTTCCGATAGGTTTTTAAATCCAATAATATAATTCCCAATTGAAAAAACTCCTATTACAATAAATATTTTTAATTATCCAAAATTAATCCATAGTATTATTATACACTTTTTTTATTTCAAATACACTTTAGAATATCTTTTTGTCATTTTAAAACACTTTGCATTTTACTTTGTTTTACAATGTATTATTTTGTCTTGTGTGGCATATTCAATCAGATTATGGTCACTGGCAATGTTAGTTATTTTTTTATCATTATCGCTCCCGTTTCCACCATGTGCTCCACTTCCATAATCGAATTAAATCTCCATCATTTTTATAAATGCAACTTCTAGCTACATAATCAAAAACTTTAACCTTGCAATTCTATGCCTTATAATAAGTTTAAGTCATAATATAAATTTATTTTACATTTTTTACATGAATGTGTATAATTTAACCAATGCTACTTTGAGACGAGGAGATTCTTTATGATTAAGAATTACATGGAAATAGTGGTTGACATTCTACTGCCAAAAGTCCTCATACACCACCCTAATATCTGCACATGTCAAAATTGTATGGATGACGTGAAAGCTTTAGCGCTCAACCACATGCAACCTTTATATGTACGCACTAAACGGGGCGAGGCGTTCAATAAGGTAAAGTCTCTTTCAAAACAGTTTGAAGCCGATGTATTGAAGGAGCTCACCACTGCTGTCACAATAGTAAGTTCCAATCCAAAACATGATGAAGAATAAAATCAAACACAGAAAAAGGAAGGCTTGAATTTACAATAGCGCCTTCCTTTTCTCAGTTTTGTAGAATATTAAATACACATGATCATTCCATATTCCACTTTGAATAAATTCTTAAACTTAAAATCATCGATGCTATATTTCCCTTGTCATGTCCTCAAGCCATTTTTTCTCATCTTCATCTAAGTATACTTCAATATTGTCGTAAACCATTTTGTGGTATGAATTCAGCCATTTTTTCTCATCTTCAGAAAGCATGTTTGCCTCTACAGCCCTTATGTCTATAGGACAATACGATATTGTCTCAAATTCCATGAACTGCCCAAACTCAGTCTTTTGGGCTCTTTTTACAAGGAGTGTGTTTTCGGTTCTTATTCCATGGCTCCCTTCCCTGTATATGCCCGGCTCGTTAGTCAAAAGCATGCCCTCTTCAAGCACTGTATTGTTCATAATTTGGCTTATTCTTTGAGGACCTTCATGAACACTCAGGAAATATCCAATCCCGTGTCCTGTACCGCATTTGTAGTCTATTCCCTCTTTCCACATTGGCTGCCTTGCAATTATGTCTATATTTGTCCCCGTAGCCCCGTACAGGAATTTAACATTTGCAAGCGCAATATGCCCTTTAAGCACAAGTGTGAAGTCCCTTTTTTGCTCATCTGTGAGATTTCCAAGAGCTATTGTCCTTGTGATATCAGTGGTACCGTCGAGGTACTGACCTCCAGAGTCCACAAGTAAAAACCCTTCTTTGGCAAGTGTGTATTGGCTGCTTTCACTTGCACTGTAGTGCATCTTAGCCGCGTGCTCTTTGTATGCGCATATGGTGTCAAAGCTTGTTCCAACGAATAGCTCCTGCTGCCTTCTAAGCTCCTCGAGTTTGTCAGACACCGATATTTCGCTCATTTCCTCTTTTCCTACATTGGCATCAATCCAATATAAAAATTTCGCCATGGCAACCGCATCTCTTACCTGGCAGTTTCTTATGTTTCGAATCTCGCTCTCGCTCTTTACCGCCTTCATATTCTCTACTATGTCTTCCCCATTTAGAGCTTTGCATGTTTTCGGAAGTATGTCATACAGTCTCCAGCTCACCTTTTTAGGGTCAAAAAATACAGTGTTCTTCCCATCTATATTTTTTATGGCTTTTTCAATTTTCGAGTACCCCTTTACTTCCACGCCATTTTCATCAAGGTGATTTTTAACGCTTTCAGTAATTTTTTTCTTTTCAACAAACAATACAGCCTTTTCTTTTTCTATAATTGCATACGCCATGAATACAGGATTGTTTTTCACATCATGGCCTCTGAGGTTGAAAAGCCACGCTATGTCGTGAAGCGATGACATTATGTAGCAGTCAGTCCCTGATTCGGACATTTTAGTTCTTACCTTTTCCAGCTTTTGAACTGGCGACAAGCCTGCATATTTTAACTCATGCACAAATATTTCATTTGTCGGAAGCTGCGGCCTATCCTCCCATATCTCATCTAAAAGATCATGTTCTCCATTTATTCTAATTTTAGACGGCGAAAATTTTTTATTCATCCTTTTAACTTCGTCTACAGAAAATACACCGCTGTCAAACCCTACGCATGAGCCTGAATCAAGCCTGCTACAAATCCAATCCGTATACGAAGGAACTCCCGGCTGCATCATCTTGAAAAGCTTTATATCGCTTCCTGAAAGTTCCTCCTCAGCCTGTATGTAATATCTTCCGTCAGTCCAAAGCCCGCTTTCCTCTGCAGTTACGACAAGCGTTCCTGCTGAACCCGTGAAACCCGAAAGCCACTTCCTGGATTCATATCGCTTTGTAACATATTCGCTCTTATGAGGGTCCGAACTTGGAATTATATACGCATCCAATCCCTTTTTTTTCATCTTTTTTCTGAGCAGTGCCAGTTTTTCATTAGTTTTCAATTTAATCCCCCCGTTTACATAATCGACAACCTATAAAACAATTTGTATATCTAATATATTCAATTATATTACATACAAAACAATATTCACAGATTGATTTGCCAAAACTCAAATAAAGCCCCCAAAAGTGATTTTGTTTGGGGGCTTATAATTGACTATATTTTAAACCTGTCTACGAGGCTTTGGAGATTCCTTGCGCTTCCAATGTTTTCATCCGCTATTTTTGACACTCCAATGCTGTTTTCGACTATTTCAGCTGTTTTTTCTGCTATATCCTGAATGCCTCTAGCTCCTTCGCCAACTGTGGCGGCAACCTCATTTATAGCTATGGCTATGCTCGATATAGATACATCCAGCTGCTCTGCCGCCTTGTCAAATTCAGCCATTATCGAATTTACTGTATGTGCATCTTTGTCGTACTGTTCGCTGACACCTATAAATTTTTCATAATCCACAAGCACCTTTTCTTCTATAAATTTAAGTAGCGCCTCTGAATTGTCTTTCATATTTCCAACAGAAGAATAAACTCCAGATGCAATGTCTTGTATCCCGACAGCTGTCTTTGAAGATTCCTCCGCCAGTTTTCTTATCTCATCCGCAACAACCGCAAACCCCTTTCCAGCTTCTCCTGCTCTTGCCGCTTCTATTGCCGCATTAAGCGCCAAAAGGTTTGTCTGGGCTGTTATACCCAAAATAGTATCTGTAAGTATGTTTATCTGCGATATTCTTCTTGACTCTTCTATGGCATTTTCTACTTCACCCTTCACATCATCATATATGCTCTTGGCGTTTTGTGTGGATTTCATGGCTTCTTCTTTAAGTTCTGTAGCCCTTTTTATTATCTGGTTTGAAACCTGCGCGCCGTCTCTAGTCTTTTCAGCTATTATTGACACATTTGAGTTCACTTCTTCTATCGAAGCCGTTATCTCCTCTGTAGATGCCGCAGTCTCTTCCATTCCCGCTGAAAGCTGCTGGGTCGTTACTGAATTTTCTTGAGCATTTTTCTCCATGACAACCGAATACCTGTCGGCTTTTTCTGCGTTTACATATATCTCTTTAGACACCGTTATTAGTCTTTGTGCCATCTCTCTCAGCGCCCGCCTTGTATTTAATGTCGCATTTGCAATTACTCCGGTCTCATCCTTGTTATTTTTAAGATACTCATATTTATCGTCAGAACCAAGGTCCAATTGTGCTGTTTCTTCAATAAGCTCAGTGATTTTGAGTATAGGGCTGGATATTTTTTTTGACACTGCAAGTCCTATTGCAAGCGATATAAATATAGCTGCAATGCCCACTATGGCCACATACATTCCCATGCTGTTAACAGGGGCCTTTATTTCTGACATATTCCCTGTCAAAACGAGTGTCCATCCCGTCTCTGGAATCACGCTATACACGCAAATCTTTCTTTCACCTTTGTAGTCATATTCTGCAGACTCCGTACCTACATTTTCGCCTGATTCAACCCTTTCTACAACTCCTTTTATTATGCTGTTTTCAACAGGCTTGCCTATCTTGTCTTTTGTTGGATGGTATATCATAGCCGAAGTTTTATCAACTAGATATGCATAGCTTGATTCAAAGTCCAGTATTTTGACATCTGCAAGATATTTTATCAGGCTTTCTGCATAGACTGCAGTTCCAACAAAGCCTATGACATTCGAATTTCCATTTTTTACCGGAGCCACAAATGCCAATATATATGCTCCTGTAGCTTTTGACTTTAAAGTCTCACTTATAGTTACTTCCCCTGATTCTAGTGCCCTTCTTGCGTAGTTTCTGTCGCTAAGATCGGCACCCATGAGATCTGTATTGCTGTCAGCGACTATTGTGTTCGAAGAATCTGCGACAAATATATGCTCCAGGTTGCCAGCTTCATCTGAAATTTCAGACAGCTTGCCATTTATATATGCCGTCAATTCCTCCGAATCCTGGCCTGCGTTTTTTATTTCGAGCAATCTGGCTATCTCATCTTGCTCTGCCATAAGCGATACATTTCTCTTTTCCTTTTCTATTATGGACTGAATTATTCTTATATTGGTGCCTATGTTTTGTCCCATTGATTCTTGAGTAATGCCTGTTATCGTACCCGTTGCCTTAAAGTAAGTAATCATTCCCGTTATAAGTACAGACACCAGTATCATTGAAATTATAGCCGAAGAAATCTTTCCTTTTATATTCATATTTCGTCCCCCTTTTTTGATTTTCGTACAAAACAATAATTTTCAACAAAATCGCATTGTATTTTCGATTAGTGTATCATTCAAGAGATCGAGTTTTCAACAGTTCCTATTTACTACGAATTCTGCCCTGCTGATTTGTTTCATCCTTATATTATACCTTTTCAATATAAATTCAATCATTCAACCGCCCATTTTCACACGACTATAAAAATAAAGGGCGAATTCGCCCTTTATTTAGATTGATATTCAATTTATTTTTCCATATACCCGTCTACCACCACTTCTATTCCACCGGTTTCCGGATCCATTATAAGCCCATGCACAGACACATCTTTTGGAATCAGAGGATGGTTTTTTATTGCAGATACGCTTTCTTTGACCGAATCAACTACACAGTCGAATCCGTGAAGCCAACTTCCAATATCTATTCCAGAATATTCAAGTGTCAACAGAGTGTCTTTCGACACTCCCCTCTCCTCCATTTTTTTTATAACTTCCGAAGAATTCAGGTTGCTCATTCCGCAGCCATGATGTCCTATTACAAATACCTCTTCTGAACCCAGCTCGTATATTGCCACAAGTATGCTTCTCATTATACTTCCAAACGGATGCGTTACAACTGCTCCGGCATTTTTGACAAACTTTGCATCTCCATTTTTAATTCCAATTGCCCTTGGAAGAAGCTCTGTAAGCCTTGTATCCATGCATGAAAGTATTACCATCTTTTTTTCCGGATATTTTGTAGTCCTGTATTTTTCATATTCACTGTTTTCCACAAAACTCTTATTGTAATCCAAAAGCTCCTGAAGTTTGTTCATGCTTATTCCCCTTTCAATGCTTTGACTTATTGCTATTACACCTTATTATACCCTTTTAAAGCTGCATACAACTTCCGTATGCATCGTATGAGGGAACATGTCTACAGGCTGTACATTTTCGACAGTATATCCATTTTCCTCAAGATACTTCGCATCCCTTGCAAGGGTCGCAGGATTGCATGATACATATACTATTCTCTTGGCCTGCATGCTCGAAAGAACAGACAGCACCCTTTCATCACAGCCCTTCCTTGGAGGGTCTACAACCGCGACGTCTGCCCTTATTCCCTGCTTATACAGATTTGGTATGACTTCTTCAGCTTTCCCAGCATAAAACTCAGCATTTTCTATGCCGTTTAGCTTTGCATTTTCAGCTGCATCCCTTACCGCATCCTCTACAATCTCAACGCCTATCACCTTTTTTGCCTTTTGCGATAGGAAAAGTGATATGGTGCCTATCCCGCTGTATATGTCAAATACGGTCTCTTCACCCTCAAGCTGTGCATATTCGAGGGCCTTGCCATAGAGCACCTTAGTCTGCACAGGGTTGACCTGAAAGAACGAAAGCGGCGATATGTTGAACTTCAGCTCCCCTATATAGTCATTTATTATTCCGTCCCCATGTATGGTCTTGTTTTTAAATCCAAGTATCCTGTTTGTCTTGTCGGGATTTATGTTTTGAACCACGGTCCTAAGGCCCGGAATCTCGTTTTTAAGCATGTCTACAAGTTTTTCGACTCCTTTAAGCCTTGCCGCAGCTTTAGTTACGAGCACAACCATTATTTCTCCGGTTGTAAAACCTATTTTTGTGACTACATGCCTCATGTTCCCCTTATGGAACCTTTCATCATACACCTCTATTGAATTTTCATTTATATATTCTTTGACTATGGCTGTAATCTTTTCGTTTATATCATGCTGTATACTGCATTTGCTGCAAGGCACTATCTCATGCGAACCCTTTTTGTAAAACCCTAATGCGGCTTCTCCATTTTGGACTCCCACAGGAAACTGGGCCTTGTTTCTGTATCCGTAAGGGTTTTCCATGCCTATTATTTCGTTTACAAGGCTTTCATCCACTCCGCCTATCCTCTTTAGGGTCTGTCTTACACTTTCGCTCTTTATGTCTAGTTGAGATTCATAGCCAACATGCATTATCTGGCATCCTCCGCAGATGCCTGCTATTTCGCATGCCGGCTCCACTCTAAGCGGTGACTTTTCAATAATATCCACAAGTTTTGCCTGGGCATAGTTTTTCTTGAGCTTGGTTATCTCTACAATCACCCTGTCCTTTGGAACAGCCCCTTCCACAAATACCGCAAGTCCGTCCAGTCTTCCTATGCCACAGCCCTTGTCCGTAAAATCCACTATTTCAATTTCATATTTTCCATTTTCATTTATCATGTATTAACACTCCTTGACTTCAAATCAATCTAAAAAACAAGGGAATCTTATTTCAAGCCATAAGATTCCCTATAATCCTTCAAATAATATTTTAATTTTAAAAAATATATGTTTTCAACAACAATTTTAAATGTTTCAGCCTTGCACCAGATGCAAATCCTGCCTCTTAGGTATTAAACAAACAGGTCCTTGCTCTTATAGGCCCTGAATCCCTGCATAAACGCAGCAGCGAAAAGCACGATTCCCAAAATAGGCGGAACTGTTGCAAGCATTTGAGAAAAGCCTGCACCTCTTCCCGTAGACTGCATTATGGACTGTATTGCTTCCTGATAGTTATTCATTACGTATATTCCATATTTAAGCCAATACGCCGCAGTCATTATTCCCACAGGTATTACCGCAAGGCTCATGATGAATCCATGGTAAGACCTTTTTCTTATCCCCTTTATCCCCATGAATATGGGTACAAACATAACTGCTGCCAGCACAAATCCAAAATACTGAGGCGAAAGCGCCAGAAATAGTACAGAAGTTATTACAAACACTCTGAAATACTTTCCTATATACGACGACTCCCCTTTGAAATCCGCTCTTGCCGCTTTCAAATACCTTATATAGTATTTTATCTTGTCAACAAGCTCTTTTGCGTTCTCATCCGACTTGAAAAGCTTTTGAAGTTCTCTTCCCTTCTTGTAGAGCGATGTATACACTTCCTTAAGATCCTCGGGAACTTCTACATTTTCATACTCCGTTTTTATTGATGTCAGCTCTCCAAGAAACTGGTTCTTGTTTTTTTGTGGCAAAAGACCTGTTTCGTCTATCTTTTTAATAAGTCCGTCAAGTACTGTAACGAGTTCTGAAGCCTTCATAGTACCACCTCTCATAATAGTATTAGTATGATTGCATAATAAATCTCACAACTTATATTTATAATACCTCAAATTACAAATTTTGTCGACCTGACCCAATACTACTTAAACATAAAACCCCACCTTTACAGGTGGGGTTTTTATTCAGTTTATTTTTTTGCCGCCTTAGCAGCCTCTCCTTTAAGAAGAGCGTTAAGGGACACAAATATAGCTACTAATATTATAGTCCATATGGTTATCATGAAACCTAATGCTGCACCAGTCATATTACTGATCCCTCCCTCTCTATTATCCTACTCGAATTGATACTTCATTTTCAGAGAGCTCTTTAGCGTACTTAGTCTTTATAGACTTGTACGACTGCATGAATCCTGCTACAAGAACTACAATTATTACAACTCTAGCTCCGTTTACCCAAGGCACAAGTATCGGAGAGTTCTCAACAAACGACGGAACTGCTCTGAAGTACCCCGCCTTGATATAGTCAAGCGTAGAGAATATAAGAAGTATCGCTATCGATATAGGTGTAAGGAATTTGTGGAAAACATTGAAGAACCACGATGGTATCTGCCATATTCCACCTCTGTTTATCTCCTCAAGAGCCTTGTCTCCCATAAGGAATGCAACAACGCATATTTCAACAAGTCCAAGAACTATAAGAAGGTATGATCCAACCCAGTTGTCAACCTCTGTAAGGTAAGCAAGGTCTGCCGTCTTAGTCAAAACAGGCTCTAGTCCAACTGGTAGTCCAACTGCTATATATGCGAAGAACATTATCATCGCGCCCTTAACCCTTGTAATTCCAAGATCTTCTTCAAGAAGTGCAACAAGATAGTTGTACATCGCTATAGCTGATGTAAATCCAGCGAAGAATAGAAGAAGGAACCAAAGCGCACCTACGAACTGGCCTCCGCCCATGGCTCTGAATACGTTTGGAAGCGCTATGAACGAAAGTCCAACACCTGCTCCAACTCCGTCAGGTCCCATGAATGCGTAAGCTATAGGTATAACCGCTGTACCGCCAAGTATTATCTCCGCAAACTCGTTAAGAGATATTGTCGCAAACGAAGAAACTACAACGTCATCGTCTGGCTGAAGGTATGAAGCATAGTTACATATTATACCCATTCCTATTGAAAGTGTGAAGAATATCTGGCCTGCTGCAGCTATTGCAGATTTCCAGCTCAGCGCTGAAAAGTCAGGATTCCAGATGTAGCTAAGGCCTTTCATAGAAGACCAGTCAGGGTTTACAGGGCTTCCTATAGTAAGCGCTCTAACCGCAAGCACTATACCAAATATATAAAGAATAGGCATCATTATCTTAGCCCATGTCTCTATACCCTTTTGCACTCCCTTCATTACTGTATATCCAAGCATAGCAAGTGCTATTATCCAGAATGTAAACACTAGTCCTGGAGTCTGGATATAGTTTACAAATACTTCCCCTGTACTCTTGGCAGCATCCATGTATCCTCCACTTACTGAAAGATAACTGTATCCAAGAGTCCATCCGATAATTTGAAGGTAATACGAGTTAACTAGAAGCGTTACTGCAAATGCCATCATTCCTGCAATTGCTCCAAGCACTGCAGCCGTTTTAGGCTTAACACCCTCTCTAGCTTGAAGATAAACCATTGGTGCAAGTGTTCCATGTCCATACTTTCCACCGTAACGGCCGAGGTTCCACTCAATCAACATGATCGGTATACCTATGATAATAAGTGCGGCAAAATAAGGGATCATGAAAGCGCCCCCACCGTTGCTGGCAGCCTGATACGGGAATCTCCAGAAGTTTCCTAGTCCTATAGCGTTACCTGCCATGGCAAATATAAGACCAATCTTGGAGCCCCATTGTTCTCTTGATTCACTCATTAAAAAATCCCCTCCTTAAAAGAATTTTTTTCAGTTCATGTAGATTATACCCTGTTTCGCACCTTTTAACAAACTATTTTTACTTTTCTGAAACTTACATAATTTTATTTTTACGCAGAAAATATTTCATTTGTATTGAATTTTCAATATTTTTAGAATTTTATGTTTGTATTAAAAAAAATCAAAAAATATTTATTTTAAATTATTTTTGATTTTTTTCTTTATTTTTTGAAGGTTTCCACCTCCTGAAACAACTGTCTATAAGCTTGTTTTATTGGAAATCCGTTGTTATCAGTATGCCTAATCCATTTTTTTGAAATTCAAGACCAAAATTCAAATTCTGCATTTTAAAAACAATTATCTTACGATAATATTTTTTCATATTTAAAGAGATCCTCTCACCTTCTCTTTTTCCGAATCGTCTGATTTGCGTTTATTTTCAATCAAGTTCTGTTTTTTAACAAATCTACTCTCTTTTTTAACGCAAATCAGCACATCTTTGGTTTATTTATTAACGATTCTGCTGTTACAGTACGCTTGCACTCCCCATATACACCACTCCTTTTGATGTATCCAGCGTTATAGTATCTCCGCTTTTTATAAGCTTGGTAGCATCTTTTGCACCTACTATTACAGGCTTACCCATATGAAGTGCAACAAGGGCCGCATGGCTTGTAAGCCCTCCTTCTTCTATTATCACAGCAAGAGAGTCTTGTATATACCTGTTATAATCTATATCGGTAGTCCTAGCTACCAGTATGCAGCCCTTTTTAAAGCTGTTAGACACGTCTTGGCCATGTGGCACCACGCATGCTTTTCCTTCTATTGACTCTTTTCCTATTCCCACTCCCCTTGTTATTATCTCCGCAACTATGTGTACTTTCATTATATTAGTTCCACCTACTCCTCCTACAGGTACTCCGGCCGTTATAACGACTAGGTCTCCTGCATTTATATGTTTTTCATCAAGAGCGCATGCTATCGCATCTTCAACCAGCTTGTCCGTCGATTCAAATTCTTTTGAAAGCACGGATTCTACGCCCCATACTAAAGACAGCTTCCTAGTCACTTTTTCAAAAGATGTCACCGCTATTATCGGGGCCACCGGCTTAAAGCGCGATACCATGCTGGCCGTAAGCCCTGAAGCTGTTACAGTTATTATAGCGCTGGCACCAAGTTCCCTCGCACTGGTGCATGTCGCATGGCTCACAGCATTTGTAACAGTAGTATTTTCTTCCCTTTTGCCCTCTTCCTTTTCCATGAGCGCTATATACTCTGGGGATGCCTCTATTCTAAGGGCTATTTTACTCATTGTTGATACCGCATCAACAGGGTACGACCCTATGGCAGTCTCCCCCGAAAGCATTATTGCATCAGTTCCATCAAATATTGCATTTGCTACATCTGCAACCTCCGCCCTTGTGGGCCTTGGGTTCCTGATCATCGAATCCAGCATCTGCGTAGCTGTTATGACAGGTTTTCCCACTCTATTGCATTTTCTTATGAGTTCCTTTTGAACCAGTGGAACTTCTTCAGGCAAAATTTCAACTCCAAGATCCCCTCTTGCAACCATCAGCCCGTCAGAAACCTGGAGTATCTCATCTGCATTTTCCACGCCCTCGGCATTTTCTATTTTGGAAATTACGCTTATGTCATTCCCTCCATTTTCCTCAAGAACCCTTCTTATGTCTAGCACATCCTCGGCTTTTCTTATGAATGATGCCGCGACAAAATCTATGCCATTTTCAATACCGAATATTATGTCTTCCCTGTCTTTTTGAGTGACCGCAGGAAGGTTTATTCTCGCACCTGGTATATTTACCCCTTTTCTGTCTGAAACCTCACCTCCGTTTTGGACTGTGCACAAAAGCTCATATTGCGATTTTTCTTCAACAATTAAAGATACAAGTCCATCGTCTATAAGTACGGTATCTCCTACGGATACGTCTTTTGATATTTCATTATAGCTTACACTGCAGATGCTCTCATCTCCTAGAATGTCTTTTGTGGTCAATGTGAACTTTTGCCCCTGGGCAAGCAGTACTTTTCCATTTTTGAATTTGCCCACCCTTATCTCAGGTCCTTTTGTATCGAGCATTATCGCCACGGGAAGTTTCATCTCATTTCTTACTCTTTTAATTGTTTCCATTCTTCCCCTGTGTTCTTCGTGAGTTCCATGAGAGAAATTAAGCCTGCATACATTGACCCCCTTTGAAAACATCTGCCTTAAAGTGTCATCATTTTCACTTGCAGGTCCAATTGTGGAAACTATTTTAGTCTTTTTTCTGTGCGACATGTTCCCCTCCTAAGTTATAATCTTTTACAGCCGCTTAATTTGAAAGTATGTCCGTAAGTTCGTAAAGCCCCTCTGGAAAAGTTTTCTCCATTTCAAGAGCTTCATATATATCCATATCAAATATATTGTTGTCCTTTATCCCTATTACTCTGGATGTTTTATCTTCCATAATCAGCTGTACAGCCTTTGCTCCCATTTTAGACGCAAGCACCCTGTCAAAACCCGTAGGTGAGCCGCCTCTTTGTATGTGGCCGAGGACAGTAGCCCTGCACTCCATTCTAGTCTTTTCACTTATCTGGTCGGCAAGATCTTGGGCCTTTCCAACTCCTTCTGAAAGTATTATAATACTTTGCATCTTTCCCTTGTTTTTGCTTTTCAAAAGATCTTTGCATATTTCATCTATATTCCAGTCTATTTCAGGAATTATGACCTTTTCCGCACCTCCTGCAAGCCCCGAAAAAACAGCTATGTCTCCGCAGTTCCTGCCCATCACCTCTATTATGCTCACTCTTTCGTGCGAAGATGATGTATCCCTGAGCTTGCCTATGGCATCTAAAACCGTGTTCACCGCAGTGTCGAATCCTATGGTGTAGTCTGTATATGCAAGGTCATTATCTATAGTTCCCGGGATTCCTATTGTAGGTATGCCCATATTGCTCAGCTCTCTTGCTCCTCTGAACGTTCCATCTCCGCCTATGACTACGAGTCCGTCGACCCCGAAAATTTTAAGTACTGTAGCCGCCTGATTTCTGCCTTCCACAGTCATAAATTCTTCACTTCTTGCAGATCTGAGTATCGTTCCCCCTCTATGTATTATGTCACATACCGAAAGAAGATTCATTTCTTCAAGATCCCCTTCTATAAGACCCCTGTATCCTCTGTTGACGCCATAAACCTTGCATCCCTTGTGCATTGCATATCTTGCCACGGCTCTTATTGCAGCATTCATACCCGGAGCATCCCCTCCGCTTGTCAAAACAGCTATTGTTTTCATACTCTATGCATCCCTCCTGCTTCCCATGTATTCATATGCTCTACCGGCTTAATTACATATATTGTTTGGTTAAATAAAAAACATTTCTAATCGCAGATTATATTTCATTTTCCTATTTTTGTCATGCGGGCAGTCGTACAAAAATATTTTTTATCAATCGTTATTCAGCATCCAAAATACAATGCTCCAGAATTCCATTGAAAACTTATTTTTTTGATTATCGCAAGAATTTAAAGCTGAAAATGACAATCAAATTCCGACAGTCTTTTTCAGCTTTGTTTTAAAATTTATAATTCTTTTACCCTAATATTCTCTTTTCCTATCACTGTGCCTATCTCTTTTTTTAATTGTTCATTTATTCTAACTTTCACTCCCGATTTCGACTTGAAAAGGCGCTTTTCCTTTTCTCCGTATATGAATACGGGCGACGTACCTTCAAAATTTCTGAGTATCTCGTCTATTTTCCCTATTGTCTCCTTTTCATCTATGCTTTCAAGTTTGATATAAAATCCTCTGCAGTCCATCTTTTTCACCTGCTCGAATTTTTGTGCTATTATCTTTATTCCCTCATCTTCCTTTACCGTAAGCGTTCCCTCGACATACACAATTGAATCTTCATCTATAATATCCATATATTTTTCGTAAACTCTCGGAAAAATTATAACTTCAACAGATGAATACATATCCTCTATTTGCGCAAATGCCATAATACTGTGGTTTTTCGTAGTTTTGACTGTTTTGCCAGCAATCATTCCTCCAAGCCTTACGCTCTTATTGTCCATTCTAAGTGCTTTTTCATGATCCTCGGAAGCTTCATTGATTTCCTCTGTTGTAATACTTGCATTAAGCGCTATCTCTTTTGTGTATTCAGAAAGTGGATGTCCACTCACATAAAGCCCCAGAACTTCTTTTTCCATGAAGAGCCTGTCCCTTTCATTAAACTCTTCAACATCCGGCAGCGTATATTCATCGCCTCTTTTTTTATTTACATTGTTTTGTATCATGTCAAACAGCGATATCTGTCCCGAAAGGTTTTTCTTTCTGTCAGACACTATGCTGTCCAGTATTTTTTCATACCCCGCCATTAGCTGCGCCCTGTTTTCGTGGAGCCCTTCAAAAGCCCCACACTTTATAAGCGATTCAATGACCCTCTTGTTGAGGTCCTTAGAATCCACCCTCTTGCAAAAATCCACAAAGTTTTTGAACTGCCCAGACTTTTCTCTTTCTTCGACTATTGCGTCTATTACCTTTTCTCCTACATTTTTAACTGCCGCAAGCCCAAATCTTATGTTTCCATCTTCAACGGCAAACTTTCTAAAGCTCTTGTTAATGTCAGGCTTTAGCACTTCTATTCCCATCTCACCGCAGTCCCTTATATACTGGACCACTTTATCTGTATTTCCCATTATGCTGGTCATAAGAGCAGCCATGAATTCTACAGGATAATGGGCCTTTAGGTATGCCGTCTGGTATGCAAGCACTCCATATGCGGCAGCATGGGATTTGTTGAATGCATATTTTGCAAAATCTATCATGTCGTTATATATCTTGTCTGCAATATCCTCAGGCACTCCATTTCTGACGCAGCCCTCTATCTCTATATTGCCATTTTCATTTGTCTTTCCATGTATGAAATACTGTCTTTCCTTTTCCATGACGTCCATTTTCTTTTTGCCCATGGCACGCCTCACTATGTCACTTCTTCCATACGAGTACCCTGCAAGATCCCTTACCGTCTGCATTACTTGCTCCTGGTATACAAGACATCCATAAGTGACATTCAGTATTGGCTCCATTTTTTTATGCAGGTATTCAACAGCTTCTGTATTGTTCTTGTTTCTTATATATGTCGGAATCGAATCCATAGGGCCTGGTCTGTAAAGTGAGATTCCGGCAACTATGTCCTCGAAATTATCGGGCTTTAGCTCTTTCATGAACTGCCTCATGCCCTTGCCCTCAAGCTGGAATACACCCATAGTGTTTCCCGAACTGAGAAGCTCATATACCTTCCTGTCATCGTAGCAGCTGTTTTCAAAATCTATTTTATCGCCGCCTGCTACTCTTATGTTTTCTATTGCATCCCTTATTACCGTAAGGGTTCTGAGACCCAGAAAGTCCATTTTCAAAAGACCTAGCTCTTCAAGCGTTGTCATAGGGAACTGCGTGGTCACCGACTGTTCATGCATGTAAAGCGGAACGTAGCTGTCAACCGTATCCTTTGATATAACAACCCCCGCCGCATGTGTCGATGCATGTCTTGGAAGCCCTTCAAGCTCCCTTGAAGTATCCACTATGCTCTTTACCTCTTTCTGGCCTTCATACATTTTTCGAAGCTCCGGATTCACCTCAAGAGCCTTGTCTATGTTCATGCCAATAGCGAAAGGTATTTGCTTTGCTATCTTGTCTACATCCGAATACGCTATGTCCAGGACTCTGCCGACATCCCTTATTGCCGCTTTTGCGCCTAGCGTTCCAAATGTTATGATCTGTGCGACATGGTCCTCTCCATACTTCTGCTTTACATAGTCTATTACTTCCTCACGTCTTTCATAGCAAAAATCTATATCTATATCCGGCATTGAAACCCTTTCTGGATTCAAAAATCTTTCAAATATAAGCCCGTACTTCAGCGGATCTATATCAGTTATCTCCAGCACGTACGAAACCAGAGACCCTGCCGCAGACCCTCTTCCAGGCCCTACCATTATGTCTTTGCCTTTTGCAAATTTGATGAAGTCCCAGACTATGAGGAAATACTCCACATATCCCATTTCCTGAATTACATTTATCTCATATTCAAGCCTTTCCTCGTACTCCTTGTTTCCCTTTCCAACCTTTTTTTCGAGGCCCTTCCTGCAAAGCTCTATAAAGTACTGAGCCTTTGAGTATTCCGGTGGAACGTCAAATTCCGGAAGGTGTATCTGGTTGAAATCGAATTCAAGCTCACACATCTTTGCTATTTTCACGCTGTTTTCAACAGCCCCCGGAAATTTTTTAAATTCAGCGGCCATTTCCTGAGGCGACTTGAGATAAAACTCATTAGTTGGAAATTTCATTCTGTTTTCATCGCTTACTGTTTTACCAGTCTGTATGCAAAGAAGAATGTCGTGATTCTGTGAATCTTCCCTTTTCACATAGTGAACGTCATTTGTAGCCACAAGCGGTATGCCAGTTTCCTTTGACATTCTCAGAAGCGACATGTTCACGTGTTTTTCTTCCTTTATGCCGTGGTCTTGTATCTCAAGGTAAAAATTCCCCTGTCCAAATATTGAATTCAGCCTCTCGGCAACCCTTTTTGCCTTGTAGTAGTTTCCCTTTAATATGAGCTGCTGTATGTCGCCTGCAAGACAGGCACTTGTGCATATGAGTCCTTCACTGTATTTTTCCAGTATTTTAAAATCTATCCGAGGTTTGTAGTAAAAACCTCTCGTATATCCCAGCGACACCAGTTTTATAAGATTTTTATATCCAGTCATGTTTTTCGCCAGCAGTATCAGATGGCCTGGGAATCTGTCATAATGGGGCTCCTTATCATCCATACCCCTTGTTGCATTATAGACTTCACAGCCTATTATGGGCTTTATCCCCTCTTTAATGGCCTTCTTGTAAAAGTCTATCACGCCAAACATACACCCGTGATCTGTTATTGCCAATGAACTCATTCCAAGTTCCTTGGCCCTTTCAATCAACTTGTCTATCCTTGAAAATCCATCCAGAAGGCTGTATTGGGTGTGTACATGAAGATGGACAAATTCTATGTTCTCCTTCAAAAATTTTTCTCCTCTCGTTAGGGATATTATCCCTTAGCTGCAAAAACTCTTCTATATATATATTAACTCATACTATAGAAGCATTCAAATAGTTATTTGCTACAAGCCCAAATAGAGACATATTGAGTAAACAAAAATAAGCCGCCTTTTTAAGGCGGCCTGTAAATTCCAATTTTATTATACTGCTATGTCTTCGCTGTCGTCTACACCGTCAAGATTGTCATCCCAAAGGTATTTTTTAGTTTCAGAAACTATAACTCCACTTAACATAATTAGTGATACAAGGTTCGGAAGTGCCATGAGACCGTTCATAAGGTCTGAAAGATTCCAAACGAAATCAAGAGAGAATATAGCCCCGAAGAATGTCATAATAGCCCAAAGCACTCTGTAAGGCTTAACTATTCCATCTCCAAGAAGATACTGTATAGCTTTTTCACCGTAGTATGACCAGCCAAGTATTGTAGAGAAAACGAATGATATAAGCCCTATTGTAAGAACTAGAGGTCCTATAACCGGTATTGTCGAGAATGCCTGCTTAGTAAGAAGTCCTCCGTCAAGTCCTGACTGCCATGCTCCTGTGTTTGTAAGAACAAGTCCTGTTATCGCACAAACTACAACTGTATCCCAAAATGTTGCTGATCCAGAAACTAGAGCCTGTCTTACAGGGTTTCTTGTTTGAGCTGCCGCTGCAACTATAGGTGCAGAGCCAAGTCCCGACTCGTTTGAGAAAAGTCCTCTTGATACACCAAACCTCAAGGCCATTATCATGGTGGATCCTACGAATCCTCCCGCTGCCGCCTGTCCTGTGAATGCAGATTTAAGTATAAGTGCTATTGAAGCTGGTATTGTCTGATATCCCATTGCGAGTATTATAAGGCATCCTATTACATAAAAAAGAGCCATGAATGGAACTAGTACGTTACATACCTTTGCTATGTTTTCAACTCCACCAAGTATAACCGATGCAACAAGTACTGCGGAAACCGCACCTGTTATCCATACTGGAACGCCGAAAGTATCTTTAACCATAGATGCCATCGAGTTCGCCTGAACCATGTTTCCTATACCGAATGCCGCTATTGCTGTGAATAGTGCAAAGCATACTGCAAGCCATTTTTTGCCCATTCCGTGCTCTATAACGTACATCGGTCCGCCTGCCATTGTACCGTCTTTAGTCTTAACTCTGTACTTAACTGCAAGAAGTCCTTCTGCGTATTTTGTAGATATACCAAGAACTCCTGTAATCCAAGTCCAAAATACCGCTCCTGGTCCTCCTATTGATATTGCCGTTGCAACACCAACTATGTTACCTGTTCCTATTGTAGCCGCAAGTGATGTTGCGAGCGCTGCAAACTGTGAAACGTCTCCCGAAGAAAAATCCTCATCCTTAGTAACGGAAATCTTTATAGCCGTTCCTATGTATCTTTGGATGAATCTAAGTCTGAATGTTAAAAATAGATGGGTTCCAAGTAGCAGTATAAGCAACGGCCAACCCCATAAAAACCCACTGATCTGTCCAACCACGTTGTTCAAAGCTTCCAAAACAATCCCTCCAGTTTTAATATTGTATAATTCCAAACCCGGCAAGCCACTAATTTACGTGTCGTTATTTTTTTGGCAGCAAAATTAATTAAAATTGCATGATTTCTAAAATATATTCATTTTTCTGAATTTTCAGTAAAATGAATATTTCTGCCAGATATTACACATGACACATATTTATTTGTCGCCTTGCCGAAACCCAGTGAAATGAATGTTTCCATCCCCTACAGTTTCTTATTATAACAGGAAAACGCTTTTTTTTCAACCGGAAACTTCATAAATCTTCTGAAAACTTCAAATCCGGTTTCATTTTAGTTAATTTTTGAATAATACCGAAAATTTAGAGATGTGAAAATTGGTGCAAAATTATGCAAGTTTAGTTATTTTTTTAACTACATCGTTTTCAAGCTGTATATATTGCTTTTTACTATTTATATGGGTTTGTTCCCCATTGCGACACCCCCTTTTATTAACAATCCCCTCTATGTTCGTAATTTTTATTCACATATTTTTCAATAAATATTTGCACCCCCTTTCTACTCGATAATCTCCTATGCATTAAATATTTTTTGTGCATGTCCGCACATAAAACAGCCCTTAATATGACATGACTGTCAATTAAGGGCTGTTTTATATTGCTTTATGATCTGCTTCTAAACATTAAAAGAGGCCCCTGCGGGGCCTCTTTCAAAACAGATTATTTGTTTATAACTATCGCTTCTGTCTCGTCTACCGCATCCATGTTGTCGTCCCACAGATACTTTTTAGTCTCAGATACGAGTACTCCACTTAGAGCTAACAGTGATATAAGGTTTGGAAGAGCCATAAGACCGTTCATAAGGTCTGAAAGGTTCCAAACAAGGTCTAGCGAGAATATTGACCCAAGGAATACGAATAGTACCCAAAGAGATCTGTACGCTTTTGTCACTCCTGAACCTAGAAGGTATTCCACAGCTTTTTCACCGTAGTATGACCATCCAAGTATTGTAGAGAAAACGAACGACACAAGTCCTATTGTAAGAACTAGAGGTCCTATAACCGGTATTGTCTCGAATGCCTGCTTAGTTACAAGTCCACCGTTAAGGCCCGACTGCCATGCGCCTGTGTTTGTAAGAACAAGTCCTGTTATCGCACATATTATAACTGTATCCCAGAATGTCGCTGATCCTGAAACTAGAGCCTGTCTTACAGGGTTTCTAGTCTGGGCCGCCGCTGCAACTATTGGTGCAGAACCAAGTCCCGACTCGTTAGAGAAAAGACCCCTTGCAACCCCGAATCTCAATGCCATCATCATTGTGGATCCTACGAATCCACCCATTGCAGCCTGTCCTGTGAAAGCAGACCTGAATATAAGAGATATAGAAGCTGGTATTGTCTCATATCCCATCGCTAGTATTATAAGACATCCTACAACATAAAACAGTGCCATGAATGGAACCAGTACGTTACAAACCTTCGCTATACTCTGAACTCCTCCGAATATAACGGCTGCAACAAGCACTGCTGAGATTGCACCTGTTATCCACACTGGAACTCCGAATGTATCGTTAACCATTGCCGCCATCGAGTTCGCCTGAACCATGTTTCCTATACCAAACGCCGCTATCGATGTAAATAGAGCAAACATTACAGCAAGCCATTTCTTGCCCATTCCGTGCTCTATAACGTACATCGGTCCACCTGCCATTGTACCGTCTTTAGTCCTAACTCTGTACTTAACTGCAAGAAGTCCTTCCGCGTACTTTGTAGATATACCGAATACTCCTGTAAGCCATGTCCAAAGAACCGCTCCAGGTCCTCCTATTGATATTGCCGTCGCAACACCGACTATGTTACCCGTACCTATTGTAGCCGCAAGAGCTGTGGCAAGTGCCGCAAACTGCGAAACGTCTCCTGAAGACATTTCGTCTTTAGTTACAGAAAGCTTTATTGCCTTTCCAATGTACCTTTGGATAAACCTAAGCCTAAATGTTAAGAAAATATGAGTTCCAAGAAGACAGATTATGAGGGGCCAACCCCATAAAAAACCACTAATTTGACCAACGATCGCGTTTAAATTTTCCAAAATAATTCCCCCTTTGTTAAAATAATTTTATCCAAACAACTGCGGTTCAATAAAAATATTATTCGATAAGTTCATCCACGAATGCAGTTGCTTAGAATTAAATATGAAAGTGTTTTCTGAAAATTCCGAAAAGTCCTTCTCAGGAAATCCTTTTCATGTAATAATTATACCAAGTTTTGTTTGGTTTTACAATTCAAAAGTTTCAAAAAAACTCAAATGTTCTGAATTTTCATTTCATTTTGAATCTTTTCGAATTCAAATTGACTACAGATCCCTTTTTAAAACTTTTCGAAACTAACCTTTCAAATAATATTTACCCAGCAACTATTCATTCTAACAAAATTTTCAAATAAACTTGTAGCATATATGTATTCTTACAATTACATTTATTCTGCAATTAAAAAAATCCTCTTTACTATAGAGGATTTTACATATCCAGGAACCTTTCATGTATCAGTCTTTCAATCGCTTCTATAGCCTGATTTTCATCCGGTCCGTCCGCTATTATTTTTATATTTTCTCCCTGCCCTATTCCCAGAGACATCACACCCATTATAGACTTTCCGTCAACCCGCTTATTTCCCTTTTGTATATATATATCCGAAAGAAATTTATTGGTGCACTGCACAAAAAGCGCCGCAGGCCTTGCATGCAAACCGACTTCATTATTTACCACATATTCTCTTTCCAGCAATCTATTCCCCTCCTTCTCCTCTTAGCTTCTCCGCTATCTTGTCTATTTTTCTCAGCCTATGGTTGACCCCTGATTTTCCTATTGGTATGGAAAGCATCTGGCCCAGCTCCTTAAGGCTCAAGTTTTGATTTTTAAGCCTCAGCACTGCTATTTCCTTAAGGTTTTGAGGCAGATAGTCAATTCCAGCTTTATTTATTATGAACTTTATGTTTTCAATCTGTCTTATTGAGGCATCTATAGTCTTGCTTAGATTTGCAGTTTCGCAGTTTACTATCCTGTTTACATCGTTTCTCATCTGCTTTACTATCCTTGTGTTTTCGAGACTCAAAAGAGCCTTGTGTGCACCCATTATATTTAGTATATCGGAAATATTCTCGCTTTCCTTTATATAAACCACATAGTTGTTTTTTCTCATCACTATTTTCGAGTTTAGTCCATATGAGTTTATAAGCTGAACAAAATCTTCAGCAAATCTCATGTTGTTGTTTACAAATTCCATATGGTATGTCTTTTCAGGATCAGATATTGAACCCGAGCCTAAAAACGCCCCTCTTATATAGGCCCTCTTCGCACTTTCTCCATCTAGAATTTCAAAAGGAACCCTATCTGATATATAAAAGCTATCTTCTTCTCTTTTGAGAATCTTCACCTTTTCAAGTATGTCATTCGCTCCAAGGGCATGAGTTATAGTCATGACATAGCTGTTGTTCTTTTTCAAATTGTTGCTTTTTTGTACTGTTATGACCGTGTTAATGCCAAAATTATTTTTTAATATTTTAAATATCTTTCTTGCTATTGCCGCATTTTCTGTGGTAATCTTGAAATTCAATTTTTTAAACCCGGCAAGCTGTATTGTTCCACTCATCCTTATAAGAGCCGCAAGCTCTGAAAGAACTTCTTCCCTGCTCTCTGGGAATATCCTTGCCAATTCATTTTTTGTCTGTGTCGAAAACGACATATACATCACCTTTATCAAGTTTATCAAATATTTTACTTCATGTCTCCCTTTTTCAGTTCTTCAAGGGCCACTTTTATTATTTCCTTTTCATCGTCATACTTCGCCAGCTCCAATACCCTGTCCACATGGACAAATCTGGCATCTATAAACCCTTCTTCCTTTTGCGGAATCGTGTTCATATTTTTGGCTTTCATCAAGTACCAATAAACTGTCTTGTGCACTATTTTTGTATCGTCCCAGTTTTTTTTGAACGTATAGTGTATTTCACCAAGATACTTTATTATGTCCGCTTTTACTCCGGCCTCTTCTTTCACTTCTCTAAGAGCCGCATCGTCTTTTTCTTCACCGTATTCTATTTTTCCTTTCGGAAGTACCCAGTCGCCATTATATTTTTTCAAAAGCAATATGGCGTTCCCAAATACTACCACTCCTCCTGAGCTGCATTCCTTTTTCACGTTTTATTTCACTCCTTGGAATAGTCCTTTTACTTTAAGCTTTCCTTGGATAATCTGCAAGTCCTGTTATTTTTTCTGCAAGTTTATAGGCGTCATGCCTTATATACCCATTTTTAATTTCAACAAAATCATCTAGTATTACCCCTATGCCTTTTCTTTTGAGCTCCGCTATCTGTTTTATATCTATTTTAACCTGTATCGCACCGTCATTTCCATACTCTTTTAAAATATTTTGAGGAATTTGGCCGTCATTCACTATCACATAATCAAAAATACGTTTTCCCGAATGCTTTTCCAAAGCCGCTACATGTTCTATAACGTCAAACCCGTCAGTTTCTCCCGGCTGAGTCATTATATTGCATACATACACCTTTCGTGCATCAGAACTTTCTATGGCCTCTTTTACGCCCTGTATTAATATGTTTGGTATAATGCTAGTGTACAGGCTTCCAGGTCCTATAACTATAATATCCGCTTTCTCTATGGCTTTCAACACTTCTTCAAGAGGAGGTGCGCCTGGAGGCTCCAAATCTATTCTTTCTATCGGGCTGCCTCGCTTTATACTTTCGACCGGTATGGCAGATTCACCGCATATCCTGTCTCCATTTTGAAGGACTGCACATATGTCTATATGGCTGCACGATACAGGCAGCACTCTTCCCTTCACTGCAAGTATTTGGGATATTTGGGATACAGCTTTTTCAAAACTTCCATATACGTCGTTCATGGCCGCTATGAAAAGATTTCCAAAGCTCTGCCCCTTCAAATCGCCTTCCTTAAACCTGTACTGCATGACTTTTTCCATTTCTGGCTCTATGTCTGCAAGAGCTATTATGCAGTTTCTTATATCTCCCGGAGGCAGCATGTGCATATCCCGTCTTAATTTTCCAGATCCCCCTCCATCATCAGTAACTGCAACCACTGCAGTTATGTCATCCGAAAAATTTTTAAGGCCTCTGAGGAATATAGACTGTCCCGTACCGCCACCTATGACAAGCACATTTACATCTTTTAACAGCTGCATACGACACCTCCTATTTGAGCTTTGAATCTCTGTGTTTTTTTATAGTTCTGTAACCCTTGTCTTTCAGATAATCATATACTTTGTTTGCAAAAGTAACCGATCTGTGCCTTCCTCCTGTGCATCCTATTGCTATAACCAGATGATTTTTGCCCTCCTTCATGTAGTTTGGAATCAGAAAATCCAAAAATCCCTTGAGCCTTTTTTCAAACTCAACGCTTGTCTGAGAGTTCATGACATAATCCTGAACAGCCATATCATCCCCTGTCTTGTCCTTTAGAGTTTCTATATAGTATGGATTAGGAAGGAATCTCACGTCAAATACCAGATCTGCATCAAGAGGTATTCCGTGTTTGAATCCAAAAGATGTCACCGATATTACAAGGTTTGGTATTTCAGCCTCGCCAAAGTATATGTCCCTTATCTCGCTTCTGAGGTCATTTGGCTTCATATTGGTTGTGTCTATTATTACATTAGACCTGACCTTGAGGTCCTTTAGCATTTCTCTTTCCCTTTTTATTCCTTCAAGTATGTTTGTGTCAAATGCAAGAGGATGGTTTCTCCTTGTCATTTTGTACCTTTTAAGCAGAATCTCATCGCCACAGTCCAAAAATAATATTTCATAGTCATATCCCATGGTTTTAAGCTGGTCTATGCTTTCGTAAAAATCGTCAAAAAACTGTCTGCCCCTTATGTCTATTCCAAATACTATTTTATCCATATCAGTTTTTGAGTCTATGCAAAGCTGCGCAAATTTCACAAGAAGTGCGGGCGGTATATTATCTACACAGTAAAACCCACTGTCTTCAAGACCATTCATAGCTTCACTTTTTCCTGCTCCTGAAAGTCCTGTTATTATTATAAACTTCAAGTCATTCATCTCCTTGCATTTATTATTTGCTCTATCTGCAGTCCTGCTTTTTGGACCCTTGCTAGTGCGTCATCAAAATCGCCTACATTTTCGGGACTGTGCGCATCTGAGCCTATTGCAAATTTAACACCGGTATCCTTCACCATCATTATTTCTTCATATGTGAGGTGTCCATGGCTTGAGTTTATCTCAAGAGCAGTATTTGTTTCTTCAGCAGACTTTGCCACCATTTCAAAATCTATAGGACCCTTCGCCCCCGGATGAGTGATTATGAATATGTCGTTTTTTTTCATGGCGTTTATTACGGCCCTTGTGTTATACTCCATAGCCAAAGAATGGAGGGGCTTTATATAGTTGCACATGTGGTTCAGGCTTCCCTTGAGTATCTTCGTAGGCGTAGAGCCAAAATGATATCCCGCCATGACATAGTCCACAGTTGAAATTATCTTTTCATCAACATCTATGTTGCCATCATCATCGAGTATATTAGCCTCAACTCCAAGGAGTATTTCTATTTCATCATACCTTTCATTGAGCATGTCAATTTCTCTTCTCATCTTCTCAAAATCCCTGTATTTGACTCCAAAGCCCATGTGCTTGTACCCGTGGTCTGATATCCCTATTTTTGAAAGCCCTTTTTTTATGGCGGCCTTTACATTATCCTCTATGCTTCCCTTTCCATGGCTGTATACCGTATGGGTATGGTAGTCTGCAAATATATTTAGCCTTTCCACTGCCTATTCCTCTCCTATTATTCTGACTTCTTCCTCTAAAAGCACGCCAAACTGGTCATATACTCTGCTTTTGACCTCTCCTATGAGGCTTAGTATGTCCTTGGCGCTGGCGCCACCTTCATTGACTATGAATCCCGAGTGTTTCTCGGACACCCTCGCTCCTCCTATTGAAAATCCCTTGAGATTTGCATCCTGTATGAGCTTTCCTGCAAAATGCCCGTCAGGCCTTTTGAATGTGCTTCCAGCACTAGGAAGGCTTAGGGGCTGCTTTGACGTTCTCATTTTGGTATAGTCGTCTATTATGGACTTTATATCATCTTTCACTCCGCTTTCAAATTCCATTATGGCTCTTGTCACTATGAGGTCCTTTTTCTGGACTATGCTCTTTCTATATCCAAAATCCATTTCATCCTCATGGTATTCAATTTCATTCCCCTGCATGTCCAGCGCGTATACTTTTTTCACAACATCCTTCATCTCTCCGCCATAGGCTCCTGCATTCATGGCAATTGCCCCACCGAGAGTTCCTGGTATTCCCGATGCAAATTCAAAACCGCAAAGCGAATGATTCAATATCATAGATGAAAGCTTAGAAAGGAGTATTCCCGCTCCTGCTTCAACTCTGTTTCCATTTATTCCAACGCATTCAAATCCTTTTGAAATCTTTATTACAACGCCCCTTATCCCCTTGTCCCTTACCAGAAGGTTCGAACCATTGCCCATCAAATATGGCTTTATTCCCTGCTTATCTAAAAACTTCAAAACAGCTTTAAGGCTCTGTTCATCTTTTATATTTACAAGTACATCTGCAGGTCCTCCGACCCTAAAACTTGTATGCATTTTCATAAGCTCTTTTTCAAGCACATTTTCAATCCCAGCGATTTCCCTTAAACTGCTCATAATATAAGTTTCAATCATAAATGCCCTCCATAACAAACATAAAAATCCACATGGATAAACCAAGTCCATATCATGGCCTGAATACAAACTAAAAGATAGCCAAGCACGGCTATCTTCAAGGCCTTTAATTCGGCTATTAAATTTCAATTATTTTATATACTCATTATACCTTAACTGGACAAAAACATCGAGTATTCACAAAGTATATTCATATATAGTCTGCTTGAATCAACTCCATGACTTTTTTGTTAAATTATACCACAAATTCATATATAATATTTCAATTTCATATTTGTTTTTTCAACATTTTTATAGATGAGCCCTTCTTAACTCCGCCGCCACTCACCACTTTTGCAAATGCGCATTTTGTTGCCATGGGACATGCAATTGCATGTTTTCGCAAAGGACATTTTTCATGACAGTTCTTGCCCAGCTTTGTTATCTCAATGCAAGCGTCTCCGATTTCCATGAGGTCCCCTGTTTGGAGCTTTTCGTACTCGATTCCCCAAGTGTTTATGTTTTCAACAAATTTTTCAGTGCAAAATCCACGTACCCCGTATTTTTCATATGCGCTGCCTCTGAAATCGTCACTCTCACCTTGAAATAGGGCAACCTGGAACTTTGTGTCTGCCTCATGGATGTCTTCAGCTACTCCATTTTCCACATCAAGTGTTATAGACTCCACATCCTTGAATTTTTTTTTGTTCTTCCCCGAGAAATTAAGTTTTTTCACAAATGCTCTTTCCATCACAGGTTTTCTCCACGCCTTACAAATTCTCCGGATTTGCCCCCGCTCTTTCTTACAAGCATTATCTCCCCTATGACCATCTCTTTGTCTACAGCCTTGCACATGTCGTATATCGTAAGGGCGGCTATCGACACGGCTGTCATGGCCTCCATTTCTATGCCAGTCTTTCCGCAGGTCCTTGCCGTAGCTCTTATCTTTACTTCATATTCAAGTATTTCAAAGTCCATATCCACTCCGCTTATGAATATGTTGTGGCACATTGGTATTAGCTCCGATGTCTTTTTAGCCCCCATTATGCCCCCTACCTGGGCGACCGAAATCACATCGCCCTTTTTCATTCCGCCGCTTCTTATCATGTCGGCCGTTTCCCTTTTCATACGGACACTGCCAATTGCAACGGCAAGTCTGTTTGTATCCTTCTTTTCTCCCACGTCCACCATTTTTGCTCTTCCGCTGCTGTTGAAATGAGTGAATTGCATAATTTACCCCCCTATTTGCACCATATTTCTCTTTATTATGTCCCCGTCTTCCAGATGGTGTGATTTTGGTTTTTTAGAAAGTTCATTAACTACTATTTCCTTTATGTCCTCGCCCCGCCTGAATGGATTTATTATGTCTATTTCATAGTCAGAATGTAGGCAGAGCTTTAATTTCCCGTCGCTCGTAAGCCTTATTCTGTTGCAGTCGTCGCAGAATTTACATGAAATCGGATTGATAAGACCCACCTTGCCCTTTGCACCTTCAAGCCTGTAGTACTCTGCCGGCGAAGACTTGTCAGAAGGATTGCATTTTTTCAGACCCGGGAATTTCTCCAAAACAGCTCTGTTAGATATAAAATTCTTAGAAGACCATCCCGCAGCTTGTCCTATTGGCATAAGCTCTATAAACCTTACGTCAATTTCTTCTTCCATTGTCATACGGACAAAGTCCTCTATCTCATCATCATTGAATCCGCCTATAAGCACCGTGTTTATCTTTATTGGAGACAAACCTGCCCTTTTAGCCTGCTCTATGCCGTCTAAAACTTGCAAAAGGTCTCCCCCCCTTGTAATCTGACTGTATTTTCGCGCATCCAGAGTGTCAAGGCTTATATTCACCCTTTTAAGCCCTGCTTCTCTAAGTTTCTTTGCATATTTTCTAAGCAGAATGCCATTTGTAGTCATGGCTATGTCCTTTACATTGGCATTTTGAGCGATCTCGCTTATCAATCTTGTAATTCCTTTTTTTACAAGTGGCTCTCCTCCAGTTATTCTTATCTTGTCTATACCAATTCCTGCAAGTATTCTTGAAATCTGGGCCATCTCCTCAATACTCATAATCTTCTCATGAGAAAGCTTAGATACTCCTTCCTTTGGCATACAGTATTTGCACCTCAAATTGCAAAGGTCTGTAACTGAAATTCTGAGGTAGTTTATCTTCCTGCCGCATCCATCCGTTAAGGTATTGTTACTCTCCAATCTGCTCACCAACCCTTATTATAGATCCCGAGTCTTCTATCTTGTATCCGCCAAGACTTTGGAGCCTGTCTTCAAATTCCTGCGACTTGAGTATGCGGATGAACTCCCGCACCCTGCTGTCATTAACGGCCTCTTGCTCTGCCAGAAAATCATAGTGTTCATATCCTATGGGTATGAATTCAAGCCCAAGAGCATGGGCCGCTGAACATATTCCTATCCCGGCATCTGCAGAGCCTGATTTCACAGCTATTGCAACCGCCATATGGGTTGTCATCTCCCTTGTATAGCCGGATATGTCCTCAGCACTTATCCCTTCCTTATTGAGGTTGTAATCCAAAAGCACTCTTGTTCCGGCCCCCCTTTGCCTGTTTACAAACACTATGTCATCCCTTGAAAGGTCCTTAAAGCTTTTGACCCCCTTTGGGTTTCCCTTTTTGACCATGAAGCCCTGGAGTCTTTTGACCCCTCTTATCAATACCTTGCCGCCGTCTGGAAAGAACCTCTTTACGTATGATACGTTGTACTCTCCGCTTTCCTCGTCAAGCAGATGTATAGGCGCTATGTGGCATTCTCCTCTTTTCATCGCCATAATGCCTCCCATACTGCCCACGTGTCCGGACGACATGCTCATAATATCCGATATCTCATCCATTATGACGTCGTGGCTTCCTATGGAAACCAGCGTGTTTTTGATTTCACAAATGGGCTTTAAGAGCCTTATGCTTACCTTTTCTCCTGCTTCAACCCCTTCGCTGTTTCTAGGTATTTCAAGCATCCCGTCCGCCTTCACAAGGCTCATTGTAACGCCTGCGCCTCTTGTAAGAGGCGTTGCTATGAATCTTTCACCGACATATCCAAGGTTGACCCTCACAATCTCCTTGTGCTTTAGGGAGGATGGTATCCTCTTTGAAACGTTGGCGTCTATGAATTCATATTCGGTCTCATTGCTCCCTGTCATCCAGTGTATAATCGGACTTACAAACCTTTCAAACGCTATGAATGCCGATACCGGATACCCAGGAAGGCCTATGACCGGTTTTCCTCCTATAATTCCAAGTATTGTTGGTTTTCCGGGTTTTAAAGCAACCCCGTGCACAACCACTTCTCCAAGCTCATCTATTATTGCTGCAGTATAGTCTTTAGTTCCCGCCGATGATCCTGCATTTATTATGAGCATGTCGTTTTCCCTTACACCCTGCTCGATTTTATGTCTGAGTGCCTCGTATTCGTCGCTGCACGGCGGGTACCTCCTTGCAGCCGCTCCAAGTTCCTCTGCCCTGCCCTTGAATATGCTCGAATTCGACTCTATGATTTTCCCCTCTTCAAGCTTTGAAAAGTCCTCTATGAGCTCCGATCCGGTGGGTATTATTCCTATGCTGGGCCTCTTATACGACTTTACAGTTCCTACTGCGCCCGAAAGCATTGCACCTATGTCCACAGGTCTTATTTTGTGCCTTGACGGTACTATCATCTCTCCTTTTACTATGTCTTCTCCAATAGGCCTCACATGCTGCCATGGATGCGAAGGAGCTATTATCGTCACACTTCCCTTACTCTCATTCACCACGTCTTCAATCATTATGACGCTGTCATAGGGCTCTTTTATGGAATTCCCTGTATTTACGTATTCAAAGTCCTCGCCTTCCTCGAGAACCTTAGGGCTCGTATCAGTAGCACCTTTTGTATTCTTTGACACCACCGCTATCCCATCCATTGCAGATGCATTATAGCATGGCGAAGACTCATTTGCATAAACCGGCTCCCATGTTATCATTCCAAGGGCGTCATACGTACTTATCTCTTGCATTGACGCTTTCACATTGGGAATTAGCTTTTCCATGTAAATCTGCATTGCTTTTGAATCATCCATATTCGATATATATATGTTTCTCTTCACAAGGCATCCCCCCAAGTTCTATATCCTGTACACTCTTACCGTTTCTCCCTTTTCTACACCTTCAGTGTTTTTGTCCATTACTATATATCCCCCTGCTCTCGAGAGCAGGCTTATCATGCCTGACTTTCCAAACTGTGGCTCGGCAATGGTTCGGCCTTCATATTGGCCTATTTTAACCATCTGATAAGTCCTCTTGCCAGGAGACGAGTGCACATTCGCATCCATTTTAGCCTGGACAAACTCTTCATTTCGAATCTCGCCCGTCAATCTTCTTGCAAACTCCTCTACAATTGATTTGAATACAAATATGGACGACACCGGGTGCCCCGGAAGTCCAATCACGGCTTTACCGCTTGCCTTTCCTACAATTGTCGGCTTTCCGGGCTTTATGGATATTCCGTGTACGAAAACGCCTTCGCCTCCAAAGGAATTGATTACATCGCTTGTGAAATCCCGGCTTCCCACGGAGCTTCCCCCTGACATCAGTATTATGTCGGCGCTGTCTATCCCCTTTGAAACTTCCTCTTTTAAAAGCTCAAAGTCATCTTTCACTATTGACCTGCCTCTTACCTCTCCTCCCATTTTTTTTATAAGGGCCTCAAGGGCGTATCCGTTTATGTCCCTGACCTTTCCGTACTCCATATCTTCGTCGAGGTCTATCACCTCGTCCCCTGTCGATATTATATAAAAGTCCAGTTTTTTAAGCACATTCACACTGCTCACTCCAAGAGCTGCAAGCACTCCTATGTGGGCGGGTTCCATTCGGGTCCCCTTTTTGAGTATTACCTCCGCGGACTTTATGTCATCTCCCCTTCTCATAACGTTTTCAAGATGCGACGTCGGCCTGTGAACAGCTATGGTCTTTTCGTCGAGCTTTTCCACGTATTCGATCATTATTACGCAGTCGGCTCCCTGCGGAAGCATGCCTCCTGTTGGAACATATACAGCATCGCCGCTTTTGACCTCCCCGTCTGCCGCTTCTCCCATATTCACGCTGCCCTTCATGTCTAAAAACGAAGGTATGGATTCGCTCGCCCCGTGGCTGTCTTCGCTTTTTATGGCATACCCGTCTACTGTGGACCTGTCAAAGCCAGGAACGTCCTCGGCAGAAACTATATCCTGCGAAAGTATCCTTCCAAGAGATTCCCTTATATGGCAGGTTTCCGATTCAACCCTCATATCCGAAAACTTTTCATTCATCATGCAAAGCGCCTCTTCTATAGATACAACTTTAAAAAAATCCATTTGATTCACCAACCCTCCCATTTTGAAGAAATACCAACTCATCACACATTCTTTCTGCCTGCTCTTTGCTGTGGGTTATGATAATAACGGTGGCTCCCGTTTCCCTGTTATAGTCGACTATGGCCTTTTCCATAACCCTTACAAATTCCGGATCTATGCTGGCAGTCGGTTCGTCGAGAAGCAACAGCGAAGGCTTAAATACAAGGGCCCTTGCAAGCGCCACCTTCTGGGTTTCTCCGCCCGAGAGCTTATGTGCTTTTTTATCCCTCAAGTTTTCTATTTCAAGACTTTTTATGGTCCTGTCCACCCTGCTTTTTATATCACTGCCGTCAAGTCCCCGGATCCTTAGAGGGTACGCTATGTTTTCATACACACTTCTTTTAAAAAGGCCTCCCTTTTGAAATACGAGAGTCACTTTTCTTCTCACCTGTTCTATACTCTTCTCACCATATCTCACATATCCCTCGTATTTGTCGTCCAACCCCGCCATTATGTTTAAAAGAGTAGTTTTCCCCGCCCCGTTTGATCCCATTATACCGCTTATCCTTCCCGACTTGAATGTGAAATTGTCTATGTCCAGTATTTGGTCTTTTCCGTAAAATTTCTTGATTTTTCTTACATTTACATCCATGTCTATTCCCCCTGATAGGCATATGTTATGGCGTTTATGACAAATGATATAATCAGGAGCACTATACCGAGCGCTATGGCCATTGGATAATCACCCATGGAATTGAGCATAGCTATTGACGTTGTTATCACCCTTGTATGGCCCTTTATGTTGCCTCCCACTATCATCACTGCCCCTACTTCCGATATGGCCCTTGAAAAAGTTGTGACAACATTTATGAAAATATCCATTTTGAGCTCTCTTATCACCAAAGCTACAGTCTGAAGCCTGTTTGCTCCAAGAGTTTTTCCCACTCTGGCTATTTCATTCCCCCTGTTTTTGGAAAGCGAATATGTCAGGCCCATGCAAAGAGGTGATACCAGTATGGACTGGGCTATTATCATGGCAACAGGCGTATACAGCAGCTGAAACTGTCCCAGCGGCCCCTTTCTGGAGAGCGCTATTGCTACAACTAGACCTACTATCACCGAAGGTACGCTCATTAGCGCGTAGAGAGTCCTTGAAAATATCCCTTTCATCCTGAAATTCGCTATGCCGGCCGTCACTCCAATGGGCACCGTTATTGCCGCTGCTATTATCGTTGCAGTGGTTGATACAAACACAGAAAGCATTATTATTTCATATACCTGTATATCGAATGACACCAGGAGTTCTATAGCCTTTTTTATCCCGTCTATTATATAGTCCATTTGTTTCTCCCGATAATTATTTGTATGGATAAAACTAAAGGCGAAAATATACAAGTATCACTTTAATATTTTCGCCTGAGTCTCATGATTGAGTTATGGTTGTCATGTTATATATGATACTACAAACTGCAGCTTCTGTCGACCTGACAACGGCTGGTTCAAGATATTTCAGCCTGATTGGTCTTTCACATATTATTTAGATGCATTAGGTGTGAAAAGAGGCATTCCAAATCTATCCACTCCGTATTCACTTATCATCTTCTGAGCCTTTTCTGAAAGCAGCCAGTCCACAAAGGCCTTTGCGCCTTGTGCATTTATATTTTCAGTCTTTTCAGGATTTACAGGTATTACCCCGTACTGATTAAACATCTTTTCGTCTTTTTCAACAGCAATTTCAAGACTTAGGTTGTCCTTGAGGTTCAGGTAAGTTGCCCTGTCTGTAAGAGTGTATGCTTTCATCTCATCTGCCATTTTAAGAACGTCGGCCATTCCGCTTCCAGCTTCAACATAATAGTCTCCTTCTGGAGTTATTCCCGTATCGCTCCAAAGGGCAAGCTCTTTTTTGTGTGTTCCCGAATCGTCTCCTCTTGATACGAACTTCAACTTGTCAGAGTTTATCTTTTCAAATGCAGCAACTATGTCGCTTGGCGCAGCTTCCTTAACACCTGCAGGGTCGCCCTGTGGTCCCACAAGCACAAAATCGTTGTACATCACATCATGTCTTTCAAGGCCGTCGCCCGCCTCTACAAACGCCTCTTCAGAAGCCTTTGCATGAACAAGAAGCACATCAGCCTCTCCGTTTTTGCCCATTTCAAGAGCCTTTCCAGTTCCAACCGCAACTACCTTCACTTCTATTCCCGTATCCTTTGTAAACTCGGGAAGTATGTAGTCCAAAAGTCCGCTGTCCCTTGTGCTTGTGGTAGTCGAAAGTATTATGCTCCCATTTTGAACCTGCTCTGGCTCGGCCTTTTCCCCCGTGCATCCTGCAAATAGTCCTATAGAAAGGACTAGCGCCATTAAAATAGATAGTAATTTTTTCATTTTATTTCCCCCTTATATGTATTTTTTATCTCAAGCAAAAAAAGACAATCCAAAAAAGGATTGTCTCAAACCTAAAATCAGGTCAAGATTTTCCTTTCCAAATGCGGGAGGCCGCGGGATTTCTCCCATGACCCATAGGCTAGTTGGTCGTGGAAAACCTTTAGACTCACTAGCTCGGAAAACCGGAATATATATTAATTTTGTCTTCCCTTGCGAATCCGCAAAGGAATATGCCGTTTTTTCTTGCAATGTCGACTGCCGCATTCGTCGGCGCCGACCTTGATACCACGGCCCTGAATCCGCCTCCAAGTGCCTTTAGGAGCATCTCAGACGAAACCCTTCCGCTGAGGAACAGTATCACTTTCGACGTGTCAATTCCCCTTAGCATGCAGCTTCCCACTACCTTGTCCAGTGCATTGTGGCGTCCTATGTCATCCTCAAACACTTCTATATTTCCAACGCTTCCCGCCCCGCAGCTGTGGGCGCAGCCGGTATTTTTGAAAAGCTCCGACATCTGCCCGAATCTTTCTACAGTCTCTAAAAGCTTTTTAAAATCAACATCTCTGGCAATATTGTCAGCTTCATTTTCTGTTTGCTTGAAGTTTTTGCCGTAAATGTCCTCAGAAACCATTCCCTTGCTGGTTCCCACCACGTTGAGCTTTTTTTCTTCAATTCCAAATATTTTGTCATCTTTCCTTGTTTCGATGAACGCGCTGCACTCTTCCTCGTCAAAATGAAAGCTCTCGACATCCCCATCGCTTTCTATAATACCTTCAGATCTCAAGAATCCCAGGCAAAGGCTCTTTAGGGACTTTGGCGTACATAAGAGCCTCACAAACTTTTGACCGTTGACATACACATCAAGAGAATATTCCACTGCAATATCATCTGGATTGTCGACCATCTTTCCATTATTGTATTTGATTATACTATAAAATTCAGAAGTTTTCATGATAAAATTCATCACTCTCCAATTGATTCCATATACAGATCTATGTCGTGTTTTGTATTCATATTGAAGAACATGTCCCAGCACGGGCTGAATCTCCTTGCACTTTCTTCTTCTACATAGAGGGTATCCAGCTTTTCAAGGAGCGAAAGCACAGACATCCTGCTGCCCTTTAAATGATCCTCTATATCCGAAATCATATCCTTTGAATAGAATGCATTGAACGGCTCAACCCATATGTTCTGCCTTGTCACGCAGGCCTTTATGTCTACTCCCGATTCAACTTCGAGCTTTATACTGTTCTTCATATAGTCTATATAGTCAAAGTTTATATTGGGCATATCGCAGGCCATGAGGTAGCAGTACTTGTATTTTGCGGCCTTTAGACCTGCATGTATTCCTCCAAGGGGGCCCTTTCCCCTTATGCTGTCTGTGACCACATTGTATGAGATTCCCATGTATATCTTAGGGGTGTTCGAGACTATGACTATGTCGTCAAACACCCTGGAAAGCCTTGATACTATGCTGTCCATAAGCCTTCTTTCGTTTATACTTATAAACTGCTTGTCAAATCCCATTCTTGAGCTTTTTCCGCCTGCAAGCACTATGGCGCTTCCAAATTTTTTTATTTTCTGGCACACTCTCCCGCAACCCCTTTTAGTATATCTACGCCATGCTCTACGCTGTCCATTACAAATTCCAGTGACTCCCTTACGGCCTTAGGGCTTCCTGGAAGGTTTATTATCAGAGTCTCCCCTCTTATTCCAGACACAGCCCTTGAAAGCATCGCCCTTTTTGTTATTGAAAGGCTGTTGTATCTTATTGCCTCGCATATTCCCGGAGCGAACCTTTCTATTGCCCTCGATGTGGCCTCAGGCGTCACGTCCCTTTTGCTAAAGCCCGTTCCTCCCGTTGTAAGCACAATGTCGAGACTGCACTCGTCGCACATCCTGATTATCGCCTTGTATATCATGTCCTCCTCGTCCGCAACTATTGTATACTCTATAGCTTCGTGGCCGGCGCCTTTCAGCAGATTCATTATCTCTTTTCCGCTCAGGTCTTCCCTTTCACCTGCATATCCCTTGTCGCTTACCGTGATTATCCCTGCCTTCATCCAATCCACCTCTTTGTTTTTAATCCTATTTTACACCTTTTCAATCCTTACTGCACATACTTTGAGTTCAGGTATTTTGGATTTCGGATCAAGCTCTGTATTTGTAAGCATGTTGGCCGCTCCATTTGCAAAGTGGAAAGGCATGAAAACTACCTCTTCCTCCACTATATCCGTAAGCTTTGCCATAGTCTCTATTTCTCCACGTTTCGAAACCACCCTTACAATTTCTCCATCGGCTATTCCAAGCTTGTTTGCTGTCGCCGGGTTTATCTCCACATATGAGCACGGCGACTTTTGGTTGAGCCCTTCTATCTTTCCTGTCATTGTTCTTGTATGGTAGTGGTAAAGCACCCTTCCCGTAGTCATTATCAGAGGATACTGCCTGTCCGGAGTCTCTGCGCTCTCCATGTATTCACAAGGTACGAACAGTCCTTTTCCCCTTGCGATAGAGGCCGAGTGAAGGTATTTTGTTCCAGGGTGGTCCTTTGTAGGGCAAGGCCATTGAAGCCCGCCTTCATTTTCAATTCTCTTGTAGTCAATTCCTCCGTATTGGGGTGTGAGGGACGCTATCTCGTCAAATATCTCCTCTGTGGATTCATATTCCTTGTCCAACCCCAGGGCCATCATTATGTCGTTTAGTATCTTCCAGTCGGCCTTGGAACCTCCCACAGGATTTACGGCCTTTCTTACCCTTTGGACTCTTCTTTCAGTGTTTGTGAATGTTCCGTCCTTTTCGGCAAATGATGCTGCAGGAAGAACAACGTCTGCAAGCTCTGCAGTCTCTGTCAGGAATATGTCCTGAACAACCAGCAGCTCAAGATTTTCAAGCTCTTCTTTGACGTGTTTTATGTCAGGGTCTGAAACCATAGGGTTTTCGCCCATTATATATATCATTTTTATACTGCCGTCTCCAGCACCGTGCATCATCTCAGGAATTGTAAGCCCTACCTTGTCTGAAAGCGGGGCTCCCCATGCCTTTTGGAACTTGTCTATGACCTCGGGCTTGAAAACCTTCTGGTATCCCGGAAGATCCGCTGGAAGACCTCCCATATCACAGGCTCCCTGAACGTTGTTTTGCCCTCTAAGCGGATTCACACCAGCAGACTCTATCCCTATGTTTCCGCAAAGAAGCGAAAGGTTAGAAAGAGACATTACATTGTCTGTTCCAGTTGTGTGCTGGGTTATTCCCATTGCATAGTATATACCCGCTTTTTTAGCGCCTGCGTAAATCTTCGCCGCACGCACTATGTCGTCTGCACTTACGCCGCATATTCTGGCCCCTTCGTCAGGAGTGTATTTTTCAACGAGTGCACAAAGCTCCTCGTAGTTTTCAGTCCTTTCTTCTATATAAGACCTGTCCATGAGGTTTTCGCTTATTATCACATTCATCATTGAGTTTGCAAGAGCTATATTGCTACCAGGCCTTATCTGAAGGAATACGTCAGCGTCATCTGCAAGCTCTATCCTTCTAGGGTCTGCCACTATAAGCCTGGCTCCTTTTCTTACCGCCTGCTTTATCTTAGCCCCTATTACCGGGTGGTTTTCAGTGGTATTCGAACCCGTAACGAATATTGCATCAGCATCTATTATCTCCGCTATGCTGTTAGTCATGGCTCCACTTCCAAGCGTTGTTGCAAGACCTGCAACAGTGGAAGAATGTCACAATCTTGCGCAGTGGTCCACATTGTTGGTGCCTATTACGCCTCTGAATAGCTTTTGGAAAAGATAGTTCTCCTCGTTTGTACATCTTGCAGATGTTAATCCTGCAAAAGCACCCGCTCCGTGTTTTGCCTTTATATCGGTAATCTTGCTCGCAATAATGCTGTACGCCTCTTCCCAGCTGGTCTCCACAAGCTTTCCGTCTTTTCTCACAAGCGGAGTTTTGAGCCTGTCCGGATGGTTTACAAATCCATATGCAAACTTGCCCTTTACGCAGAGAAGCCCTTCATTCGCCTTGCCTATTGCCGGCTTTGCCTCCACAATCCGGTCTCCCTTTACTGTGATATCTATCTGGCAGCCCACGCCGCAGTAAGCGCATGTGGTCCTCACCTTCTTGGTTTCCCAAGCCCTGTATCTCGTTTTGCTCTTCGGCATAAGGGCCCCTACAGGACAGTATGAAACGCAGTTACCGCAAGAGACGCATGGAGAGTTTTCAAGGTTTTCCCCAAAAGGCGTAGAAACCTTCGTATCGAGCCCCCTCTGTTCCATAAGTATTGCGTCACTGCACTGAAGCTCCGAACATATCCTCACGCACTTCCCGCATTTTATGCATTTGTCAGGATCAAAATAGTAAAATGGATTGCTGTCGTCTATGGGAAGCCTTCTTTCAGTCTTGCCCTTTAATTTGCTGCCGACTTCGTATTCATAGCAGTAATCCTGAAGCTTGCACTCCCCGGATTTTTCACATGTCAAACAGTCAAGCGGATGGTCCATTACAATTAGCTTGAGAACCTGCTTCCTTGCATCCATGACTCTTTTACTGTTTGTTCTTACCTCCATGCCCTCCCATACCTTTTCGCTGCATGAGGTTACAATTTTTCCACTGCCCGCAACCTCTACAAGACACATCCTGCATGCACCGCTGGGCCTTAATCTTTCATCCTCGCAAAATGTCGGAATATCTATCCCTTCCTGCCTGCAAGCCTTGAGCACCGTATAATCATTTGGAACATCTACCTTGTTGCCATTTATTGTTATAGAAACCATACATGCCTCCTTACCTGCCCTATAGTATTATTCCTTGCCATCAAGCATTTTTAGCCTGTTTACTATCCTGTTGAGCGCCAGTGCCTGAGTCCACGTAGTCTGGACATACTCCTGCCCACGCTTTACGTATACAGGGGCTATTTCACTCATGTCCACATAGTTAAGCTCATTTGCAAGCCTTCCCTTCAGGCAAAGCGGCCTTCCACCGCCCGGCGCCATAGCACGCACCCCCACAATATTGCTGCCTTTTTTAAGAATTTCAAAACTGCATCCATACTGGCATACGCTGCATCTTATCTCCTCTTTTTCAAGCTCCCAGCTTCTGTATTTGTTCATATTTCTCGCATCCATAAGCGCACCCACTGGACATACGCTAATACATCTTTGGCATGACACGCAACTCGAGTTTCCCATGGACCTGTCGTCATCGGCTACAACCTTCATTTCAATACCTCGGTTTGCAAACGACAGCACAGCTCTTTCTTCTACCTGTTCGCACACCCTCACGCATTTTCCGCAGAGTATGCACTTGCTCTCGTCCCTGAGCACATATGGATTCGAATCATCTATTTTAAGGCTTATGCTTGAACTCTGCTCAGAAAACTTTACGTCATACTCATATGCATATTTTTGAAGTAGGCATTCCCCGGCCTTTTGGCATGTCAGGCAGTCATTCGGATGATTGTCCAGAAACAGCTGAAGAATCATCCTTCTCGCCGCTATGACCTTTTGAGTCTTTGTACTGACAACCATTCCTTCGCATACCTTTGTAGAGCATGCCGTCTGAAGACCCGACAACCCCTCAACCTCCACAACGCAAAGCCTGCATGATGCAACTATTTCAAGACTCGGATCGTAGCAAAGCGCCGGTATTTCAATACCCAGTTTTTCTGCCGCCTTTATTATTGTATAGTTATCAGGCACAACCACCTGTTTTCCATCTATGACAAGTTCTATACTTTTCACTTTCTCACTCCGTTCCAAATAGAATTATGTTTCATAAAAATATATCATATAATTTCCGAATATTGCAAATATTATATATTTATCAAAATACATTCGAATTACAAGCCTTCAGATAATATAATACCCCTTACAAAGGTCTCTTACAGCTTTTTATTATACATTTGACAATTAAAAACCAATAATCTATACACTTATACGCACCAGCATATTCAACATTTATATTGATATAATTAAAAAAGCGGATTCAATAATTATTGAATCCGCTGCATAAATCCTCACATCAAATCAAAATATATAGCCGCCTGAAGCGATTATATGATGATATTTTTTTATTAAATTTGTACAGTTAAGGCTTTTTTTACATGTTTTTGACTTTTATTCTAATAATTATTTTTTATAATCTTGTGTAACACTATTGCTATTATGCCTCCCGCAAGCGCAGTATAGAGCTGCGGAATCGAAAATGCAGCTACTATGCTTTGCGGAACCTTTGGTATGAAAATCACCAGAAGTTTCCTCACCGAAATAGCCAAAAATGCGAATTTCAAAAGCGCAGCTGCAACAAGTGCAAGGTATTCTCCACTGTCCGAAGTTCTATCCCTTATAAATGCGAATGCGCTTACGAATATTGCATTTCCCGCCATTATTATAGGTACTAGCGGAAAAAGAGGCATTATCCCCATGAAAAATGCTATCAGCGGAGTAAAGCATCCTATCGTCAGCCCCGAAGCAACTCCCACCGAAAGCACACTTATTATCAAAGTCATGTTTACAAGAGGCCCCACAAGTGGCTGCGCAAAGCTCCTGAAACCCACTTGGAATATGACTGCCAACGCCAGCAGTATCCCCGTTCTTGCTATGTATGATGTCGAAGTCATACTTCTCCTTTTCAATTTTTTCACCCCTGTCTCTTTGTTTGTTATGCCCTCTGGTTTCAGATAAAGCTTACCATATTTAGCATCTCGAGTAAATACGGCATGTTTTTGCATGGCTATTTATCAAACTCTTTGTAATGCAAAGACAGGAGCGAGAATAACATCATTCTCGCTCCTGTCCTTTTATATCATTTTAAATGGCATCTAATTAAAGTATCTCTCTTTTTTTGTAGTGAGTGTGAAGAAGTTCGTGAGCCTTGTGTCCATTTGGCTCTCCAAGGTACTCCTTGTAAAGCTTTTGTATAGATGGATTCTGGTGAGACTTTCTCTTGTCTCTTAATTTATCTTCTGTATATAGAGCTTTTGCTCTTTCAGCTCTTATGTCTATCTTTTCTTTCGTTCTTGAGTCAACATGAGGCTGTCCTCCACCTGTTACGCATCCTCCCGAACATCCCATTATCTCTATGAAGTGGTAGTCTGCCTTCCCTTCCTTTATAAGCTCCATGAGCTTTCCTGCATTGGCAGTTCCGTGTGCAATTGCAACCTTCACGTCCATATCGCCTATCTTGACAGTAGCTTCCTTTATTCCCTCAAGTCCTCTTACCGCAGTATATTCTATGTCTTCTAGGTCTTTTCCTGTCACTATGTCAGCTACTGTTCTTATCGCAGCTTCCATAACTCCGCCAGTAGTTCCGAATATTACGGCAGCTCCCGTATAGTCTCCATAGTATTCATCCGGATTTGAATCTGGAAGGTCGTTGAACTCTATTCTCGCCTCTTTTATCATCTTTCCAAGCTCTCTTGTAGTAAGAACTATGTCGATGTCTCTCGTTCCGTGAGAACCTATCATTTCTTCTTTCGCAGCTTCAGTCTTTTTAGAAACACATGGCATTATTGAAACAACGACCATGTCTTTTGGATCTATGTTGTTCATCTCAGCGTAGTGAGACTTGAGCATAGCTCCCATCATCTGCTGAGGAGACTTGCAAGAAGATACATGGTCAAGAAGCTCTGGATATTGGTACTCTATATATCTTACCCATCCTGGAGAGCATGAAGTTATCATAGGAAGCGTTCCGCCGTTTTTGATTCTTCCTAGAAGCTCCGTTCCCTCTTCCATTATTGTAAGGTCTGCCGCAAAGTTTACATCGAATACCTTGTCGAATCCAAGCATTTTAAGAGCTGTAAACATCTTTCCAGTAGTTCTTGTTCCTATTGGATTTCCAAACACTTCTCCAAGAGCCGCTCTCACCGCTGGAGCAGTTGCAACTACAACATGTTTAGACTCGTCTTCAATAGCTTCCCAAGCCTTGTCCATTTCAGTCTTTTCTCTAAGAGCTGCAACTGGACATACATTTATACACTGTCCGCAATATATGCATGGTGAATCAGCCATACTCTTTCCAAACGCCGGAGCAACTTCTGTCTCAACACCCCTGTTTGTAAATGCAAGTATTCCTATTTCCTGAACATCATTACATACCGCAACGCATCTTCCGCATAGTATACATTTGTTAGGGTCTCTTACTATTGAATCTGAAAGCATGTC
Source organism: Peptoclostridium litorale DSM 5388 (assembly GCF_900141635.1). GTDB lineage: Bacteria > Bacillota > Clostridia > Peptostreptococcales > Peptostreptococcaceae > Peptoclostridium > Peptoclostridium litorale. Next base: position 130,027 of record NZ_FSRH01000005.1, on the reverse strand, counting down.
TACAGGCTTTAGTTCTTTTGGAGGTTCAAATTCAAGTTCTGTAAGGCCCATATCGTCACAAATTGTCTGAAGCTCGCAAGTTCCATTTCTAAAACACGAAAGACAGTCTCTGTGGTGGTTAGAAAGTATAAGCTGAAGGTTTCCTCTTCTGGCATCCCTCACTCTCTTAGTATTAGTCTTGACTACAAGACCCTCCCTTACTGGAAAAACGCATGATGTTTGAAGGTTTTTAACACCTTCTACTTCAACAAGACACATTCTGCATGCACCAGTTTTATTTATATCCTTAAGATAGCAAAGCGTAGGTATATTTATTCCAATTTCTCTAGACGCGTCTAGCACTGTATAGTTTTCAGGAACTGCAACTTGTCTGCCATCTATAGTTATATTTACCATATTCATAATTTGACACCCTCTCTCCAATATTTACTCTACATTCACTACTTCTTGATTATAGCGTTTACCGGACATGCATCCATACAAGCACCGCACTTGATACACTTGTCTATATCTATTATGTGCTTTTCTTTAACTTTTCCTGTTATAGCGCCCACAGGACAAACTCTTGCACACTTAGTACATCCTATACACTTATCTGTAATATCGTACTCAAGAAGTGCAGTACATGTTCCAGCAGGACATCTCTTGTCGACAACATGCGCTATATACTCGTCTCTGAAGAATTTAAGCGTAGAAAGAACTGGGTTTGGAGCTGTCTGTCCAAGCCCGCAAAGCGCTGTCGATTTGATTGTCTCTGCAAGAGTCTCAAGCTTGTCTAGGTCTTCCATAGTTCCATGACCGTCCGATATCCTCTCGAGAATCTCAAGCATTCTCTTTGTACCTTCTCTACATGGAGTACACTTGCCGCATGACTCTTCAACAGTAAAGTCAAGGAAGAATTTAGCTATGTCTATCATACAGTTGTCTTCGTCCATTATTATCATACCACCTGAACCCATCATAGATCCAAGAGCTGTAAGTGAATCAAAGTCTATTGGAGTGTCAAGATATTGTGCAGGTATACATCCGCCTGATGGTCCACCTGTTTGAACAGCCTTGAAAGCTTTTCCATTTGGTATTCCTCCACCTATATCATATACTATCTCTCTAAGAGGAGTTCCCATTGGTATTTCAACAAGACCAACGTTTTCTATCTTTCCGCCAAGAGCAAATACCTTTGTTCCTGGAGACTTTTCAGTTCCTATTGAAGTGAACCAGTCAGCTCCCTTAAGTATTATCTTTGGAATATTTGCAAATGTCTCAACATTGTTTATTATTGTAGGCTTGCCCCATACACCCTTGTTAGCAGGGAATGGAGGCTTTGGATTAGGCATTCCACGTTTTCCTTCTATAGAGTTTATAAGTGCAGTTTCCTCTCCACACACAAAAGCTCCTGCGCCCAGTTTAAGTTCTATGTCGAAGTCGAATCCTGTTCCCATTACATTCTTGCCAAGATATCCTGCTTCTCTAGCCTGCTCAAGAGCAATCTCAAGTCTGTGTATAGCAACTGGATACTCAGCCCTTATATATATATATCCATGGTTGGCTCCTATTGCATATGCAGTTATCATCATGGCCTCGAATACGCAGTGAGCGTCTCCTTCAAGCACTGATCTGTCCATGAATGCCCCTGGGTCTCCCTCGTCGGCATTACATATTACATACTTCTCGTCTCCTGGTGCATTATATGCAAACTGCCACTTAAGACCAGTCGGGAATCCTCCGCCGCCACGGCCTCTAAGTCCAGATCTTTTTATCTCATCTATAACTTCTTCTCTTGTCATCTCAGTTATGGCTTTTTTAGCAGCTTTATAGCCTTCAGCACATTCTATATAGTCATTTATATCTTCTGCCTGAATACGTCCGCAGTTCTCAAGGGCTATCCTTACCTGCTTGCTGTAAAATGGAACTTCTTCAAAGGGTCTTATTTCTCCATCTTCAGTCACAGCCTCCTTGTAAAGAAGATCTTTTACTATCTTTCCTTCTACAATGTGCTCGTTTACTATCCTGTCTGTATCTTCTTCTTTAACGTGAGCATAGAAAGCTCCTTCTGGATAAACTACAACTATAGGACCTACTGCACAAAGTCCGAAGCAACCCGTTTTCACCACTTTAACCTGATCCCTTATTCCCTTTTCCTCAAGAAGTTCTTCCATTCTTTTAAGTATCTTAATAGAACCTGACGAACTACACCCAGTTCCCGCACAAAGCAATACAGTATTTTTATAAGCCATTACAATTTACCCCCAATCATTTTACTTACTTCTATTTTCCATTAGTACCAGTACAGAGTATCCAACAAATTTTTCGCTTAATATTTTGCAAGTATTCCTGGAACATCTTCGGCAACTATTTTTCCATAGACATCTTCATTTATGGTAACAACAGGTGCAAGACCGCATGCTCCTACGCATCTTGTAGCAACAATAGTGAATTTACCGTCCGCACTAGTCTTTCCTACCTCCATGTCAAGCTCCCTGCAAACCTTTTCTATAATGCTTTGAGCTCCCTTAACGTAGCATGCCGTTCCAAGGCATATTCCTATTACATAGTCTCCCTTTGGCTCAAGAGAAAACTGAGAGTAGAATGTAGAAACTCCATATATCTCGGCCAAAGGTACGTTAAGCCCTTCCGATATCTTCTTTTGAACCTCAAGCGCCACGCACCCAAATATCTTTTGCGCTTCATGAAGTACTGGCATCAAAGCCCCAGGCTTACCCTTGTTTTCCGCTATTATAAGGTCAAGCTTTTTAAAATTTTCTTCTGTGAAAACGTTCTTTGCCATTTAAAATCCACTCCTTCTATTTGAGAAATAAAAAATAATTAAATAATGAAAAAGAAGAAATATGTTTAAAATAATTAATTTCAGATGAGATTAAAATTAATTAAATAACTAACCATTTCTTTTTTTGACTCTTTGTAGTATTTACATTGCAATTACTAAATTTTATTGTTTCAAGAGGCATACCTTGTAACTATGACCTCCTCAAAAACCCCTATTGTTAAAAGCTTTTTCTAAATATTATCTAAATTATATCAAACTTATTTGGATAGTACAATAATTTTATTAATTTTTTAACAGCATATTCTATAACAATCCGTTATAGTTGGCATGCCTTTTTTAGTAATCACGATTATTTCACAGTCGATTTGTGTGACTTTTTAAAACATTCAATACTTTCTTTTTATAGCTATATGTACCGAATCCTAGGTTTTTCACTGATAATAAGTATATTTGTTTATTGCAAAAACAATATAAAACCCCGTTTAAACAGGGTTTTGTAATCATGTAAATTATTTTCCAGTCACTTTTCTTTGTTTGAATTTTATAATTAATATTTATACCGAATATTCAAAATGTGAATTTAATAACAATTCCTACAGATTCAACACTTTCGCCATTTTACGCTATAATATTTATGCACAGTACATTCTTTTTTATTCATGCCCCAAAATTCATGTCTTCAACCAAATAATTAATCTTTTAATTTTTTCATGAGTTTTTGATTGAATATTTCAGCTGCATTATACCCCATTTTTTTTTGCCTGAAATTTTTTGCTGCAACTTCTATTATCATGGCAAGATTCCTTCCCGGCTTAACCGGAATAACAAGCTTTTCAATCGGTACTCCCAGAATATCCATGTATTCCTCGTCTATTCCCAGCCTGTCATAATATTTTCCCTCTTCCCAATTTTCAAGTTCCACCACCATGTCGATTATTTTATTTTGCCTTATTGCACCCACTCCATAAAGGCTTTTTATGTCAAGAATTCCTATTCCCCTTATTTCCATAAGACAGCGTATTATCTCAGGCGCTTCCCCACGTATGACGTCTTCTTCTATCCTCTTTATTTCAACCGCATCATCGGCTACGAGCCTGTGGCCTCTTTTAATGAGTTCCAGCGCGGTTTCAGATTTTCCTACACCGCTTTTCCCCATTATAAGGACACCTATTCCATATATGTCCACAAGTACTCCATGTATGGTCTTAAACGGGGCAAGCCTTTCATTTAGGTAAGCCGACGCCTTGTTTATGAATCTGGTGGTCGCCATTTGAGACCTTAGTATAATCCTGTTGTAATCCTGGGCCGCCTTAAGAAAGTCAGTTCTCGCCTCAAGCCCCCTCGCCAGCACAAGTACGGGTATTTCATATGAAAGTAGCTTTCTTAGCCTTTCATTTCTGACCTCGTTGCTCAAACTGTTAAAATACTTATATTCGCCCTTTCCTATCACTTGAACCCTGTCATGTGAGAAGTGTTCGAAAAAGCCTGCCAGTTGAAGTCCTGGCCTGTTTATATCTGCTGATTGTATGTGGTAGCTGCTGCCTTCATTCTTGTATAATACTTCCAGGTTCAAATCCCTCACAAATTCATCTACCGGAACATTTCTTTCATCAATCACGCCTTTTCTCCTCTCTGAAAAATCTGTATATATGCTCAGCCAGCTTGGCATTTATACCTTCCACTCCTTTTAGCTCCTCTATCGAGGCATTCTTTATGTTTTCAACAGTCTTAAAACGCGATAAAAGCAATAACTTTCTAGCCCTTCCAACTCCGGGGATCTCATCTATAATGGACCTTTGAATGCGTCTTTGTCTTAAAGACCTGTGGTATGTTATTGCAAATCTGTGCATTTCATCTTGTACTGAAGCTATGAGCTTGAACAGGCTTGACGGCTTTTTAAGCACTATCTCTTTTTCGCCATTTACAATTCCCTTTGTATTATGCCTATCATCCTTGAATATCCCCCATACAGGAATATCTATGCCCTCCGAATCCAAAAGTTTCTTTACCACCCCAACCTGGCCCTTGCCCCCATCCACAAATATAAGTTCCGGCCTTGTATCCCATTTTTTAAACCTTCTATGGATTATTTCGCACATGGACGAGTAATCGTCAGGCCCCTCCACATTTTTGATCTTGAACCTTCTGTATTCTCTGTTGTCCTTTTTTCCATTTGTAAATACAACCATCGACCCTACTGAATCCACGCCCTGTATGTTTGATATGTCAAACGCTTCTATTCTCCTTGGCACGCTTTCAAGTCCAATTAACTCGCAGAGTTCTTCAAGTGTTTCGCCAATTCCCTTTATTTTATTTATGTTTGAAAACTTTAGGACCGCCTCCCGAGCGTTCTTTTGAACCATCTGCACCATATGCTTTTTATCGCCCTTTTGAGGAACCGTAATATATACTCTCTGCCCCTTTATGCCTTCAATCCAGCTTTGAAGCACATCCTCATCACCAGTTTCTACGGGAATTATTATCTCCTTTGGTATGAAACCCTGGAGAGAATAAAAATGCTTTATGAAAGATGAAATGACTTCGCTTTCCTGGTCCTTAGAAACATCTTCTACAATAAAGTGTTCCCGCCCCATTATCTTTCCTTCTCTTACAAAAAACACCTGTATGCAGGCCCTGCCGCTTTCAAATGCCACTCCCACAAAATCCTGGTCTATCATATTCTTAGACACTATCTTTTGCCTTTGCGCAAGTATTTTAAGGCTTTCAATCTTGTCCCGGAAATATGCGGCCTTTTCAAATTCAAGCCCTCTAGATGCCTCTTTCATGCTTTCCTCGAGTATTTTAAGTATCTGGTCGCTTTTCCCAGACAAGAAAAGTACTATCTCGTCCACCATTTTCATATATTCCCGTCTGCCCTCTATTCCCCTGCAAGGGCCTGAACACACACCTATGTCGTAGTTAAGACAATGCCTTTCCCCTCTTTTTATAAGCTTTCTTATATCTTTCTTACACCTTCTTATCGGATATAGCTTTTTCAAAAACCTTATCACATCGTTTACTGCCCCTTCACTTGTGTAAGGCCCGAAGTATTTCGCCCCGTCGCTTCTTATGCTTCTGACCTTCAGTATTCTCGGGTATTCCTCATTCACAGTAACCTTTATGAAAGGGTATGTCTTGTCATCCATGAATATAACATTATATTTAGGTCTGTATTTTTTTATCAGATTGCACTCGAGTATGAGAGCCTCAAGCTCAGAATCGGTTATTATATACTCGAACTCCGCTATGTTTTTTACCATTGATTCAACCTTGGCCGGCTTAGCTGCATTTTGGAAATACTGCCTCACTCTATTTTTGAGTGATTTGGCCTTTCCAACATATATAACATCTCCCACGGCATCCTTCATTATATAAACTCCCGGGGAACTCGGAAGCATTGACAGCTGCTTTTTTATATCAAACATATCTCACCTCGTCATACACACCTGCTGCACCTTATAAACATATTATACCAAAATTGCCGGACATGCGTGCATATGTCCGGCAACAAGTTTCATTTATTGATTCAAATCTAGTTTGAAACATAGGAACTATCTATCATCCCATCTATGTCTATTCCCTTTTCAAGCATTCCGTTTTGTATCAAAAAATCCTGTGTCTTTTTGAGCTCTTCTATATCCTTTTGGCTTATCTGCGGGCTGAAATCATACCACTCATACATCTTCTCAACATCATCCATTGATATTCCAGTCTCCTGCGCGGCCATTTCTATTGTCTCTTCCCTGTTCTCCTTCATGAAATCAAGACTTTTCGAATGAACATCCATATACCTTTTCACCATGTCAGGATGCTCGTTTATGAACTTTCCGCTTGCCCCTATTACTATAGTGGCATCCAAAAGCCCCTCGCCTGTTGTAACTATATTAGCCCCATCTGAAAGAGCCTTTGTAACCGCTGGCCCTGCAACAAGTGCAGCGTCCACATTTCCGCTGTTCATTGCCGCTACCGCCTCAGCTATCCCCATGTTTATGAACTCCACATCATCCATTGATATTCCAGCCTCGTTGACTCCCGCTATCAGAAGCTGATGGAGTATTGTTCCCTTCGGCCCCGCAACCTTTTTGCCCCTTAGATCTGCCATGGACTTTACTCCCGCATCCCTTGACATTATTGTGAAAGCCTTTGGAGCCCTGCTGTATATCCCTATCACCTTTATGTCCACTCCGTTTGCGGCAGCCAGTATTGCAGATGTCCCCCCGAGAGCATTACAAAAATCAAGAGATCCAGCCGCAACGGCCTGAGTCATTTTCGACCCTTGTGTTATTTCCGGAAAGCTCACCTCTATGCCGTCTCTTCCAAATTCCTCTTCAAACATGCCTTTTTTCTTTTCAACTATCGAAGGCACGTTAAGAGGCAGTTTCACATATGATATGTTTATCTTTCCAACCTCTGGCGCTGCATCCCCTGATGCCGCCTCTCCCTGCGCACCTTTCGAACACCCTGTAAGTGCAAGTGCCATGCAAATGATCATTGCAATTAGCGATTTCATACTTCTCATCTGTATTCCCCCCGTTTTTTAATTTATAAAAAGCGCAGTTTTATTTCTTTGTAAGCGCGCTTTTAACCATTACCCCATGTAGCTTTCCAAGTTTTCCCGCCAGCGCTCCTATTTCGTCCGTGGTTCCATCCACTATTATCGAAATTACGCTTACGTTTTTTTCCTTGTAGGGTATTCCCATTCTCCCCACTATTATATCCGAGTATTCGCTCATTATGGTGTTGGCCCTTTGAACGCTCTCCTTCTCCTCTATTATTATTGCAACTGCTCCAATCCTCTTGTCCACGTCAATTCCTCCTGTTATATATTATCCAAATATGAGTGAAAGTATCCTCTTTTTGAGATTTATAAATTCCACCGAAGACGGGTTTCTTGGATATTCCATCTCCACATCCAGACTGTCCTTGACCTTCCCTTCTTCCATTACTATTATTTTTTGCCCAAGTATTAGGGCTTCTTCCACGTCATGCGTCACAAAAAGTATTGTCTTTTTCTCATTTTTGAATATGCTTACTATTTCATCTTGAAGCTTTTTCCTGTTGAATGCATCCAGCGCCCCAAGGGGCTCGTCCATGAGTATTATGTCCGGCTCGTAGCAAAGAGTCCTTCCAAGAGAGACCCTCTGTGCCATCCCTCCAGATACCTGGCTGGGATATGCATTTTCAAACTCTCTTATTCCAAGCATTTCAAGCTGTCCCGTAACTCTTTTTTCAAGCTCTTTTTTGCCGAGTTTCCCCTTTATTGGAAACTCTATGTTTTTTCTGACCGTGAGCCAGGGCATGAGCCTCGGCTCCTGGAATACTATCGAAACTTTCGGCAGGTCCTTTATGCCATTTCCAAAGGCTATGTCTCCCTCGTCCTTTGATTCCAGTGAGCACATTAGCTTTAAGAGTGTTGACTTGCCGCATCCGCTCTTGCCTACTATGCAAACAAGACTCCCATCTTCTATATCCATATCCACACCCTTTAGTGCATGTATTTTTTCACCCTGTATTGAATATGTCTTATGAACATTTCTTATCGACATTTGCGCCAATTTCCCTCTCGCCCCCATTCCAGCTTGTAATCCTTTTTGTGACCTCCATGAAAACAGCGTCTATTATGTATCCTGTAATCCCTATTGCAATTATGCCTATTATTATTATGTCCGGCCTTGAAAGCTGCTCCGCGTCTATTATCATATATCCTACGCCGGAAGATGCAGCTATGAGTTCAGCCCCTATTAGCGCCCTCCAGCTGTACCCAAGGCCTATTTGCATCCCAACAAGTATCGAAGGCATCGCCTGGGGCAATATTATTCTGAAAAATATTTCGCTGCCTCTGAGCTCGAATACACGTCCCACCTGTATGAGTTTTTTGTCGGCCTCCTTTATCCCGCTGACAGTGTTGAGATATATGGGGAAAAACGTCGCCAAAAATATTATAGAAAGCTTTGACGCCTCTCCTATCCCAAACCACAGTATGAGCATTGGTATTAATGCTATTGGAGGAATATGCCTTATGAATTCAAGCGTCGGCCTCAAAAAGTCCTCGAACTTTCTGCTCATTCCTGAAAGTACCGCGATAGGAAAAGCTGCAGCAAATGTGATGGCAAATCCGGCAATAACCCTTGCAAAGCTCACCCTCATATGGCTTTGAAGCTGTCCACTTTTAACAAGCGATGCGGCGGTATTTATAACCTTTTCAGGCGGAGGCATTATGTATTCGTTTATTAGTCCCATTTTCGAAAATATCCCCCATGACATTATTATTATCAAAGGCAGCCATATTCCCCTTAGTTTTTTAGAATTTTTCATCAGTGTTCATTCCCCATCCATTATGTATGCACAATATATACGAAAACAGAGCAGACCATGAGCCTGCTCCATTTTTGTATTGTTTTTTAAGCAAAGAACATCTCTGTTACCCTTTCGAGTATTCCGTTCATATGCGCTATGGCAGTCCCGTAGTTTGTTATAGGTATGCCGCTTCCCACTGTCTTTTCAAGCCTTGACATCATCTGCTTTTTGTTGAACATGCATGCGCCGCAGTGGACTACAAGCGAATACTGCGAAAGGTCGTCCGAAAAATCCACTCCCGCCTTGACCGTTATTTCCAGGTCCGCCCCGGTGTACTCTCTCAGCCATCTCGGAAGCTTCTCTCTTCCTATGTCGCCTTCAAGGGCATGGTGTGTGCAGGCCTCAGCTATAAGCACCTTGTCACCGGATTTAAGGCCGTCTATATGGCTTGCCCCTTCCACGAGCCTCTTTAAGTCTCCTTTGTATCTCGCCATGAGCACTGAAAATGATGTCAAAGGTATGTGCCTTGGCACAATATTGCTTATCTTGCCGAATATCTGCGAATCCGTTATCACTATGTCAGGGTCTCTTCCAAGGGTAGCCAAAAGCTGTTCCAGCTCACCGTCCTTTACAGTAAGCGCCATCGCATCATGATCCAGTATGTCCCTTATAGTCTGGACTTGCGGAAGTATAAGCCTTCCCTTTGGAGCCTGTATGTCCTGTGGAGCGACAAGCACTGCAATAGCCTTCTTAGGCAGTATGTCCCCCACTATCACTTCAGCTTCAAAGTCCTTTGGTGCGTTTTCCTGTATAGCCCTTTTCAAAAGGTCTATATTTATATTATTTATCGTGCTTACCTTTACAAAAGGCATGTCGAAATCGTTTTTATAGCTTTCAAGCTCTACATCCCTTATGTCTATCTTGTTTACGACTCCGACTACGGGTATGTTTTTTTCTCTGAGCTGGCCGTGCCAGTACTTTTCAAATGAAAATTGGCTGTCTGCAGAGTCGAATACCAAAAGCGCAAGGTCAGTCTTTTCCATTACTTCCCTTGACTTTTTAATCCTCAGCTGGCCTATCTCGCCTTCATCGTCGAGTCCAGCAGTGTCTATTATAACTACAGGACCTATAGGAAGAAGCTCCATTGCCTTGTACACCGGATCGGTGGTAGTACCTGCAACGTCTGAAACAAGAGCCATGTCCTGTCCTGTAAGCGCATTTATAAGACTTGACTTTCCAGCATTTCTCTTTCCAAATATGGATATGTGGAGCCTGTTTGCCTTAGGTGTATCAAGCATTTAATTCTCCTTTCCCGGCTTCACCTTAGAATCTAAGGTCTCTTTCGCCTTCTTCAAGCCTTTTCAGGAATCTCTTTGCCGCATCCTTTGCCGCTTCCTTAGGTATGCTTTCTATTCCGTTTTCTATTATATCCTTTCCAAGTTCTCTTAGCTCGTCATCCGCATAGTCTATTAGGAATTCCTTGAATGTAAGCAGTGCGTTTGGAAGACATACGTTGTTTATCTGTCCTGATTTTGCAAGAGGCATGAACCTGTCTCCAGTCCTTCCCTCCCTGTAGCAAGCCGTACAGTAGCTTGGTATATATCCAGCCCTGCACAGATCCTTCAGCACTTCCATAGGGGATCTGTGGTCTCCAACTTCAAACTGTGGAACGTCTTTTTTGCCCTCTTCTCCGTATTCCTCAACGTATCCTCCAACACCTGTGCACGATCCGGCGCTTAGTTGTGATATTCCGAATTTTATGGCCTCGCCTCTAAACTCCGCAGTCTCCCTTGTCGAAAGTATCATTCCTGTGTATGGCACTGTAAGTCTTAAAACTGCTATTACCTTTTTGAAATCCTCATCTTTTACCATGTGTGGGAATTTTGAAAGCTCCATCCCCTCTGCAGGCTTTAGCCTTGGTACTGATATTGTGTGAGGTCCTACTCCGTACACCCCTTCAAGGTGCTCCGCATGCATTATCATTGCTATTGTATCGTATTTATGGTCGTAAAGCCCGTATAAAACCCCTACCCCGACATCATCTATTCCAGCCTGCATAGCTCTGTCCATTGCTGTTGTATGCCAGTCGTAGTTGTGCTTCGGTCCTTGAGGGTGCATTTTCTCATAAGTGTCCTTGTGGTATGTCTCCTGGAAAAGTATATATGTCCCTATTTCGGCTTCCATGAGCTTTTTATAGTTTTCAACAGTAGTTGCCGCTATGTTGACATTTATACGTCTTATGCATCCGTTGTCGAATTTTATTGAGTATATGTTTTTTATTGAGTCTATAACATAGTCTATTGGACAGTTTTCATCGTCTTCTCCAGCTTCAAGGGCAAGTCTTTTATGTCCCAATGATTCGAGTATTCTGACCTCTTCCTTGATTTCTTCCATTGAAAGCTTTTTCCTTGCAACGTTTTCGTTACAGTGCTTGTATCCACAATATTCGCAGTTGTTTACGCAGTAATTGCTAACATACAGAGGTGCAAAAAGCACTACCCTTTTTCCGTATATTCTCTCTTTTATATCTCCCGCCGTTTTGAACATATCTTCCAGCAGGTCTTCGTCATTTACGTTCAAAAGTACTGCTGCTTCCCTGTGGTCAAGCCCATTTGCGTCTTTGGCTTTTTTAAGTATTTCCTTTACAAGCTCCCTGTCGCCTGCCATTTTCTTTCCATACTCCATGGAATCCTTTATCTCAACATCATTTATAAACTCTTCGGCTCTGTACTCTCTCATTTACATACCTCCATTTATTTTTTAATTTCAATAGCGTCTCCTCTTGAATCTGAAACAACCCTTCCAAAGCTTTTTATATAATCCACTACTTCTCTTCTTTCCTCCAGTATGGTCTTTTCAGATCCTTCCGGCTTTGGATATATTTCATAGAGCCTTCTGTACCTGTGCGGCTCCACCTTTCTCATTATTACATTCGCACCTGCGCAAAACGCATTAGTGCCCGTTGAAACCTCGAGAGCAGTAGTAGTCGGCAGGTGAGGCCTTTTGAGCATTAGCCTGGTTATTGCAACCGCCTTTAGAGTCAATAGACTGCTTCCTGTGTTTTCGTGATTGAGCCCAGTGTCCGGGTGAGGTATGAAAGGTCCTATCCCCGCCATTTCAACGTCAAGCTCACTCAGCAGAAGTATGTCCATTGCTATTGTCTCAAGACTCTGGCCTGGAAGCCCTATCATAAATCCGCTTCCAGTCTGGTATCCAAGCTCTTTTAGCCACCTCAGGCACTGAAGCCTTCTTTCAAATGAAGAGTGCGGATGCAGCATGTCGTATATATTGGGGTCTGCAGTTTCATGCTTTAGAAGGAACCTGTCTGCCCCGTCTTTTTTCCACTGGGCGTAGTCTTCATAGTCCCTCTCTCCCACGCTCAGGGTTATAGCGATGTCTCCTATTTTTTTTATATCCCTTATTATGTCTGAAATGATTTCCCTTGTATAATAGCTGTCCTCTCCCGACTGGAGCACGACAGTCTTGTATCCGGCGTCATGCGCCTCTTTTACGTTTTGCACTATCTCATTCGGGCTCATCCTGTATCTTTTTATTTTTTCATTAAGCCTTTGAAGCCCGCAGTACTGGCAGTCGCATCTGCAGTGGTTCGAAAATTCTATTATGGCCCTGAGATGGACCTCTTCGCCGCAGTACTTACTTCTAAGTTTGTCTGCGCTTTCAAACAGGAGCTTTTCATCTCCTTCCAGAAGCTGAACTATCTCTTCAATGCTCGCATTTGAACTTCTTATGATTTTTTCTATTATAGCCTTGTCTTCCATATGTTCCTCCCGCGAGTCAAAATATTATGCCAGTCCATATAGTAAAACTATTTTTCAGAACAATATTCTGACAATCCATCTGATTAGATGAAATTAAAAAAGACTTCTCCTGAAGGAGAAGTCTCGTATATTCCTGAATATACACATCCATTAATCCATTAGGCTGACTTGCATATAGCCTAACAAATAATTAACATTTCAGTGCATATAATATACTATATGTGACTTCCCCTTTTACTCGGCCTTTCCTTGTAATCAGGTTGGAAATTGTTGTGTCCAGTGGATCGGAAACCTCCAATCCATCGGATGTTAATATGATTATACACAAAATAGAATTTGATGTCTACAATTAAAACCCATTTTCGACAAAAATAATTATTTTTTTAACAACAACTCCATATTCCCACATACTCAACAGCTCTAAAATCATTCTGCTTTACGCCGATATGCTACAAATCTTTTTGCATTATTTTTGTTTGTCCACAGGTATTTGTGGTATAATGAATTAAAGTAATTATTTTAAAAATAATTATACAATAAGGAGTGTGTTTTTAATTATGTCCAGTAGTGACAGGTCCGTTCCGCGGCGAGTCAGGGACTTTTCGGAGCTAAAAGGGTTTTCAGCATGCATATCGCTTTTAGCGCTTATGTACCTGGTGTCCAGCTTCGTCTCAAAAACAGTATGAAAAAGCGCCTTTATGCTTTAAAGGCGCTTTTTATGGTTTTTGTAATATTTTATATACTTTTATGCAGCTTCACTCTCATCATATTCAGATTTTCTGTTTTCACACCTGATCAGTTTTACAAATACCGCTGTCAACAGTAGTACAAGACCTGCTATGGCCTTCATTCCAAATCTGGATATAAGCCCAGTGGAGTTGAACAGTATTAGAGCTATTGCAGTAGGCGCTATGTATTTTATTGCAAATTCATATGCACCTTTTGCCTTGAATACATAAAGCCCTTCACTTTCAACCTCTTTAGAAGAACTTCCCGCCTTCCATACCCATCCTACAAACAGGCAGACAAGTATTCCACCTATAGGAAGGAATATGTTCGAAGCGATGAAATCAAACATGTCGAAGAAAGTTTTTCCAAGTATTTTGACTTCGCTCCAAACCCCAAAAGACAGAGTAGATGGAACCGAAAGCGCAAATGCCGCTGCAGCTATGGCTACTGTAGCTTTTTTCCTCTCCATTTTAAACTCTTCTGTTACAAATGCCACCACAACCTCTATGAGCGATATTGTTGATGTCATTGCCGCTATTCCTATCAAGAGGAAAAACATGGCTTCGAAAAACCCACCAAAAGGCATTTCTCCAAATACCGCAGGCAGAGTCATGAAAATCAGTGCAGCTCCCTGATCAGGCTTGAACCCGTATGCAAAAACCGCCGGGAATATTACCATTCCAGCCATAAGCGCTATTGCCGTATCGGCTATTGTAACCTGTACTGCCAGCTTTAGCAGATTTTCCTTTTTGCCTATGTAGCTTCCGTACGTCAATATTATCCCCATTCCAAGGCTCAGCGAATAAAACGCATGGCCCAAAGCCTCAAGAACTCCTTTTGTAGTAAGCTTTGAAAAGTCCGGCTTGAAAAGGAACTCAAGCCCCTTTGAAGCCCCTGGAAGCGTAACCGATCTGAACACAAGCCCTATTAGTATCATAAGAAGCACAGGCATTAGTATTTTGCTGTACTTTTCTATTCCATTCTTGACTCCTGATAAGACCATGAAAGCCGTCACCGCAAGAACTGCAAATGTCCAAAATACAGGTTCAACAGGCGAGCTTATTATCCCGCCAAAATAGCCAGCCAGATCTGCAGGTGCAACTCCTATGAGCTTTCCGCTGAACGCCCTTGCTATGTATGCAAAAACCCATCCGGCTATAATAGCGTAAAATGAAAGTATTATGAATGCCGTCGCAACAGCGAGGTATCCAGAACAGCTCCATTTGCTGCCATTTGCAATCTTCTTGAACGAGCCCATTGCGTTTGTCTGAGTATTTCTTCCAAGTGAAAACTCTGCAATCATGACAGGGAGTCCTATAAGTGCTATGCAAAAAAGATATACCAGTATAAAAGCCGCTCCCCCGTTTTGCCCCGTTATGTACGGGAATTTCCATATGTTTCCCAGTCCTATTGCCGATCCTGCCGCTGCTGCCAATATTCCCAGCTTAGATCCAAAATTATCCCTATTCATCTCTGTCCTCCATATGCTGTAAAGTAATAAGTCGAAAAAATTCAAAAAATCTGAAAATTTAGTCTATACACGGCGCCATGGTGTATACGGGATATTATATACACTCTTAATGCCCTAGTCAATAGCTGTGTCCATGTTTTTTTAAAATCCATTTTATGCTATTTAAGCTGTTTTTTTGAAACTCCTGTTCTCATTCCAATGGCAATACGTCCATTGATTTCAGTTGTATTTTTCTACAAAAAGCAGCCGACACGCAAGTGCCGGCTGCTTTTCATTCATATTTATTTTTTAACAATCCGACTGTATAGCTTCGCAGCAATATAAAATTCAACAAAATGTATTGTAGGTATTAACCAATCGTTTTTATTTTTATAGATATTTTTTCAAGAAGCTTCCAGTGTACGACGCATCCGTATTTGCTATGTCTTCCGGAGTCCCCTTCGCTATTACATATCCCCCCTTGTCCCCGCCTTCCGGTCCAAGGTCCACTATGTGATCCGCAGTCTTTATCACATCGAGATTGTGCTCTATCACCATTACGCTGTTTCCGCCTTCAACAAGCTTGTGGAGCATCTCTATGAGTCTGTCCACGTCGGCCATGTGAAGTCCTGTTGTAGGCTCGTCAAGTATATAGAGCGTCTTTCCCGTAGATCTCTTGCTGAGCTCTGATGAAAGCTTAATCCTTTGGGCCTCTCCTCCAGAAAGCTGTGTTGAAGGCTGACCGAGTTTTATATATCCAAGGCCCACGTCCATGAGCGTCTGGAGCTTTTTCTTTATTGCAGGAATGTTTTCAAAAAACTGCAGCGCCTCTTCGACATTCATGTCAAGAACCTCTGAAATCGTCTTGTCCTTGTATTTGACCTGGAGTGTCTCCCTGTTATACCTTTTCCCCTTGCAGACCTCGCACGGCACGTACACGTCGGGAAGAAAGTGCATCTCTATTTTTATTATTCCGTCTCCTTTGCAGGCCTCGCATCTTCCGCCCTTAAGGTTGAAGCTGAACCTGCCCTTGTTGTATCCCCTCGCCTTGGCCTCTGGAGTCGATGCAAAAATGTCCCTTATGTGGTCGAACACCCCCGTGTACGTCGCGGGGTTGGACCTTGGCGTCCTTCCTATTGGGGACTGGTCTATGTCTATAACCTTGTCTATGTGCTCAAGCCCCAGTATCGCGTCGTGGTCTCCCGGCCTGCTTTTCAGCCTTTGAATCTTAGAAGCAGCTCCCTTGTATAGTATCTCGTTTACGAGAGAGCTCTTGCCAGAGCCTGAAACCCCGGTGATGCATGTAAACACGCCAAGAGGCAGCTCCACGTCTATGTTCTTCAGGTTGTTCTCCCTGGCTCCCTTGACAACTAGGCTGCTTCCGTTTCCAGCCCTTCTCTCCTTCGGCAATTCCACCTTCAGCTTTCCGCTCAGGTACTTGCCCGTTATGGATCTTTCTTCGTTTTTTATATCATCTATGCTTCCTGTTGCCACAATCTCTCCTCCATGAACTCCTGCCCCCGGCCCTATGTCCACTATGAAGTCTGCGGCATTTATGGTGTCCTCGTCGTGCTCCACCACTATGAGCGTATTGCCTATGTCCGTGAGCCTTCGAAGGGTCGAAAGCAGCCTGTCGTTATCCCTTTGGTGAAGCCCTATGCTCGGCTCGTCAAGCACATAAAGCACTCCCACAAGAGAAGACCCTATCTGGGTTGCAAGCCTTATCCTTTGTGACTCCCCGCCAGAAAGAGTTCCGGCGCTTCTCGAGAGAGTAAGGTATTCAAGTCCCACATCCTTTAAAAAATGCAGCCTCTCCCTTATCTCCTTTATTATGTCCTTTCCTATGAGTTTTTGCATTTCAGTGAGCTTTAGCCCCTCTATCGTTTCAGTCAAAAGGGCTATGGACATGTCCGTAAGCTGAGCTATGTTCATTCCGTCCACAAGCACCGAAAGGCTTTCATCCTTCAGCCTGTCGCCCTTGCATTTCGGGCATGGGTTTTCGCCCATGTACTCCTCTATCTTCTGCCTTATATAGTCTGAAGACGTCTCCAGATATCTTCTCTCAAGGTTGTTTATCACGCCTTCGAATTTGGAGCTGTATGTCCTCCTGCCGCCGTACTGGCTTTCAAAATCAAAGCTCAGCACGATGTCATCCCCGTAAAGCAGCTTGTTTACAAATTTCTTGTCAAGCTCCCTGAACGGTGCATCCAGCGACTGCCCGTAGTGCTTGGCAAGGCTTCCCATCATCTTGAAATAATATGTGTCTTCTGATCCTGCCCCACTTGAAGCCCAAGCCGCGACGGCCCCCTGCCTTATCGAAAGGTCCTCGTTCGGCACTACAAGCTTTGGATCCACCTTTTTCATGAATCCCAGTCCGTTGCACTGCTCGCAGGCCCCGAAAGGCGAGTTGAACGAAAACATCCTCGGCGAGAGGTCTTCTATTCCTATTCCGTGTTCTATGCAGGCGAATTTTGTGGAGAGCATTATCTCCTCGTCTCCCACCACGTCCACTACGACAAGCCCGTCCGAAAGCTTCACGCAGGTTTCTATTGAATCGTACAGCCTGCTGTCTAGGCCCTCTTTTACAACTATCCTGTCCACCACTACTTCTATGTTGTGCTTCTTGTTCTTGTCCAGCTCTATGTCTTCGCCGATGTCATACACATGGCCGTCGACCCTGACTCTTACAAATCCTTCTTTTTTTATTGTGTCGAGTGTTTTTTCGTGCCTTCCCTTTTTCCCCCTGACCACCGGAGACATTAGCTGTATCCTGGTTCCTTCGCCAAGCTCCATGACCTTGTCCGCTATCTGCTCTATTGTCATCTGGCTTATCTTCTTTTTGCAGACAGGGCAGTGGGGCTCCCCTATTCTCGCGAACAGAAGCCTGAAGTAGTCGTATATCTCGGTGACCGTGCCCACTGTCGACCTTGGATTTTTGGATGTGGTCTTTTGATCTATTGATATGGCCGGCGAAAGGCCCTCTATATACTCAACATCCGGCTTTTCCATCTGTCCCAGAAACTGCCTCGCATATGCGGAAAGGCTCTCGACATATCGCCTTTGCCCCTCGGCATATATCGTATCGAATGCAAGTGATGACTTTCCAGAACCCGAAAGCCCTGTAAACACTACAAGCTTGTTTCTCGGTATTTCAATATCTATATTTTTAAGGTTGTGCTCCTTTGCTCCCCTTATTACTATTTTTTCATTCTTCACATCTTCACCTCTTCTTTTTCTCAAGCTCTGCTATCTTGTCACGAAGCTGCGCTGCCTTTTCAAACTGGAGTGTTTCGGCAGCCTCCATCATGAGAAGCTTGAGCTCGTGTATCATGTCCTCAAGAGGCATCTCCTCAGACATGCTCTCCACGCCCATATAGCCCTGCTCCTCTTCTGCAACGCTTGTGGCCTCTATTACATCCCTTATGCCCTTCTTTATGGTTGTCGGGATTATTCCATGCTCCTCGTTGTACTCCTCCTGGATTGCACGTCTTCTGTTCGTCTCGCTTATCGCCCTTTCCATGGACTGGGTTATCTTGTCGGCGTACATTATGACCCTTCCGTTTGCATTTCTCGCCGCCCTTCCTATGGTCTGTATGAGCGATGTCTCGGACCTCAGGAAGCCCTCCTTGTCGGCATCGAGTATAGAAACAAGTGAAACCTCCGGAATGTCTAGCCCTTCCCTAAGAAGGTTTATCCCCACCAGCACGTCAAATACTCCGCTTCGAAGGTCCCTTATTATCTTTATCCTCTCAAGCGTTTCGACATCAGAGTGCATGTATGTCACCTTTACACCGGCGCTGCTCAAATAGTCCGTAAGGTCCTCCGCCATCCTCTTTGTAAGCGTAGTCACAAGAACCCTTTCCTTTATCTGAACCCTCTTGTCTATCTCGCCGAGAAGGTCGTCTATCTGCCCGTCTGTAGGCCTTATCTCCACATTAGGGTCCACAAGCCCCGTAGGCCTTATTATCTGCTGGGCTATGCACGAAGATTTTTCAATCTCATATTTCGAAGGGGTGGCAGACACGAAAATCATCTGGCTTACCATTCCCTCGAACTCCTCGAATTCAAGCGGCCTGTTGTCGAATGCAGAAGGCAGCCTGAAGCCGTAGTCTATAAGGGATGTCTTTCTCGACCTGTCGCCCCCGTACATCGCCCTCAGCTGGGGCATCATCACGTGGGACTCGTCCGCTATTATTAGGAAGTCGTCCGGGAAAAAGTCAAGCAGGGTAAACGGCCTGTCTCCCGCTTTTCTTCCAGTCAGGTGCCTTGAATAGTTCTCTATTCCCTTGCAAGTGCCTATCTCCCTTAGCATCTCGACGTCGTACCTCGTCTTTTGCTCTATCCTCTGGGCCTCAAGCAGCATGCCATTTTCCGTGAAATAGGCCACCCTCTCTTCAAGTTCCTTTTCTATAGCCTCTATGGCCACATTCAGCTTTTCACGGCTTGTGACATAGTGGGATGCCGGGAATATCGAAGCGTGGCTCCTCTGGCCCACCGTCTTGCCGGTTATATAGTCTATCTCGGTTATCCTGTCTATCTCGTCTCCGAAAAACTCTATCCTTATCGCCTTCTCGTCGTCGCTCGCGGAGAATACCTCTATTACGTCTCCCCTGACCCTGAAGGTTCCCCGCGTAAAGTCCACGTCGTTTCTCTCGTACTGTATCTGGACAAGCTTTCTTATTACGTCGTCCCTGTCCCTTGTCATTCCAGGCCTTAAGGAAAGCATCTGCTCCTTGTATTCGTCAGGGTCTCCAAGGCCGTATATGCACGACACTGAAGACACTATTATGACGTCTCTTCTCTCAAGCACGGCGGATGTCGCCGAGTGCCTGAGCTTGTCTATCTCGTCGTTTATGGCCGAGTCCTTCTCTATATAGGTGTCCGACTGCACTACATACGCCTCGGGCTGGTAGTAGTCGTAGTAGCTCACGAAATACTCCACTGCGTTTTCAGGGAAGAACTCCTTGAATTCGCTGTAGAGCTGCGCCGCTAGGGTCTTGTTGTGGGCCATTACAATAGTGGGCTTTTTGACCCTCTGTATTATGTTTGCCATAGTGAATGTCTTTCCAGAGCCTGTCGCTCCTATTAGTGTCGAGTACTTCTCTCCGCTTTCTATGGCCGTGCTTATCTCCTCTATGGCCTGGGGCTGGTCACCCGTCGGCCTGAAATCCGATACTATCTTAAAGTCCATGGCTGCACCTCCATTTTGCAAACAAACGTTCCTTCATCACTATATATCATTATATCTTTTTGAATTTTTTAATGCAATATTATGTAAAAAATTAATTTTGCAGCATATGCGTACATGTGTCTTGTCTTTGCAACACCCCAATAAATATAGCGCTCCTAATATTCATACTCCTGCGTCTGGGCTCTGGTGGATGATCGGATGTAAGTCTCACATGTCTATTGACTTTATTTTCCTCAAAGAGTATCATTTGGCATGTGAGGCATATATATACTACTATTGGCAACAGGGGGTAACGGCTTGAAAAAAACTTATATTATTTCTACCATATGTTTATTGCTGCTAGTCATTTTCGCTTGTTTAAATTTTTCCATAATAGGAGTGACCAAAAACAATCTTGAACGTAACGCTCGTAAATCCCAGAAAATAGATGATAGTTGGCAGGTCTCCAAATCTGTAACCGACACCCTTGGGGTACTTCTGTTTTACAAAGAAGATTCAAATGATTTCACATACTCCATTTATTTAAACAGAGAGGGTTTTTCATTTGGATATTTTTTTCATTCAGGTGGAAGTAGCATAGATATTTCCAAAGGTATTCAAGCATTTAACTATGGCAATTCCATTGCTATCGTTTCAATCAACAAGGTAAATGCGGCGAGAATAGAATGTGTTTCTGAAGACAGTCAAAAGCAAGAGTTGATCTATACTTTAGAACCGGGTAAGCCATTTGCTATTGCAGTGCCCATTGCAGATGACAATACGACAATAAGAATCTATGACAAAGACGGAAATGAGATTCCGATAACAACAATGTCGTGTTAGGAATGAATATAGCAATTCATTCTTGCAATGCATAATATTTAACACAATAATCAATTTGCAGCATTCTTATACTGCATGGCAGTTAGTGTGCTGCAAATCATAATTTTTATTTAGGAGGATATACTTATGGATTTAGAATTGATTTTCCAGTTAGTTAACACCGTGCTTCTTATCGCCATTTTATATGTTTTTTACTATGTCATATTCAAAGTGCCTCAAAAATTCAAAAATATAGACGATAAAATCTACAAAATCGAGGATATTTTGGCTGAAATGAATGAAAAATCAGAATAAGCAGTTCTCTATATTCGTATATAATGTATCTTTTATATTCCCTTTGGTAACCCATTCAAAAAGCCTCTGCGTGCGATGGCCCGGCCGTTTTTATGGAGTTTTGCAAGATTTCTAATCGAAATTCAGCGCCGGAGCCGCTGGAAAGTTTGACTGCCTGAGCGAAGCGAGTTTCAAACCTTTCCCGGCTGCCAGCTGAATGAGATTATAGAAATCTCAAAACGCAAGACTTACGGCAGGTTTATCCCCCAGAGGCCTACGGGCAATAATGCATAAACCACATTAACCCTGAATATACTTCACTCCAATAAAAAAGAGAGTCCATCAAAGACTCTCTTTTCCATTTCAATTATTTATTATCCTTATACAGGCCTTTATTTGTATTTCACAACTTTTATCCCTTAGCCTTATTTGATCTTGCCTTTTACATACTCAAGCGCCTTGTCAAGCTGCTCCTGCTCGTCCTCAACCTCTATGTCGGGCTTTATGCCCTTCTTGTTTATATATTCCCCGGAAGGCGTGAAATACTGGGCGGTTGTCAACTTGTACCCTGTGCCGTCCTTTAGAGGGTAAACCCTTTGGACAAGCCCTTTTCCAAATGTGGTCTCGCCTATGAGCACACCTGCCTTGTTGTCCCTTATGGCCCCGCTTAGTATCTCAGATGCAGATGCAGACCCGCCGTTTACAAGCACCGCCATAGGCATTGAAAGCTTTCTTTCCTCGTCTGACCTCAGGTATTCCTCTTCTCCACTTCTGTCCCTCGTGTATACAACGGTGCCTTTTCCGAGTATTTCATCAGCAATTTCATGGCACTGGTCCAAAAGCCCTCCTGGATTTCCCCTAAGGTCTATTACAAGGCCTTTTATGCCCTTGTCTTTCAAATCCTCAAGGTTCGCCTTGAATTCTCCCGCAGTCTTCTCGTCAAATGTGGTTATTCTGATGTAGCCGATGTCGCCGTCTTTGACCTCTGACTTTACCGTCTTGACTCTTATTTCCTCTCTTACTATGTCGATATCGAAAGGCTCAGCCATGCCTTCCCTGAATATTGTGAGCGTGACAGCAGTTCCCGGTTCGCCTCTCATCTTTCCAACCGCCTTGTCAAGCTCCTTGGCTGTGAATGACTCCCCGTTCACTCCTACTATCTTGTCTCCCGCCTTTATTCCGGCTCTGTCTCCCGGCGTATCCTCTATTGGCGATACCACGGTTATAAGCCCGTCTTCCCCCGGAGCCACATATACGCCTATTCCTCCAAAGCTACCCTTTGTGTATTCAATGAGTTCGTTGAACTCAGACTCCGTCATATAGTCTGAATATGGGTCCTCCAGGCCTTCAAACATTCCATTTATGGCCCCTTCAATGAGCTTGTCTTCATCTGACTCCTGATAAAAATTCCCTTCTATCTCCTGCTTTAACGCCAGCAGCTTTTCAAATTTTTTATACTGACCATATTTGTCTACAGGCACTATTGCAACCTTTCCCATCATAATGCCCGCATTGAGCGTAAAAAGGGATGCTATTACCGCAACCACTACCGCACCTAATGCCGCTTTTTTATTTGATATCATCAATTTCTCCCTTCAAAATTGCCTTTTCACAATAAGCCTGTTACTTCACCCAGCTTACAGGGTTTGTAGTGCTTCCATTTTTCCTGACCTCGAAGTGAAGGTGAGGTCCCGTCGACATTCCCGTGGAGCCGGCCTTGGCTATGACCTGTCCCCTTTTGACCTTGTCTCCCCGGCTTACCAGAAGCTTCGAATTGTGGGCGTACACAGTGACTATTCCGCCCCCGTGGTCAATTGATACAAGATTTCCGTAGCCCCCGTTCCACCCTGCAGATATAACGGTTCCATCATTTGCCGCAACTATGGAGCTTCCCGTACCCGCAGCTATGTCTATGCCCGAGTGGAATTTATTCCTTTTTAGTATGGGGTGGTATCTGTTTCCATATGGAGAAGTGATTCTGCTGTTCCCAGGTGCCGGCCAAGCCATGATCCCTCCGCCGTATGTGGTTCCCTTTGACTGGAGCTTTGCTATCTCCGACTGAAGCTGGTTTGCATACTTGTTGAACCCGTCTATTTGAGCTTCAATCTCCTTGGCGTTCTCCACAAGTTCTTTTTTGTATATCTCCTGCTGCCCCTTCGACACCGCAAGCTGGGTCTTTTTAGCCTCCGCCTTCTGCTGGAATGCTACAAGCTGCCTTTCCTTGTCTTCAAGATCCTCTTTTGCCCTTTCCACCTTTTCCCTGTCGTTTTTGAGGTTTCCTATCAGCTCCTTGTCGTATGCCACTATGTTTTTTATCATCTCAAGGTTTGTCATAAGCTCTGATATGTCATTTGAACTAAGTAGTATTTCCATGTATTCTACATTCGAGGTCTTGTACATTACCCTCAGCCTCTTTTCAAGCAGCTTTTTCTGCTTTTCTATAAGTGCCTTGAGCTTTTCTATCTCCTGTCTTTTTACATCTATGTCACCCTTTGTCTGGGTTATCTTTGAAAAGAGGTCATTTATCTCGGTTTCCTTTTGCCTTATTTCTTCCTCAAGATCCTCTATCTTGTCTACAACATTCTTTTGCTCCTGCTTGTTCTGTTTGAGCTCCTGCTGGGCCTTGCTCTTGTCCTTTTTTACATTGTCCAGCTTTTTCTTGTAGTCATTGACAGAAACCGCAAATGAAGCTATGCTCGACATGGCCAGCGCAATGCACACTATTATGGCTATCCATTTGCTCTTTTTCAAGTTCTACCCCTCCTATACTTCAAGATGTTTTCTAAGCGATATCAAGCTCCCGAGCATTCCTATCCCTATGCCCATCACCAGAAATATTATGAGAAGACTTTTGAATATCTCGTCCAGCGAAAGCATGTTGCTTACCATGGCCCAGTAGCTGTCACTTGTAATCTTGTTGTAGACGTAATTGTACGAAAAGCTTATTAGCCCGAGCGATATCACCGATCCAAAAGCTCCAAGTATTACTCCCTCCACAAGGAAAGGGCCCCTTATGAACCAGTTTGTCGCCCCGACATACTTCATTATGTTTATCTCTTTCCGTCTTGCATAGAGCGCTATTTTTATGGTGTTAGATATTACAAACAGGGATACAGACGAAAGAAGAACTATGAGCGTCAGCCCTAGTGTCCTTATCCAGTTTGATATCCTTATCATCTTTTCTATTACGTCCTTGTAGTATTTTACATCTTCCACTCCGCCCATGTCCTTGATCTTCGCGTACACGCCGTCCGCAGACTCAAGGCTGTCCAGATGGACTATGAATGAGTTTTGAAGCGAGCTTTCAAGACCTTCAAGCAGATATGCATCATCGCCCCATCTGACCTTGAATTTTTCAAACGCGTCTTTTTTAGACTCGAACTGAGCCTCCTTTACGCCTTCCATTTTTTCGATCTCTTTTTTCATGTTGTATATCTCTTCAGAGCCCAAGTCGTCTTCAAGAAACATCTGTATCTTGTCAAACTTGCTCTGCATTACAAGCGTAAAATTGTTTATGTTGAGCACAAGCACTATTATTATGCCCAGTATGAAAAGAGACGCCCCCACTGAACTTACCGATGCAAGTGCCATGGGCCTGTTTCTCCAAACGCCCTTTGATCCTTCTTTTAAGTTATAAAAAACGCTACCTAGCATTCTTGTAACTACCCCTTTCCTCATCCCTGACAACCACTCCGTCGTCAAGCTGTATTACCCTTTGCTTCATCTCGTCAACAAGTTCTTGGGCATGTGTAGCTACAAGAACAGTAGTGCCTCTTCTATTTATGTCCTTTAACAGCCTCATTATATCCCATGCGTTTTTAGGGTCCAGGTTTCCAGTAGGCTCGTCTGCTATGAGCAGTGACGGCTTGTTTATTATTGCCCGGGCAATACTCACCCTCTGCTGCTCCCCGCCCGAGAGTTCTCCCGGATACGACTTGGCCTTTGCGCTAAGACCCACCATTCCCAGTATGAAAGGCACCTTTCTTCTGATGTCCTTGCTCTTGTGGCCGGTTATTTCCATTGCAAAAGCTACATTCTCATATACAGTTTTGTCCTGTAGAAGCCTGAAGTCCTGAAATACCACACCCATATTCCTTCTCAGAAGGGGTGTTTTTCGTTTTGAAATTCTGGTTATGTCCTGACCGTCAATCAGAATGCTTCCTGAGCTTGCCTCCTGCTCTTTTAAAAGGAGCTTTATAAATGTAGACTTTCCTGCCCCTGAAGACCCTACAAGAAATGCGAAATCGCCCTTTTTTATGTCTATTGTAACTCCTGAAAGGGCCTGCTTCCCGTTCTTGTATTCCTTAACAACGTTTCTAAATTTTATCAATCAATATCACTCCCGTAAATATTGCATTTTTACATCAACTATATTATCCTATACTGAAATACATTTATTCATTGCGCTAAACCTATTTTACACCATTAATATTAAATTACTATAAACTTTTAAAATTTTTTATCCGTGCACCAACTATATTATACCAATAAACTGTGCATGTCTTCAATCACTATGAATAACTATGAATATGGGAGGCTACTTATGATTGATAAATCAAGCTTTAGAAAAAATGCCCTGTCCGAAAGAAGCAATATGCCTGACAGGGCAGTATGCAAAAAATCAGATTCAATTTTTAACGCATTGGTCTCAATGAATGAGTTCAAAAAAGCACAAAACATAATGCTTTATGTTGATTTTAAAAACGAAGTCAAGACAGACAGGCTCATCCGCCACATAATAGACTCCGGTAAAAATGCAATAGTTCCCATATCCGTAATAAAAGGCAGAAAACTCATACCCTCGCTATTAAAAGACCCTGATGCCGAACTTGCCGTTTCCACCTACGGGGTAAAAGAACCAAAAAAAGAGTTCACAAGACCATTCGACAAGGATTCTATAGATATCGTGATAGTGCCCGGGGTGGCTTTTGGCGAAAATGGATGCAGAATGGGATATGGCGCCGGTTTTTATGACAGGTTCATCCATTCCATACAAAACAACAGCCTCGTTACAATAGGCGTTGCATTTGAACTCCAGGTATATGACTTCATACCTTGCGATGATCACGACATTATACTGGATTATATAGTGACTGAAAATAGGATAATAAGTAATCGCTCCATATAATATGCATGCTATCCGGTTAACCCTTTTTCATTTTGGTATAAATTATATATAACCCATAGAAAGGGGTGGTATTTTGAAAATCCTACTTCCATATGACGGATCGGACTACTGCTTCAAGGCCTTCGAATATGTTATCGAACATATTCAGACTCTCGGCAGATGCGAAATCTATATACTGAATGTCCAAAAGGGCTATCTTCCAGGCACCGTCGAAACATCTTATATGAGTTTGGATTCATGTTCCTACAAAGACACAAGCATACAAAATCGCACTCATGGCAAGATATACCTGGAGTCTATTCGCAAGGCTGTTACGTTTTTCAAGAGCAACAATATAGAGGTGAACGTATTGATAGGTTTTGGACATCCTGCCGAAGTCATACTCGACGTGAGCAGGCTTGAGTACTTTGACATGATAGTGATGTGCACTCATGGCATGGGCGCCGCCAAGAGGTTCACCCTCGGAAGCACCACAGACAAGGTTGTCCATTATTCAAACGTACCGGTTCTGATAATCCGATAATTCAGCAAAAAAGACATCCGCTTAGCGGATGTCTTTTTCACATATGCTATATCTCACAATCTTTTGGAGTCTTTTGTTAATTCTTATCGCCGCCGTTTTTATCCTTTTTATCATTGTCTTTACTCTCTTCATTATCTCCTTTGTCTTTTTTGTCTTCATCTTCAGAAGACTTTTCAAGCCTTTCCCTTACCCTGCTGTCAATTTCATCCATAGTAAGCCCCGTAAGTATTTCAATACCCTCGCTCACATTCTCTATTGCATATATGTGGAATAAACCATTTTCAACAGCATCTATTATCTCGTCCTTTATCATCAGGTTTTTGACGTTTGTCTTTGGGATCATTACGCCGTGGCTTCCCGTAAGCCCCTTTATCTTGCATACGTCAAAGAAGCCCTCTATCTTTTCATTGACTCCACCTATAGGCTGTATCTCTCCCTTTTGGCTTATTGAGCCAGTTACAGCTATATACTGCTTTATTGGAATCTGTGCTATGCTTGATATTATAACATAGAGCTCTGTGCTCGATGCGCTGTCTCCGTCTATATGGGAATATGTTTGCTCGAAAGTGATTGAAGTTGCAAGCGATATAGGCTTTTCCTTTCCATATCTTTCGCCCAAATAGCCGCTGAGTATGAGCACACCCTTGTCGTGTATGCTTCCGCTGTGCCTTACCTCCCTTTCTATGTTTATTATTCCGGCCTTTCCCTTGTATGTGGACGCAGTCATTCTGGCAGGCTTTCCAAAGCTGTACTCCCCACTTCCCATAACCGTAAGCCCGTTTATCTGGCCTATTTTTTCACCTTCTATGTCTATCAGCAGAGTTCCTTCTTCAAACAGTTCGTTGAGCTTTTCCTCGTATTTGCTGTTTCTGTACCTTTTTCCCTCTATGGCCTTTGCCACGTCCGTTGCTGTGACATATTCATTTTCATCATTGCTGTATGCATCAGCTTCGTAAAGTATTTCAACAATCTGGTTGAACCTTGCGCTCAGCTTTTTCTTGTCGTCTGCAAGCCTTGAGCTGTACTCGACCACCTTCTCGACCGCACCCTTGTCGAAGTGCTTTATTCCTACCTCCTCGCAGTGGCTTCTTATGAACCTTGCTAGTTTTATTACATTTTCTTCATTCCTCTTGAACTCAACGTCAAAATCAGCCATTATCCTGAACTGCTTCCTGAACTCCTCGTCATATGCGTACAGTATGCTGTAAGTCCTGTAGTCTCCTATCAGTATGACTTTGAGATCTAGATCTATAGGATCGGGCTTGAGAGTAGAAGTCACTATGTATCCATACTGCTTGTTAAGCGTCTCCATTGTTATTGAATTTGTCCTTAACGCACGTTTTAGCGCATCCCATGCAAAAGGATGTGAAAAAACATCCTTTACATCCAGTATAAGAAATCCTCCGTTTGCCTTGTGCAGCGCCCCGGGCTTGAGCTGCATGAAATTGGTGGTCATAGCCCCCATTTCATTTTTATACTCTATCATTCCGGTGAGGTTGTAGTATGTCGGATTTATCTCGTTCACTATAGGCAGATCCTCCCTGCCGCTGTTGTCTATGAAAAGATTCACCTGGTACCTCATGAAAAATCTTCCGTCGTCCTTTTGCTGCATCATAAATAGAGGGTTCGGCTGCTCCTGTGTCTTGCTTTCCTTGAACTTGTGAATGTTTTCTATTATGTCATTTTTAACTTCCTTAAGGTACGAAAGCACCTTTTCATCCTTGCCGTAATCTTCTATGAGCACTTCTATGAAAAAGCTCGCTATGCTGTCGCCAGTTCTTCTGTCCAGCTCTTCAAGGCTCTCCCTGAACTGTCCTTCAAGCGCCCTTATCCTGTTCAGGTAGTCGTTTATCTCCTTGTTCACCTGGCTTGACTTGGCCCTTATCGTTTCATAGTCCTCCTCTGTAAGATCCTTGTATTCTTCGTCGCTCATAGGCGTGCCGTCGCTTTTAAGCGGTATGCTAAAGAGACCCTGGTTCGTCTGCTGGAATATAAATCCCTTTGTTCTTGCAAACTCGTTCAATTCAATGAGTATGTTCTTGCTTATCCTTTCATATCTTTGGACTATCTCTGCGCTTCTTATTTCATATTCCCTTGATGAAAATATTTTAGGAACCTCGTCCATGAGCTTGTCTATTGTAACCTCGACATCCCTTTTAAACTGCTTTGCCACTCCAGCCTCGAAAGACAGCGCCGTAGGCTCGTCTGCAGAGTTGAAATTGTATACATACACCCAGTCCCTTATGTTCTTTTCCTTTTGGGTCGAAGCCACCTTTTGCACAAGTGATTTTGTATAGCTGGTTCTTCCTGTTCCGCTAAGGCCTGCAACATATACATTGTATCCGTTTTTTTTCATTTTAAGCCCGAACCTCAGCGCCTCCGCCGCCCTGTTTTGTCCTATTATCCCCCTCAGCGGCTCAAGGTCCTTCGTAGTCTCAAACTCGTATTTTTCCAGCTCGCAACTGTACTTTAATTCATCTTTATTAAGCTCCCACTTTTTTAAATCTACCATTTAAACACCCCCACTTATAACAAATTATAGCATTAGTTATCTTTTACCCCATTTTGACATTTATAAAAGATGTTTCAAAAACATGGGCATGTTTTAATCTGTTTGATGTTGTCCGGGCTGCTCTTTTAGCGGCATTTTCACATCAGAAACTCCTCTATGGCCTCTATATCCAGTATTTCCATATACCCTTTTCCAAATGAGATAAGCCCTTCTTCCCTCATGTTGACAAGCTCTCTCGAAAGCGAAGGCCTCGGTATTCCAAAGCTTTCAGCCATGTCATTCCTGGTTGTTAGAATCTTTAGGCGCTTTTTTTCCTGCCTCTTGTATTCTTCTATTATGAATCTGCATATTTTTTGCCTTATGGTTTTGAGTGACAGGTTTTCAACTTTTTTGTTCAGCATTAGTATCTTGTTTGAAAGCAGATTCATGAAATTTTGTAGAAACTTGTCATCCTCTCTGCAAAGACCTATTATGTTTCCCCTTGATATGAAGAGTACAGCCGACTTTTTTTGAGAAACTATTGTCGCCGGATACTGCCCGTGATTTGAAAACACCACTACCTCGCCGAATATGTCCCCTTTTGAAAGCTTTGTAAGGTTTACGACTTTTCCTGAAAAATAGACTTTCTGGACTGCAATCTCGCCATCCATAACTATTCCTATACGGTTGCACTGGTCTCCCTCTATTGCTATGACTTCTCCCTTTGAAAAATTCCTTATGCTGTAATTTACAGCCCCAAGCGCCCTTTCTATTTCCTCCGGCTTAAATCCCTTGAAGAGTATGCTTTTTGAAATGTACATCAGATATTTTTTTTCCAACGAAATCCCTCCCATGATATTTTAAATGGATAAAACATATTTCAGTGTGCTGCCTTAATATCTCCATAATTTTTTAAATCCAGGCTAAATTTTCGATATTTCGTAACCAAAGTTACATATTTTATTATATACTAACTCTATAATAAAATCATAGAAACCGACAAACACCCAGTGTCATAGAGAGGATGATTATATATGAAAAGAAATATAATAGAAATAGACAGAGATCTTTGCAACGGATGCGGACTTTGTGCAAGCGCCTGCCATGAAGGTGCAATTCAGATGATCGACGGAAAGGCAGCTCTTATCCACGACAAATACTGCGACGGACTCGGCGACTGCCTTCCTGCATGTCCTACAAATGCAATAAAAATGATTGAGAGAGAAGCCGATCCATACGATGACGATGCGGTAAAAGAGCTACAGAGGAAAAAAGCCGAGGAGGCTAAAATAAAGCCTATTCCCTGCGGATGCCCTGGAACCATGGCAAAGAAAATAGAAAAAAATAGCGCTCCCGTACAGCTAAAGTCTTCACAATGCGCTTCTTCAGAAAATCCAAAATCTCAGCTCGGCCAGTGGCCAGTACAGATAAAGCTCGTAAATCCCCAGGCTGACTATCTAGATGGCGCTGACATACTGATAGCTGCAGACTGTACTGCATATGCATATGCGAACTTCCACGAGGAGTTCATAAAGGGAAGGATAACACTTATAGGCTGCCCTAAGCTGGACGACAACAAATATTATGAAGAAAAGCTTACTGAAATATTTTCAGGCAACGACATAAAGAGCATAACCGTTGTGAGAATGGAAGTTCCATGCTGCTCTGGCATAATCGCTTCAGTAAAACAGGCAATTCTGTGCTCCCAAAAGATTGTTCCATACAGCGAAATAACCATATCCGTAGACGGAAATAGAATTTAATCGTGAAAAGGGCGTGCAAATATGATGTTTGCACGCTTTTTCAATCCGCAGCTTTACACAAAAAAAAGAAAGCCAGGCTATTTCTCTTCTTTACGAGTGATAGCCTGGTTCAACAGTTATAAGCATGATACCTTGTTTCATATTCAGTTTTGTTTTCCGATGGTTCTTCCAAGTTTCTTATCCCGCATCACTCCTTTGTGATTTGAAGCTTACACGGATACTTACACTTTTCTTATCTCAAGGTATTCTTGTCCCCCCTTGATTGGGTTTTATTTTTAAGATGCTACTTGTTTAGGCCTCACAGCCTGTCCTTTCATCCTTATAACTATTGTTTATCTTTCATTAATTATATACCCTGTGCCCTGTAATTCAAACTCCAACTCCATATTTTATTTTATAAATTTTTATCAAAGTATCCCCGAATACCCCTTGAACATTTACCTGTTCAAGAGGTATTCGCTTGATATCAACTGATACGAGCTCTAAATACAATCTGAATTTGTTAAATAAAAACCACACAGAGTATTCATACTCTGCAAAAACCTTCAAATTGGCCAAAAACAGATTAATTGCATATAATTTACTATTTGAGCTCATACACTTCACATCTCTACATATTAAATCTGTTTATGACTTCGTCCAATCTGTCTACTACGGACTTCAGGCTTTGTGCAGTGTCCGCAATGGTTTGCATTATTGAGCTTTGCTCTTCCATTGAAGCCGAAACCTCTTCTGTCGATGCCGCCGATTCTTCAGTTACAGCTGATATGCCTTCCATGGATCTTAAGACATCATTTCTTTCATCATTTACAACGCTTATATGGTCTACCAGACTGTCTGCCTTTTCAAGCATGTCTTCTATAACAGATTCTATTTTCATGAAGGCCCTCTCCGCCTCACTCATAGATTCTGCCGCATCCCTGTTTATAGCTTCTCCTCTGTCCATATTGGATTTTACTTTTCTCACTTCATTTTGAATTTCTTCTATCATGCCATTTATCCTTTTAGTGGACTGTCCCGTCTCTTCTGCCAGCTTTCTTATCTCATCAGCGACGACCGCAAATCCTCTTCCGCTTTCTCCGGCCCTAGCAGCCTCTATGGCGGCATTTAGCGCCAAAAGATTAGTCTGCCCAGATATAGCTTCTATTGTTGTTACAATTTCTCCTATGGAAATGGACTTGTCTGCAAGCACATTTATGTTCTTTGCTATTTCGTCATTCGAATCAGTGCTCTCTTTAAACTTGTCCACAAGCGCTTCCATGGCCTTTATCCCCTGATGGCTAACCGTTTTTGACTCATTGGAATTCTTTTTGACCTCCTCTGATTCCTTCACCGAAATGTTTATCTCTTCAGAGAGCTTCTGAAGCTTTATAACTCCGGTTTGGACGTCATTTGCCTGCTCCGTGGCCCCTTGTGCCAATTCTTCTATTGCCACATTGACTGCCTCTATTCCATCCACTATTTCATTTGTTGAATTGGATATTCCATTTGAATACTGGAGTACTTCTCCTGAATTGCCCTTGAGCACATTTATTATTTCGCTCAGCTCTTTCCTAAGATTGATTACAGATCTGGCTATTATACCTGTTTCATCCTTATAATTAAGCAGTTTTTCAATATCTTCATTATCCGATAAGTCCAGATTCGCCGTTTTGTCTACAAGCTTTGTCACTTCTAAAATAGGCTTTGTTATCTTCTTTGCAAAATATAGTGACAGCATCACTCCAAACGCCACTACAGCCAGAGATAGAATTACTGAAATCCTTATGCTCTTGCTTATCTCTTTTTTGATTGCTTCTTCCTTTTCCTGTATGAACTTCTCTATGTCATCTATATAATTTCCAGTTCCCACTACCCAACCAAAAGGCTCAAACGACTTGCTGTAGGCACGCTTTGGATACGCCTCCTGCTCTCCGCTTTTGGGGAACCAGTAATCTGTATATCCGCCGCCTTCTTTCAATCCGTTTGATATTATCTCCTGTATTATAGGCTTGTCGTTCACATCCTTAAGGCCCATCCTGTTGGTTCCCTCTACATCTTCTTTCCCAAGCAAAACAACATTGACCCCATCCTTTGTGTCAACCCAAAAATATCCTTCTGCTCCATATCTCATGCTGCGGACCATATCTGCTCCCTGCGTTTTTGCCTCTTCCAAAGAGATTTCGCCCCTTTGGTATCTTTCATATACGCCGCCAAGCATGCTTACAGCAGTTTCCACCTGTTCCTTTACCATTTTGTCGTATTCATCATAAGACGTATTCCTAAACGTTTCAATCATATTGCTGTTCATTTTGGTCATGTAGTGTATTCCCGTGCCGCCTATGACTAGTGCTGTCAGTATTGAAATTATAACCGTCAGGCCTATTACCTTGCTGCTTATCTTCTTCATGGTCAAAAACCCCTTTCACATATGTCTAATAATGTTATCGACAAATTTCGAGATTTTTTAAGTGTTTTTTGTATAATTTGTATGTTTTGCGGTTTTTGTCGAAATGCAAATAATGCCTGCAAAATCCACGTATTTCACAGTGAATCTCACAGGCATTATCAAAAACTCCATGTGGCTTACAGCCATTTATTCAATTGAACTCATAGTCTATTTCTTTTTCAGTACATCCTTTGCAGCCTTTACTATTTCTTGTGCAGTAAGTCCGTATTTTTCAAGAAGGTGTGCCGGCTTTCCAGATTCTCCGAAAGTGTCATTTACTCCAACCATTTTCATTGGAACAGGCTTTTCCTGAGATACAACCTCGGCAACTGCGCTTCCAAGCCCTCCTATTACATTGTGCTCTTCAGCAGTTACTATCGCTCCTGTTTCAGCAGCAGCCTTTACTATCAAGTCCTTGTCTATAGGCTTTATAGACGACATGTTTATAACCCTTGCGCTTATTCCCTCCTGTGCAAGCATTTCACTTGCCTTAAGAGATTCAGCAACCATTATTCCACATGCTATTATAGAAACGTCCGATCCGCCTGCAAGCTGAACTCCTTTTCCAAGTACAAACTCATAATCTTCGTCAAACAGCACTGGAACTCCTGATCTTCCCAGTCTTGTATAAACAGGACCATTGTATTCAGCTATGCTGAATATGGCCTTTTTAGTCTCCTCTGCATCCGCAGGTACTATAACGCTCATATTTGGAAGAGATCTCATTATTGCTATGTCTTCAAGAGCCTGGTGAGAAGCTCCGTCCTCTCCAACAGTTATTCCAGCGTGAGTCGCACATATCTTGACATTCAGCTTCGGATAGCATATTGAGTTTCTTATTATCTCAAATGCCCTTCCTGCAGCAAACACTGCGAATGTCGATGCAAAAGGTATTTTTCCTGACGCCGCAAGTCCTGCAGACGCTCCCATAAGGTTCGCCTCTGCTATTCCCATGTTAAAAAATCTGCTTGGAAATTCAGATTTAAAGTCCGCAGTCTTTGTAGACTTTGAAAGGTCCGCATCAAGAACTACAACTTTAGGATTGCTTTTTCCAAGTTCCACAAGCGCCTTTCCGTACGCTTCTCTTGTAGCTATTTTACTCATTGCATTCTCCTCCCAAATCTCTTAAAGCTATCTCTTTTTGTTCATCATTAGGAGCCTGGCCATGCCATCCTGCCTGATTTTCCATGAATGACACACCCTTGCCCTTTATAGTCTTTGACAGTATCATAGTAGGCTTTCCTGCTGTAGCCTTTGCAGTGTCAAGCGCTGTGAATATCTGATCAAAATCATGTCCGTCTATTTCTATTACATTCCATCCGAATGCGGTAAACTTCTCTCCAAGCGGATCAACTCCAAGCACTTCTTCATTTTTTCCGTCTATTTGAAGCCCGTTATTGTCTAGAAAGGCAACAATGTTGTCCAGCTTGTAGTGAGCCGCACTCATTGCAGCCTCCCAAACTAAGCCTTCCTGAACCTCTCCATCGCCTAAAAGTGCATATACTCTCCATGGAGATCCTTCCATTTTAGAAGCCATGGCCATTCCACAAGCTGCAGAAAATCCCTGTCCAAGTGAACCCGTAGACATCTCTATTCCCGGAGTCCCTTTCATGTCAGGGTGTCCCTGAAGCATTGAGTCCACCTGTCTAAGCTTCAAAAGTTCGCACTTGTCAAAGAATCCCTTTTCAGCAAGCACGCTGTATACCACAGGCGCCGCGTGTCCTTTTGAAAGTACGAACCTGTCCCTGTTTTCCTTTTTAGGATCTGCAGGGTCCACATTCATTTCATCAAAGTATAGAGCCGTAACTATTTCAACCGCTGAAAGAGAACCGCCCGGGTGTCCAGACCCAGACTGGTGAAGCATGCTTATTATGTTCTTTCTGACCTTTGCGGCTACACTTCTTAGCTCCTTATGATTTCTCATCAAGTAAAACCTCCCAATTAAACTCTTTCTATATAAACTCAGCCTAAGGCTAGTTTTCTCCTCTTTTAATAACTTCAACCACGAATTTTGGAAGAGCCATCATCCTTTTGTATCTCCACGGCTCTTTTATAAGCCTGTAAAGCCACTCAATCCCTAGATTTTGATATACCTGAGGAGCCCTTTTGACTTCTCCGGCGTATACATCAGTACTTCCTCCAACGCCCATTATCACATTTGCATTGAGCATGTTCGCATATTTTTTTATCCAAAGCTCCTGCTTTGGAGCTCCAAGCGCTACAAAGAGCACATCCGGCCTTGCACTGTTTATATGGTCTATAACCGCCATTTCCTCTTCATGGCCTTCACATCCCACATGAAGCCCCTTGAAATATCCGTGATTTGTGCCGCAAAAGTGAATGTCAGGGTATTTGCACGATATGTTTTCTGCTGCCATTTGTGCAACTCCGGGCTTTCCTCCCATTATGAACACGTCCTTCTTGTTCATATCACAATACCACAGCACCCTCTCCATAAGGTCTATGCCGGTGACCCTTTCCTTGAGGGGTTTTCCAATTATTCTAGATGCGGCAACAAGCCCTATTCCATCGGGGACCACAAGATCTGCTCCGTTTATAAAATCCCAAAGCTCCTTGTTGTCTTGTGCCTGCATGACTATTTCGCTGTTAGGAGTGCATACTACGCATTTATCCCCGTTTTCCATATGCTCTACTATTTTCGACAAAGCGCTGTTCATGTCAACTCTATCAATGGGCACGCCCAAAATGTTCAATTTACTCAACTTTTCCACCCCTGAGCTGCTGATTTTAAAAGTTCATTTAAAGCCTCATTATGGATTTTGACCTGCTTTGAAAGCATAGTCGTCTTTTCTTTTATATATTCTCTTTCACTGTCGATATTTGAAAATATATGTTTTATCTCATCTATTATATCATTAAAATTAAAATTAAAAACACTAGCTGCGGTTTTTTTGCCTATCGATGCCATAAAGCTGTCTATTTTAGGGTCATATGACACAGCTACCGCAGGTACACCCATAAGAACCGAGAATATGAGTCCGTGTAGTCTCATCCCTACGAATACATCCATGTTGGACACTAGCGAAAGATAGTCCTCAACATAAAGGTACTCCTTTAAAAGATGCACTCTTTTTTTTGTACTGCTGTCGAGCGACTCATATATGCTCTCCATTATAGCAAGATCCGAATAAAAATGGAATGGCATGAGTACTATCTCACAGTCCATCTCATTAGCCACAGCTTCGCACAGGCTTGAAAATTCACGCTTTATATCAATGCCCTTATTCCATGGTCTTACGGACATCCCTACAAGTTTTTTGCCTTTAGGTATCCCCATTTTATCCAGCACTAAGGCTCCTTTTGCACCGCTCGGTTTTTTCATCCCAAATACTGAATCCGCTGTTACAAGTATGTCCTTTTGTACCCCCATATCCCAAAGCTCTTTTTGGGATTTTTCGTCCCTTACGTTTATGAGGTCCACTCTGCCCAGAACCTTTTTTAAAAATTTTCTGTTTGAATGCTTTATAACTGGCCCTATTCCCTGTGAATACACCATGACCTTCTTGTTCATCAGCTTTGCAATATATATTATTGAAAGGTAGTACAGTATCGACCTTTTGGATGTGACATCCTGAAAAAGTGAGCCTCCACCGCTTATCAGGACATCGCACCTCATTATCTCCCACAAGAGCCTGAATACGTTCATCCGTCTTGCTGAGCGCACATTGTGCTTTTGAGCAGTGAATCTCGGATGCTGGGAGAGCACCACTATGTCACATTCACTCTCAGTCTGCCTTAGTCCCTCTATCAGGGCCTTCAATATAGCTTCGTCTCCGACATTGTTGAATCCGTAATAACCGGAGACAAGCACTCTATGCATTTTTATATCTCCTCTCAATTAGATTCCAAATCACATTTACAATTCCTACAATTACAGCCCCCACCAATACCCCTATTGCTATTTCGTATATGGATCTGTACAGCGACATGTACAGTGGAGTCCTAATGTGCGAGAATGTATTCACTATATTGCCCTGGCCTATTGACACTGCAAGTGAAATAGGCAGTACAAGCCATTCCTTCTTTCTGTATGCCATATATACCAGCATGAGCATTGCCGGATGTGCAATTGTTATTGCCTTTGTTCTAGGCCTAGCCTTCAGTACGTATTCAAGCGTGTTTCTTGACAGTATTTCAAGTGAAGACGGCTGTATAGAAGTTTCATGGCCCATTCTGGCTATATAGACTATTGCAAATGCTCCCAGTGCGCCTGCAAGCACGACATGCCATACCTTTATGTTTTCGTTCAAAAGCCTCAATATCTCGTCTTTTGAAATTGTGTTTCTATCCTGCGCTCTCTTGTATCCGAATATGGCCATCCATATAAGCACTGTAATGCCTATAGGGCCCACCTGTGAAATCTTGACTCCCCTGAATATGTCCATTTCCAGAAGGTATTTTGAATGAGAAAGAAGCGAAGTCTCAAACATTGCACCCACAAGAGATATTGCCGACATTATCACAAGCAGTATGGCGCTTTCGACCACTATGTCCTTT
This sequence comes from Peptoclostridium litorale DSM 5388, assembly GCF_900141635.1. Lineage (GTDB taxonomy): Bacteria > Bacillota > Clostridia > Peptostreptococcales > Peptostreptococcaceae > Peptoclostridium > Peptoclostridium litorale. Next base: position 91,850 of record NZ_FSRH01000005.1, on the reverse strand, counting down.
GTCCTTATCTTTTCACGCTTTGGCGCTGCCAATATCTTTTTGACCATGTTGAGTCCCGCAAACATCGCCACAGAAGGCAGTATTATTGACGCCAGCAGGGCAAATACCTTTGCCGCCATGTCGGTCGCCATACCCGATGCGAATATGGCAACTGTACCAGAAGCCGCAACTCCAAACAGTATTGTAAATAGCTTTTCCCTTGACCTTACCATGTTCTCAAGCAATACAAATCCGGCTGCTACAATTCCTGCCGCAACGCCCATCTGCATCAGCCTGTTTGGATAATTTGTATTCATAGGCTGTACAGGATCTATGCTGATTTTATGCCTGCTCAGCCTCTTTTCAAGCTCTGCAAATCTCGCCCCGTATATTTCCATATCGGTTACATATCTGTCCTTTCCATCGATGAAAGGCTTGAAATATACGACCCTTATGTTCCTTTCAGTAACAGCCCTGTATATTGAGTTCATGACCTCCTGTCCGCTTCTGTGGAAAGGTATTTGGTAGTCGAATCTCTTTTGAAGGTACTCCCAAAGATTGAATACCCTTGTGGCATTGTAGTCCAGTTTCTGTACGAGCTGTTCCATGCCGTCCTGCTCAAGATGCTCCCTTTGGACGCTGTTTTCTATCATTCCAGGCATTATGCCCCTTGACTTCATCTCATTTGCAAGGCGCTCAACATTGTCCGCTCCCCCGAGCACCTCTTTTCCTGCAAATATCATGACTCCGGGCTCTATTCTATTTTCATCCAAGAAGTCAAAATAAAAGTCTATACTCTTTTCATCTTCATACTCTGAAGTGTAAAGAGGCCTTGGCACCACTTCAAGCCCTGCCTTTTTTATGAGGTCTATATCAGACTTAAGGTATCCAAGCCCTATGAACTGCTTTTTGGTTCCCTGAGCTATCTTTTTAAGTCCTATAGTATTGCCCTCGTTATCCTTTACATACGTTTCATCAAATATGTAGTCTGATCTATTCCCCAGTATTTTCAGAGTGTCCTCATCTACAATCTCAAAGCTGTCTTTCCCTAGCTTTTTCTCATAGCCGTTCTTTACAAACTGGAGTATATCCTGGTCTTTCGAATCCACTATGATATCATATCCCTCAAGCCTTACGTCCACATCTACATTTTCAGCAAGAGAATCCAGGGTAGTCTCTACAATTCCTACCGATGCAACTCCAAGCTTTTTGAACTCTTTTAAGAAATACTCTGCATCATGCTCGTTTGATTCAGCCGCCATATTTAGCACCTGTTCGTAGTCGAGCACAATGTCCACATTCTTGTAATTTTTTTCAGCACTGATTCGTCCCTGCAGCAAAATTCCCGAACAAATCATTCCTATTATAAGGAATATCGCCAAGTGTTTTCTGATTTTAAGCATATGTATCATCCTTTCATAATAAGCATGAACCAAACTCTTTAATTATACAATAAAAATGGGGGTATTTATACCCCCATTGATAACAAATTCAGCCTTGATATTTCTTATTGGCCTATTTAATTTCGTATTCTCCCGTAACCATTAATATGCATTTTGTAACAGCCCTTATTCCCCTTCCGTCATCCCTGGGAATCATCAGAAGATGGTTTGCTGGAACGTCGTACCCGGCTCTAAGATCTACGCCCTGCGTAATGTCAACTATTCCACCCTGTGGGCTGTCTATTATGCTTCCCGTTCCGCCTCTTAGTATAACCTGTGCACCCGAAGCAAATACTGCGCTTTTGCCCGCTTCGACCTCTACTATTTGAAGTTCCTTCTGCACAGGATCACTTGAAGAACTCTCACCGCTGGCCATCTTTGAATATATGTCACTTATCTTAGTCTCTATATTTATGCCCCAGTCCTCAATCTGTTTGTCCACGTATGATTTTGTAACCACAGGATCGCCTTCAGACCCAGGCTCAAATCCGGCTCCAAAAGCCACAATTCCCGCTCCGGCTACAGCAGCTGTTACATAAAGTATCTTTGTAAGCAATTTAAACTTGGCATTTCCAAACATAACATGCTCCCCTCTTTGGCAATTCCGATTTTCATTTCATATCAGTCAATTCTGCTTAATGGTTTTTCCATATTAAATCAATCGCATCTTCGGTAGTTTTCCTTTCCGAAAGCTCGAATACGCTCTTCATGGAAAAATGAGGGTTCTTGTTTACTGAATTTTGGAATGCCCTATACGATCTTTTAGATGAATCTATATTATACTGCCACTTCGTATCCACCTGGTTGAACCATACGGCTATTTTTATATTGGGCATATTTGCAAATTCATTGAAGCCGTCATTTATCCACTTTGCCTTGTCCCCGCCGTCTTCATTACATGAAAACTCAGTTATCATAAATGGCTTTTCACTGTAATGCTTCATATAGTCGTTGTAAAGCGGATAGTATATCTCGCCAAATTCCCTCCAGCTGTCTCCATTAAACGAAGTCCCATTGTTATACCCTGTAAGGCCTACCCAATCGACGTATTCATCTCCAGGATAGTACATGTGTGAGTTGTTCCATACAAAGTCCGGATACGATCTGTCGTGTGGATTCCATACAAACAACGCATTATCGGCGCCCTCCTCCTTGAATATGTTCCAAAGATGCTTCCACGCCTCGTTGTAAAGCTCAGTATCCTTTCCGAAATACCATGCGCACCATGCGTCCCAGTCCCCGTTCATCTCGTTTGCAAATCTCACAAAAACCGGATTGCCTATGCTCTTTATGTCCCTTGCCCATTTTCTTATATACTCGTCATAGCTTCCCTTTATTATCTCTGGTATAAGTACTGTACTTTCGCTTTCAAGATTCTCATTTTGGGTCTTGTCTATGTAGGTCCACGGCTGCCATGTTAGCATTATCACCCTGCCATCCTCATACACATCCTCAACTTCGTCCAAATTGACATCATGTTCAAAATCCGAATATGTCATGAGAAATTCAAACTTCCTGCCCATTTCCTCTTCAAACGGCTTAAGATTTGACGTATAGTCAGACCCGTCAAGATTGTGGGGATGCATTATACCCCAAAGCATCCTCTGCCTTCCTATCTTTAGTCTTATATTTTCGCCCTTTATGTCTATATCTTTGTCCTCATAGGAAACCGCATAGTCTGCTTTTGCTTTTTCAAACACCCACGCACTTGAAGCCATATCGTTCAATAGACTCTTGTAGTATTCCAGGTTGTCCGAGTCTGTTTTAAGCCAGAACGTAAGAACCCTGCTTTCATTTGGGTAAATCGAATTTATTTCAAAATATGCATTCTTGTCGTTCTCTATATTGTCTATTTTGTCTCTTTCATACATGAATTCAACTGCTCTAACACCATTTGAAAGCTTTATGTCTTTTTCATATACGGGCCTGAAGCTGCCCCTTGAATTGTTTATCTGCTTGTTACTGTAGTTTATGTACTCCCTAGCTGAAGTTTCTTTTATATCCTGGCTATATATGTATATGCTGCTTCCGTCAGGCCCATAAAACCTTATCGCTTCGTCAGACGGAGATTCTTCAATTGAAAGAATTCCAGGTACTATAATCCCAAGTCCTGCCGGATAGGACACAAACTGGTTCGGATCTGTCTGCTCTTGAATCCCTATTTGAGTCTCAGTTTGCACTCCTTCTTCGTATGCATATGATATTGGTCCGCATTCAAAAGCTTGAATCCACGCCAATGTAAATGCAAGTATGCCTAAAAGCCACCTTTTCAATTCAATCACTCCATTTGCAGTATTTTGAGAAAATACAAAAGTGAGTCTTTTTCAAGACTCACTATATTTCTATCAATCCCAGGCTTATCTGCAGTGCTTCGTCCACCTTGTTCATCATCTTTCGATCGAAGCTCCCTATCTTTTCCCTGAGTCTTTTTTTGTCTATAGTTCTTATTTGCTCCAGCAGCACAACCGAATTCTTAACAAGACCGTATTCGTTTGCTCTTATCTCAACATGAGTAGGGAGCTTTGCCTTGTCTATCTTTGCTGTTATTGCCGCTATTATAATCGTAGGACTGTATTTGTTACCTATATCATTTTGAACCACAAGAACGGGTCTAACCCCCCCCTGTTCTGAACCCACAACAGGGCTGAGGTCAGCATAATAAATATCTCCTCTTTTTATTTCCTCGTTATTCACCTTTAGACATCTTCCCTTCATAGGTCATCAAGGAAGACATGTCGACTGCCAATCCCATTTCAGCAAGGGTAAGGTTGATGCTGGCCATTTCACTATATCCCGCTATCATCTCGTTTTTTATTTTGAGCCTTTGTCTTTGCCTGAGAAGATAAAATCTGGCGGCTTCATTCATAAAATCCGAAAAATCTTTCATCTCAAATCTTATCACTTCATCTATTTCTTCTACTAGTTTGCTTGGTAAACTGACAGTGATCTTCTGACTAGAACCAGACAATCAAAACCGCCTCCTCATCTAACGATTACTAGTCTATTTTACCAAATAATCTACCACATGTAAAACTTTATTTTCCGCCATATATACCCTTGGAATCCTCCTAGCAACCATGCAAACTATTTCATAGTTTATTGTACCAAGAGCATTTGCAAGTCTTTCAGCTCTTACGTCCTCATCTTCTCCAAATATTATGACTTCATCGCCTACATTTGCCTCTACCCCGTCAATATTTAGCATCGCTTGGTCCATACAAATGTTTCCCACAACAGGTACTATATCCCCATTGACTTTGACACTCACTTTTGCACTGAGCATCCTTGTGAATCCATCTGCATATCCTATTGGCATAGTAGCTATCTTTGTCATATGATCTGTAACATATTTGAGTCCGTATCCAATTCCCCTTCCAGCTTCCAAATCCTTTATGTGGGATATTGAAGTCTTCAGAGTCATTACAGGTTTTAGCGGAAGCCTCTCCTTCATAACTTCGTCGGATGGATAATGCCCGTAGAGTATTATCCCTGGCCTTACCATATCCATGTGGTATTCAGGTATGTCCATAGTAGCCGCACTATTGCACACATGCTTTATAGGTATTTTTATTCCTCTAGCTTCAACCCCGTTTGCTATATGCATGTAGCCTTCATACTGCTTTTGGGTAAATGTCTTGTCCTTTTCATCCGCTTTTGCAAAATGAGTGAACAGGCCCACTATTTCAATGTTTTCAAGCTTTGATATCTCCTCTATTGCATCTATTGTTTCTTCTTCAACCTGAAATCCAAGTCTCGACATACCTGTGTCGATTTTAATATGTATCTTCGCCTTTCTTCCCAGCCTTACCGCTTCGCTATTTAGTTTTTTTGCCGATTCAACCGAATACATAGTGAGGTCTATGTCGTTTGAAATGGCATCTTCATATGTAATTTCCGGCATGTATCCAAGGCACATTATTGGCACGCTTATGTCTGCAGCCCTAAGCTCTAGAGCCTCATTCACATTTGCGACTGCAAGATAATCGGCGCCTTCCTCCACAAGAGTCTGTGCAACCTGGATAGAACCATGTCCATAGGCATTGGCTTTTATTACGCCACACGTCTTAGTACCTTCCTTTGTTAGACCTTTAATGTTTTTAAAGTTTTCCCTCAAGTTATCAAGATTAATCTCCGCCCAAGGTCTGCTTGTATACTTCATAATTTATATATCCCCCTTTTCATGATTGCCAAACACCATTTATGTTGTTTGGCTCCTGTTATTTTGAAATATTGTTGTGTTTCCCCAAGTACAGCTTGTGTTATCTTTGACAAAAATCAAACCGTCTTCACTTAATATTCTAAATATTCAGTCCCTATTTTTCAACCTATAATCCACAAAAATCCAATGATTTTTTTTCGTACATTAAAATCCACCCCTAATTCCATCCGCACATATACATTTAGCTCAAATAAAAAATCAGAGCATCCGCATTTCGCCTATGCTCTGTCTTTTAGATTAAAATACAGCTTTTATTATGTCATATCTGCATATCATGCCCTTTAGCCTTTTTTGTTCATCTGTCACAGGAACCCTGTTGATTCCCTTTTCAAGCATTATATTGGCTACAAGCTCCATGTCATCATCTTCCCTGACTGTAATCACGTTTGGAGTCATTATGTCTTCAGCCTTGTATGCAGCTATTTTTTTTATGTCTTCCTCGAATTTCTTAAAACTCTCCAAAAATACTATTCCCTGCAGTATTGCGATATAAGATGGTATATGGACATTCTTTTCCTTTTTCACAAGATCCGTTTCAGATATTATGCCTACTACCTTGCCGTCATCATCCACAACAGGAACTCCGCCGATTTTATTGTTTATAAATATCTGAGCTATTTCCTTTATGGGTGTCTCCCTTTTTACAGAAATCACATCGCTTGTCATTATATCTGCTGCTTTCATAGTATCCCCCCATTTTCTATTTTCAAGCTACCTATAGTTTTGAGTTCTTCACTGCAATTGCATTTGCCACAGCATATGATTTCGAGTGGGAAATTGATACCATTATATCGTCTATTCCAGCCTCCATGCAAATATCACGCAGCCTTCCGCTCATGCATACGACGGGCTTACCCAGGGAGTCGCGGCTTATCTCTATGTCTTTAAAAGACAGCTTTCTTATCCCCGTTCCTAAGGCTTTTGACACAGCCTCTTTTGCGGCAAAACCACCTGCAATGCTTTCGGTGCTTAGTGCCTTTTGATTAAAGTATTCAATTTCCGCATCCGAAAAAACCCTTTTTAAGAAATTTGAATTTTTGCCGATAGCCCGCTTTATTCTATCTGTTTCAACTATATCTATACCTATACCCATTATGGTGTGCATGAATCTTTTGCTCCTCTATTTGAAAAATTTCCTGTCCAGCTTTTCCATTTCCTTGCTTCCCACTGTATTGTGCATAAACGAATACATAGAATCCACCTTCACGCTCAGTTCGTCCCGTTCCTTTCTCAACATGTCCAGCTCCGCCCGCTTATCTTCTATGGTTTCATTAACTTTTTTCAGCTTTCCTTCGTCCGCAGCTATGTTCTCATAGACATGCTTTATAGTGCTTTTCAAAAGCTCCATGTTTGCATTTTCTATCTCTCCAGGCAGCTGTTCCAGCCTTTCATAAGAATAGTCAATCTTTCCATTAAGCATTTCAATTTCCTCTTTTGCGCTATCGAGTTCATCATGAGCGTTTCCATTTGAGTTTTCATTGAGTTCTCTCGAAAGGAGTACTATTTTTGCCATTACAGTCCTTTTTTGAGTCTGCATCTGAGACAGTGATTTTTTGACCTGGCTGTTTTCCTTTACAAGCTCAAGAAGATTCCCGTACCATTTTTCCATTTCCCTGCTTCTCGATATGGAATAGCATCTTTTCCATGGCTCGTGCTCAAGGAGTACCGGTATTTTGTTTTTCTTCAATACTTTTTCAGAAATATTAAAATTGACTCTTTTTCTTCCTAACAGCATGCACATGCTCCTTTTCTCAGTCTTTCTCTAATACAATATTGCACCCAGACCATTTTATTTAATAATACCATATGAATCATCAATAAAATATGGTCCTTTTTGTTTAATATACCAGAAAAGGACAGGGTTATCCCTGTCCTTTTCATCATTTCTTATCAATTTGTGAATCTAGTCTTTTTTTTCGGCAACCTTTATCCTGTTAAGAGCCCTCTTGAGCTTAGTTTCTGCAAACAAAACGTAAGTCTCGTCTTTTGGCCCTTGCTTAAGTTCTTCTTCTGCAGCCTTTTTAGCCATTTCAGCCCTGTCTAGGTCTATATCTGAAGGCCATTCTGCCGCATCAGTAAGAATTGTCACCTTTTCCTTGCCTACCTTTACGAAGCCTCCTGCTATAGCTGCTTCTTTAAAGTTTCCGCCTTTTTTTATCTTTACAACTCCGATGTCAACAGGAGCAACGTAGTCAACGTGGTCTTTAAGTATACCAACGTCCCCTTCCTTTGTCCTTACTATGACCATTTCCGCCTCGTCGTCGTAAAACTTTTTATCGGGAGCAACTATCTCCAGTTTGAATACTGAAGCCATTATATCTACTCTCCCTTCTTAGCTTTTTCAACTGCCTCTTCTATTGTTCCAACATATAGGAATGCTGACTCTGGAAGATCGTCATGCTTACCGTCAAGTATTTCATTGAACGCCCTTATAGTTTCCTTCAGTGGAACATATTTTCCTGCCATACCTGTAAACTGCTCAGCAACGTGGAATGGCTGAGACAGGAATCTTTGTATTTTTCTTGCACGAGCAACAGTAAGCTTGTCTTCGTCAGAAAGCTCGTCCATACCAAGTATTGCTATGATATCCTGAAGCTCTTTGTATCTTTGAAGAACAGCCTGAACCGCACGTGCAGTATCATAGTGCTCTTTTCCAACTACCTTAGGGTCAAGTATTCTTGATGATGAATCAAGAGGGTCAACCGCTGGGTATATACCAAGAGATGCTATCTCTCTTGCAAGAACCGTTGTAGCGTCAAGGTGTGCAAACGTAGTCGCTGGCGCTGGGTCAGTAAGGTCGTCCGCTGGAACGTATACTGCCTGAACTGATGTGATAGATCCTTTCTTAGTAGAAGTTATCCTCTCCTGAAGGGCACCCATCTCAGTTGCCAGTGTAGGCTGGTATCCAACCGCTGAAGGCATACGTCCAAGAAGCGCTGAAACCTCTGATCCTGCCTGAGTGAAACGGAATATGTTGTCGACGAACAGAAGAACGTCCTGTCCCTCTTGGTCTCTGAAGTACTCCGCCATTGTAAGTCCTGAAAGCGCAACTCTCATCCTCGCTCCAGGCGGCTCGTTCATCTGGCCGTAAACAAGAACTGTCTTGTCTATAACGCCAGACTCTATCATCTCGTTGTAAAGGTCGTTTCCTTCCCTTGTTCTCTCTCCAACACCTGCGAATACAGATATTCCACCGTGCTCTTTGGCGATGTTGTTTATAAGCTCCATTATAAGAACCGTCTTACCAACTCCGGCTCCTCCAAACAGACCTATCTTACCACCCTTTGCGTAAGGCGCTATAAGGTCAACGACCTTTATACCCGTCTCAAGTATCTCTGTTGAAGCTTCCTGCTCTTCAAAAGAAGGAGCGGCTCTGTGTATTGGCCATTTTTCTGCATCAACCTGTGGCTTGTTGTCAACTGGCTCTCCAATGACATTGAATATTCTTCCCTGAGTGGCCTTTCCTACTGGAACGGCTATTGCCCTTCCAGTGTCTACAGCGTCCATACCTCTTACAAGTCCGTCTGTAGAGCTCATCGCTATACATCTTACTGTGTCGTTACCTGTATGCAATGCAACTTCGACAACTACTTTTCCTTCTCCATGCTGTATTTCAATCGCATTCAGGAGTTCTGGCAAGTTTTCCGGATCAAACTTTATGTCAAGTACAGGTCCGATTATCTGTACTACTTTACCCACATTATTTTGTGGCATCCTTTATACCTCCTTAGTTAAGAGCGTATTGCCGCAAGTGCTTATTATATAGCACTTGCTCCGGCAACAATCTCTGAAAGTTCTTGAGTTATGGAAGCCTGTCTAGCTCTGTTGTACAGAAGATCAAGCTTTCCAATCATATCTTCGGCATTTCCTGTGGCAGACTCCATGGCCATCCTTCTTGCACCCTGCTCAGATGCTGAAGACTCCACTAGTCCTCCATACACTATTCCGCCTATGAATTTTGGAACAAGGTAGTTTAGAACTTCTTCCTCTGAAGGCTCGTAGTTCATTACTCCCTTTCCCTTTTTATCTTCAGGTGCATCTTCGCTTTCAAAAGAAAGAGGAAGAAGCTTTACCGCTCTAGGCTCTTGAACAAGCGCAGATGCAAAGTATGTATATACAAGATATACTTCGTCAACTTCACCCTTGCTGTACAGTTCCATTACCTTTGCAGCAACATCCTGGCCGTGAGAATACTCAGGCTTTTCAGATATTCCTGTATAGCTTTCTAAAACATCATAACCTCTTTTAGAGAAAAAATCCCCTGATTTTTTACCTATTGTAACGACTTTTTCCTTTTTGCCGTCCATGTGCGCAACCGCAGCTTTAAGTGCGTTTGAGTTATATCCTCCACAAAGACCCCTGTCTCCAGCAAGAACTATATAACATCTATTTTTAACGTCTCTTTGCTCCAAATAAACATTTTTTATTCCCTTTGTACCTACAGCTATTTCCTTTATTGTGTCATAAAGGGTTTCGAAGTAAGGTCTTGACTGGACAACAGCATCCTTTGCCCTTCTTAACTTGGCTGAGGATACAAGCTCCATGGCTTTGGTTATCTGCTTTGTATTCGAGACGCTTTTTATACGTCTTTTTATATCCTTCATTCCAACGCCCATATTTCACCCTCCGTCAAATCGGGCGAGAGTCAGACATTACAAGTCAAACTGCCCAATTTATTATTAAGCGTTAAAGGACTTTTTGAATTCCGTTATTGCAGCCTTTAACTTATCTTCCATTTCACCTTCAAGTTTTCCTGTCTCACGTATGGTCTGTCCTACTTCAGGATAGCTCTCGTCCATGAACTTGAAGAACTCAACTTCAAACGCAGTTACCTTGTCAACAGCTATCTCTTTAAGATGATTGTTTGTAACAGCGTATATTATCATTACCTGATTTTCAGCTGGTATAGGAGCACTCTCGCCCTGCTTTAGAACCTCAACTATTCTCTCTCCCTGAGCAAGTCTTTCCTGAGTATCCTTGTCAAGGTCCGAGCCGAACTGTGCGAACGCCTGAAGCTCTCTGTACTGTGCGTACATAAGTTTTAGCGATCCTGAAACCTTCTTCATCGCCTTTATCTGAGCACTACCTCCAACCCTTGATACCGATACCCCTGGGTTAACCGCCGGTCTTATACCTGCATTGAACAGCTCCGACTCAAGGAATATCTGTCCGTCAGTTATAGATATAACGTTTGTAGGTATATAAGCCGAAACGTCTCCAGCCTGAGTTTCTATTATAGGAAGTGCTGTAATAGATCCTCCGCCAAGCTCGTCTGAAAGCTTTGCAGCTCTCTCAAGAAGTCTTGAGTGAAGATAGAATACGTCTCCAGGATACGCCTCACGACCCGGTGGTCTTCTAAGTAGAAGTGACATCGAACGGTAAGCAACCGCGTGCTTAGAAAGGTCATCGTATATTATAAGAACGTGCTGTCCGTTCTCCATGAATTCCTCTCCTATTGTACATCCTGCGTATGGAGCAAGGAACTGAAGCGGTGCAAGCTCTGACGCTGTAGCCGCAACTACTGTTGTATAGTCCATAGCGCCGTTTTTCTCAAGAGTGTCAACTATCTGAGCAACAGTCGATCTCTTTTGTCCTATTGCAACGTATATACATTTAACGTCTGTATTTTTCTGGTTTAGTATTGTATCTATGGCTATAGTAGTCTTACCAGTCTGTCTGTCGCCTATTATAAGCTCTCTTTGTCCTCTTCCTACAGGTATCATAGAGTCTATAGACTTTATACCTGTTTGAAGCGGCTCGTGAACAGATTTTCTAGCTATTATACCAGATGCAACTCTCTCAACCGGTCTGAACTTGTCAGACTTTATAGGTCCCTTGCCGTCTATAGGCTGTCCAAGAGCGTTTACAACTCTTCCCAGCATAGCGTCTCCTACTGGAACCTCAACTATTCTTCCCGTACTCTTTACAGTGTCGCCTTCTTTTATATGTTCGTCAGAACCAAGAAGCACGGCTCCTACCGAGTCTTCCTCAAGGTTAAGCGCCATTGCGAAAACTTCCCCTGGGAATTCAAGAAGCTCTCCGGCCATACATTTTTCTAGACCGTGAACCCTTGCTATACCGTCACCAACGCTTATTACGCTGCCGACATCTTTAAGTTCTATTTTACCCTCATATCTCTTGATCTGCTCTTTTATAATCGAGCTGATTTCTTCAGGCCTTAGATTCATGAGATTTCACCGACCTCCTATTATGCTATTATTTGGTGTAATTCTTCTTTAAGCTTTCCAAGACGCCCTTTTACAGTTCCGTCTATCTCTTCGTTTCCTATCTTTACAAGAATTCCACCCATAACCTCTTCGTCTATAACATTTGTTATTTCGACATTTTTTCCAGTCATCTTAGAAAGCGTCTCTTTTAGGGCTTCCATATTCTCTGGTGTAAGAGGTATCGCTGTAACCGCAATTGCATCTGCGGCATTCTTGTGTTCATTCGAAAGCTTTTTAAACTCAACATTTATCAGCTCTATAACGCTCACTCTGTCCTTGTCTATAAGAACTTTTATGAAGTTAAGCAGCTGCTGGTTTATCTTGCCCTTAAAAACATTTTCAAGAAGCTCCTTCTTCTCTCCCCTTGGTATAAGGGGAGTCTTAAGCGCATTGAAAAAGTTTTCGTTTTCCTTAAGAATACCAATCAGTGCACCAAACTCTTCTACAAAAGTGTCTAAGGTGTTGTCTTCGACTCCTACTTCAAACAGGGCATTCGCATATCTTTTAGCAACTAGTTCTGCCATTGAGCTTCCCCTACCTCTTGTATAAAGTCATGTATAAGTTTTTCATGATCGTTCTTGTCTATGTCCTTGCTTATTACCTTAGAAGCTGCAAGCACTGCCATGTTTGATATCTCATCTTTAAGCTCGTTAAGCACTTTTTGCTTTTCTCTAGCTATTTCAATCTGAGCCTTGTCCATAAGCCTGTTTGCCTCTTCACGAGCATCCTTAACTATTTCATCAGCCTTGCCTTGAGCCTTGTGAGAAGCGTCCTGCACTATCTCTCTAGCCTCTGCCTTAGCTTTTTCTATTTTAAGCTCGTATTCTTTTCTCATTTCATTAGCTCTTACTTCTGCCTCTTCAGCCTCTTTGAATGAATTAGCTATTTCATCTCTTCTCTTTTGCATGAAACCTGAAACCGGTTTGAAAAGAAGCTTTTTCATTATAAGAAATAATATCAGAGTGTTTATCCATTGGAATACAAGCTCTATGTCTATCCCTATAAAACTTTTGAAGTCCATGCTCTTCCTCCTTTCCGCATAACCATGCTAAATAGAGCGTATAGCTCTTACCCATAAAGTCAATCTACTTAAATCAAGGAGATGTTTTTCATCTCCCAGTGAATATCAAGGGAGCCGCGCCAGGTGTTTCAAAAAAACCTCTTACTTGTTTTTTTGAAACACCCAAGCGGACACAGCTCCCTGCACATGCAAACTGTCTACTAAGCAGCTTTTGAATGATTTATGTAGTCCTATGGGCATTTAATTTTTTAATCTTATAGTAGGTTTAGTAGTGGGTTTGCAAATAGAAGTATAAGTGCAACAACTAGACCGTATATACCTGTTGACTCTGCAACTGCCGCACCAAGTAGCATTGTTCTAACTACGTCTGCCTGAGCTTCTGGCTGTCTTCCAACTGCCTCTGCACCTTTACCTGCAGCGAATCCCTGTCCTATACCAGGTCCTATACCTGCTATCATCGCTAGACCTGCACCTATTGCTGAACAAGCTAGTATTAAAGCCTTACCTGTGATTGCTTCCATTTTAAATTTCCTCCCTTTTTTCTTTTGAAATATTTTAGTTTTTTATTTTTAAATTTTTTTAAAATTTAAAAGCGTTTTTATGGTTCTCTACATTTGAAAATCAGATTGACATAAAATTTAATGCATCAATTATTCCGCCATTGCTACGAAAACCATTGTAAGCATTGTGAATATGAATGCCTGCAGCACTCCAGTGAACAAGTCGAAGTATATACTTAGAACTGCTGGTATACCAACTTGGAATATTGGTATTGGGAGTCCAACAAGGCCTGTACTCACCCAAGCCAGGAATCCATACAGCAGGCTTGTTATAACCATACCTCCGGCTATGTTACCAAAGAGACGGAAACTAAGCGACACCGGGTTTGCAAGCTCACCTATAAGGTTAAGCGGTAGCAGCGCTGGAAGCGGCTCTAAATAACCTTTGAAGTATCCACCTACACCTTTTGTTCTCAAACCCTGCGCCTGCACTAGTACAAATGTCACAAGAGCCATTGCAAGAGTTGTGTTCAGGTCTGCAGTAGGGGCTCTAAGCCCTAGCAATCCCACAAGATTCGCAAGCATAAACAGCAGGAACAACGTTCCTATGTAAGGTGTGTATCCAAGGTTGTGCTTACCCATAGTCTGCTCAACCATGCCGTAAAATGCATCGACTAAAAGTTCAACAAAGTTTTGAAGCTTGCCTGGCACCTTTTCAAGCTTTCTTGTTCCTACATAGGCAAATGTTATAAGTACAAGCATTATAAGCCAGGTTGTTGTTATAGTCTCACTTATTCCTATCCCACCTATATGAAACATAATCTTAGGTCCGTTCATGACTAACCTCCTTTCATCTTTCATTTTGTTTTATTGTATTTTGTAAATAAAATTAAAAAGGTAAACAAGATTAAAAAGTGAATATTGAAAAGCATTGTTTTGTATTTAAAATACAAAGTGCAAAATCCATATATCTGAAAAGTATTATTTAAAAACAATTTAAAAATTTAAAAAATTTAAAGCGCTATTCCATGCTGCTGTGTCTGCTTCTGATTCCCACATAGAGTGAAGCTATCTTCGTAAGGAAAAGTCCTATAATCGCACCTATGAAGTCTATGTACGGGGCCTTAAGCGCTAGTATAAGCACTGCCGCAGTTATCACAAGCCTTATTGTATATCTTGTACCCGCATGTATCTGGGCTCTTCCGGGATCCATTTCCACGACTTTTTCAATTGTTATTGCAAGCAGCCTGAAATTTATTACTGAAAACACGCTTCCAAGCAGCAGCCCCAAAAGCATCGCCTTGCTGTATGTATATGTTGCAAAGAGTATTCCTATTATTATAAGGTCTACAACTAATACACATTTTACTATTCTTTTGGTTATGTCCATAGTGTTATCCAATTGTATATCACGTCCTAGTCTTTTTTATCCCTCTCATCATCTTTTTTATCCCTCATGACCAGCTTGTACATGTTCATGAATGATGATGCCACTCCGATTACTATAAATATAAATAGAAACAGCGGAGACTTGTCAAATTTTTTGTCCAGGTAATTTCCTATCCAAATCATCACCAATATTGGAGTAACCATAGATATTCCCAACTGCGATATTAAACTCAAGTTTTCAAGGGCCTTTACCCAATTAGTTTTACCATTTTTCATATTGCAACTCTCCATAATTTTTATTGGCATGCCCTGTTTAAGTTTAAAATTTAACCAATTCCTTTTATATTATACAATGAAAACGCTTTTTTTTCAAAACCTAAAATTTTATTTTTTTATACATATAAAATGACCACTTAAAAATTCTATCACAAAATGGATAGTTTTTCATCTTTTTTTGGTTTTCAAGCCATTTTTCTGTTACTTTTAAAAAAATCTCGACTGACATAATATGTTTTAAAAATGTCAATCGAGATTGATTTATCTGTCTATTTAAAATATTTCAGCAGCTCGGTGTTTATTTTTTGACAAGCCGTACCATCTCCATATGGATTCACAGCTCTGGCCATTTTTAAATATTCAAGTTCGCTGTTTATTAATTCAGAAGCAGCCTCATATACAGACTCTTCTTCCACTCCGGCCACTTTGACAGTGCCCGCCTGTACAGCTTCAGGTCTTTCAGTTTCAGTTCTCATAACTATTACCGGCTTTCCAAGTGCTGGAGCTTCTTCTTGTATCCCGCCTGAATCAGTCATTATTATATAGCTTTTGCCCATTATATTTGCAAATGGCTCATAGTCAAGAGGTTCTATGAGGTGTATCCTTCTGTCTCCTCCAAGTATTTCCCTGGCAATATCCCTGACTGTCGGGTTCAGGTGCATAGGAAATACAACTTCCACCTCTTCATTTTCGTTCACAAGCCTTTTAACAGCCCTGAATATACTCTTCATGGGCTCGCCCCAGTTTTCTCTTCTGTGGCACGTCAAAAGAACCACTTTTTTGTTATTGTAGTCTATTTCGTCAAGCTCGTTTCCAAATCTGTAGTCTTCTTTTACTACAGATAAAAGGGCATCTATTACCGTGTTTCCCGTTACTGATATACTGCTTTTGGCTACATTTTCAGCCAAAAGATTTTCAACATTCCCCACGGTAGGCGCAAAATGAAGCTCGGCTATTGAACTCGTGATCCTTCTGTTCATTTCTTCCGGATAGGGTGAATATTTATTATTGCTTCTAAGTCCTGCCTCCACATGACCTACAGGCACTTTTGCATAAAATGCCGCAAGAGCTGAAGCAAACGTCGTAGTAGTGTCTCCGTGAACAAGAAGCATGTCAGGTCTTTCCTGCTGAAGCACGGACTCCATGCCTTTCAGCACCCTGTTTGTGATGTCGGTTATTGTCTGTCCATGCTGCATTATGTCAAGGTCATAATCCGGCTTTATGTCAAACAGCTGTAGCACCATGTCCAGCATCTGCCTGTGCTGCGCTGTGACACATACCTTCACGTCAAACTGTCCATTTGATTGAAGTTCTTTAACCAGTGGAGCCATTTTTATGGCTTCGGGCCTGGTTCCAAATACAGTCATTATCTTTTTCATATTTATCATCCTATTCTATCTCATCATCAAGCGAAAGTAACTTAAGCTTCACTATGCCGTAATATAAAAGAAGTGCAACTCCCGATATTACCAGCATGGATTCCTGAAGGCTTACCTCGCATATAGTTACGGCGCTTGCTCCAAGCACTATGCTTATCCCATACAAAAACAGCACCGTCTGTTTTTGTGAAAGTCCCCTGCTTAAAAGCCTGTGGTGGAGATGCCCCTTGTCCGCCTGCACTATCGACCTTCCGTTTGCAGCCCTTCTTATTATGGCAAATGTGGTATCGAATATTGGAAATCCCATAGCAAGTACAGGTATTGCAACTGCAAGCGCCGCCGCGGATTTCATAACACCTTCAACAGATACTACAGCCAGTATGAATCCGAGCAGCAGCGATCCCGTATCCCCCATGAATATCTTTGCCGGATTGAAATTATAAGGCAAAAATCCAAGTGCTCCACCTGCAATAGCCATGAGGAGAATAGCTGCAGTATACTGACCGTTTATAAACGCGACAAATGTAAGTGTAACTGCTGCTATTGCAGAAACCCCAGCTGCCAAACCATCAAGTCCATCTATCAGGTTTACAGTATTTGTAGCTCCCACTATCCACAAAAGCGTAAGCGGATATCCTAAAATCCCTATGTATGCCATTCCATCGACTCTGTCAAATGGATTTGTAAGCCACTCTATCCTCACTCCAAAAGCCATAACTATTACAGCTGCAAGTATTTGAGCTGAAAACTTGACTTTGGGGCTTACAGGCTTTATGTCGTCGACTATCCCTATTCCCACTATTATTAAAGATCCTATTATTACAGCTGCAAGCTTTGGGCTCATCTGGACGAATGCAAGCGATGCCGCCAAAAAACCGCAGTATATGCTTATTCCTCCAAGTCTTGGTATAGGCGTTTTGTGAACCCTCCTGTTGTCCTTTGGGACATCTATCGCCCCAAGCCTGTGCGCAAGCTTTATAACATGCGGTGTGGATACATATGATATTACAAACGCCACCATAAAAGAGAGTAGCATCTTTAAAGTTTCTGAAAGTTCCATTAATGTCCCCCCAATTTATTGTTATGTTAAAATTCTTTATCGAATTTAATCATTTCTATTCCCGCCTCTTTCAATATGCCCATTGAAAATTCATCAGGGTATTCACCTTCAAACACTATTCTATTTATGCCTGCATTTATTATCATTTTCGCACAAAGCACACATGGCATTGTAGTGCAATATATAGTTGAATCCTTTATGCTTATTCCATTGTGTGCAGCCTGCACTATGGCATTTTGCTCCGCATGTATAGCTCTGCAAAGCTCATGTCTCTCCCCTGATTTTATGCCGAGTTGCTGCCTCTTGCAACCTATGTCCAGGCAGTGCTTAAGGCCTTTTGGCGCTCCATTGTAACCCGTAGAAAGTATCTGCTTGTCCCTTACTATTATTGCGCCCACCTGGCGTCTTAGACACGTAGATCTTTTTTTCACTACATGTGCTATTTCCATAAAATACTCGTCCCATGAAGGTCTCTCCACTCCGGCCCCTCCTTAAAAAACTTTGTCATTTTTCATTCTATACCCTTTTATTAAAATATACAAGACATATGGACAACTTGTAGCACTACTGTAACAATATTTAAGGCTTTCTTAATAAATTTTGACATAAGCAAGGCGGCAGATAACTCTGCCGCCTAAATAAAGAACTATTTTGTTCCGTAAAGTCTGTCTCCCGCGTCTCCAAGACCTGGAACTATGTATCCATGGTCGTTTAGCTTTTCATCTATAGAAGCCACGTATATGTCAACATCCGGGTGCATTTTTTGAACTTCTGCTATTCCCTCTGGCGAAGCTATAAGGTTTACAAGCTTTATGTTTGTAGCACCTCTGTCCTTGAGGAAGTTTATTGCAGCCGCTGCAGACCCTCCAGTTGCAAGCATAGGGTCAACTACTATAAGCTCTCTCTCTCCTACGTCTGCTGGAAGCTTGCAGTAGTACTCAACCGGCTTTAATGTCTCAGGATCCCTGTAAAGTCCTATGTGTCCAACCTTCGCCGCAGGTATAAGCTCAAGTATTCCGTCAACCATTCCAAGACCCGCTCTAAGTATAGGTATTATTCCAAGCTTTTTACCTGAAAGCATTTTGCTCTTTGTTTTCATTATAGGAGTTTCTATTTCAACTTCTTCAAGAGGAAGATCTCTTGTTATTTCATATCCAAGAAGCATTGAAACCTCTTTTACAAGTTGTCTGAAATCCTTAGAACCTGTATGTTTATCTCTTATAAGCGTTATCTTGTGCTGTATCAGCGGATGATTAACTTCTATAACCTTAGACATAAAAACCCTCCTATTTTTCCAATCCTTTTTCTATTTGCATTATCTTTTCAACTCTTCTTTCGTGTCTTCCACCTTCAAATTCCGTCTTAAGCCATACGTCGACTATTTCAAGTGCAAGACCTTTCCCTACCACTCTTTCTCCAAGAGAAAGCATGTTTGCATTATTATGCGCTCTTGACATCCTTGCAGAATACGTGTCAGATACTACAGCACATCTTATTCCAGCCACCTTGTTTGCAGCAAGAGATATTCCTATCCCCGTACCGCAGCATATTATTCCCTTGTCGGCATTTCCACTTGCAACCGCCTTTGCAGCAGCTTCTCCGAAATCAGGATAGTCCACAGAAGCCTCACCGTCAGTTCCAAAGTCTATTACGCTTATTCCCATGCCTTCAAGATGCCTTTTGATTTCCTCTTTCAAGCTATATCCGCCATGATCACTTGCAACTGCTATATTCAATATATTCACCCCCGAACTTATCAAATGCAAATTCACCGCCCTGAATGTGCAGCTATTTGCAAAAATTTTCATTTTAAAAGTCTTTAACCTTGTATATTATACTATATTTAAATAGAATTTAAATGTTTTTTTTGAATTTAAATGAGTTTTTGCAATTTTTTTTAAGTTATAGCCTAATTTCGAATCACTTCAAATAGCTTTTCAACGAGAACCCTTATCTCTTCTGCAGTTTTCTTGTAAATTTCAAGACTGAGGCCAAACGGGTCATTCACATCCATATCATCACAGCCCAAGAATTCTTTAAGCGTATATATTTTTTTGCCCCTGTATTTTGGCAAAGTAAGTATAGCATCCTTATGCACCCTGCTCATTGTAAGTATGAGATTCGCACTGCAAAGCAGCTTTTCACTCGCCACCTTGCTCCTGTGCGAAGATATGTCTATCCCATATTCTTTCATGGCTGCAACGGCATTGTCAGTAGCAGAGAGTCCGTCAACGGTTGCTATTCCGGCAGAATGCACACCTATATCCAAGTCATGTTCAGAGTCTTTAATAATTGTTTTCAAAAAAAACTCTGCCATTGGACTTCTGCATGTGTTTCCAGTACATATAAACAATATATTCATCCCTTATGCACCTCTTTTCAAATACTTCATGATTTCTCTTTCTTATTTTACCCTTATATAGACTATGTGAATATACATATTCTTAAATTTTTAATTTGTTTATTAACAATTTATCTGAAATTTCAAATGCCGCTACTAGTAGCGGCATTTGAAATTTCTATAATTATATTATGCATTTATTATCCTGTACCCTGCAGATTTTAAAAGCCTGTTCATAATGGCCTTTCCTATACCTGTTTCCTCAAATGACTGGGCATATACAATGTCAACCTTTCTCTTGTCCATCTCTATAAGGGCGTCGAACAGGTTGTTTGCGGCGTCTTCCATGCTAATTCCAAGGCTTAAAATCTCACATCCTCTATAAGCAGGAATATCCTCTTTCATGCATATTACTCCCGTCTTAAGGCCTTCATCCCTGTTTTTTATGCAAAGCCCATTTATTTTTTCTGCCAAGGCATCTTTTTCACCGCTCACAACATACACTTGTGCATCAGGCGAATAGTGCTTATACTTCATTCCGGGAGACATAGGCGTTATATTTTCATCCGGCATTTCAAGGGCCGGGTCGATGTCAACCCTTCCTACAAGATCTTCTAGCTGTTCTGTAGTTATGCCTCCCGGCCTTAGCACTACAGGCACTTCGCCCCTTATGTCTATAACTGTAGATTCAAGCCCCACATCACACGCTCCACCGAGTATTATCCCGTCTACCCTTCCATCCATGTCGCATATTATATGTTCCTGCCTCGTAGGAGACGGCTTACCAGATATATTTGCGGAAGGAGCTGCTATTGGTACTCCTGAAAGCCTTATAAGCTCCCTTGCCACCGGATGTGATGGCATCCTTACGGCCACAGTCTCGAGCCCTCCCGTAGTTGCATACGGTACGCAGCTCTTCTTTGAGAATATGAGAGTTATGGGCCCTGGCCAGAAATTATCTATTATAAGCCTAGCCTTGTCGCTTATTCCACTTGCTATCTCTTCAAGTCCATTCATATCGCAAATGTGAACTATAAGCGGATTGTCAGAAGGCCTTCCCTTTGCAGAATATATGTTCATGGCGGCAGATTCGTCAAGCGCGTTGGCTCCAAGTCCATACACCGTTTCAGTCGGAAATATTACAGTCTTGCCATCCTTTATCATGCCCGCATATAATTCAATCGCTTCAACGTCTATATTTGTACTGTCTATTTCTTTTATAATTGTATTTTTCATATCCATCGCCTCTTTTTTATAGATAGATGAAAAAGAGCCCTGAAGGGCTCTTTTAGATTATTCAACCATTTTAAGCTTTTCAGCCTGATCTGTAGTTATTAGAGCATCCAGCATTTCATCAATATCTCCGTTTATGAATGAATCAAGCTTGTACAGAGTAAGGTTTATTCTGTGGTCGCTTATCCTTCCTTGAGGATAATTGTAAGTTCTTATCCTTTCAGATCTGTCTCCAGTTCCTACCTGGCTTTTTCTCTCTTGTGCAATTTCACTATTTTGCTTTTCAAGCTCTTGCTCGTATATCTTAGCCTTTAGTATCTTAAGGGCTTTTTCCTTGTTTTTAAGCTGGGATTTTTCATCCTGCATCGAAACAACTATGCCCGTAGGAATATGCGTCATCCTTACAGCCGAGTCTGTTGTATTTACACACTGTCCACCGTTTCCTGAAGCCCTGAACACGTCGACCTTCAAGTCATTTTGATTCACCTGTACTTCAACGTCTTCAACTTCCGGAAGAACCGCCACTGTAGCAGTAGACGTGTGTATTCTTCCATTTGATTCAGTATCAGGTATTCTTTGCACCCTGTGAACCCCAGATTCGTATTTAAGTCTTGAGTAAGCACCCTTACCCTTGACCATGAACACTACCTCTTTATATCCGCCGACACCTGTTGCATTCATCGACATTACCTCTGTCTTCCAGCGTCTTTTTTCCGAGTACATAGAGTACATTCTGAAAAGGTTCGCAGCAAATATCGCAGCCTCGTCCCCACCTGCACCGGCTCTTATTTCAACTATTACGTTCTTTTCATCGTTAGGGTCCTTAGGTATCAGCAGAAGCTTAAGCTCCGACTGTATTTCTTCCATAGACTCCTCAAGCTCTGACAGCTCCATTTTAGCGAGGTCTCTAAACTCTTCGTCGGAAGATTCCTCTATGATCTCCTTGGCTTCTCTTATTCCTTCATTTACCTTCTTGTATTCCCTGTACTTCATCACTATCGGCTCTATCTCCGCATGTTCTTTCATGTACTTTTGCCATACACTTTGATCATTTATTATGTTTGGGTCCGATATCTTAAATGTCAGATCTTCATATTTTTCTTCAATAAACTCCAGTTTATCAAACATTTGCTTCCACCTTCCTAATAATTCCTGTGCCACAGCACAAACCTGTATATTATAAATTTCATATTAGCGTTCTATTTAATATTCTATTTTGTCGGATAAAGTATAATCTCACAACATGCATACGCTACAAAAAAACAAATATCATATTTATATACATCCTTTTAAATTTAAATACCTTTTTAAATATATATCATATGAAGTTAAATTTCAACACCTATATCTCTTTATGTCTTGTTATAATTTTCCATTTTTCGACATAATCATTATATCATATTTTTTTTCCTATTACAACTCTGTCTATACCTGGAAGGTCCTTGTATATGGATATATTTTCAAATGAACTTGAATTTTCCATTATCAGTGCAACCTCTGCTGCCTGATCGTGCCCGACTTCAAACGCCATGTATCCCCCTGATATGAGGTACAGTCTGCCGCGTTCTACTATTTTTCTGTAAAAATCAAGACCGTCTATTCCCCCGTCAAGCGCTCCTGCGGGTTCGTAATCCTTAACCTGCACATGAAGATCCTCTATGTCGGCTCTTCTTATATAGGGCGGGTTTGAGACTATTATTTCAAATTCAATATCCGTCCCTTCTAGTTTTTGAAAAAGATCAGATTCTATGAATTCAATTCTGTCTGCCACCCCATTGTCCGTAGCATTTTTTCTGCCTATTTCAAGTGCTCTTTTAGATATGTCGAGACTCCAAACTTTTGAGCTTTCCACATATTTTGCAAGTGATACGCTTATAGCCCCGGATCCGCACCCTATGTCTAGTATTTTGGGTGACCCAAACTCGCTTGCAAGCTCTATGACTTTTTCCACAAGCACCTCGGTATCAGGCCTTGGTATTAAAACCCCTTCGCTCACATAAAAGTCCAGCCCCATGAACTCCTGATGCCCTGTTATATACTGGAGCGGCCTTCCGTTTTTTCTCTCTTCCACCATGGCCTGTATTCTTTCTGCCGTTTCTTCTTCCAGCTGCTCATCCATGTGGATTATAACGTAAAGCCTGTCCCTGTCAAGAGCCTTTGCTGCCATAAGCTCGCTATCCAGAAGCGGAGTGGACGATATGTCTCTTATCTGTTCTATCGAGCTTTTTATAATGTCTCTAATTTTCAAGTATCTCACCTGCCGTGTCAACAATCATATCCTCAGACTCCCCGGCAATCTCTTCAGTTTCAACTACCGCCTTAAGTGCGCTTATTGCAACTTCAAGCTGGGAAATATCAGGCTCTCTTGTCGTAATCTTTTGCATCATTAGCCCCGGCCATATCAGCGGCTTTAGCAGCGGAGTGTCATATTTCCCCGCAAGCCTTATTATCTCATATGATATCCCCGATACCACAGGAAGCAGTATAAGCCTGTAAAGCACCCTTTCAAGAGGAGACGGCCAGCCAAACAGCGAAAAAAGAAGCATTGATATTATAAGCACCACGAACATGAAATTTGTACCGCACCTTGGATGTATAGTAGTGAACTTCGCCGCGTTTTCAGGAGTAAGCTCCTGGCCACTCTCATAGCAATGTATGCTCTTGTGCTCAGCTCCATGGTATTCATACACTCTTCTTATATCTTCATTGAATGATATTGCATATACATATCCTGCAAATATGCAAACCCTCAAAAGTCCCTCGCTGAGGTTTAAAAGGACAACATTATCCGTAGCATTCTTTAAAAGCCCTCCTATGAATGTGGGCAGCATTATGAAAAGAAGCACCGTAAGAACTATCGATATCGCCACAGATACATATATCATAACGTCAGATGCCTTGTCTCCAAACATGTTTTCAATGAACTTGTCTATTTTTCCGGGCTCGCTGCCATCTTCCTCGTCTTCGAAAAACTCAGCCGAAAAATTAAGGGCCTTTATGCCTTCCACCATTGAATCCAAAAGTACAAATACACCTCTTAAAAATGGCAGCTTGTCTACACCTTTCCTTTTTATCCAACTTGAGATATTCCTTTTTTCCAGTTCTATTTCTCCATCCGATTTCCTTACTGCCACAGCCAGCCTGTCGGCGTTTTTCATCATTACCCCTTCTATTACCGCCTGACCGCCTACGCTACACTTTTTCATCAACTCAGCTCCTTGGTATATGCTACTCATATCTTCAGATATTTATCTTCGCTATACCATTATAGCAAAAATAAGAGGCAAATCGTAAACCATTTTTATACATATGTCCCAAAACAAAAATACAAAGGCAGCTCCATACGGCTCCGCCTTTGTATTTTTTATTTTATGACAGTGTAGTATCCATGGGACATGTCTATTCCAAGCCCTATAAGCCCTCCTACCACTATTACAGCCAGAAGTGCTATCATCATCACTCTGTCTTTTTCACCTCTTTGGATGTTAAGCATTATGGAATATGTAAAAAGTGCCATAACGCTTCCAACAACTGTCACCACATATGCCAGGAACCCAAATCTTTCTATATACCATTTTATGAAATAATGGAATATTACAAATCTTGGTCCCAATGACTCCGATGTGTAAAAATTCATCTGAAAGTCCTTTCAATTCACCGGCTACATGAGCCGTACACGTTTGACTACTGAACCGAACTGCTTTCCTCTGTGCCTTTTATCATAACAGTAGTTATAAATGCTCCAACCGCAGCTGGAAGGAGCCAAGCAAAACCAGCCCCTGCAAAAGGAAGCATGTTTATCGTCTTTCCTACAAATGCAGTGTTCACTCCTATCGCCGAAAGTCCGTCAAACAGGCTGACAAATAGCGCTCCGTATACAGCTCCAAGATACGCCCTCTTATTTTTGATAAAGTTGTCGAATATGCTCATTAGTATAAGCACTATGGCAACAGGATATACCGTCACTAGAAGAGGCACTGCAAGCTTGACTATCTGCTCAACTCCGACATTTGCAAACACGGCACTGAATATTACAGTTCCTATTACTATCACTCTGTACGAAAGTTTTCCATTTGTAAGTTCTTCGAAATAATTTCCCACTGTAGCTGTAAGTCCTATTGATGTAGTAAGACATGCTACTGAAACCGCAACGCTTATACCCATTTTTCCGGCGTTTCCAAGTATCTTTTCAGTCATCCCAACTATAAGACCTGTTCTTTCAACATCTGCAGGGTAAACTCCACTTACAGTGGATCCAAGGTATAGAAGTCCTCCGTATACAAACGCAAGCCCTAGCCCAGCCACGAGACCTGCCTTCATAGTAAGCTTTATTTGGTCTTCCTTGTTCGTATACCCTTTTTCTGCAAGGGAAAGCATTATTATTCCGCCAAACACTATTGATGCAAGAGCGTCCATTGTCTGGTATCCTTCTGTGAAACCTTTTGAAAACGGATTTCCTATTCCAGTGTCAACTGCTGTTCCCACCGGAGACATTACTCCCTTAACTATTATAAGCCCAACTATAAGGAGAAGTATAGGTGTAAGTATTTTTCCTATCTTGTCTATTATTCCCGATGGCTTTATTACAAAGAATAGTGTTATTGCAAAATATATTATTGAAACTATTATTGAAAGGGTTACTGGATTAGCATTTGGAAGCATAGGTCTTACTCCCATTTCATAAACCGTAGCTCCTGTTCTTGGTATTGCAAGAAGAGGCCCTATGGCAAGTATTACTACAGTTCCAAGTATCTTACTGAATGTCGGGTTGACTTTACTCGCAAGGTGGTCAACAGTTCCTCCAGCCTTTGAAACAGCTAAAACTCCAAGCATAGGCATTCCTATACCTGTAAGGAAAAAACCTACCATACACGCAAGCCAGCTTTTTCCTGATGCAAGACCAAGCGCAGGTGGGAATATAAGATTTCCAGCTCCAAAAAACATTGCAAAAAGAGCAAGACCCACTACCAAGCAGTCTTTGTTTTGATTCATTTTCTTCATTTTTCTACCTCCCGATGTCCTATCTCGATTAGTTAATACTGATGAATTATTCCTAAACGATGCCTTTGTCACGTTTGACCTGTTTGCCTTTAGTCCCATTATGTAATTATGGTTAAAATTTTGCTAAAATGTCTTACTTTTTTTGAAACTGTTTGTCTTTTTTTGAAATTGTTAGCATTTCAAAAATAACGAGACATTTCATTATTTTAGGATTTTTCAAACAAATCAAACTTCGTGATTCATTATAGCACAGATAAAAAACCGGGAAAACCTTTTTACTTTTTGTCCTAATAATTAAAAAATTCTAATTTTTTTAAAATAATAGAAAATTAATCAATTGCTCTTTTATTACTTCTTTTTGTTATTTCATTAACCATGCCCCATTCTAACTCAATGCAAAAAGAGGACCCATAAAGGTCCTCTTTGTCTTTTGTTTTGACTAGTCCATATTGAATTTCTTCTTGAATCTTTCGACTCTTCCACCTTTTTCAACAGCTTTACTTTTCCCTGTGAAGAAAGGATGGCACTCTGAACAGATTTCCACTTTAAGTTCTTCTTTAGTAGAACCCGCGTCGAAAGTATTTCCGCAAGCACAATGCACTTTAACTATCTCATAGTTAGGATGTATACCTTGTTTCATCAGATTCACCTCTTTCTCAATATTCCTGTTCCATATATTATTCCCTTATAGGAAAATAAACATGTTCACATTCAACTTCTTTATTCTATCACAACAAGGCGGTGCTGGCAAGTAAATTTTAAATTATATTCTTATTTACCTGGTCTACAAATTCCTTGTTGTTTTTAGTCTTCACAAGCAGGCTGATTATGTTTTCAGTCACTTCCTGAGGAGATGAACTGCTCATGGCCCTTCTTATTTTCCATACAGCTCCGAGTTCGTCTTGCGAAAGAAGAAGTTCTTCCCTTCTAGTTCCCGATTTGTATATGTCTATGGCAGGGAATATTCTTTTTTCTGCGAGCCTTCTGTCCAGATGTATCTCCATATTTCCCGTTCCCTTGAATTCTTCAAATATCACATCATCCATTCTCGAGCCAGTCTCCACAAGAGCTGTCGCAAGTATCGTAAGAGATCCTCCCTCCCTTATGTTCCTTGCCGCTCCGAAAAATCGCTTAGGGCCGTGAAGGGCTCCCGGATCAAGGCCTCCAGAAAGGGTTCTTCCCGTTGGCGGTACTGTCAGGTTGTATGCCCTCGCAAGTCTTGTGATGCTGTCGAGCAGTATTACAACGTCCCTTCCGTGTTCTACAAGTCTTTTCGCCCTGTTTAGAACCATTTCCGCAACCTTTATGTGGTGTGATGGGAGTTCGTCAAATGTTGAGTATATCACATCTCCTCTTATCGACTCTTGCATGTCTGTGACCTCTTCAGGCCTTTCATCTATGAGCAGCACTATGAGCTCTGTTTCCGGAAAATTTTTAGAGAGGCTGTTTGCCACATTTTTCAACAGGCTAGTCTTTCCAGCTTTAGGAGGTGCGACTATGAGTCCTCTTTGCCCTTTTCCCAGGGGAGCTATAAGGTCTATAAGCCTCGTCGACAGCTGCGTGGATTCAATTTCAAGAGTTATTCTCTCCTCAGGGTATATTGGGGTGAGCCTGTCAAACGAAGGCCTTTTCACTGCATTTTCGGGGTTTTCTTCATTTACCTTTTTCACGTAGAGAAGCGCCCTGAATTTTTCACCGCTCTTTGGCGGCCTTGTTATTCCAGTTATCTTATCTCCTGTTTTCATGTTGAATCTTCTTATCTGTGACGGAGAGATATACACATCGCTATTTGTAGAAAGATAGTTTGAGCCCCTTAAAAAACCATAGCCATCCGGGAGTATCTCAAGAACACCTTCCGCTATATTTACAGTTTCCTCGTCCTTTATCTCATCTACGAGCTTGTCTGGAAGCATCTTTACCTCTTTAACCTTTTGTTCTTCCTTTTTCTCAATGTCCCGTGCTTTATCTTTTTCCACTATTATCAGATCTATGAGTTCTTCTTTCTTGTATTTAGTTATAGACTTTATTCCAATTTCTTTCGCAGTTTCTCTTATATCGGACAGTTTTTTTTCCATAAGTTCATCTTTTTGCAAAAATCACACCTCCATGAATTTTCAATCGATTCTGATACGTCTTTATATTAATCAGCGACCGCCACAAAATTAAATCATGACAATTTCGCTCCGCAGTTTTCTATTTCTTTGTTTTTATGTAAAAATACCCCAGTATTTTTACAGCGATTTCCCAACACCAAAAATATATTTTTAACAAATTCATACTTACAATTGGAATATCATACGGATTTTTAATACAGATAAGAGTAAGAAAAGCATATATAGATATAGTTTTTAAATTTCATTAGTACATTATAACATACATTCTTTATAATATCAGTTCTATTTTCAAAAATATGCAAAAATAAAGTTCAGCCCCGGCATTTGCGGGGCTGTTTTGACTATTTTGCATAATTCGGCTTTTTGTCCATTTTGTGTATTGCCTCTATGAACCTTATCGTTCCAGTTGAGCTTCTCATGACAACAGAATGTGTTTTTGCCATTCCCGAGCTGTAAGTGACTCCCTTTATAAGGCTTCCGTCTGATATTCCCGTAGCGGCAAAATACAGCTCATCTCCTGCCGCAAGGTCTTCCATAGTAAGTAGTTTTTCCGCACTTTGACCCATATCGATGCATCTTAGCCTCTCTTCTTCAGTATAAGGCATCAGCCTTCCCTGGAAATCTCCTCCAAGGCATTTGAGGGCAGCCGCAGATATGACTCCTTCAGGAGCCCCCCCTATGCACATCATCATGTCTATACCTGTATCTTCAAAACAAGTAGCTATTGCCGCCTCAATATCTCCTGAATCAAAAAGCCTCACCCTGCAGCCTATGTCTCTGCACTCTGTTATTATTCCATGGCTTCTTTCCCTGTCTATTGTTGTAACTGTTATCTCGTCGATCGCCTTTCCGCTGGCCTGCGCAAATCGCTTTATGTTTTCCTTTACAGGAAGATCCAAATGGACTATGCCTTTTCCCTTTGGCCCTACGGCTATTTTATCCATATACATATCTGGAGCATGAAGAAGGGAACCCCTTGGTCCCATAGCAACTACGGCGATTGCCCCCGGAAGCCCCTTTGCAACACATGTAGTCCCATCTACAGGATCAACCGCTATGTCGACTTTAAGGCTTCCTTCTCTCCTCATGCCTATTTCTTCGCCTATATACAGCATAGGAGCTTCATCAAGTTCACCTTCTCCTATAACTACAACTCCGTCTATGTCCATTGTGTCAAACATTCTTCTCATTCTGTCAACTGCAGCTTGGTCGGCTATGTTTTTATCGCCTTTGCCGAAATATTTCGCAGCACCCAGAGCTGCCGCCTCTGTCACCCTTATGAGGTTTATTCCAAGGTTTTTATTCAAATTGACCACTCCCAATCATTTATTATTTCAGCCTTTATGCTCGAATATGCCGATATACACATCTCTTTTCAGCATTTTCAGCGTATCACAGGCTTTCAGCATCATATTTATGCACACTCACACATAATATTATAGCAGATATTTTGTATTGGGATATAACATTTAACGTATAATGCGGTTTTTATTTTGAAGCTTTTTCCCAGTCAGAAAGAAATGTTTCTATTCCTATGTTTGTAAGCGGGTGTCCAAGCATCTTTTTAAATACTGCGTATGGAACAGTTGCAACATGCGATCCCGCAAGCGCCGCTTCTGTGACGTGGTCTGCATGCCTTACACTTGCAGTTATAACCTGTGTTTCAATTCCATATATGTCGAATATGTCGACTATTTTTCTCACCACTTCCATTCCCGTATTCCCAATATCGTCAAGCCTTCCCACAAAAGGACTTACATATGCGGCTCCGGCCTTTGCCGCTAACAGGGCTTGATTTGGAGAAAATACAAGTGTGACATTAGTCTTTATGCCTTCCTTTGAAACCACACTTACCGCTTTGAGTCCCTCGTCAGTCATAGGTATTTTAACCACTACATTTTCATGTATTTTAGAAAGCTCTCTGGCCTCTTTTATCATCCCCTGAGCCTCAAGTGATATGACCTCTGCCGAAACCGGTCCATCTACTATTGAAGTTATCTCAGCTATTACCTCTTCAAAATTTCTTCCCTCTTTTGCCACTAGCGATGGATTTGTTGTAACTCCGTCCACAACTCCCCACGAGTGAATCTCCCTT
This sequence comes from Peptoclostridium litorale DSM 5388, assembly GCF_900141635.1. Classification (GTDB taxonomy): domain Bacteria; phylum Bacillota; class Clostridia; order Peptostreptococcales; family Peptostreptococcaceae; genus Peptoclostridium; species Peptoclostridium litorale. The sequence continues at coordinate 61,574 of NZ_FSRH01000005.1, read as the reverse complement.
ATTTCGTCCACATTAGCAGTATCAACAAAAAATTTCATACTATTTTCCTCCCATTCTCCCTGTTTTAATCTCTTTATATATTTTTATTTTTAGGTATTCCGTTGATTATATACCCAAAATATTATTTTTACAAGAAATAATATTCGAAAACACCTGTAATTTCATAATTCCATGGCTAATGCAAAAGCCGGTCTCCTTTTTTGCAAAGGAATCCGGCTTTCAATCATCCATTTCAGTTCAAAATATTCTACGGCTCTAGTAAGTTCCTATATCCGTAAGATATTTATCCCTTGCCATATTATAGCTGAATATAATATGTACTACAGTTTCTTCAACCTTTGCAAGCCTTTCCTGTGCCGATGTCACCTCGACTATTGTTCCCGCAAAATCCGAAAGTCCTTCGGATTTAAGCGCTGCGCTTTCAATTCCATATCCTTCCTCATACCTGAGCTGTGCGATTTCAAGGGCTTTTTGAGCATCCTCTTCAATTCCCTTTGTATAAGAAATCATATTCCTTGCCGAAACAAAAGTCTCATATGACTGCCTTATTTCACTTTCAACTTCTATCTGCATCTTTTCAAGCTCCACAGCCGACTTTTCCATTGCCGCTTTGGCTTCCTTGTTTTGATAAGTGTTTTCCGGATAACCCTTGGCCACCATTTCGTAATTCATCTTGTCCACTACATACTGTGCTGCGCATTTTTTAATCTCAATTCTCTTTTGAAGCCCTTGCATTATTCCGCTTTCCAAGTCCATGACTTCATCCGGCTCTGCCTGAAAATCCTCCACAAGCCTTATGTCATTTTCAAATCCTGTGTTCACTACTTTTTTAAGCTCTGTATATGCATTTTTTCTTTCCATCTGTGATTTTTGAAATTCCACTTCAAAAAGGTTCATCTGTATTTTGGCAAGCAAAAGATCATCCCTCGCCCTCATTCCCTCTTCATATGAGGCTTTGGCTATTTCATACTGCCTTTTAGCCCTTTCCAGAGCTACTTTTTTAAGCATCTCCATCTTTTGTGCCTTTATCGCATCATAGTAGTTTTTTCTAACCAAAAGAGCTACCTTTTTCTTTGCCACTTCATATCCCGCACTTGTCACCTCGTCTTGAAGCTGTGCCATTGTCGTAAGCACGTCGGTTGCCGAATTCATTGACAAATAAGCGCTTGTCGAAATATCCAGCTTGTCCTTTATTGAGTCGTTTATGCTTTGGACCCCCGAGTCTATCTTCATGCTTCCTGAGTCTATTGAATCCTTCGCAGGCTCTATGACATTTTCTTCAAGAGCTTTTTTGTCCAAACCCGAAAGCTCGGGGTGCTCTTCAAGGAGCTGCTTTACCCTTTTGTCCTGCGAAAGCTCTCCCAGCGTTACCCCATCCGGAATTGCACCAGCAATGCTTTCAATCGAGTGCAACTGCTCCCTCGCATCTGAAAGGTCTTTATCCCCGTCCCTTATCTTTCTCTCTGCACGCTCGGCTATCTCCCTTTGCAGCTGTGCGCTTTTCTTATCAACTTCGAGCGCCTTAATATCCATATTGTTTTCCATTGCAATTTCTACGGCTTTCTCCAAACTCATCACAAATACCTTATCTTCTTTTTTTTGAATATCTGCGAGAGATTCCTCGTTCAAACTTTCTTGCATATTTATCATATCCTTTGCATATGCAGGATATTCAGCCGTCTGGCAGCTAAATAATGCTGCCGCTAAAACCATTGTCGCAACCTTGCTCTTCAAATCTGGCACCTCCTTTATTCAAAAGAATCCACTATTCCTCTTTGAAGCTTTTGTAAAAGATGTGACAACTGCTTCTTTTCCTCTTCACTGAGAGATCGGGTCATCTTTTCGCTGAATTCAATATGTTTGTCCTTTACGCTTTCAAACAGGTCTATCCCCTTCGGTGTAAGGTATGCTTTTATGGATCTCTTGTCCTCAGGGTTTACTTTCTTTTCAACCAGACCTTCTTTTACCATCCTGTCTACAAGCCCCGTCATATTTGCTCTTGTTACAAGCATTCTCTTTCCTATGTCACAAAGAGCCATTCCATCTTCTTCAATGCTAAGTATGAGAAGTACCCTGAACTTGGGCTCCGATATTCCATATTTTGAAAAAAGCTCATCATATACATGCCTTATTATTTCTGTAGTCTTTATTATGTTTACTATGTTTTTTCCCGATATGTCCTCTATGAAATTGTATGCCTCAAGAAAATCCGAAAGTCCTTTTTTGTTCATATCATTCCTCCATAATATATATTTTTGTACATAGCAGTTTTGTAAATATGTTTACCATTCAGAATTAAGCAATGCCTCGCTTGCACGAGGCATTGCAATCCGATTTTAATATTCAGACTACTCCATTAAGTTTACTGGATCTTTATTATCCTGTCTGCGCTTATAGAGCCTAGCTTGTCTTCACCTATTACTGATATTATATCATCTTCGTCAAAATCATCTTCATCCATGCTTTTTCCATTGTAGTTTTCCATCGTTGTGCTTGATTTGTATCTTACATATACAGACTTGTTAGTCCTATTGTCCCTTATCCTTATTATATTGTCTCCGGTGTCGACATCTTCTATTTCTCCCGTGATTGTCGATACCATTATTTCGTCATCACATTCGATTTTTGTCACCAGGTCTGTTTCAAGCTCAAGCTTGGCCTCGTAATTAAGCCTCAAATCGTAAAGCCCTGCACTGTCGTTGTCTATTTCCACCTCAAAGTCAGGCGAAACCCTGTATGTTTTGAGCTTGTCATTCTTATCGAGTATTGTTATTTTAGGCTCACTCGATATTATTATCTCTTTTATTATACCCTCAACATCTTTAGATACACTCTCTGCATCTATTTCCACTATAACAGAATATTCAAGCTCTATTTCAACTTTGTCTCCGACCCTAATGTCTGAAAGAGTTCCGCTTTTGTCGTTATTCCGCTTAACATCCACATCATCGTCTATATCAAATTTATATTCCTTGTCATCGTCATCCTCGTCAACTAGTATCATGTAGTCTTTGCTTGCATTTACTTCTTTTACGAATCCAGTCAGCCTTCCAGACTTCGAAAACGCCTTGAGGCTGTCAACAACTCCATTTTCAATTTCGACCTCTACCCTGTCTTCTTCCTGTATGTCGTATACGCTTGAATCCTTTCCGTCTATTTCGATATCGCTGCTGCCGTCTATTGCAAACTCCCTTGTATTTTTGCCGTCCTTGACCTGTATGAAAGTCCTGCTAAGTCCGTCAGTCCCTAAATTGAAATACGCCTTTACAAAATACCCTTCAACGCTCTCTTCTCTTTCCTCTATGTCTACAGATACAAGCTTGTCTCCCGATACTCTTATTTTTACATTATCGCCTTTTGCAATATCAGACACACTTGCCTTTTTTTCTCCAAGCTTCACAACTACGCTGCCAGTATTGTTTTTAAATGAAAGCTTTGTCCCTTTTGAAGTCTCGATCATAAGAAGAGTATCTCCGCTAGCTTGTGTTACCGAATAAACCTCTCCACTTATGGTCATTATGGCATCATCAGAAGTATCAGCCTCATTGTCTTTGCTTGCATCTGATGAATTTGAAGCATCACTGCCGCTGCTTTCATTTGAAGAATTAGAGGATGACCCTTTCTTTGATATTATGTCATTCGAAAGCTTCAGTATCTTTGCCATTTCCCCTCTTTTTACAGCCCCGTATGGGTTGAACATAAGCTTGTCGCTTGGATATTTAGTCTGTCCGCTTATTATTTTCTTTTCAACAAGCGCTCCTATATACGGCACTGCACTTGACGGTATGTCTTTTACATCTTCAAAATCAAGTACATAAACCTTGCCCTTGTCGCTGTATCCGAGTGCCTTTCCTATGTATATGGCCACCTCCCACCTCTGCGCAGGGGATTCTTTCCCATTTTTGACCAAAATGCTGAATGAGCTTGTCAATTTACCGTTGTCCATAAAATTTCTAAGGAATATCTCCTTTTCAATGCAAAATACAAGGGGTTTTTGAGCCCATGTCGGAATGGAATATTCTTTAAAGTCGCTCTCGTATTTGCTCTTGTTTGAATTGTATATGCTGTCCACCTCTGACTGCTCAAACATTCTTGATATCGCAACCAGCGCCTGCATTCTGGTTATGGCTTCTTCAGGCTTGAATTTCCCATCTGGATATCCTGAAAGTATGCCCTTTCCAACCATCTCATCCACATATTGCTTTGACCAGTGTGTTGACATGTCCGTGAATTTTTCTGCCCCGAATGAAAACTGTATGCTCGTTACTACAAATATCACTGCTATAAGTATAGCTATTCCCTTTTTGACCCACTGACTCATATTTATGCCTCCTTGATATGTCACTCGCCACCTACTGACGACATGGATTATACTCACAGTTATATTATAAGTCTTTTCTTTCCAAAATAAAAGGAGAAGCCGCAGCTCCCCCTTAAATGAGTCTTAGTTCCCGCCTATATTTACTGCCTTGTTGTAATCTATTATCGACAGGTTGTACTGTGAAACCTCGCTGTCATACCCAAGCTGTGCATAATAAAGAGTATTCCTTGCCTCTCTCACATCAAGTATTGTCTTGTAACCTGCGTCATATGAAAGTTCCGTAAGCCTTAGAGCCTCTTTTGCCTTTTCCAAAGCAGCATTTTTGATTTCAATGTTCCTCTTTTTAGTCGTTATCTCATTGTATTTTTGCTTTATGTCGAACTCTACATTAAGCTTAAGGTCGTCAAGCGATTGTTCTGCCTTTTTCGCAGCAAGTTCCTTCTTTTTGTATACAAATGTATTTGAAGTATATTTCACAGAATTGGTTTCAAAGTCCAGCTTCGCAAGCTCATATCCATGCTGCATCTGCTTAACGTCAAGCCTTGAATCATAGGCAGTTTGGATATCCGTTTTGATGTCTGCACTAAAGCCTTCCTTGGCGTATGTGCTTGTAAGCTCAAGCTCCGTATCAAGCGGCCTTCCTATTATCATGTCCAGCGCCATTGTTGCATTCTTATAGAAATTTTGGGCATTTTCCATGGATGCAACTGCCTCGTCAAGAGAATACTGTGCTATTAAAAGATCTGATTTCGAGACAACTCCAAGCTCATATTTCTTAGAGACTATCTCATGGCTTCTCTTTGAATTGTCAAGATTGTCTATAGCCGCATCTAGCGCGCTCTTTGCATTGAGTACTCCGTAATATGCATTTGTAGTGCTATACTTTATGTCTTCCACAGTCTTTTTCTGCTTTATGGCTTCTTCTTCAAGAGCATAATCCGCAGCCGTGGAAAAAAACTTACTGCCCAGCTGAATTCCCTGTACCGTCCCTGGCGAATAATCACTATCCCTATAGTTTTTTTCGTTATTTTTGGCCTCTTTCAACTCTATTGTTTTCGTCTCAAGTTCGAGATTTGATATCTCCACTGCATCGGAATTTTTTATAGCCTCTTCTATGGCGTCCTCAATCGACAGCAGTACAACCTTTGAATCATCAGTTTTCTCTGCCGTCTGTACTGTTTTAGAATCCGTGCCATCCTCGGCATATGTGAATATGCTCGATGCAAGTATCAAAAATGCGGCAAGAACTCCCATTGCACCTCTTTTTACACCTCTAGATATTTCCATCTAATGCACCTCTTTCTCCTTTTTCCTGAATTTCATTTTAAACAGCCTTGCCCTATTTATGCCATCGTCAAATATCGTATATACAACAGGTATGAATACCAGTGTTAAAAGCGTCGAAAACGTCAGTCCTCCTATTACAACCGTTGCCATAGGCGCCTGAGTAGCCGCCCCCTCGCCCAGCCCAAGAGCCAGTGGGAGCAGTCCGAGAACCGTTGTAAGTGTTGTCATCAGTATGGGCCTGAATCTTGTAAATCCAGCCTTTACTATGGCGTCCCTTCTTTCCATTCCCCGCTTTCTAAGCTGGTTTATATAATCGACAAGCACTATAGCGTTGTTTACAACTATACCCGCCAGCATTATTACCCCTATCAGCGCAGGCACTGAAAGCGCCCTTCCTGTAATGAACAGTCCTATGAATCCCCCTGAGAGTGCAAACGGAACCGACAGCATTACAGTAAGCGGATGTATCAGTGATTCAAACTGCGATGCAAGTATCATATATACTATTATTATGGAAAGTATCAGCGCAAGCCCAAGACTTGAAAACGCCTCTGCCATGTCCTGCTGCTGTCCTTTGAATTCGTAGCTGTAGCCCGAAGGCAGGGGATACTGCTCAAGTTTTTTCTTTATGTCGTCTGTCACAGACTTGAGGTCCCTTCCGCCGAGCTGCGAGCCCACAGTTACCGTCCTAGTCTGGTTGACTCTTGCAATTTGTGTAGGTGAGTTTCCATACTCTATATGGACTATCTGCCCAAGAGCAACGGTATCGCCCTTGTTTGAGCTTATGAGTATTTGCTTCATGTTTTCAATTGACTCTTTAACCCTGTCATCCATTGAAATTGTGACGTCTATCTCATCTCCGCCGGTCTTGAACGTAGTGGCCTTGACTCCGTCTATGGCCGCATCCACGGTATTTGCAACATCATGTGCCGTTATGTCGTAATATGAAGCCTTTTTTCTGTCCACATGTATTCTGACCTCTGGATCTCCTTCTTCCGTATCGTTTGTAACCTCTGCCGTTCCAGGTACACTTTTTATAATGTCTACAAAATCCTGTCCAAGCGTCTTTAGAATTTCAAGATCGTCCCCTTTTATTTCAAGCTCTATTGCCGCTCTTTGGGGTCCCCCTCCGCCCATTGAAGAGCTTTCCGCAACACTTATTTTCGCCCCTGCAATGCCTTCAATGTCTTTTCTCACTTCATTTACTATTTCCTTAGTAGAGCGCTTTCTGTCCTTTTGGTCTACAAGCATTACGCTTACGGAAGACTGGTTGGCTGCGCTTCTTGAAAACTCGCCTGAAGATCCCACGCTTGAAAATACCTTCTCCTTTTCAGGTATGTTCTTCACTATCTCCTCGACCTTTGTGACCACTTCATCCGAATCCTCTATGCTGGTTCCAAAAGGCATCTCTATTGCGACTGTAAACTGGCCCTCGTCCTCCGCCGGGAAGAACTCTCCTCCGACCATTCCCACAAGCACAATAGACGACAGGAACGTTCCTACAGCTATCGCAACCGTGGTCTTTCTGTGGCCAAGTACGAAGTGGAGCACTCTGCCATATATTGAGTCCAGAAATTCTATAAATCTGGTAAACATGTCAAGGAGTCGTCCAAGGCTGATCCCCTTGTGAATCCTTTGCTTCCTCTCCCCTATCTCAAGAATTTGAGACGAGAGCATAGGAACTATTGTAAGCGCCACTACAAGAGATGCCAAAAGGGAAAACACTACCGCAAACGAAAGCTGCTTGAACACTATCGCCGTGAATCCCTTTACGAATACTATTGGAAGAAATACTGCTATTGTGGTCATTGTGGATGCAAATACGGCCATCGAAACCTCTTTTGCACCCTCTACCGCAGAGTCAGCCTTTCCTTTTCCCTCCTCCCTGAACCTGTATATATTCTCGAGTACTACTATGGAGTTGTCAACAAGCATGCCTATTCCAAGCGCAAGCCCTCCAAGCGATATGAGGTTTATTGTCAGTCCGCCGAAGAACATCAGTGCAAACGTTGATATTATTGATATTGGTATGGCCGTTCCAACTATAAGAGTCGACCTTATATTCCTCAGGAATAAAAACAGCACAACCACTGCCAAAGCCCCTCCAAATATCGCATTTTGGGTTACATTGGATATGGACTTGTTTATGAATTCAGACTGGTCAAAGCCTATTACAAACTCTATGTCTTCAAAATCGCCTTTTACGCTTGAAAGCTCGCTCAGCACATTTTCCGCCACTTTTACTGTGTTTGCAACGGACTGCTTTGTAATTGATATTCCTATGCTGTTTTTGCCGTTGAGCCTGGATATGCTGTCCCTTTCCTTATATCCCCGCTCTATACGGGCAACATCGGAGAGCCTTATGACTTGTGATCCCTCAAGTACTACCGGAAGATCCCTTATCTCATCGATGCTTTTAAATTCACCTGTAGTCCTTACAAGCAGCTCTTTTTCTCCATTTTTTATGTTTCCGCCTGGAAGGTTCAGGTTTTCAGATCTTAGAATCGACTGTATGTCCCCTATGGAAAGTCCGTATCCGTATAGCTTTTCCGGATTAAGTTCTATCTTGACCTCTTCGTCCTCTCCTCCGGACACAGCTACCGACGCGACCCCTTCTATCCTTTCAAACCTGGACTGCACTTCGTCTTCGACAAGCCTTTTCAGCTCGCCTATCTCCATGTCGGCAGAAACCCCTATTTGTATCACAGGTGTTGAATTCGGGTCTATCTTCAGCACAAGTGGATTAGACGAGTCGTCTGGCAGAGCCCCTTTTACAAGGTCCACCTTTTCCCTCATTTCAAGGGCCGCAAAATCCATGTCCGTTCCATACTCAAATTCTGCAACGACTATGGAATTGCCTTCTCTTGAATAGGATGTAATCGCCTTAAGGTCGCTCACCGTCGCCACAGACTGTTCTATTGGCTTTGTCACAAGAGTTTCCATTTCTTCAGGTGCAACACCGCTGTAGTCCACAGACACTATTGCGACCGGAACCTCTATCTCAGGATAAAGGTCTACCGGAAGCATTGTAAGTGAAACGGTTCCTATAAGTATTGCTATGAGCATGAACATGAGCGTTGTCACAGGCCTTCTTACGGACATATTCGGCAGATTCATTACTTCGCCTCCTGTCCGTTTATAGTTACCTTGCTGTTTTCATCTATATAGTTTTGGCCCTTCACCACAACCTGCTCTCCCTGTGAGATACCTTTTTCAACCTTGACATACTGGCCGTCGTCCATTCCCGTTTCAACCTCTTTTGAAATCGCAACTCCATCTTCAACCACAAACACCTTTGCCATGCCGTCTTTTACAACAAGAGCCTCTGATGGGACTGCAGTGACACCTTTTTGACTTTCAGTCACAACATCTACCTCTGCAAACATTCCCGGTTTTATGATCCCGTCTTTGTTGTCAATTTCTATCTTTATGGGATATGTCATGGTCTCACTAGTAGTCGACTGCGCAAGTGCGCTTATCTTGCCTTTAATAGGCTTTGTAGATGCCGATTCTATTCTTATTTCTACACTTTCTCCTGTGCTTATCTTGTTTATGAGATTTTCCGAAACCGACGTTTCTATCTCAACCCTCGACGCATCTGTTATTGTAACAGCATTAATTCCGGGCGAAGCCATGTCGCCAGTTTGCACATTTACCATTGCTACCTTCCCCGATATAGGCGCCCTTACAACTGCATTTGCCAGTGCAATTTTGGCGTTTTCCATTGATGCCCTGGCGCTTTCAACACTGTATCCTGCAGATTCCAGTTCACTGTCCAGAGCCTGAAGCTGCATATTTTCATACTGCTGCTTTGATATGGCACCAGCTTCATAAAGTTCTCTGTTCCTGTCCAGATTCAGCTTTGCATTTTCCATCCTTGCAGACGCAGCCAAGTAAGAAGACTCAGCCGAAAAATATGAAGCCTGCGCTTGATTGAACAGAGCCTGATAGTTTTGGCTGTCTATTGCAAACAATACGTCTCCTTTTTTTACATAATCGCCTATCTCCACATATATATTTTCTATCTGTCCTGAGACTTTTGGCGAAACACTTGCTTCTTCTGCCGGAAGTATTTTTCCCGAAAGCACGGTTTTAACTTCTATATTTCTCTTCGATACCGTTTGAACCTCGACTGCTATCTGTTTTTCCTGCGGCTTTATCTCTTCCTTCTTTCCGCAGCCTGAAAGAACTACAGATAATACAATCGTCATTACTAAAAGCAAACTGACATTTTTATTTTTCATAATATATTCCCCCGTTTCCGACTCGCCGGTCGGATGTTTTTACAATTAAAATTTTATGTCCAAAGGCATATTTTGTCAACCTGGACAGGGAAATATCCATATGAATATTATCTATATCTCTGCTTATTTTATATGATAATACACCTTTATTAACACTTGCTAAAACAAATATTAAATTTTTATTAAACTTCAACAATTTATGCGTTTTCCTCCACAGTTTTTTTCATGTACTCAAAAAGTCTTTTCCCAAGCTTATCGTCCTTGAGCGCAAAGTCTATAGTGGCCTCCAAATACCCCATCTTGTCTCCTACGTCATATCTTCTGCCTTCGAATACGCACGCATACATATCCTCATTTTTCGAAAGCTCCTTGAGTGCATCTGTAAGCTGTATCTCCCCACCTTTGCCCCTTTGAGTCCTGGCAAGTATGTCAAATATAGCCGGTGTTATTATGTATCTGCCTAGTATTGCAATATTCGAGGGGGCTTCTGAGGCTTTTGGTTTTTCTACAAGATCCTCGACTCTGTATACCCCCGATCCCACGGACTGCCCCTGAACTATACCATATTTATTCACATCTTCCATAGCCACATTTTGAACTCCGAGTATTGAAGACTCATACTTTTCGTATGCCTCCATCAGCTGTCTTATGCACGGAGTCTTAGAATCCACTATGTCATCCCCCAAAAGGACCGCAAAAGGCTCGTCTCCCACAAAGCTTTTGGCGCAATAAACTGCATGCCCCAGCCCAAGCGGCTCTTTCTGCCTTACATAGTATATGTTTGCCATTTGGGATATACTCCTTACCATATCCAGGAGTTCTTCCTTCCCCTTTTTTTCAAGCTCCATCTCAAGCTCAACAGACTTGTCGAAATGGTCTTCTATGGACTTTTTGTTTCTTCCAGTTATTATAAGTATGTCCTCTATTCCAGAACTCACTGCTTCTTCTATTATGTACTGAAGCGTAGGCTTGTCAACTATTGGAATCATTTCCTTCGGCTGAGCCTTTGTAGCCGGCAGAAACCTCGTCCCAAGACCCGCCGCAGGAATAACCGCTTTTCTCACCTTGTTCATATCAATTCCTCCCTGTATACCTTTTATCCATACTACGTACAACCTAAGAGCATATCTTCCCAAGCACCCAAAAAGGGGAGAAGCAATATGCTTTCTCCCCCAGTCTACTCTTTTTATAAAATGTCAGTATTCTTATTCAGGTTCTATTATACCATAATTTCCATCTTTACGCTTATATACCACATTTGTTTCGTCTGTCTCTGCATTAAGGAATACAAAGAAAGTGTGCCCCAGAAGATCCATCTGCATTACTGCCTCTTCCTCCATCATAGGCTTAAGCCCAACTCTTTTTCTTCTGACTATGCTGTGTTCAGGAGCTTCTTCCATTTCTATTTGAGTGAAGCCCTCTATATTCTCAAATCTTATTGTCTCGTGCTCTTTGTCCTTAAGCTTTTCCTTATATCTTCTAAGCTGTCTTGAAAGCTTGTCTACGACAAGGTCTATAGCAGCATAAAGGTCTTCTTGGACTTCTTCTCCTCTGAGGACTGTTCCATTAACCGGTATTGTAACCTCTATTTTTTGAAGATTTTTTTGTGTGCTAAGAGTGGCCTTGGCCTCTATTTCCTTATTAAAATACTTTTCCAGTCTAACCAGCTTCGATTCTACCGCAGATCTTAGTGGGTCTGTTATTTGTATGTTTTTTCCGCTTACTGTTATTTTCATAATTACTTCCCCCTTATGTGACTGAAATTGTGTATTGCTCGAACTAAAATAATGTATATTTAGTTGTAAATCGTGTATATCTTATAGTTACCCAAGCGAAGCGTTTTGAAACCAACATTTATTATTTTTTGCTCTTCACCCTTTTCAGCCTGAAAAAATCCTCCCTGTCCTTTTCTTCAAGCAGCTCCTGAATGTATTTCGCCTGCGCCTTGTATCTTGGTATTTGTATTTTTTCAAGGGCATTGGCCCTCTTTTGGGTCTTTTTTATCTCCACTGCAAGTCTGTATACCGAATTTTCAACCTGGGTGAGCTCGTATATAAGGTATCTAAGGCGCCTGAACCTTGTGACTGCTATGTCAAACGCCGGGTTGGTCCTGTAGAAGCCGTAGTTTGGCGAAAGCGGCTTTTCTTCAAATTTAACGCTTGGTATTTCAACTCCCATTACGCTTCGAAGCAGTATTTCATAGTCCTCGTCCTTTTGGACTGAAAGGGCCAGCTCTTCAACATATTCAGTGCCTATTGTTATGTTGACAATCTCAAGAGCATTGTAGGCCTCTGAAAAAGAAACCCTCATCTCTTCCTGTATTTCCTTTGAACGTTCGACAAGCCCCATCATCTCCCTTACAAGCACATTCCTCTTTTTGTCCAGGAGTTCAAACGCCTTTTGGGAAAATTCAAGAGAGCCTTTAAGCTTCATAAGATTGGATTTTGTAGGGGCCATGTTTAAATTCAAAGCCATCAGCTCCCTTCACTTTTTCCTGATTCTCCAAGATATTTTCCAATCGTTTCAGGCTTTAATCTGTCAAGCTCGTCAAGAGGCAGTATAGATATCGTCTCCCAAGCCTTGTCCAGAGTCTGCTCTATGTCCCTGTTTTCATTGAACTGCTGCGACAAAAACGTATTTTCAAACTTTCTGCCAAACTCCATATATCTTTGATCCATCTCCGAAAGATCCTCCTCGCCTATTATCTGTGCGAGGGCCCGTACCTCCTGTACCCTTGAATAAGATGAAAAGAGCTGGTTTGCTATCTCGTCGTGGTCATCTCTCGTATACCCCTCTCCTATTCCGTCTTTCATGAGCCTCGAAAGCGAAGGCAGAACGTTTATAGGCGGATATATATTCTTTTGGAAAAGGTCTCTTGAAAGCACAACCTGCCCTTCGGTTATATATCCTGTGAGGTCGGGCACCGGATGGGTTATGTCGTCGCTTGGCATTGTCAGTATCGGAAGAAGCGTTATGGAGCCTTTCCTGCCCTTCATCATTCCAGCTCTTTCATAAAGCGTCGCGAGGTCGCTGTAAAGATATCCCGGGTATCCCTTTCTCGAAGGGACCTCTTCCCTTGCAGACGATATCTCCCTTAAAGCCTCGCAATAGCTTGTAATGTCCGTAAGTATCACTAGTATATGCATGTCCTTTTCAAACGCCAGGTATTCGGCAGCTGTAAGTGCGCATCTTGGAAGAGAAAGCCTTTCCACAACAGGATCGTCAGCAAGGTTTATAAACATGACTACCCTTTCAAGGGCTCCCGACTGCTCGAATGTCTTTTTGAAATAGTCGGCATCGTCATGCTTCACGCCCATTGCCGCAAATATTATGGCGAAATTCTCCTGCACATCCGCGCTTATCCTGGCCTGCTTTACTATCTGGGCTGCAAGTTCATTGTGCGGAAGCCCGTTTCCTGAAAATATGGGAAGTTTTTGCCCCCTTATAAGAGTCGTAAGGCAGTCTATCGCAGATATGCCTGTCTGGACGAAATTCCGGGGATACTCCCTTGACACCGGGTTTATAGGGTTTCCATTGACATTGTAATGCTCCTTTGTATATATTACCGGCCCTCCGTCAATGGGCCTTCCAACTCCGTCGAAAACCCTTCCAAGCACCTCCCTTGAAAGCGGTATTTGCAGCGGATTTCCCGTAAAGTGCACGCTTGAATTTCTCGTGGATATCCCCGAGGTTCCCTCAAACACCTGGGCTATTACAACATCTTTGTCTATTTTCACCACTTTGCCGCTTCGCTTTTCACTTCCATCGACAATTATGTCTATTATCTCTCCATATGAGACGCCCTCTATACCAGAAAGCATTATAAGAGGGCCCTCTATCTTGTCTAAAAATAAATATTCCTTTTTCAACGCCATCCCTCCTATTTTGCATATTCCTCGTATTTTTTCTCCAGTCCGTCATAAAATGCATCTATGTCTTCCTTGAGCTTTTTAAAGCCCGAAAAATCGTCATTAGGAATATTGTATTTCATCTTTACGACACTTGAAAATATGGCGTCGTTTCTGACCTGCGATATGGCTATTCCGCTTTTCACCGCTTTCTTAGCCCTTTCGTAAAGAATGTCTATTGTCTGTAGCATAAGATACTGCTTTTCAAGCGGGACATATGTATCCTCCTTGTGAAGCGCGTTTTGCTGCAAGAACCCGTTTTTTATAAGTCTTGAGATCTCTATTGTAAGCCTTTGTCCATCCGGAAGAACATCTTCCCCCACAAGCTCGACTATCTCCATTAATTTTTTCTCTTCGTGCAATATATCAAGGAATTTCGCCCGAAGGTCTATTATATTATCAGATACATTGTCCTTCATCCAGTCAGATAGCATTTTTATATATCCGCTGTAACTGTTTAAATAATTTATCGCCGGATAGTGCCTTGCATATGCCAGGTTCCTGTCCAGGGCCAAAAATGCATTCACAAACCTCTTCGTATTCTCCGTAACAGGCTCTGAAAAATCTCCTCCTGGAGGTGATACCGCCCCTATCACGGTGACAGAGCCCTCTTTTTTGCAAAGGCTGCTTACATAGCCAGCCCTCTCGTAAAACTGGGCAAGCCTCGAAGGCAGGTATGCCGGGTATCCTTCTTCTGCAGGCATCTCCTCGAGCCTTCCGGATATCTCCCTTAGGGCCTCAGCCCATCTGGATGTGGAATCGGCCATTATCGCCACATGATATCCCATATCCCTGTAGTATTCAGCCATAGTTATACCCGTATATATGCTCGCCTCCCTAGCTGCAACAGGCATGTTGGAAGTGTTTGCTATGAGTATTGTCCTTTCCATGAGAGGCTTTCCGCTCTTTGGATCTATAAGCTTTGGAAAATCTTCAAGCACTTCGGTCATTTCGTTTCCACGCTCTCCGCACCCTATATAGACTATTATGTCTGCATCTGACCACTTCGCAAGCTGGTGCTGAGTCATTGTCTTTCCAGTCCCAAATCCACCTGGAAGCGCTGCCGTTCCCCCCTTTCCCAACGGAAAAAATATATCGAGCACACGCTGCCCCGTCACAAGAGGCTTGCTTATGGTCATCCTTGATTCCACAGGTCTTGGGTCCCTAACAGCCCATTCCTGGTAAAGTCTCAGTTCATGCTCTGCTCCAGAGTCGTCCCTTAAGATCACCACCTCATCTTCCAGCTTGTATTTTCCACTTTCCCTGACTTCAACCACTTCTCCCGACACCTTCGGAGGCACCATAAGCCTGTGCTGTATAAGGCTTGTCTCCTGAACAGTCGCATAAATCTGCCCGCCCTTTAGGATATCTCCCTTGGACACTTCAATTTCAACGTCCCACTCCTTGTCCGGGTCTATCGATATGAGGCCTATTCCCTCGGATATGAATCCGCCTGAAATCTCTTCCATCCTTTCAAGGGGCCTTTGTATGCCATCGAATATGTTGCCTATCATTCCCGGGCCGAGCTTCAGCGAGAGCGGTTTTCCCGTTGGGACTATCTCCTCCCCTGTTTTGAGCCCTTCAGTTTCTTCATAAACCTGTATTACCGCATGTTCTCCTTCTATCGATATGACCTCTGCAAGGAGCTTTTTCTTTCCAACCATCACCATCTCCCTGACCTTGAACCCCTCTACAGAGTCCCCCCTTACAACAGGTCCATTTACCATTCCTACAGATGCTATTTTGCCGACTCCCCCTACAGATGAACCCTTGCATTTTTGAGCTTTTCTTAGATTATATCCACTATCGTTCATTTAGATCACCTTTTTCCCCGAGGTATTCATATACGAGCCTTCCTACCATATCGCGACTTTCCTCTATAATCGATGCTATAGAGCTGTCTATTCTAAAAAAACCATTCTCATCTTGCATTATCACTCCGCCTATGCACCCTGGCTGCATTTCCCCGAATTTTACACTTTCTACATCGCCACCCGAATCTTTTATTGCCTTTTCAATCATCCCCATATGCATTTGCCTGTCTTCATCCCTGATGTATATTACAACGCCTCCATTTGGAGGGATTTCATCAAACGCCTGCCTGATCCTTGAATACAAGAAATCCTCATATTCTTGCCCCTTTGTAAAATCACCTCCCATTGCATATATGTCGCCGACTATTATATCCACAAACTCATTTAGCTTGAGCAACGTCTTCTTCCTGCCCTTAGTCTGGGCTTGGGATATGATTTCGCTCTTTTTAAGTTCTCCCCTTTGCAAAAGGTCTTCATATATTTCTTCAGCTTGCTGAGTAAGCTGCGCCTTCTTCTCTAAAAGCCGCCTTTCATTTTCTTCTTTCATCTTCTTGAGCTTCCACTCCGAATCCGTGTGCAGCTTTTCGTACACCATCTTTGTAAAAAGCTCCAGTTTATCCTCAAGTGTAATCATATCTCTCACTCCAATGCTATATCTTTATTCCTATGGATTCTTTTATATAGCTTGTTATATAGTCGGGCTTTCTTAGGCTTCCCTCCCTTGATGGAATTTCAACTATAAGGGGGTATTCAAGGCTGAGCTTTAGGCTTGATATCTTTTCGCTGACTTTCTGTGAAGCTGCCTCTGTTATTATTATTATGCCTATATTCTTGTCGGATATAGCCGATTCTATCCCCTTGAGTATTTCCCTTTTTTCACTTGCAATTATTCCGTCTATTCCGGCAAGCCTCATAGCAAGCCAGGTGTCCTTGTCATCGCTTATTACAAAAGACTTCATAATCATCTTCTCCTTGTATAACGATTCAGCCGCATAGCTTCTGAATACAATATAAAATCCTTTAACAAACAGCCTCTATATCCTTCCGAGTATTAGTATCGATATTATAAGGCCGTATATCGCTATCCCTTCGGCAAGACCCACAAATATCAGCGTCTTTCCAAGTATGCTCGGGTCTTCCGATACCGCTCCAAGAGCCGACGAACCAACCGCTCCAACAGCATATCCTGCGCCTATAGTCGCAAGACCTGTACAAAGTGCAGCAGCTATGAACCCAAGCCCCGAAGCAGAAGAGACCGCTCCCGCTTCCGCTGCAAATATAACGTCTGGAACCATCAGCCCTATTGCCGCAAGCATGAGCAATGAAAAGGCTCCCATGCTCCATCTTGCTGCAAATTTAAGCCTTTTCTTTTCAATAGTCCTTTTTGAAAACTCCATATACGCACCCGCAGCTACAGTTGCAATGACTATCATAACGTTTAAAAAAAGTATTGTTTTCATAAATTTACCCCTCCAGTTCACAAAATGTTTTACCTGCTTTTTCACAGGGATCGCTATTTACTCATATACACGTACAAATACTACCCGCCAGAATCACTTGGCCTTTTCAAGCTTCACAGGGGCGAATTCCACTCCCTCTCCTTTGAAATACTTGCTGAAAAGCTCGTAGTATTCAAGCCTTAATCCCTGTATTAACACTATAAGCCCTTCAAGTGCTATTATTATTACATTTCCAACTATTATTACAAGGGCGCTTCCAGCGACATTCCCTATAAGCCTTGCCATGGTCAAAAATGCCAGAAACAGCCCGACATGGTTTAGCGCAAACGCTCCCACCCTTATAAAGGATATTGTATTGCTTACCATGCTAAGCAGCGTCTCTACTATGTCAAATCCACTTTCAATGTAGTACTCAGAAACCCCCTCATCATAAAGGGGCCTTTTTTTCATTATCAGATTGGATAGAGGCTCTCTAAGCACCATCAGTATTATCAAAACAGCCGCCGCTGTAATTCCGTAAGCTATGTTTACGACTTCAAACCCTACAAAATACTGGACAATTGTCACGAGAAGGAGTATGTAAAACATAAGGCCAACTGCTCCATTCCTTCCAAATACCCCTTCCTTTATGTCCCTTTGCCTTATGGAGTTTGCAATGTTGTATCCAAAACTCAAAAGAAGAAGTACAACCCCGAAAACAACAGAAGACAAAAGCACAAAGTCTATGTTTTCTATGGGCCTTATAAAAAGAGCGGGAAGTATGTGTTCAAATCCGAATATGCTGCCGTACAAAAAACCAAACACCATTGAACTTATTCCCAGCCTCGTAAGTATTCCCGCATACGCCCTGAGTTTGCTGCTTTTTTTCATTATATAAAGTCCCGCTAGAAGCAGCACCCCGCCTTGGCCTACGTCTCCAAACATGGCTCCAAACAGCATCATGTATGTTATTCCGAGAAACGATGTCGGGTCGAGCTCGTCGTACGATGGGACCCCGTAAAGCTTCACCAGGTTTTCAAACGGCTTTGTAAGCCAGTTGTTCCTCAGCTTTGTCGGAGGCCTTGTCCGTTTTTGGAGCTGACACCCTTCCTTGAACGTCACTATGCACCTTTGATCGGCCTCTTCAATTAACCGCTGTATCTCTTTTTTATCTCTGGATGGAACCCATCCTGAAAGCATGAAAAAATTCTTCGTATATGCCATTTTCATCTTTATTCTCTCCATCTGCCTTTGGAGCAGAAGCATATTGTATGAAATTATTACATCCTGCACGTACTCCTGTTTGAATGTCTTCATCTCTTCGTTGAGGTTGAATATTTCCATGTTCAGATTCCCTATCATGTTGTCTAACGATGAAAGTGCCTTTTCAGGCCTTCCCGATATTTGGACAGGCACTTCTATGTCGTGAAAGTTCAGCGACTTTAGAATATTCGACGTTTCAACCTCTATGTCTGAAGGGTATACAACAAGGTACACTTCCTCCATTTCGCTGCTTCCTATGTGGAATATGGCCGCGGATATGCTTTCATAGCTTTCCTTCAGCTTGATCCTTTTATCCTTTGAAAGCGTTCCGACTCTGTAGCTGAAGTATCTCATGTTTCTCAGCTGCTCGATTTGTATGTTCATGCCAGTTATATACTTTATGTTTTCCTTGAATTCCAAAAGCGACTGGAGACGCTCCTCCCTCTCCTTTATCTCATTGTGAAGGGGCTCTATCCTTGAATATATCCAGTCTATTTCAATGCTGCTTCTCCTGAATGAATGGTCCCCGCGGGCTACAGACTTGTCTACTAGAGGACTGATTGCAAACCTGTTCAGTATGACATCCAGCTTTTTCTCGAGATCGGACATGTCGAGTTGGTCGCTGTATGAAGTCACCATTGCAGACATTCCTTCCTGCTCCCCTTCTATCATCTCCAGAGTAAGGCTCATCTCCCCCGTGCTTCTTGCGAAGCTGTCTATGTGCACCTTTTCGAGAAGTACAATCCTTTTCAACACACCATCCATGGATTCAACAGGGCCTACAACAGTCATCATATCCATTTTTTCTACTGACATAATAATCCCCCCTTAAATCCTTCTTATGAGGTATTTTCTCGCTGTTGAAAATTCAATTCCATACCTTACCGCCTCGGTAATGGATATTATATCCCTCATTTCAAATTCCACCCTGTGGTAGTACTCAATAACCTGGGAAATATCCATATCCCCAGTGGCAGTATAGTCCTCGTAAAGGGCCTGCGACATGGCTCTTTCCATATATATGTCGCTTATTCCCCTCTCCACAAGCGGTGCATATATTGTACCCTTTATTTCTTCCATATATTTTTCCGGAGTACCTACAGAACAAAGCCTCTTAAGCCTGTTTCCCTTGAAATAATAGCCAAACGGAAGAGCATAGTTGAATATTTCAACCGGTGAAAGATCGTAAAATGTAACAGCCCTGTATATGAACTGCATATTTTGAAGGTCTACATTTATCCCAAGCTGCTTTTTAAGTATGTCCCTGTCATATGGATCAAGCTTTTCAGTGTGGTCAAATAAAAGCTTGAAATAAGCATAGTCCATGTTCATCTCCATGTGGAATTGCCTTTTTTCCATGTCCTCTGCAGTAAGGCTTTTAAGCCGGCTGTAGTATATGGTTCCCTGAAGCCTTTCCACAAAATCCTCTATAGTCTTCGCTCTTATAAGCTCGTCCTTTGCTACCCCTGTATAGCTCTTTGTATGAAGGAATCTCCTTGCCATTAGCTTTGGATCCTCCCCTCTGCTTATGGACCTCAGTATAAGCTTTAAGTCTTCAACCTCATATCTTACCAGCGAGAGTATTTTAAACACCTTCTTGCTCTCTCCTGTAAGAAAATGTGTTATCTTTTCATAGTCATGTAGTATTGTCTTTCTTATGGCAAACTCGAAGTCGTCCCTTTCATAGTTATTTGGGTCTATGTCCTTGAGTGCCTCCTTGTAGCCCGTCTTTTCCTTCAAATAGGCGACTATCTCCTTTTCACTTTTCTTCTCTATTAGGTTTTTATAGTCCTGCTCGCTCAAAAGCTTTGATTTGAGCGCCCTCGCCTTGGTATTCACAGCGGCATATTTTTGAACGCTAGGCAATCTACACATCTCCTTTTACAAATGTCATGTGAAAAATCTCCCTTTCTATATCTTCCTTTGCCTCCTCAAACCTCTTTTGAAGCTCTCTTTCCATTTGCTCGTACTGTTTTTCTATTTCCGTGGCTTTTTTTTCCCCTTCAACAACAAGCCTTTCCATCTCCTTTTTCCCATCAGATCTTGCTGTTCCTATGATCTCTTCCTCCATATCTTCTATCTCTTTTTTTATATTGCGCTCATTTTCGTCCATTATCCTGTTTGTCTTCTCATCCAGTTCACTGCTCCTGCTATCTATTTCTATTATCCTTTTCAAAATCTCCATATCTTCCATATCTCTCACACCGCCTTAATATGTAAAGTATATTTATCGACAAGCGCATGTCTTTGATTTACAAACTTATTCACTATATTTACCCTCGAACATCGCGCGTAACACAATTAAGCGATGTGCTCTTTTATAATATTTATGTTTCTCAGAGAAATAAGTCATTGTTATCCACAGTTTTAAAATCAAAAATTTAAAGATAAGAAAAAAACAGGTTTAATAACAATCTTTTTGAAAAATTGAATGAAATCATTCAAAAATACAGCTCTGCAGCCATTCACAAAGTATACTGCAAAAAAAATGTTTCCATGCACCCTTTGACGGGTAGAATCACATTTCCTGTGGACAGTGTGGACAATTCTGTGAATAACTTATATTCCAACAATCGCCTTGTGGATTTTTCTGTTAAGAAGATGTTAAAAAAATCCCCCTGGTTTTTTAAGAGTTTGTCGAATTTTAAAAGTTGTCAAAACACTGCAGGAAGTATATCAAAAATACAAACATTGATTCATATAACTCCGATTAAACAGCTGAATTCCTCAATAAAAAATGACCCCTGCAAATTGCAAGGATCATCACCATTTAAACTCTAAATATTCACCTGTTGTTACCCATATCAAACACTTTTCCTTCCAGACACATTGCTATAGCTTTATGTCTATGCTTCCTCCCAAATGTGGATTCACAGACATCTCCATTGTCTTTACCATGTCATTCATTTGCTCTTTGGCCGTATCCATGGCCATTTTTGTAACGCTCAGGCTTGCCTCCTGCTGAATCTTCATATGACTCATTACCGTTGACAGTGCAGCAATATCCATATCCGCTGGCCCCCCTTATCCTATTATAAATCAAGTTTCATTCTATTTCTTGTTGTCTATGAATACTCCCTGGGCATGTCTGTATGTAGACGCATACCCGCTCGAAATCTTATTGCCCATTTGCTTTCTTTGCTGCAGAGCCTTCATGTCCTCCTTGAGCCTTGCCATACTCTCGTTTGCCATAGAGCTGCTCTGCTCGTCAATGCTTTTTATCTCCCTAACCAGCTCCAGAATCTCTCTGACTCCGTCCTTGAGGCTTTTAAGCTCGGGATGCTTCAGTGTGTCAACATCGTCAAGCGAGTCCACACCCATGAGTTTTTTCATCTGCACGAAATACCTGTAAAACTTGGCGTCTATGACATCTATTTCATCCATCAACAGCTGCCTTTTTTTAAGGTTGGCAAGAAATACATCTATGTTTTCCCTTTTCATCTGTCCGTTTTGTTCTTTCGTTATATCGTAAACACTTCTCATCAAAGCCCTCTTTTGAGCCAAAAGCTCTACAATGCTCGCTATAGTCTTCTTGGAATCCATATGCATACCACCTATCTAGAGGTTCTTCTTGCTATTTTCATTGCCTCTTTCCAAGTATCTCTAAGTTCTATTATAAACCCCTTAACCTCTTCGACTATCGCCCTGTCCTTTTTTATGTTTGCATCGAGAAGCCTTGAATGCAGATAGTTGTATATCGGTCTTAGCCCTTTTGAAACCTCATAGTCCATATTGAGGGTCGAGTTGAGCTCGCTTATTATGTTTTGAGCCTTCACAAGGTTGTTGTTTATCATTTCAATGTTGTTGTCCTCGAGTCCTATTTCAGCCCTGCTCAAAAACTTAACGCATCCGTCATAAAGCATAAGCGTAAGTTCTTCCGGCGGAGCCGTCATAACCGCCTGCTGCTGATATTTAAGATGTGGATTTGCCATAGCCATAAACCTTACCGCCTTTCATGTTATGTTGTTAGCCAAGTTGCTGCGAAAGCCATCCGCTCTGTGAATTCATTTCCTGCATGGCCTTTTCAAGCGCTGTAAACTTGCTCCAGTATCTTTCTTCTACACTTGCCATTCTCCTGTTTTCATTGTCTATTCTCTTTGAAATGTCGAGAAGGTCCTTGTCAAGCATGCTCTTTGAACCTGCGGTTACAAAATCTATCATTATTGAAGACTGTACTTTCCTGTAAAGGCTTGCGTTGTCCCCTGCACCGGCCTTGTCGATTATCTCCTTCATGCCAGTAGTCATGTCGTCGAACATCCTGTTTATTATACCCGTTTCACTTCTCTTTGTATCATCGTCAGCAGAAGTGGATGTCTTAAACAAAAGGTTCATGACCCCGTCCGGGTCCTCCATAATTTTTGTTCTTAGCTTTGTCTCGTCTATTTCAAGCTTGCCCTTTTCCTGATATGAGCCCGTGGTTATTCCAATTTCATACAGCGCATTGAATGAGCCCGAAACTCCATCGACTTCTTCATAAAGCCCGGACCTTACTTTCGATATCATCCTGTCTACTGTGCTGTCGTTTCGAAGAAGCCCCGACTTAGCCTTTTCCTCCCAAAGCTTTATCGTATCCTCGTCCATTCCAGCTTTTTCCTCGTCAGAAAGAGGCTGGTAGTCTCTGTAGCTCTTTTCTGAGAGTTTGCTGTTGAGACCATCTATGAGGCTGTTGTACGACTCTACGAATTCATTAAGCTTTTCAACTATTCCATCTAAATTAGTGTCTACTTTTATTGTATGGGGCGTTCCTATATCCGCAGCCTTTAGATCTATCTCTATACCATTTATGGTAAACTGGTTTGAAGAATACTCTATGCCTTCCGCTCCGTCAAATGATATTATAGCATTTTGACCAGCATATGAATCACCTACTGTAAGTTCCGTAGCAAATACGCTCCCCATATCAGCTAATAATACATCTGCATCTGGAGTCGGGTCTGTAAAAAGATTTCCATCATCTGCTGTTATATTTATATTTGCATCACTTCCAGTGCCTTCCGCTGAAAGAAACAGCCTGTTCGATGTTTCATCAAATGTAGCTCTTATTCCAAGAGCATTTCCGTCTGCATCCTTGAGTGCATTTATACTTGAAACCAGCTCAGATATTGTTGTGTCAGCAGTATACGAAACATCTTCAGAAGCACCTTCAAATGTTACAATTCCATCTGCAGCTATGCCAAGTTCTGAGAGCTTTGTTGAAGATGTGACATCGTCCAGCCCATGCACCTCTGCAATGTCCTTAATACTCGCCTTGTTCACGCCCGTTGCAAGTTGCTCCACCTCTAGCGTATGTGTGCCCGAAAGAGCCGATGCCTGAGCCTTAGCAGTAAATACATCGCTATTCGAAGAAGATGCGCTTTTAACCCATGAAAAGCTCTCATACGACTTTGAAAGTGACGTGCCATAACTTGTGGTTCCTGTAAGCCCCAAACTTTTTCTGGCTTCTACTATAAAGTTCGCCGTGTCTTTGTTTACAGTGTTATACGCTTCCTGTGTCCAAGTCTTTGTAGTTTTGCTTCTATAGAGCTTATCCACCTTCATTTTTTCGGCGTTCATAAGCTCTTTTACAATATTTTCAGTATCGAGACCCGAAGCTATTCCTCCAAATCTAATAGCACTCATGCTTTTTCACCCCTCTATTTTGAATTATCCCCTTTTGTCTATGAATACTCCCGATTTTTCTATCATATTAGCCACCATATCGAGTACCTTTTCAGATGGTATCTCCTTTAAAACCTCTTCTGTTTCAGCGTCGACTATCTTAACCATTATCTGCTTTGTCTCTTTATGTATCGAAAATTCAAGATTTGTATTTGTACCCATAAGGTTTGGGTTTGCTTTTTCTATAGCCTCTATAAGTTTTCTTTCCCCTGGATATGCTGCCTGTTGCTCTTTTCCCTTTGACTGTACCACCATATCCGCCTTTTCAGGTGAAACCTTCTCAGAATATGAAATCTCACTCCTTTGAGAAGTCATGTTACTGTTTACTGCCGAACCATCCAGTTTCATAAACTTTCACCGCCTCCATGCATATTAATATATATTCTAATATATTTATCGGATTTTCCTCATGAAAGTTTAATGAAATCACTTATATTTATGTATATTACAGTTGAATTTCTACACATTTTGACTTTTTTCGATATGTCACAATTGACCAGCCTAATAAAATCTCTATACTTAATCAAATCAAAAATCAATCTCACTAAAAGCATGTACAAAATGCAAATGACATTTAAACCGTATTACAAAGTAGCATTTCTTATGATGTCACATATTTGTTCTATCTCTATTTTCTTAAGCCCTACAGAACTCGGCAGATTTATTCCTCTGTTTGCCAAATCATCAGTGATCTTCATTCCGCTATGCCTGCAATTCTCATAAGGTTTCATTTTATGTACAGGCATAAAAAACGGTCTGGCCTGTACTCCATTTTCGCCCAGCTTTTTTATAAGTTCGTCTCTTGTCAAAACGTGTTCATCCTCTATAACAATGGAATATAGCCAGTGCACGTTTTTTACATTTGATTTCTCGATTGGAAGGGTTATTCCCTTCAAGTCTTTTAGCAGTTCATTGTATATATTGGCATTTTCTCTTTTTATTCTTATATATTCTTCTATGTTTTCAAGCTGCGCGCATCCCATTGCAGCAAGCAAATTTGGCATTCTATAATTATATCCTACTTCTTCATGGTACATCGCACCATTGTCTGTTATGGTCTTTGTTTGAGTAGCTAAATATTTCGCTCTCTCACCTGTTTTTTCATCATTCGTAACCAGCATGCCTCCTGCTCCAGTTGTAATCAGTTTGTTCCCATTGAAGCTAAAGCACCCTATATCGCCAATTGTCCCCGTCGCCTTCCCACTATACATGGATCCCAGGCTTTCAGTTGCATCTTCGATTACATACAGGTTGTGCTTTTTTGCAATAGACATCAACTTGTCCATATCAACAGGATGTCCATAAATGTGAACCGGTATTATGGCCCTTGTTTTTGGTGTTATAAGCTCTTCAATCTTATTTGTGTCCATGACGAATGTGCCCCTGCATACATCCGCAAATACAGGCGTGGCTCCCACATACCTTATGGTGTTCACCGGTGATATGAACGTCAGCGAAGGTACGATCACTTCGTCTCCTGGCCCTATACTCAAACTTCTAAGAGCAAGGTCCAGCGCTGCCGTTCCATTCATAGTTACTACTGCTTTTTTAGCATTTACATATTTTGAAAATTCTATTTCAAACCTGTCTACATAACTTCCAACAGATGATACCCAGTTTGTATCCAAACATTCTTTAATATACTTCCACTCATTTCCTCTTATTTCCGGTATGCATAAAGGAATCATATTCTCTCCTCATTTTCATTCATATCAATTTTAATAAGTTAGCCAAAGCATTATTAGACATTATAAATATCAGTCTTGAAATACTGCATGTTCTTCTCTATCCACTTTGCAGTCTCAGTCAGACCCTCCTCAAGTGAATATCTAGGCAGCCAGTCTGTCCGCTGTTTTATCTTAGTGTTGTCTGCCCACAGTCTATTTACTTCGCTTTTTTGCGGCCTTATTCGTTCTTCATCACAGACAATTTCCACATCTTTTCCCGTGATTTTTATAATCAGCTTAACCAACTCTCCAATGCTTATTTCATCATTTGACCCCGAATTAATGACTTCTCCTATGGTCTTGTCGCTTTCTGCAATTTTAATGAATGCTTCCACAGTATCCTTCACATAGTTAAAGTCTCTAGTCGGCGACAGGCTTCCTAGCTTTATTTGGTTTTTTCCCGATATGATCTGCGATATTATAGTCGGTATTACCGCTCTTGCCGATTGTCTCGGACCATAAGTATTGAAAGGCCTTATTGTAGCTACAGGCAGGTTGAAGCTTCTATGGTAACTTTCCGCAATTTTGTCCGCCCCTATCTTGGATGCCGAATAAGGAGACTGCCCCTGCAGCGGATGCTTTTCATCAATAGGCACGTATAAAGCCGTTCCATACGTCTCGCTCGTGGACGTATGGACAATCTTTTCCACACCATATTCTTTGCAGGCTTCAAGTACATTTGTAGTTCCTTCTATATTCGTTCTTACATAAGCCATTGGCGATTGATATGAATATGGAATTGCAATTAAAGCTGCAAGGTGAAGCACTACATCATGTCCCTTTACAACCTTTGATACATTGTCATATTCTCTCACGTCTCCAGTGTAAACATTAATCTCTTTTTTCATGCTTTCATCAAATGTGTCAATCCATCCCCAGCCGTTAAATGAGTTATACTGAACCATGGCTGTCACTTCTGCCCCCAGTTCAATCAGTCTTTCAGTCAAGTGGCTTCCTATAAATCCTTCTGCCCCTGTAACTAAAACCCTTTTCCCCTGTATATTCACTATTTACCACCTCTAAATATTTCAAAATAGTCTTTATTTGCCTTATTATAATCTTCAATATAACCTATATCCATCCAATATTCCGTAATCGGAAAGCTCCCCACATTTTCAGCCTTATCTATTACCTTTTCTATAAGAGTCGTTATATCATAATATTCATCTTCCGGTATATAATCTATTACCTTAGGACTCAAACAGTAAATACCGCCACTTACAAATTTTTCAATCTTAGGTTTTTCTACAAGGCTTTCCACCCTGTCCCCGTTTACATTCAAAACCCCATATGGTATTTGCATATCATATTTGCGACTTGCTATTGTTATATGGTTTTTGTTTTCCGCATGATATTTAATAAAATGTTCAAAATTAAGCTTTGTGAGTATGTCGCCATTCACAACAAAAAAATCTTTATCCAAATATTTTTGAACAAGCTTTATCGCCCCAGCAGTTCCCAACTTTTTAGGTTCATATATATATTCTATGTCAACTCCAAAATTCTTGCCGTCTTGGAAATAGTTTTCTATCATATGTGATTTATAGTTAACCGAAATCAGTATATTCTTATATCCGAAATCTCTGAGCTGAGTTATAATTGTTTCCAATATAGGCCTGTCGCCTACCTTAAGCATTGGCTTTGGAATCTCTTCAGTAAGCGGTTTCAATCTTGTACCAAGACCTCCAGCCATTATAATTGCATAATTGCTTTTCTCTTCTGTTTCGGAATAAAATTCATTAAAAAACAAAACATCTAAAACTTTCATATTTTCATCCAAAACTGGAATTTGCATTATTTTTTTCACTTTAAAAATATTATCCACAAAGACATTTGAATATCCCTCGTGTACAAATACGCAGTCTCTATTCATAATTTTTATTGCGTTTTCCTCTATGGATATTCCTTTTATTATAGCTCTTCTTATGTCTCCATCTGTAATGGTTCCTAATAGCCTGTTTTCACCATCAACAACTATTGCTATGCCCTTTGTCGATGCATCTATAGCTTCCATGACTTTCCTTATGCTTTGACCCTCATATACAATACAGTTTATACTCTTGCTCTCTCTTTTGTTCATAAATAGACTTCAGCTCCTAAACCAAATGGTCTCACTCTCTGCCTAATGATTTTCATTTCCTCGGTATGCTTTTTGCAGGTACTCCTATGGCTTTCATATCATCTTCAATATCATTTAAAATTAATGTTCCTGCACCCACCAATACATTATTTCCTATACACACACCTTGTATTACATTAGCTCCTGTTCCCACATGGGAATTATGCCCAACAGATACTCCCCCACTCAGTGTAACCCCCGGGGCTATATGGACATTGTCATTTATCACGCAGTCGTGATCTATTATCGCCCCCGTATTTATTATACAGTTATTGCCTATGACTGTTCCTGCATTTATTATGGCTCCCGGCATCACTACCGTCCCCTTTTTTATAATAACATCCTCTGCAATTACAGAATCCGGTGAAATTATAGACGGGCTATCAAAACCTATATCAACTACCTTTTCAAACAACTTTATCCTGGCGTGAGGATTCCCAATGCTCCCTATAGCTATGATTGCATTTTTTACTCCTGCATTAAATAGGTCTTCCATATCATCATCTGTCGTGTTTATGGTAATGCCAAGAATTTTTCTACCTAAGTTTTCTTTTTTTTCTGATATTCCATATATCTCATGACTGTTTAGTTTTTTAAGCATGGATATAATTACCTTGCAGTGACCTCCTCCACCTATGAGTATAATTTTAGGTCTAGACAAATCATTTCCTCCATTTTCTAAAATTCAAAATCCGAACCCATTAAAAATTCAGCAAATTTAAAATCCATTGGTTCGTCTATATCTAAAGAATGTATTTTCTCCATTACATATGGAATTGTATTTTCTGTATACCAGTTCCTATTTTCAAGAATCACTTCCGTCTTAGCCATATAAATTGCTCCATTGAGCTTATATATTTTAGGCAGCTCCTGGCTTCTTGAATAAAATCTGGAGTTTTCCATAAAATCCTTCATAATACCATTTTCCATTTTCTTCATCCAATGCGGATTTTCTTGACACTCACTTATGCTTACAATTGAATCGTGTCCCGATTCAAGCAATTTTTTCACGGCTTCATCTATGTGTTTTGCACTTCTAAACGGCGAAGTACATTGAAGGCAAATGACATAATCCGCCTTGTAATTCTCATTGTCTTCAATCCATTTGATCATATGGATTATGGGATCTATTCCTAGTATCTCATCTGCTGCAAGCTCGTTCGGCCTTAAAACCGGAACTTCTGCCCCGTAAAGTTCACTTATCCTAGCTATCTCTAAGTCTTCGGTGGATACAACTATTTTATCTATATATTTGCTTTTTTTGCATTCTTCTATTGTATGTGCTATTAACGGTTTTCCTTTTAACAGCTTTAAATTTTTTTGAGGTATGCGCTTAGAACCTCCCCTAGCAGGTATTATAGCCAGTATATTCTTGTCCATAAGATCACCTTTTCACATTATTATGGTTTTACATTACAAATAAACAATCGCTATGTTAATAAAATCATTTAATCCACATTTATATCATAAAAACATTTTTTTATTTCTATTTCACTGCTGCTTAAATGCTTTTTTATTTCCTCGATTATTTTATTAGATACATTTCCATCTCCATAAACACCTTTAACATATCTTATCTCATCCCTAAACTCTTTAGATAAAGCCTTTTGTACGGATTTTAAAATATCCATTTTCTCTGGCTCACAATTTATTATTGATTGTGCTTGCACCCTTCCTCTTTGCCTATCTCCAATATTAACAGTAGGGATATTAAACTCTGGCGCTTCAATTATTCCACTCGATGAATTTCCTATCACTCCATCTGCATATTTCATAGCGCTTAAATATCTGAGTGAGCCCATTGAAATAAATGATATGGATTTTTCCTTGTTATCTTCAACATATTTATCAATCATTTTATTAATTATTCTTCCATCCTCATCTGCATTTGCTTTTGTAAATATAATCTTTAGATTTTCAATCTCACTTAATGCATCTAGCAGATGTTGGAATTGTTCTTTTGATGTTTTTTTCTCTAACGTAACAGGATGAAAAGTGACAAGTACAACTTTTTTATTAAATTCAAACCCTATGCTGTTTTCAAGTTCTTCTTTTGATAAAAATTTTATATTTTTTATATTCTCTAGCCCTATTGCTCCTACATTAAAAACTCTACATGGATTTTCTCCCAACTGTATGACTCTTTTTCTGTATTGCTCTGTGCTAGTGAAGTGCAAATAGCTCATTTTAGTTATAGCATGCCTCATGGCTTCATCTATTGCACCTTCCGTAGCTTCTCCTCCATGCAGATGAACTACAGGTATTTTAGATATCATAGCACAACTTGTCGCACAAAATATTTCATATCTGTCGCCTAAAACCACTACCATATCTGGGTTCAGTCTCTCATAGCTTTCAGTGAAGCTCATCATTGCAAGCCCCATGGATTTGGATATGCCTATAGGTGTGTCTGCGCTCAATAAAATTTCAATTTTTTCATTTATTTCATATCCATCTTGTTCTATTTCTTTATAAGTGAGTCCAAATTCAGGTGATAGGTGCATTCCCGTAGCAATCAGTTGCAGTTTCAATTCTTCATCTTTGCATATCCTGTATATCAACGGCTTTAAAAGACCATATTCTGCTCTGGTTCCTGTGACTATACATATTTTTTTCATATTTTTACCATCTCATCCTCATCATAATCGCTCGTTGCTATTTTTCCAATCACATCATCCCATTTCATGGGTGAAACTCCATAACCTGGTCTCTTGACGGT
The DNA here is from genome assembly GCF_900141635.1 of Peptoclostridium litorale DSM 5388. Lineage (GTDB taxonomy): Bacteria > Bacillota > Clostridia > Peptostreptococcales > Peptostreptococcaceae > Peptoclostridium > Peptoclostridium litorale. The sequence continues at coordinate 31,075 of NZ_FSRH01000005.1, read as the reverse complement.
TAAATTTCCCTCTGTAAACATTTCGCCTTTTTTTATTTTGCAACTTGTAACAATGCTCTTTCTGGCAATGCTAATATTATTCAGTTCTGATTTAGATGGTTTTTTTATTCCATCTCCTAAAGCTTTTTCTATATTCCTGATGGCTTTAACCATATCATTTAGTTCTTTTGGATTCAGACTCGCTTTATGGTCTGGACCTTCCATAACCTTGTCAAGCGTAAAGTGCTTTTCTATAATCTCAGCCCCCATTGCCACCGCAGCTATGGGCACTTCTATACCTAATGTATGGTCCGAATAGCCAACCTTCACCTTGAAAGCATCTTTTATTGTGTTCATTGCTCTTAGATTGACATCCTCCATAGGAGTTGGATATTCAGTGTTGCAATGCAGTACAGCTATATCATCTGTCCCATTTCCCCTTAAAATATTAAGGGCCTTCTCCACCTCTCCGAGAGTTGACATGCCAGCTGATAAAATAACCTTTTTTTGGATCTTTCCTATTTTTCTCAAGTATGGCAAATTCGTTATCTCTCCAGAGGGTATTTTGAAGATTTCAATACCCAACTTTTCTAGAAGGTCTATGCTTTCCAGGTCGAATGGCGATGACAAAAATTCAATCCCCTTTGACTTGCAATAGTCAATTAATTCTTCATGTACTTTGCAATTCAGTTCTAATTTTTTTATCATTTCAAACTGACTTTCTTTGCAGTCAGTCGCTTTTTTTTGATAATCGGCTTTTTGCGCATTTTTCAAAACCAAATTTTCTGCTTTAAACGTTTGAAATTTAACCGCATCTACTCCAGCCACGCATGCTACATCCACTAATTTTTTCGCAATTTCTAAATTCCCATTATGGTTAACTCCAGCTTCGGCTATTATAAATGTTTTTCCCACACTATCGCCACCTTGAATATTTTAAATTTTTTATTGTCACTTCAACAATTCATCTATGTGATATTCAACCTTTTCTGCGACTATCCTGTGTCCCTGCTCCCCGTAATGAAACAAATCTTCATCTAAGCATTCCTTTATGCCCTGCTCTTCAAATGCTGAATACACGTCAACAAAAATTACGTCATTTTCCACGCATGCTTTTCTTATTATATCATTGTATTTTTTAATATTCTGATTGGCGTTAATAAATCGATAATTCAAAACTGGCGCTATTGAAAGAACTATTATTTTTTTACATCCAGACTTCCTCAACGCTTCTATAATATTGCAAAAATTTTTTTTTGTATCTTCTATATCTATATAAAAATGAGGTTTACGCAACTTAAGCGTAAAGTACTCGAGGGGATTCAAGAAAAATTTTCTAATAGCGAGACGTATTTTTTCCCCAAGGTGAAGCTTATACATAGATCTAATAATCTTCGACCTCGTTTTTCTTTTCAGTCCTCTCGGCAATGCATCATTTACACCCCACCCGAGTATTACAATATCTGCGTTTTCTTTCTTTGCTTCTTCTATTGTTTCACAGCCTTCATCCGTGGTCTGTCCCGAATACCCTTTAATTAAAACTTCAATATTCCTATATCTACCATTCAATATTCCGCCATATCTATGTTTTTCTTCTAACTTTGCGGGTCCTATTGACATACAATCACTATAAATAAGAATTTTCATATTTTCACCTATAATGTCTTTTATTTTTCAATTCACGCTATGCTAATTGCTTTTTAAAAACTCATATAGCCTGTCCTCTTTTTTTAATTTACACCCATCTTCAAGCAATTCTAAAAACATTATAATTTCAGCCGAAATGCCCAAGAATTTCTTTGCCTGGCACCTTGCTTTTTCAATATTGTCTTGTCCATGATATGAAAACTTATCTACAATTGCTGCAAATTTAAAGCTTAAACTCGGCTCAACCAAGTATTTATACAGATCTATTTGCATCATCTGTTTCTCATAAACATTCATTTCCCTTAATTCATGCAGAGATGCATTGTTTTTTATTCTTTTTTCTATATATTTGTTGATTATTTTAAGACGCTTAATTCTTTCCTCATTAATTTTTTCTATTTCTTTTATTTCTTCCAGTAAACCATCTATAACCAAAGAAATTTCATTTCTATAAACAACTCTTTCCTCATCCGATACATCTATTATATTTTCTATATTGGAAAAATCATATCTTTCTTTCAAATCCTCTTCTATCACCTGTTCAAAAGGCTTCACAATTGTACCTTTTTTCTTTAATCCACCTTCTGTTGCATCTATAAACTCAACATTCTTATTTGCCTTTATCACTTTCTCTATCCCTAGTCTATTCATGTGGAAACCTTTAGTAGTATATACTTTGTTCCCGTATATATCTTTTTCTTCCACAAAATCCTCTTTGTTTATATGCGTATTATGCTCTTTTTCTCTATTTCCACCTGCTCCGCTTGCATACATCGCATTTTCAGTGATAGCCAGGTCAAGCCCCAAGAAAATAATTTTGCTACTGCCAAATACTACTCCCATATCCATAGCACCTATTACAATAGTAGGCCCTGACTCTATAGCCTCATAATCAATATTCAGCTTTTTATTAATATAGTTAGAAAAATGATTAGATACAATGTTCATACATATTTTTTTACCTTTATAGTTCGGCGCAATATCATAATATAGCGTATTTGAATAAATCAAAGGTACATCTTCTGTATCAATGCCTTCAAAAACTTTCAATTCATTTTGGTGTCCATCAAAAGCCATTCTAAAATGAGGTTTTATGCCCTTAGAATCCAATATCTTCATAGCTGTCCCTGCGGCTATTATTATCGCCTTATCTTTTATATCTTTTAAAAGATGTATATTTTTATTCAGTGACGGACCCGCCGCCACTACTATCAGCGGCTTGCCTTTTAAAAGTTCTTTTATTTTATCTGCATTCACATAACCATAGTCCATATTTACTAATGAATTTATAACTAACTGCCTGTTCATATTTCTAGCAAAATTATAATTTCCCAGCCTCATAGTAACTATGTCTTTTGCTATTTTTAGCATTTTATAGCTATATTCTCCAAATAATGTTCTATGCGTTACATGGCTAATAATTTTTATATTATCCTTACTAATATACTTTCCTAATTCTTCGCCTATAAATTCCGGAGATTTGTTGACTAAAAAAGAAATCGACAAACCTGAAACATAATCTGTCAAATCGTGTCTTCCAACAAAGTTTTTAAATATAGCCAGACTAGGTTCTATAACTATAATATTGCTTACTTTAGAATAATTGTTTTTTATATATTTTAGCGCATGCCCCTCACCAATTCCGAACAAAACAACCATTTCTTCTTTTCCATCCATATCACCAAATATGTTCTTCATTTCATTATTTATATCATAAATGCTATGCATATAACATTTTTTATTTTCATATTCAACTAAAAAATTATATTCATCACTGAAAGGCTCTAATTTAACATTGTACAAAGCTTTTTCTTTGATAATAGTGTCATATAGTGCCTTACTCGTTTTTTTTAATATATTGAGATTTTTATTAAATATATCCATTTTTATCACCCTATGTCTTTTAGTTTACTATGCACAGCATTTCAAACTTCAATAAATCAGATATATATTGATAGTCTTTATTTATCATTGCTATTTCTATTTCTTTTATAACATTTAAAAATCTTGATTGATCCTCAATTTTTTGATTCATGGTATTTTGAAGCAAATTTATAATTCGAATGTCGATATCTTTTAGCTTCCCCTTATAAATACCCTTAATAAGGATTTCCGTTTCTTCGACTACACCCATATCCATCTTCTCCTTTTAAAAAAAGAGAGGTCTCTTAATAAGACCTCTCTTTTTATAATAAATACCTCTATACATACACTATTATCTTAGAAGAGACAATACTCCTTGAGGTGCTTGATTAGCTTGTGCAAGCATTGACTGCGCCGCTTGCTGCAGTATGTTGTTCTTGCTGAAGTTCATCATTTCTTTAGCCATGTCCACGTCTCTGATTCTTGATTCAGATGACTGTAGGTTTTCTGCAGATGTATCCAGGTTTTTGATTGTGTGCTCTAGTCTGTTTTGAACAGCACCCAGTGAGCTTCTTTGCTTAGAAACAGAGCTTATAGCCTTTTCTATGCTTGTTATTGCATTTTCTGCCTGAGCTGCAGTGCTTACATTGACACCGGCTACTCCTAGTGCGGCAGATCTCATGTCGTCAACTCCAAATGTCATTGTCTGACCTTTGTTGGCGCCTATCTGATAAGTCATTCCGCCATTTCCAGCAGCGCTTGTCTGCGCCTGGTCAAGTCCTAAATCAGCCGCAGTAGTCGAGCCTGCATTGTCCTTTAATGTAACTGGGCCTGATTCACTGTTTATAACAAAACGGCCGTCATCCGAAGCCGTTACAGTAACCTTCTCAACATACCCCTCTTCACCAGAAGTCTTTCCAGTAGCTGTGTTGTAGTTTGATATTGCTTGGTTTATAGAACTTTGTATAACTGAAGCTCCTGATGCCATTGTTGTAGTTCCACCAGTTATAGCAGCATTAGAACTAAACTTCAACAGCGTGCCGTCAACAGTCAGTTCAGCAGTTGAATTTGCCCCAACAGTAGTTCCATTGTACTTTGATGTTCCGTCTGCAGATACGTATGTATCCTGCATAGCTTTAACAATTCCTGCTGCACCCGCATCTATCTTAGAGTCTATTCCCTTAGATCCGCTTTCTATAACCATCTTTTTAGCAGAGTCTACATAGACATCCACATGCTCTACGTTCTTTCCTGATGCATCTATTGCCTCATTGATCTTTTGCTCGATCAAGTCAGCTGCTGCATTTTTAGCGGCCGCGTCTGTCTTTGGACCTGTTAAGATAGCCTTCTCGTCCGTAGTCAGCGATGCCCAGTCAACTTTTATTTCTGTGCCGTCGATTGTTAAAGTCTCTTCAACGAAATCGCCTGCTGCCGGTAGTGATGTAGCAGCACTCATAGTAGCAGCACCTGTGATAGTACCAGCTGTAAGCTTAGCAACAACTGAGCCAGTCGTAGTGTCCTGTCCAACCACTGCCCCTCCTGCTGACTTAAGGCTTCCATTAAGCAGCTTTTGAGTGTTGAACTCTGTTGTTTCTCCTATTCTGTCTATCTCTGATTTTAGCTGTGAAACCTCGTCCTGGATCGCTGAACGGTCTTCATCTGTGTTAGTACCATTGACAGACTGAACCGAAAGTTCTCTCATTCTTTGAAGTATAGCCTCAGTCTCGCTTAAAGCACCTTCAGCTGTTTGTATCATCGATATACCATCTTGAGCATTTCTCGATGCCTGGTTAAGACCTCTTATCTGTCCTCTCATCTTTTCAGATATAGAAAGACCAGCTGCGTCGTCTCCTGCTCTGTTTATTCTAAGTCCTGAAGAAAGCTTTTCTATAGACTTAGATCCGTTGTTAGCATTGATTCCAAGTTGACGGTGAGTGTTCATTGCCATCATATTGTGGTTGATTATCATAATATATTCCTCCTTGAATTTTTTCGGCATCCATGCCTTTTTATTTCAACTTCTATATGTATAGAAGTTGCTTTTGTGTTTAAGCACTTCCTTTGCAACCGTATAAACAAACTTTGAATTTCAACTTGCGGAAAGCCGGGCCCATTTAGCTTCCCATGTTCATTATCATTTTGTTTTTCTAACTAATTTATCGTACACTGCATTTAAAAACTTTAGTGTTTTTAATAAAATATTTTTGAAATTTTTTTCAAATTCAACCCCTGTATCTAACATTGTAAACTCGGGCATTACTTTATTCATTTCCACATATACTAAGGCCTCTTCAGTCCCTTCAATGCACCCATATCCACTTTTCTTGTAGCCTCCCTGTTTTCACTTTCAACCGCCTTCTTCACTTCTTTCCTAAGTATGGACACGCTCTTGGGGGCGTTTATTCCAAGCTTCACCTTGCCGTTTTCAGACACATCAATCACTGTGATTTCTATATTGTCGTCTATTATTACACTCTCGCCTTTTTTTCTTGAAAGCACGAGCATGCTACTCACCCACTTTCTGGTAGAACTCATATCTTATAGGGTATTCCTCGCCAAGTATTATCTGCTTGCCCTTCTTTTCTTTAGTGTTTATGACCACCGGGGCCTGAAGGTTGGCTCTTATGTCCTTTATATTTTCTGGTATTGTGACCACAGAATAAACAGCTATGTCTTCCATGTCGTCTATTTGAAGCCTTGCGATATCGGCCTGCGGTATTTCAAATTCATAGTCGTCTTTTATCAAAAATGGGTTTATCAGAGGAAACGCTATTTCACTGTCAATCGACTGAAGCCAGTCTATCACCATGTCACTTTCCTTAATCAGCACAAATCTTTTGAGCTGCTCAAATCCCGGAAGGCCTGAATCAAACGCTATTATTCCCTTTTCATCTATGTCTATATCTCCGAAATTACTAGTTTTTATATTCATCTCGACCCCTCGACTTTCTTTATATAAAATAAAATGCCATATGACTATATATGGCATTTTATTTCGAATCTTTTAAATAGATCTCCGGCACTATTTTATCCAAACACTGACAACTTTAAACCTACATTATGAATACGGATTCAAAAATCGGATAGTCTCCTATCTCAGAAAATCTATGAGCGTAGGCTGTATTATCCTCGCCCCTGTCGAAAGCGAAGCCTTGTATACAGCCTCTCTCATGCTAAGGTTCATTACAGCTTCGCCCATGTCCGTATCCTCGGTCTCTGAAAGAAGTTTTGCGAAGTTAAGGTTCATTGTCTCAGCTCTGTCCTTTATGACCTCCACTGTGTTCATCCTCGCTCCCACGTCTCCCCTGAGCTTGTTTATATTGTCCATGTGCACGTCTATGTCCTGGAGAAGATTCGACATTGCTTCGCTGTCTCCTTTTTCCATGGCCGCTATGAGCTTGTCCATGGTCCCCTGGACCATTATCTCCTTTGTGGCGCCGGCTTTCCCCGTATCCTTCACAAGCGTTCCGTCCACGTCGATCTCATTTCCGTCCTTGTCCAGCTGGGGAACATTCATCTTGTAGCTACCCATGAGTGTCAGGTTTTCCTTCCAGTAGTAGTCTCCGCCGGCGTCAGGCTCGTATTTGACCCTGTCCGTCTCTACCGGTCCGAATATCTGGTCTCCTGTTATGTTCACGGTTGATTTTCCAGAAACCCCGACCTGATATTCTATGTCCTGGCCCTTTGTCTTTATGCTGCCGTCAGCAGAGGATATGAACTCGCTGGATATGCTTCCCTGCTTGTCGAGAAACGGCTTGTCGGTTGCGAATCCCGAGAATATGTGCCTTCCAACATAAGTGTCGTTTCCTATCTTTGTCATGTGGTCCTTCAGCTGCTTTATTTCTGATTCTATCTTCTGGGAGTCCTCTTTTGTGAGCACTCCGTTTGCCGCCTGGCCTGTGAGCTCCCTCACCCTGTGCATTACATTGTTAAGCTCTTTTAGTGACGTTTCCGTCTTGTCAAGAAACGAATATGCATCGTCAACATTTCTCGTAAACTGAGCAGTCTGCGCTATGTCTGTATGTATCTTGAGAGACCTTCCCACAAGCACAGGATCATCAGAAGGCCTGTGTATTTTGACTCCGCTTGCAAGGTCGTTGTTGAGCTTGTCCATGCTTCTAAGATTCGAGTTCATGTTACCCATCATTCTGCTCACCATCATGCTGTTTGTTATCCTCAATATGTTCACCGCCTTATAATCTTAATTCATATGTTCTTCTATTACAGCCCTACTCTTCCCATTCTGTTTATAATAACATCTATCATCTCATCTACAGTTGTAAGCATTCTGGCCGCCGCATTGTATGAGTGCTGGAACCTCACCATGTTGGACATTTCCTCGTCCAGAGACACTCCGGATACCGACATCTTCTGTCTTCCGATTTCCGACGTCAGAACCTCCTGGTTGGTTGCAACCCTCTTTGCATCCTGGGCGTCAACCCCCAGGTTCGAAACCAGCGATTTGACAAAATCATCCGGCGAGCCCCATGCAAACATCTCTGTCTTGTTTCTCAGTTCAGACATAGATAGTATGTTTGAATTGTCTCCTGCAAGCCCCTTCGGAGGAGTCCCCTCGTCACTTTTGCCTGCAACCGCCATGTTGTCAAGGTCGTCCTGTATGGCCTGTGAGAGCTTCAGTGACTTTGCGCTCACCTTTGTAACCTTGTACATGTCGCCGCTTGAATCCTTGAACAGGGTGTATCCCTCGTTGCCTTCCTCCCATTTTTTTATTGCCTCTTTTTCAGACATTCCCTTGTCGATGTCCGCCTGTATTGGAGATGATGCCAGTTTTTCTACAGTATACCCAGCGCCTTCCGCCTCGAAGAAGTTTATTCCATGTCCTTCTCCCGGAGCCGTTTCAGCCATTTGGTTGAGGCCGTATCCAGCCCTGTGAACCATGTTTGTCTCTGCTGCAAACGTTGCTACAAATTCATCGAGCTTTTGCATGTAATAAGGTATTCCCTTTTCCACAGAGCCCTCGCCATTGTCCCTCATGTCTATTTGGGCCTTCAGCTTTCCGCTTATGGCATCCGTATTAAACGGCTCCCCCGTTGAAAATTTAAGTTTTTTGACATTTAGCTCTTCAAACCCCTCCGGGTGCTCCATGTTTTCATCTGCCTCTATCTTCACAACCTTGTCGTGCGAGACTATGGCAGTTCCATTTATCAGTATGTTGACTTTTTTGCTCTCGAACCCGTCTGAACCAGCTCCAACTGAAACCTCTTTAACTTCAACCCCTACAAGGTTCGAAAGCTCGTCTATCAGAAGGTTTCTTCTGTCCCGAAGATCGTTAGCCTTGTGTCCTCCAATTTCAGCTCTGAATATCTGCTCATTCAGGTCGGCTATGTCGCTGGCATATGTATTTATCTGGTCTACAGTGGTTCTAACCGCAAAGTCAGAGTCCCTTACCATTTTTTCAAACTGATTGTACATGTGGTTTACAGAATACGAAAGCGAATTTGCCCTTTCCCTGACAAGCGCTCTTGTCGTAAGCGAGGATGGGTCCTTCGAAAGCTCCTGAAGTGAAGAAAAATAATCGTCCATTACAGACCTTATCCCGCTCTCGCTCGGCTCGTTCATTATGGCCTCTATTTCAGAAAGAGACTGATACCTGAATGACGATTCCCCGTACACTGTATTTTCATACCTGAATTTACCGTCCAAAAATTCATTTCGTATCTGGCTTATCGATGTCGTTGTAACACCTGTTCCAAGTATTCCGCTTGGAAGTTTCATAGGTGTTTCCTGAACCTGTTCAAGCCTTTGCCTGCTGTATCCCGGTGTTTCAGCGTTCGCTATATTGTGTCCCGTGATATCAAGGGCTCTTTGCGCGGAAAAAAGCCCCGATTTCGCTATATTAAACCCAAAGAAAGTCGATCTCATTTGTTATCACTCCCGGTGTTTCACCAAAGGGAACCTATTGCTGTGCCTGGCAAACCACAGGGACTGGCTTAACGGTTGTGCTTTTCAACCGGAAAACCGTCCCTGTGGTTCATCATCTCTGTTCGCTCTGGCGTATTTTATTTTAGTATTTTGAGTCAAAGCTTACCCCGCCGCCTGGCAACGGCAGCGTTTTGTCCTTTGAATAGCCTGAAGGTTCCCTTTTCGCAGTCATTATATTTACATTGAGGTCTATATATTCAAGCGTAAACTGCATTAGCGCCTGGTTAGTGCTGTTTTTCTCTTCCAGCTCCTCAAGCACTCTTCTAAGCTCATTTGCAAGGCCTTCAATCTCGTGCATTTTTTCCACAGACTTCCTTCCTACTATTTCCTTTATGTCCTCGACCTTTCTTATTCCTGCGCCTCTTCCTATTCTTGCCGCCTCAGACGCTCTTTCCTTTTCAAGGAGTATCATTTCCTTTACCATTTCCTGCTCGTCTATTATCATCTCGCTCAGCCTCTTCACATCATCGCCAAGCAGCACTTCCCTCTTCTCGTTCGCCAGTTCCAGCAGCCTCTTGTTCAAGTGGAGCTGCCTGGAGAGTATCTGGATGAACCTTTCTATATGCTCCATTTAAAGCTTCACATCCTTAACAGCGCTTTCGAATATATTTTGAGCGATCTTTTCCTTGTCGACTTTGTATGTTCCGCTTTGCACGTCCACTTTTATGGCCTCGACCTTTTCGCTTCTGATTTCAGGAAGTTTCCCGATCGCTTCCATTGCGAACTGATAGTCCCTGCCCGCCTGCGATATTTCGATCTTGTCGCTCTCTATTTTATTGCCCTTTACATTCTCAGTGCTGCTTTTCCCATAGGTTTTCATTATTTTTTGTATGTTTGAAAATCCGTTTATTTTCATAAAAAACGCCTCCTGTAACGATATGCTTATGTATTCTATATCGTCAAAAAGGCGTCTTTCTTTAGTCTTTATTTTTTATTGAATCTGTCAACGTGCATCGCAGGCTTTTTCGAACTTGAAGGCTCTGGCTCTGGGCTTTTTTCCTTTTTCATGGAGCTGAGCGCCCCAGAAAGCTCCTTTTTAAGCTCATTCTCACACGATGCGCAGTATTTGCCCTTATGTATTGACTTTCCGCATCTGCTGCACTTTAAAAACGGATTGTCATCCTCTATTATCTCTATTCTTTCTTCTCTAAGATAGAGCATTATTTTAGTTCTTTCAACCCCCGTGGCTGCAGAAACCTCATTTACGTCCGAGCCCGGATTGTCGTATAGGTACTCCCTGACTTTTTTGAAGTCGTTCTCGTATGCCTCATTTCGGCATTTTTTACAAAGATTTTCTCCAAATTCGCTTCCAAACGTCCTTCCGCACGAGATGCAGTTTTTCAGTTCCATAATTTCCCCTCCAAATCAATATATGTTTCTGCCAGTGGCGAGACATATTACATAAACACCTTCCGCCCCGCCTTCCTTGAGCGTAATTGCAATTTCACTTGAAGTCGATCCCGTTGTTAGTATGTCATCTACAACAAGAATATTTCTGTTACTAATAATATTATGTGAATATTCATTCAAAGTAAATACACCTTTTAATTCTTTTTTCCTCTCATACCTTGAAAGCCCTGAAAGAAAATCGGTATCCCTTGTCCTTTCAAGTATGTCTTTACATGGTTTTTTGCAAAACCTCGAAAGCTCATCCGCCATTATTTTCGCCTGGTTGAACCCTCTGGCCCTTAGCCTCTTTTTAGAAAGTGGAACCGGCACTATAATTTCAAAATCCATCTGCTCGTACTCGAGTTTGTCCATTATTATCCCAGCCAGATATTTGCCCATGAATGTCTTTTTGCCGTATTTAAAAGCGTATATCATCCTGTGCACCAGATCGTCATACTCCATGCAGCAAACCGCCCTGTCAAAATTAAGCCTTCCGGCTCCATCCATACATGAGCTGCAAAGCCTTTCGTGCATTTCTTCCGGTATTGGCTTTCCGCATTTTTCACATCCATTTTTTATGAATCTCAATGAGTCAAAACAGTGTTTGCAAAGTGAATAAGTATTTCCTTTTGGTATTGGCTCTCCGCAGCAAATACACTTTATGCCGCTTGGAAAAACAAGTTCCAACGCCGCATCCGCCAAAGACCTGATGAAGTCCATTTTCTAGTCTCCTTCCAGTATGCCTTCCCTGAAAAACATCTCTAGCCTTTGCCTTATGGATGAAAACCTTTCCTGTATCCTGTTGTTTTTTATCATTTCATTTAAATATCTCTTCTCACCTACAAGCACCACGAGTTTTTTCGCCCTTGTTATGCCCGTGTATAGAAGATTTCTGGTCATGAGCATGGGCGGTGCCCACACAAGCGGCATCACAACAGCCTCAAATTCGCTCCCCTGGCTCTTGTGAACTGTAGTGCAAAAGCTGTGGTCTATTTCGTCGGTTTCGCTGTATTCGTATTTTGCAATTTTGACATCATCAAACAATATATAAAGAATCTTCGAGGCCTTGTCAATATGGTATACATACCCAATGTCCCCGTTAAATACTCCCTGCCCCTTTTCGCTGCCGTCTTCGCTTTCCCATTTCTTGTCATAGTTGTTTTTTATCTGCATGACCTTGTCGCACACCCTGAAAACCCTTCCTCCTATCTTGTCCTGCTCCTTCAAATGAGAATGCGGATTGAGCCTTTCCTGGAGTATGAGGTTAAGACTTCCCACTCCGGCATCGCCTTTTCTCATCGGCGAGAGCACCTGTATGTCCTTTAGCGGGTCAAGCCCATAATAAGCCGGAAGTCTGCTGCCCACAATTCCGGCTATCTCCTGGGCGCTTTTAGAAGATCCCTGGGCCTCTATGAAGAAAAAGTCCTTGTCCTTTTTATTCAAAACAGGCGGATCCCCCTTGTTTATTCTGTGGGCGTTTACCACTATCATGCTCTCCTTTGCCTGCCTGAACACTTCGTCAAGCTTCACAGTGCTTATCACTCCCGAGTCTATCATGTCAGAAAGCACATTTCCGGCTCCTACAGGTGGAAGCTGGTCAACATCCCCCACTATTACAAGTCTTGTTCCCGGCTTCACCGCCTTTAAAAGGTTATACATCAGTATTACATCTATCATCGAAGCCTCGTCTATTATTAGGGCGTCGCAGCTTATGGGCTCGTCCTCATCCTTTAAAAACACTGACTCTTCCTCGTCAGCCGAATATCCCACCTCCAAGAGCCTGTGTATTGTAAAAGCCTCTTTTGAAGTGGCTTCGCTCATTCTCTTTGCCGCTCTTCCCGTGGGTGCTGCGAGCTTGACTTTAATTTTCTCGCTTTCAAACAGCTCTATTATGGAATTTATAGTAGTTGTCTTTCCAGTACCAGGCCCTCCGGTTATTATGGTTATACCGCCTATGGCAGCTTTTTCCACGGCTTCCCTTTGTTTTTTTGCAAGGCTTATTGAATTTTTCCTTTCTATGCTGTCTATTCTATCCTTTATGTCTATTTCAAGCTCCTCTATATCCGCACTTGCAATTTGAACAAGCTTTTTGCACACTCCGCTTTCAGCTATATAGTATGGAAACAGATACACCTTCTGGTCGTCTCCTCCATTTTCAATGTGTATGAGCTGTTGTGCAGCCATTTCATAAACCTGCATTTCTATAGCACTCTTACATACGCCCAGTAGCTCTGATGCTTTTTTGCACATCACTTCCCGCGGTAGATACGAATGGCCTGAAAGCGCTCCGTTTTTAAGGGAATGGATTATCCCCTGCTCTATGCGCCCTTTCGAAAGAGGGTCTATCCCCATTTTCATACCTATGCTGTCGGCAGTTTTAAACCCTATTCCCGGTATGTCCTGGGCTATCCTGTATGGATTCTCCCTTATTATGTTCATGGCCTTTTCCCTGTATTTTTTGTATATCTTAAGACAGTATGTGGAACCTATTCCATATGGTATAAGCTGCATCATTATGTTTCTTATTTCCCTGTCCTGGGCAAAGCTTTCCATTATCTTCTTGGCCTTTTTTTTCCCTATGCCATCGACCTTCATTATCTTTTCGGGACTTGTTTGAAGAACCAAAAGGGTCTCCACCCCGAAAGTATGGACTATTTTTTCCGCAAGCTTTGGCCCTATTCCCTTTATGCTCCCCGACGATAAATATGCAAGTATTCCCGATACGGATGATGGCGTTGCTGGCATGAAGCTTTCCGCTTTGAACTGAAGCCCATACATTTCATGGCTTTTCCATTCCCCACTCACCCTGATGGTCTCACCCATTTTGACAGTTGCAAGGCATCCTGTGACAGTTACCTCCCCCTCGTCAGTGTTCATCCGGGCTACCGTATATCCATTTTCTTCGTTTTGAAATATAATTTCTGATACCGTTCCCTGTATATTTTCTATTGCCATTTATAAACAATCTCCTTAAAGTAAGGGCTTTTCCCTTCAAATCTTATATTGTTATTATATCAGATATGCGCCCATGCTTGAATTTTGAAGTCTCATATTCATTAAAATTATTAATAGTGCATATTGCCTTTGCAATAATCTCAATAGTTAGTTATGTTTGATTCAGAACCGAATATATGTCGAATTTTACAATTCAAGCTTTAAAAGTTATTTTTTAACAAAAAAGATGGAAATTATATATTCTTTATAATATAATTATTTATTATATGCTTGCCGGTCTATATTTTCACCTTTTTTGGATTTAAATTATGTGGTTTGTCATATTTTGCATTTTATTTCCAAAACAATTCCAGTAAGGAGGCTTGTCAAATGTGCAAAAACCGCATTGATGAAAACCTTTTAAACAAAATCGAACTGTTCCGAGAAAAACTAAATGCCATGCTTGAGCCCGATAATGCTGACCTTTGTGCAGATGATGTGCTGGCCTTAAGCCGAAAGCTTGACCGTTTAATAATCCAATACGAAAACCGACACCCTTGTAATTGCTCAATAGACAATCAAAACCGCCTTTTTGACAGATGTAAATAAAAATAGCGGCATACACGTTTAAAACATGCATACCGCCACTATATTCACACAAACATCCATAAAACTTCTTATTTTATACTGTCCATGACGCCTTTTTTAAGAGCTTCCATTACTTTCTTTGATTCTTCATCGCTGCTTCCTTTCACACCAAAATAGAATTTTATTTTTGGCTCTGTTCCCGAAGGCCTCACTGCAAACCATGCATCTTTTTCGAGATCAAACACTAGTACATTTGATTTCGGGAATCCTTCAACCCCCTTGCTGTAATCCTTTATTCCTGCAACTTCAAGCCCTCCAACCTGAGTAGGTGGGTTCTCCCTGAGCATCTTCATTATTCCCTGTATCTTCTCAGCCCCTTCTCTTCCCTTGAGCACAACATTTTCAAGCGAATCGCTGAAGAAGCCATATTCCTTGTAAAGCTCATGCATTGCATCTACAAGGTTCATTCCCTTCGAATAGTAATATGCCGCCATTTGGGCTACCAGCATTGATGCCACAACCGCATCCTTGTCTCTTGCATGATTTCCTGCAAGGTATCCGTAGCTTTCCTCGTAGCCATATATAAAATTCTTGCCCCCATTTTCCTCGAATTCCTTTATCTTTTCAGCAATAAATCTAAACCCTGTAAGTGTATCCAGAGTCTCCACGCCGAAAGAATCCGCTATTACATCTCCCATTCTCGAGGTCACTATCGTCTTTACAACCACTGCATTCTCAGGAAGCTCTCCTGCATCCTTAAGCCCTTTCAATATGAAGTGAAGAAGAAGAGCTCCAGTTTGATTTCCCGTAAGCAGTCTGTATTCCCCCAATTTCTCCTTCACCACAACTCCTACTCTGTCACAGTCCGGATCTGTTCCTATTATAATATCGGCATCCTTTTCATTTGCAAGATTTATTGCCAGCTCGAATGCCGCCGGATCTTCAGGATTTGGATAATCCACAGTAGAAAAATTCGGGTCCGGCGCTTCCTGGCCCGCAACCACAAATACGTTTTTAAAGCCAGCTTCATTAAGCACCCTTCTCACCGGTACATTTCCAGTTCCATGAAGCGGTGTGTACACGATTTTTAGTTCATCCGATACCTCGCATACTATTTCTTTACAAAGCGACTGTTTTTTGACAGCCTCTATGAAATCATCATCCAAATCAGCCGAAAGGACTTCTATCAGCCCTTTTTCAAAAGCCTCTTTTTCGCTCATTACGGGTATCTTGCTGTAATCCGTTATGGCGTTTACCTTTTCTATTACCTTCTTTGATTCTTTATCGTTCAGCTGGGCTCCGTCATCCCCATATGCCTTATAACCATTATATTCAGGAGGATTATGGCTTGCAGTTATAACTATGCCCCCGGCAGCCCCCATGCTCCTTACTGCAAATGAAAGCTGCGGGGTAGGTCTTAGTCCGTCAAATATGTAAGTCTTTATGCCGCACGCCGCAAGTGTTCTCGCAGCTTCCAATGTGAAATCCCTTGACTTGAATCTGTTGTCATGGGCTATTACTAATCCCTTTTCCTCGTCGCCCTTTTCAATTATGTGCTGCGCAAGTCCATATGTAGCCCTTCTTACTGTATACTTGTTTATCCTGTTTGTTCCTATTCCTATGACTCCTCTAAGGCCCCCTGTTCCAAATTCAAGGTCCTTATAGAACCTGTCCTCTATCTCCTTCTCATCATCTGCTATTTGCATAAGATCTTTTCTGACCTCTTCGTCGAAATATTCGTTTTTAAGCCAGTCTTCATAAACCTTCATGTAGTCCATGTGAATTCTCCCTCTTTCTCATTTTTATTTTTTATGTCTTTTTCTTTCTAAATGTTTATCCGGTAACCCTGTCATATCTTCTTTCGCTACAATACTATGGGCTCTTGCACCTATGCCATTTTACAGCCATACATAATCATTAATACCCACAAACAGTCTCTTTACTATAAATAAATTTTTTAGCGCTGCCTTATTTTTATCTATTCAACAACAATAGTATTTCAAATTTTTCCATTATTGTACACCTTTTTTTAGGGTATAATTTATTTGTAGTGCAAACACATGTTAAAAAGGAGGGTTTTATGGATTTTTTATATTTTTTGCCAAAAGAGCTTATTTTAACCATCATTTCCGCCACTCCTTTCTTAGAGCTCAGGGGCGCTATCCCATTTGGAGTCTCATGGGGATTTGCCCCGCTTAAGGTTCTTTCAATATGTGTGCTGGGATCGACTCTTCCTTCTCCTTTTTTAATAGTGTTTTTCAGAAAAATTCTAGTTTTTCTTGAGAAATACGAAACTTTGGGTCCCTTTGGAAATTACCTTCAAAGCAGGGCTCTTCGCAAAAGTGCAAGGATTAAAAAGTACAGGCTGCTTGGCCTCTTCATGCTCGTGGCAATTCCCATTCCCACAACAGGCGCATGGACCGGATCAATGGTAGCCTCGCTTCTCGATATAAGGCTTAAAAGCGCACTGCCGGCAATACTGCTTGGAAACATAGCCGCCGGCGTTATAGTGCTCATGCTTTCACATCAAATACTACTATGAAATATATATCCGTTTTCTCACCAGAAAACGGATATATATTTTTGTATATACGCAAGTGAAAATTTTTTTATTTTTTTATTGACAAAGTATTTAAGTAATAGTAATATTAAACTCGAAGTCTGAAAATACAAAACTTCAAACTAATTATCTTGATTGCCTTATCAAGAGAGGTGGAGGGACAGGCCCTATGAAACCCGGCAACAGCCAGCGTTTGCTGGAAATGTGCTAATTCCTACAGAATTTTTTTCTGGACGATGAGGTTGGTGTATAAACTATGCCTCTTCGACTGTCGAAGAGGCTTTATTTTTGAAAATCCAACCAGGAACTATTACAATAAACTTTTGGAACTATTTTTAAAGGAGGACATTTAAATGGCAAGAAGACTTTTTACATCTGAATCTGTTACTGAGGGACATCCTGATAAAATTTGCGATCAGGTTTCTGACTCTATACTTGACGCCATAATAGAAAAAGACCCTAATGCAAGGGTTGCATGCGAAACTACAGTTACTACAGGACTTGTGCTTGTAGCCGGAGAAATAACTACTAACGCATATGTTGACATACCTAAAATAGTTAGAAACACTATAGAAGAAATCGGATACACTAGAGCAAAATACGGATTCGACTGCGACACTTGCGCTGTTCTTACTTCAATAGACGAGCAGTCTTCTGACATAGCAATGGGAGTTGACGAGGCGCTTGAAAGCAAGGAAGGAACAATGACTGACGACGTTGAGGCTCTTGGAGCTGGAGACCAGGGAATCATGTTCGGATTTGCGTGCAACGAGACTGAAGAGCTTATGCCTCTTCCAATATCTCTTTCACACAAGCTTGCAAAGAGGCTTTCTGACGTTAGAAAAAACGGCACTCTTGAGTACCTTAGACCTGATGGAAAAACTCAGGTTACAGTAGAGTATGAAAACGACAAGCCAAAGAGAATAGACACTATACTGATATCTACTCAGCACGGCCCTGAGGTTGACCGTAAGACTATAGAAAAAGACCTTATACAGCACGTTATAAACAAGATAGTTCCTATGGAGCTTATGGACAGCGAAACAAGAATTCTTGTAAATCCAACTGGAAGATTCGTTGTCGGAGGACCACAAGGAGATGCAGGTCTTACTGGAAGAAAGATAATAGTTGACACTTACGGCGGATACTCTAGACACGGCGGCGGGGCTTTCTCTGGAAAGGACGCTACTAAAGTTGACAGATCTGCTGCATACGCATCAAGATACGTTGCTAAAAACGTAGTTGCAGCTGGAATAGCCGACAAGTGCGAGGTTCAGCTTGCATACGCGATAGGTGTTGCAGAGCCTGTTTCAATACTTGTTGACACTTTCGGAACTGGAAAGATATCTGACGACGAAATATCAGATCTTGTTGAAAAGCACTTCGACCTAAGACCGGGAGCTATAATAAAGCACCTTGACCTTAGAAGACCTATATTCAGAAAGACTGCTGCATACGGCCACTTCGGAAGAAATGACGCAGACTTCACATGGGAAAAGACTGACATGGCTGACACTCTTAGAGCTGATGCTTTCGGAGAGGCTAAATAAGCTTGATAATAGTCCAAACTGCATAGATTATATAAATGAAAAGAGGAAGTCTTTTAAAGACTTCCTCTTTTCACGTTCTCAAATAGATAGAAAATCAAACCTCCACAGAGGGTATTCCGAAGTTATAAATCCGTCCAAAAGATTCATAACTCGCACGCCCTTAAAACCAAAGCTGTGTCTGCTCCTTGTTTTGAAGCGCCTTTAGCATCCTTTTTCTAAAGTCCGGAATTTTCGAAGCAAACATCGATACAAATTCATTCGCCTCTTCCCTCTTGGTATGGCCATCTGCCGGACACGGGCTTTTTATTACAGGTATGTCGTTGTTTTCAACCGCCGCCTTTATGGCGTCTTCCGTAGCGTATATAAGCGGTCTTATCATAGTTATATCCTGTCTCGAAAGATATGTCACAGGTTTGAACGTAGACACCCTGCCCTCATAAAACATGCTCATGAAAAGCGTAGCTATTCCATCATCAAGATGGTGTCCGAATGCGACCTTTGTTATGCCTCTTTCCTTTGCCGTCTCATATATGGCTCCCCTTCTCATCCTTGAGCAAAGAGCGCATGGGCTCGACTCCTTCCTTATGTCAAACACAACTTCTGCTATGTGAGTCTTTACAACTGTATATGGAATGCCAAGCCCCTCTATAAACCTTCTGCCCTCATCAAGGTTCAAATTCTTAAACCCCGGATCTACTGTTATTGCCTCCAGTTCGAATTTTTGAGGCGAAAACCTCTGGTATAGCTTAAGTGCGTAAAGAAGAGCTGCGCTGTCCTTCCCTCCGGAAAATCCAACTGCTATTTTATCGCCGTCCTCTATCATATTGTAGTCTTCACATGCTTTTCTCATTGCCCCCATTACTCTTTTCAAGCTCGTCATTCCCCCCTGAATATGTTCATATAGCCGTACTTCACATCGTCTCCATTTATATTCATAACCAGATATCTATAGTCGTTTTTATAGTCTCCTTTGTGCAGGTCGCCGTAATCAGGGATTGATATATACCTCGCATTTCCTTCCACAGTCTGGGAAAACCCACTTCCCCTATATACCACGTATATGTTCTTGTCCTTTGCCTTTTCATATACCTTTTTCTTGAAAAGTTCCGCTTCCTTGTCAAACCTGAGCTGCTCCTTTGAATTGAATACAACCACTATGTTGTCGTAATCGGAATTCAAAGAATCCTCCAAAAACTGCCACTGTCCCTGAGTCTTGTAGAACGCCCCGTTTGAATTGTCAAGCGACACTACAAGTATTTCATCATCAATATGCGTTGAACCGTATATTCCACCCGGGCTTAAAACCTTGTCCCACAAACCCGATTCCATCTCCTGATTTGTATTTCCTATCATGAATATACTAGGGTCTTCAAGTTTATTTATGTCTTTTTCATATTTTTGAATTATAAGGTTGTCCACAAGCCTTTTCTTCGATATCCCCATGTTGCCCAAAAATGCCAGCGTAACGCCTTTGTCAAGCTGCTCATGGCTTATGTCTTCAACATTGAGCTCATCTGAAGATCTTTTTTCAATGACCTCTATTTCAATTTCTTCGGTTTCACCTTCGTACGACACCTCTATCGTACCCTTTCCTGCCTCTGAAGGTATAAGCCTTCCGCCTTCAAAACGTCCCTCAATTCCGTCCAGGTCAAAGTCAGCTCTTGATGCATCTATGGCAACAGGATTGTCGTCCCTGTCAAAAAAGCATACTTCAACTTGGGCGCTTTCTCCCACATACATTAAATTCTTGTCCACATGAATCTCCATATGGTCGAATTCCCCAGGCTCTGCACTGGTCTTTACCGCGAATGCATTGAGTATTTCCCTTTCCGTTCCGTTTACAAGGGTGTTTCTTATCCTGTCGTTTGCTATAAGCTCCGTGGATCCTCCCCCGTCAAGTATTACAGCATCTTTGCACCCAATGCTCAGCATGTAGCTTGCAACATCTTCCGGCTCCATTCCAACATAGTTGTCGAGCCTTCCGTCGACTGTGAACATTACGAGCTTGTCATCATTTGTAATTCCTATTGCCGATCTTTGAGCCTTTCCACGCACCTTCTGGGTAAGCTGGGTGAGCTGCCCGTCTCTTATTATTACGCTACCTGCACCCATAGCCGTCTTAACTTTTGAGTAATCAGGACCCGTGCTTGCCAAAAGCTCTACCGATTCTCCCGGTATGAAATTGTCCCGAAGAAGCGCCCCGTTGTTGCCTCCTGCTACCAATACATATCCGTTTTTAGGTATTTCGACTGGAGGCTGTCCATATCTGACTTCTCTTACTATGCCCGAGTCCACTACAACCTCGCACACATCATAATATGTATCGTCTGCTCCTGGTGAGTTTTTGACATATTCACTTGTAAGCGCCACTATGTTTGCAAAATACTGGCTCGGTTTGTTAACTGCAGCCACTGGAACTTCTACATTTTTTGCAGTGTTGACCGCTTTCATGTTTGGGCTTAGGTATTCAAAAAGTACGTTTTTCGAATCGTCTACAATTATGGACGCATATTTTTGTTCCTCGTAATGTGGGTTCGAAAGTATCTTGCCATCCCGCACCATTGTTCCAAGCGAGAATGACGGATTTGACATGCTGAAAAAATCTCCGTTTATGGCCGCAAGTACGTCATCCCTTTTAGTCACCATGCTGCTGAGTTTTTGCCTTTTGCTAAAACCCTGATCTTCATTGAATATAATGTCAAATCCCACGTTTTCATTTGAAATATCCGCTTCTACTATGTTTATATTGTATACTCCCTCTTCTGTAAACCTAAATATGTTCTTATACACTACCCCTTCTGCAAGTGTCTGTTTTCTTTCCCTTTCATCTATGACATACGGTCCTTGCGCATAGGCTGAAAGCATGCTCATCATGGTCATGAAAACAGTCAATACTATACAAGCTGTCCTCTTCATATTCTCACCTTCCCGGTAATATTTAAAAAACATCACTAAAGCCCCCCAATGCGCAAAACGCATTAGGGGGCATCCCGTTATGTTTTAGGTCCTTATCAAGACCATCTCTCTAGCATGGTTTATCTTTCTACAATAGCAAACATCAATTCTCCACTGCATGCAAGCTCGTCTCCTACATATGCACTTGCCTTGGCCTTTCCTATTCCCCTTCTTACCTTTATGAATTCAACTTCCATCCTGAGCGTATCGCCTGGAAGCACTTCCCTTTTGAATCTCACTCCGTCTATTCCCGTGAAAAGTCCTATCTTTCCTTCGTTTCCTTCGAGCGACAGCATTATATATGCGCCCACCTGAGCCATTGCTTCAACTATAAGCACTCCAGGCATTACAGGGTAGTTTGGGAAATGACCCTGGAAAAAGGGCTCGTTTATCGTTACATTTTTTATCCCAACAGCTTTTTTCCCCTCCTCAAGCTCCACTATCTTGTCTACAAGCAAAAATGGATATCTGTGAGGTATCACATCTTTTATCTGTCTTATATCTATCATCAGCATTTATCCCCTTTTTTATTCTTTGTCTGTCCTGTTTCTTGTAAACTGGTCGTATATCATTTTAGCAAGACCAATAGATGAATTTTGAGCGGCATCCTCTCCTATGGTCTCATAGTACATGTCATCCATTATGTCATGTCCAGCAGATTTCGGCATGAACCCCGAATCCGGGATTGTCTTTTTCATCTCCTTGAGCATTATTTTCATGAATTCCCCTTCAAGCTTTACGCATGAATCCATAAGATCCTTGTCCTCAGAGCCTTTTATGTCTTTTTCAACATTCTGATTCAACTTAACCGCGTTGACCATATCCATTCCATAGGAATTAACCTTCACAAAGTCACCTCCACACAAGGTCTAGTTTTTACCTCTTAACGCTGTTTGCCGTCTGCATCATTTCGTCCGCAGTCTGTATTGTCTTTGAATTTATATCGTATGCCCTTTGAGCCGTTATAAGCTTTATCATTTCCTCGACTATCTGCACATTGGAGTTTTCAAGGTATCCCTGATATATCTTGGTGTCCCTTTCCTCTCCTTCAAGCAGCATCTCCTCTCCTGAGGCGTTCGTAGCCTTGAGGAAGTTTCCTCCTACGGCCTCGAGTCCGTCAGGATTCAAAAAGTCTACAACAGCAAGCGAAAGGCCCGTATCCTCCACTGTTCCGTCTTCAGTCTTTACCTTTATGGCTCCCATCTCATCAACGGTGAAATCCTTGTCCGTATCTGAAAACTCTATGTAGTCGTCATCCTCCGAAAGCACAAAATATCCTTCAGACGTGACAAGCCTTCTTGTATCTCCATCCACGTCCAGCTTGAAGCTTCCGTCTCTTGTATAAATTCTTTCTCCTGCAGGGTTTTGTGCTACAAAGAATCCCCTTCCGTCAAGCGCGAAATCCGTATCGTTTTCAGTGCTTTGGAATCCTCCATTTTCAAAATTCCTGCTTGTGGCACTGTACATTACCCCGTGGCCTACCTGAAGATTTACAGGACTTCCCTCTCCGTCTACAATGCTTGCATCTTTTATGTTTTCATATAGAAGATCTTTGAATTCAACCCTCATCTTCTTGTATCCAGTGGTATTAACATTCGCAAGGTTGTTTGATATATTGTCTATGTTAAGCTGCTGAGCCTTCATTCCACTAGCCGCTGACCAAAGTGCTCTCATTGCATCTACCTCCCATTACAGTTTCAGGTTAAAGTTTGCCTATCTCATTGGCGGCTTTTGCCATTATATCGTCATACGCCTTTATGACCTTCTGTCCACTTTCATAGTTTCTCATAATGTCTATCATCTCGATCATTTCTTTGACAGGATTTACATTAGACCCTTCAATATAACCTTGAAGAAGCTCTCCCTCAAACTGACCCATATTGGGATCCTGGCCCGGCTCCACTTCATATGTGCCATATCCTATCTTTCTAAGTGTGTCCAGGTTCCGCACATCAGCAACACTTAAAGTATCGAAAAACGAGCCGTCTATGTATATGTCTCCGTTTTCTCTTATATTAAGTTCGCCGTCAACAGGCACCGGCCCGCCATTTGCCATAACTCTCATACCCTCGTCTGTAACAAGCATTCCGTCATCGCTTATTTTAAAAGTGCCCTCACGTGTATACCTAGTCTGTCCATCTGCCGTTTGCACCTGGAAGAATCCGCTTCCCTTTATGGCAACATCCAAATTCCTATTGGTCTGCTGAAGCCCCCCTTGGCGGAAATTGCTTTTTATGTAGTCTACGCTCTTTCCCCCGTTTACAGTCCCTATCACGCCTCTTTGAGGCGTAAACAGAAGATTTGCTACACTTTGCCCTCCTGAAGATACATTTCCCTGTCCGTCTATTTGGAAATTGGCTCCCGCCTGTATCCTCTTTCCGTTTGAATCCAAGACATAGTATCCCCTGCTTGTGTCTACTCTGCCGGCTATGCTTCGTGAATATGTCTTTAGATATCCCTGATCGTCTGCCGCCAGCTTCATATCTCTGCTGTAGCTTTTTCCCTGAGACCCGTCTACAGTAAAAAAGCTGCTCTGACAATTCACTATAAACCCTTGTCCGTCTCTTTTCACGCCTATATTACTGTCTCTTGTGTTGTTGCTGTATGAGACTCCGTTCATCTTGCTAAGCAGCTTTTCAGGAAATGCCTTTGTTATAAGTTCATCCTTTTTAAATGATGCTGTATTTGTGTTTGCAAGGTTATTCGAGACAACATCTAGCTTTCTCTGATTTGTACTCATTGTAGATGTAACCGTATAAATTCCCCTGTACATATAATCCACTCCATATGAATATTTGGCGGACTGTGAAGCCCGCCATACATATTTCCCCAAAATCACTCCGTATATTGAATTTCGGATATAAACGGGTAATTCTTTATAGGGCGCAGGTATCAAGTTTTTGATCTACCTTTTTTTAGATACGCCTCCGCTCCTTTTGAGGAGGTGAAGGGAATTTAGGGCTTCTCCCGTTCCCATTGCAACGCAAGACACCGCATCTTCAGCTATTTGTACATTTATTCCGGTTCTATTTGATATAAGCTTGTCTAGCCCCCAAAGAAGAGAACCTCCACCTGTCATTATTATCCCCTTGTCACTTATGTCCGCAGAGAGTTCCGGCGGCGTCTTTTCAAGCACCATATGAACTGCATCAGCTATCTGGTTTACATTTTCCTCAAGTGCATGGAATGTCTCCATGGCCTTTACCGTCACGTTTTCAGGAAGACCTGAAACCAGGTTTCGCCCCCTTACATCCATGGTCACATCTGCGTCTCTTTTATATGCTGTGCCTATGTGGATTTTTATGTCCTCGGCGGTTCTCTCTCCTATGAGCAAGTTGTATTTTTTCCTCATGTACTTAACCAGCGCTTCATCGAATTTGTCCCCTGCAATTTTTATCGAAGTGCTTACAACTACTCCTCCAAGCGATATTACAGCTATGTCGGCAGTTCCTCCGCCTATGTCCACAACCATGTTGCCGTTTGGCTTTGATATGTCAAGCCCCGCACCTATTGCAGCAGCTATAGGCTCTTCTATAAGGAAAACCTTTCTGGCCCCAGCCTCCATTGTAGCGTCTATCACAGCCCTCTTTTCAACCTCTGTCACACCCGATGGTACGCACACCATTATCTGAGGCTTGAATAGGCTGAAAAAGCTGCTCTTCCCAAGTACTTTCGATATGAAATACTTAAGCATCTTTTCAGTCACGTCATAGTCTGATATGACCCCCTCTTTAAGCGGTCTTATCGCGACTATGTTGCCTGGAGTCCTTCCAAGCATTTTTCTCGCCTCTTCTCCAACTGCAAGCACAGTATTAGTATTTTTATCAATGGCCACAACTGAAGGCTCTTTAAGAACTATACCCTTCCCCTTTACATATACAAGTATTGACGCCGTGCCAAGATCTATGCCTATATCCGGTGCAAATTTCATAATCAATCTACCTCTCCCATCATAATATCAAACTGACACTAATAAAAATCACATACCTCTATTATAACAAAAAAATACACTTAAGCACCAACATATGAATGCTTTTTAATTTTTATTTAATCTTTGTGACATTGATTTTTTAGGGGCTGTAAGTCCTATGTCCCATATAGTTTTGGAGTAATATGAAACTTCAGCAAAAGCCTTTTTATGGCATGAACGTCCAGACGCTTGTACCAACGCATGCCTGCAATCTATAGTTAAACAGGTCTGAATTTCATCAGATTTTACATAATTACAAATAGAAGCCGGGACATTCTCCCCGGCTTCCACGTTAAATTACCTTTTCTATTTTTCCTCCAAGCTGAGTTATCTTTTTTTCTATGCTCACATATCCTCTTTCGATATGGTGTATTTGGCCTATCCTTGTTTCTCCCTTCGCCAAAAGTCCCGCAAGTATGAGTGCAGCTCCCGCTCTAAGGTCAGTAGCTTCTACATTTGCCCCTTCAAGAGAATCCACGCCCTGGACTATTGCCGTTTTGCCCTCTATTCTTATGTTTGCCCCCATCCTTCTGAGCTCATTTACATGCATGAATCTGTTTTCAAATACAGTTTCAGTAACTATGGAAGTTCCCTTAGCCATGCTCAAAAGAGCCATAAACTGGGCCTGCATGTCAGTTGGAAATCCCGGATGTGGGAGGGTTTTTATCGTTGTCGCCAAGGTCTCTTTCGGTCCTATAACCCTTATTGATTCGTCTCCTTCAATTATAGTGCATCCAACCTCTTTCAATTTTGCTATTGCCGGCTTCAAATGCTCTATGACTACATTTTCTATTTCTATGTCTCCCTTTGTAATAGCAGCTGCAACCATGAACGTGCCGGCCTCAATCCTATCTGGAATAACCCTGTGTGTAACCCCTTTAAGGGCGCTTACTCCTTTTATTGTAATCGTGTTCGTTCCAGCACCTTTGACATTGGCACCCATTCTGTTTAAAAAATTCGCAAGGTCGACAATTTCAGGCTCCTCTGCAGCATTTTCAAGTATTGTCGTACCTTCAGCCATAGAAGCCGCCATTATTATGTTTTCCGTAGCTCCCACAGATGGGAAGTCCAGATATATCTTATCCCCTGAAAGTGCGCTGCACGACGCCTCTACCGTTCCATGTTCCACGCTTACATCTGCCCCGAGTGCTTCAAATCCTTTTAGATGAAGGTCTATGGGTCTTGTCCCTATTGCACACCCTCCCGGCATTGAAACTCTGGTTCTTTTAAATCTCGCAAGTATCGGTCCCATTACAAGGAAAGATGCCCTCATTTTCCTTACCAGCTCGTATGGCGCATCCCATTTGTCCACTCCGCTGGCATCCACCTGGAGTATTCCGTTTTCAAATTCGACATCTGCCCCCAGTGTCTTTAAAAGATCTATCATTACGTATACATCTCTTAGCTGCGGAACATCTTCTATTACCGATTTACCGTCCACAAGCAATGTAGCAGCCATTATGGGCAGTACCGCATTCTTTGCCCCATCTATTCTAACGCGCCCAACAAGAGGCCCGCTTTGTCTCACTATTATTTCAGGCAATCCATTCATCCCTTCCATAGGTTAATATCAACAAACTACTCGGCGTTAAAAGCCGGGCTTCAAATCCACTGGCTAAATTCACTGCTATTTTATTGGCTCATACTTTACCAAACCATTTCTATAGCTCCTTATTAGCACATAAGTTATTATATTATCGACTCTATTAAAACTCAATCACTATTTTGATATTTTTTACAGATTTAACCCGAAATTTCATATACAATTTCCTTTATTACCTGGTTGTTCATTTCCATAAGGTCAATCTTCTCATCCGTAAGCTTCCCATTTATTATTAGCTCAACCACCGGCCTCATAGGAAATCCCTCATTTAGCTTTTTGACTACTGCCGTTTCGCCATTGCTCAACATTACAATCGTTCCAACCGGATAAGGTATTATCTTTTTTACAAATACCTTTACATAGTCAATATCCAATTTGCTTGATGCGAGTGACATTATATATTCTATTGCTTCACTTGGAGCAAATGCCTTCCTGTAGCTCCTGTCCGAAGTGAGAGCGTCATATATGTCTGCAATCGAGACTATTCTGGAGAATTTATGTATTTGAGAAAGCTTATTGCCACTTGGATATCCGCTTCCATCCATATTCAAGTGATGCTGCAAAGCTATTATCTTTGTTGTAGCCTTTATAGACGAATTTTGAGATATATACTCATACCCTTTTACAGTATGCTGCTGTATTATTTTAAATTCTTCGTCTGTAAGCTTTCCCGGTTTGTTGAGTATTTCCTTTGGCACGAATATCTTGCCTATGTCATGGAGCATTGCGCCCATTGTAATCTCATATAGTTCATTTTTGGTAAGCTGTGCGGCAATTCCTATGACAAGCGACAGTACAGCCACATTCACACTGTGTGAATATGTATAATTGTCCATGCTCTTTATGTCAACCATGCTTATCATTATATCCTTCTGGTTGAAAAGATCATCAACTATAGCCTTTGACATATCATAAAGCTCATCCAGATTCTTGTATATTTGAGCGCTATTTTGAGTTTCCCTCCCTTGATTTTTGGCAAAAAACTCAAACGTATCCTTTATTTTGTTTGTTACTTTACGCCTTATTTCCGGCTTGATTACATCCTCTATGTCCCCTTGAGAATAGTCATCTTTTACATATATGGACTTATATCCTTTGTCCTGTATTTTTTGTATTATAGGGTCCGAAAGGATAACTCCTTCCTTAAGAAGAAGGCTTCCATTCGAATCTATAAGCGGCTTTGCAATAACTGCTCCTTTTCTTACTGAATTCATTGGCACAAATCGCATAAATATTCCACCCTCCCCTTGTGTTTGCCTGTTTATTGACCTATCCTTATAATTTTAATTTCAAGCGGCTAAATTTACAATGAATATTACAACATATTTTTTTTTAGTTCTAAAGCCTCATTATCCCAGAGTCAGATCTCCCATCAAAATACCTTTTATATCTCCTGTATTGTCCTTGACTGGAACAGCTATTGCTATACAGTAATTGTTGCTGTCCACAGATATATACGGCTCAGATGTATATTCAACGCCTTTTACAGCCTGCCTGTGGTACTCCCTGTGTGCAAAGTTGACATAGGTTTCCTCTTTCGTATAGTCCAGGGCAGTCGCCACCCTAAGCCCGCCGCTGTCCATCATGGCAATCATTTCAAACTGATTATGCATTTTCATCTTTTCCTGGAGACATTTTCTTCCCTCTTCATAGTCCATCCCTATAACTTCCCTTTGCATGGCCATTTCGCGAAGAATCCTTGTGCCATCTTGAACATACTTTTTCTTTTGCGAGTTTAGTCCATATGACTTTACGAATGCGTTGATGTATTCCTTCATCTCCATATTCATATCTGAAAGGCTTTTTATGGATTCGAATATATAATTCGTCGAAATCGACTGTTCATCCATTGTAGCCGCTATTTCTTCAGTTGCAGCCGTAGTATCCTGGGATACGGCACTTATCCTTTCCATTATCCCTTCTATTTCCGAAACCCTTTCAACTTGACTTTCCACACCATCTGCTATGTCTTCAACCTCTTGTATTGTAATCCTTGCCTTTTGCGTCATTGAGTTTAACACGCTGCTTGTTTCCTTTGAAAATTCTATGTTTTTGTTTATGCTTTCAACTTCCACATCTATGCCTGTCGTTATATCCGATATTTCTCTTTTTATCTCGTTTACTATGTTTTGTATCTCTCCCGCCTGCCTTGACGAGTCCTCTGCAAGTCTTCTTATTTCTTCAGCCACTACTGAAAATCCTTTGCCGGCTTCTCCTGCCCTTGCGGCTTCTATTGACGCATTAAGAGCCAAAAGATTAGTGTTTTCACTTATTTCATTTACAGTGTCTGCTATGTTTTGTATGTCAAATGCCTTTGATTCAAGACCTTTTATGTCTCCTGCAAGCTTGAGATTCGACATTGCTGAAATATCCATCCTATATACAAGCTGGTTGAATTTTTCAGAGCTTTCATCTACAATGGCTCCCATCTCTTCCGCAGCAATCTTGACCTTCCTGGTCTTTTCTCCAACAGCTCTTGCCCCACTTGTTATCTCTCTTGAATTATCCTGCGCCCTTACTATTGAATGGGTCTGATCTGTCACTCCATTTGAGACGTCGTTCATTGCAGCTGCCGTTTCGCTTGATGCTTGATTAACAGCATTGGCCTGCTCGCCTATTTTGTCTGTATATCCTATTATCTTGTCATTTATTGTAAGGCTCTGCGCTATAAGCAACCTGAATTTTACTATTAGCTCATTCACACTTTCTGAAATTTCTTTTGCAGCCCCGTCCTCAATATCTATTTTCTGTGTGAGATCTCCATTAGCTATTTTTTGAATTCTGTCTG
This sequence comes from Peptoclostridium litorale DSM 5388, assembly GCF_900141635.1. Taxonomy (GTDB): domain Bacteria; phylum Bacillota; class Clostridia; order Peptostreptococcales; family Peptostreptococcaceae; genus Peptoclostridium; species Peptoclostridium litorale. The sequence continues at coordinate 1,306 of NZ_FSRH01000005.1, read as the reverse complement.
CTATATGCTTTATGGAGGACCTTGTGTTTATTTCCGATAATGTCCATCCTAAAAAACCTGTAGCCATTCCAAGAGCCGCCACAATGATTTTTGAGGTCTGAGAAGCTTCTTTAAGTGCCAATGCTCCAATTAGATATGAAATCGCGCCAGATATCACTACAGTGGTCATCAGCCCCTTTTTCAATTTTTCATTTTTCAAAACAAACACCCCTTACCTTAAATTTTCCAATCCCCATACATAACAATGATACCACTAAAACAAAATAGAGCAAAGACCGTTTTGACATGTCTTTGCCCTGTTTTTCAATGTATTTTTTTATTTTCAAATTATGAGATTCAGCCTTTTACACACATAAATAATACTGGTTATTTACTATATGTTTCTTTCTACCATTGCCTCTATGTTTTCTATTGTTGCATCGTCTTTAGTAACTTCATCCACCTTTACTCCATCCTTGTATAGAGACAGTGTAGGAAGTCCTAGTATCTTTTGGCTTATAGCAAGTCTTCTTGCTCCTGTTGTGTTGAGCTTTGCAAACACAACTCTTCCTTCGTATTTCTTCGAAAGCTCTTCTACCGCTGGCATAAGAGCCTTGCATGGTACGCATCCATCGCTATAGTAGTCAACTAGTACGTATCCTGTTCCCTCTAGAACCTCAGTTTTGAAAGTATCTTTATCTAGCATTAACATTTACAGTCATCTCCCTTTTTTCTTTTGTATTTATGCAACGGCCAAGCCCATGAGGTCTGGCCATTATTATCTTTGTTATTTGTCTTTTAATCAGCAGTGATTACTCTGCGAAGTGCTCTTCTATATACTTCTCAGCTTGAACTGCAGCTATAGCTCCGTCAGCTGTCGCTGTAACTACCTGTCTAAGTGACTTGACTCTTATGTCTCCAGCGGCAAATACGCCTTCAACGTTAGTCTTCATGTTGTCGTCTGTTGGTATATAGCCTGTCTCGTCAAGCTCTAGCTTTCCTTCTACAAGAGCGCTTTTTGGATCGTATCCTATGAATACGAATATTCCGAAAGTGCCGTCTTCTTCAGGTGCAACGAACTCTGTAACTTCTCCAGTTTCTCTGTTTTTGAATACTGCAGATTCTACTATTCCGTCTCCCTTTATTTCTTCTATTACTGTGTTCCACATGAAGTTAAGCTTTTCGTTTTTGAATGCCTTCTCTTGTATAGACTTAGCAGCTCTAAGCTCGGCTCTTCTGTGAACTATTGTAACTTTTCTAGCGAATTTTGTAAGGAACATAGCCTCTTCAACTGCTGTGTCTCCTCCGCCTATTACGAACACTTCCA
>NZ_FSRH01000007.1 GCF_900141635.1 Peptoclostridium litorale DSM 5388 | reverse complement strand
TTATGAACGCTTCGACAATCTCCAATTTAAATTCTTTAGTATATGACGCATTACTGTTGGAGTATTCAAACGCTCTAGCGCCATGATACATATACAACAAGTACCATTTTTTAATAGTAATGCTGCTTGCACCAATACTCTTTGCAAGACTTTTGTAACTTCCTTCTCCAGCTTTATAAGCTTCGCATACTTTTATTTTCTCTTCTTTGCTGAATTTCGGTTTTCTCCCCATAAAAATACCTCCAAGTAGTTTGTCTAATTTTAATTAATTAGACTGTCTACTTTGGAGGTATCATATCAGAAGAGGTTCCCTTATTTTGTATTTTGAGAATACTGCGCAACAGCTTATGGATTCATATCGAATGCTTTGCTTATATCCTCTTGAATAACAGAGGAATTACATTTTTGATAGAAGTTTTTTACTGTAATCACTATGTTATCCTAATGCAACATCAAGGAACATCATTACAGAAAATCCAAGCATACATTAATGTTCTAGCCAATCAAACATTAGTTTAACTCCTCTGTTTAATTTGTAATTATGGCATTTTTATTCTTATTTTGACTGCGCTTTATTCACACATTTTATCTGTAGTAACTCTGTTTAAAATTAATTGAAGTATGTAATTTGAAAAATTCATGAAAGGATAATTAAATGGAAAAATAAGGGGTATTTATAAAAAAATTGAAATATATATTTTCGAAGGATTTTGATTTGATGATGGAATATAAAAATATGATGATTCAAAATTCGAAAGGAGTGTTGTTTAAGATGGCAAGAGTTGCGAGAGAGATGGTTGAAAAATCAGGTGTTGATGTTGATAAGCTACTTGAACTGCTGATAAAAAACGCATCTGCAGAGCTGACTACCTATTATTATTACACTATTCTTCGTGCCAACCTTATTGGACTTAAAGGAGAAGGCGTAAAAGAAATAGCCGAGGTTGCACGCATAGAGGACAGGAATCACTTTGAGGCGCTTGTGCCAAGGATATATGAGCTTGGAGGAAAGCTGCCAGATGACATGAAGGAATTTCACGATATATCGGCATGTCCTCCAGCAAATCTACCAGCAGACCCAACAAATGTTGAAGAGATGCTAAAGGTTTTAGTGAACGCAGAAAGATGTGCTGTCAGAGGTTATACTGAAATATGCAACATGACAGCGGGCAAAGACCACAGGACTTACGACTTGGCATTGGCAATACTCAATGAAGAAATTGAACATGAATCTTGGTTCTCTGAATTCTTAGGAGAGGGGCCTTCGGGACATTTTATGAGAAGAGGAGAAACTTCCCCGTTTGTTTCGAAATTCTTAAGATAAAGACTGGAAATAAAGCCGCTACTTCAGTAGCGGCTTTATTTGTTGGAGTTTATAAAAAATGCTATGAATTTCAATATAATTGTATACCTTGTAAATAAAATTTTTATATGATATAATAATTTGCAAAATCAAATAAAACATGTAAATGCATTGATAAAGAGAGTACACTGCATACTGTGGAAAAAGAGAAGATTGCCTTGGCTGAAAGCAATCCCGAAACAGGCGCATTGGAAGTTCGCTTTTGAGCATCATGGCTGAAGCCGCAAGGTGTGTAAGCTTTTGACGAGTTGGACGCGTTAAGTCTTCATGAGGGGTTTTCGCACTGCGAAAACTACTAGAGTGGTACCGCGGAAGAATACAGCCTTTCGTCTCTATTTTGAGATGGAAGGCTTTTTGTGTTGCAGGAAAGTTTCAAAAGTGCTTTTAGGCAGCTAAATATAATTACATGAAAGGGTGAAAAAATTGAAGGAAAAACTATTATCCATAAAAGAAAGAGTCATGCAGCAGATAAGTGAGAGCGACAGCATTGACCAAATAGAGCAAATAAGGGTTTCTGTGCTTGGCAAGAAGGGCGAAATAACGGCCATACTAAAGGGCATGAAGGACCTTTCAGGCGAAGAAAGACCGGTTGTGGGAAAAATTGCAAACGAGGTAAGAGAAGAGCTTGAAGAGGCGATATCACAAAAGAAAATACAGATGAAAGAGCTTGAAAAGCAGAAGAGAATGGCATCTGAGACAATAGACGTTACAATGCCTGCAAAGAAGGTGTCTGTCGGAAGAAAGCACCCTGTAACTCAGGTATTTGACGAGCTTAAATACATATTCATGGGAATGGGCTTCAAGGTTGCAGAAGGACCTGAAATAGAGACTGTGCTCAACAACTTCGATGCACTTAATGCACCTAAGGACCACCCGTCGAGGGATATGAGCGATACGTTCTATTTTGACGAAAACCTTCTTCTGAGGACTCAGACATCTCCTGTGCAGGTAAGGACTATGAAATCGGTTAAGCCTCCTATAAAGATAATTTCACCGGGAAGATGCTTCAGATCGGATACTCCTGATGCAACTCACTCTCCAATGTTCCACCAGCTTGAGGGACTTGTCATAGACAAGCACGTTACAATGGCTGAGCTCAAGGGGACGCTTCAGACATTTGCAGAGCACTTCTTCGGAGAGGGAACTAGAATAAAGTTCAGACCTCACAACTTCCCATTCACAGAGCCTAGCGCAGAGGTTGACGTTACATGCTTCAAATGCGGCGGCAAGGGATGTTCTATGTGCAAGGGCGAAGGCTGGATAGAAATACTTGGAGCAGGAATGGTTCACCCAAATGTACTTAGAAACTGTGGCATAGACCCTGAGGAATACAGCGGATTCGCATTTGGAATGGGCGTTGACAGGATATCGATGCTTAGATACGAAGTAGACGACATAAGACTTTTCTTTGAAAACGACATGAGATTTTTAGATCAGTTTTAATCAATTACAAAAAATGAGGAGGTATTTTTATGTTAGCGCCATTAAAATGGATTAGAGAATATGTTGATATAGATGTGGATGCAAAAGAGTTTTCAGATATGATGACCATGACTGGTTCGAAGGTGGAAGCGGTTGAATATCTGGGAGAGGAAATAAAAAACGTAGTGGTAGGAAAGATACTTAAAATAGAAGCCCATCCTGATGCGGACAAGCTTATAGTGTGCCAGGTTGATATTGGAAGCGAGCATATACAAATAGTTACAGGCGCAAAGAATGTGTGCGAGGGAGACTATATACCTGTAGCCACTCACGGTGCTATTCTTCCAGGCGGAATGAATATAAAAAAAGGAAAGCTAAGAGGCGAAGTGTCGCAGGGCATGATGTGTTCGTCAAACGAGCTTGGAATTCCCGAGAGCATGATAGAGGAAAACAAGAGGGATGGAATATATATAATAGACTGGGAAGACAAGCTTTCTGAGGAAGACATACTTGGAAAGGACATAAGGGACTTTCTTGACATAAACGACGCCATAGTTGAATTCGAGATAACCTCAAACAGACCTGACTGCCTGTCCATGGTAGGAATAGCAAGAGAAGCTGCCGCGACGCTTAAAATAGATATGAAATATCCAGAAATAAGCGTTAAAGAGTCGGACGAGAATATGAAATTTGGAATCAAAATAGAAGATGCGGACCTTTGCCCTAGATATGCAGCCAGAATAGTAAAGGATGTAAAAGTGAAGGCGTCTCCTTACTGGATGCAAAGAAGGCTTATAGAGGCCGGAATGAGACCTATAAACAACATAGTAGACATAACAAACTATGTAATGCTTGAGCTTGGACAGCCGCTTCACGCATTCGACCTTGAAAAGATAGAGGGCGAAAACATAATAGTTAGAAGAGCCAAAGAGGGAGAGACAATAGTCACTCTTGACGACAAGGAAAGAAAGCTCGACTGTGAAATGCTTCTTATAACAGATGAGAAAAAATCACTTGCGATAGCCGGAATAATGGGCGGGGCAAATTCGGAAGTTGACTGCGACACTAAAACACTTCTTATAGAAAGTGCAAACTTTGCAAAGGCAGGCATAAGAGCCACTTCAAAAAGGATTGGACTAAGATCTGAAGCGTCTTCAAGATTTGAAAAGGGAGTAGATCCAAATCTTGTTGAGACCGCGCTAAACAGAGTTGCACAGCTTATAGAGCAGACAGGATCGGGAACTATACTAAGAGGATACGAGGACAACTATCCAAATCCGGTTGAGAGCAAGAATATAGAGGTTTCGGTAGACAGGATAAACAAGCTTCTTGGAGACACAATACCAGGGGAAGAAATGGCAAAAATGCTCAAAAGCCTTGAGTTTGAATGTACTCTCAACTCGGACGAATTGAGCATAAAGGTTCCTACTTTCAGACTTGATATGGAGCACGAAGCCGACGTGCTTGAAGAAGTTGCAAGGATATACGGATATGACAACATAAGCTCTCACATGATACATGGAATTACCACAATGGGTCTAAAGACAATAGGACAGCTTTTTGAAGACAGCATAAAGGACATGCTTACGGGAGCGGGAGTGAACGAGATACTTACTTATTCGTTTGTAAGCCCTAAAGGCGTTAAGAAGATAAACATAGGTGAGACTTCCATAAAGAACAATTTCATGAAGCTTTTAAACCCTCTTGGAGAAGAGACGAGCGTTATGAGAACTACTCTTATTCCTAACATGATGGAGGTAATAAGCACGAACAATTCAAAGAAGGTTGAAAGATTCGCAGGGTTCGAGCTTGGAAACACATTCATGGCCGTGAACGAGATAATACCTATAGAGAAAAAAGCGGTATGCATAGGGCTGTATGAAGAGGGAGCAGACTTTTTCACTTTAAAGGGAATAGTGGAGGCGCTGTTTGAAAAGCTTGGAATAAAGGGATGCGAGATAATACCTGAAAAGAACCACACTACATTCCACTCTGGAAGATGTGCAAACATAGTAAACGGAAGCTATACTCTTGGAACCTTTGGAGAAATTCATCCTGACGTGCTTGAAAACTACGACATAAAGAGAAGGGTTTATGTTGCTGAGCTTGACTTTGAGCTTATGCTTACATTCGCAAGGGATATGAAAATATACAAGCCTCTTCCAAAATACCCTGCAATGAGCAGAGACATAGCGCTTGTAGTAAAGGAAGAAGTGTTCGTAAAGCAGATAGAGGACATAATAAGAGACAACTCTCAAGGGCTTGTTGAAAGCTTCAAACTGTTTGACGTATACAGGGGAGAGCAGGTTGAAAGCGGACACAAGTCAGTTGCATACTCTCTGACTTATAGGAGCGAAGAAAAGACTCTTACCGACGAAGAAGTTGAAAAGGTACATTCTGTAATAGTTGAAAAACTTGAAAGTCAGCTCGAGGCGAAGCTTAGAGATTAAGCAGGCCTGCTTATAGACTAAAAAAACTACAATAATATTATATATAGCCTTTAAATTTAGCAAGATATAAAATATAATTAGTAGTAAGCAGTATATACCGAGGGGATGAGCATATGAATAGAGTGTGCATTAAGATAAACGGTCAGGAATACAACATGTGTGCATCTGAGTCTAAAGAGCACATGCTTATGATAGGCAATTTTGTTGATGAAAAGATGCAGGAAGTTATAAAATCCAATCCAAGGCTCAGCACCACCATGTCAGCAGTTCTCACTTCAGTGAATATTGCAAATGAGCTTTTCAAAAAAACGGAAGAGATTGAGGCCATAAACAAACAGATAAAAGGACCTCTCAAAGACTTGGAAAGTGCAAATGACAAGTTAGGGTCGCTACAAAGCGAGCTGGAAGAGAAAAGGGTAAAGATTGAGGAGTTTGAAAAGCAAATCAGTTTACTTAAGACAAGCCTTGAGGAATACATGGCCAGGGAAGAAGAGCTTATACAGGAAAAAGAGGATTTTTCGGGCCAGATTATGGAAAAAGACCAAAAAATCAGGGATGCAGAAGAAATAGTCACAGATTTTCAAAACAGGCTGTATCAGATGCAGATGAAAATAGTAAAAATGGAAAAGAACGCCTAACAAAAGCCTCCAGGACACAAACCTGGAGGCTTTTAAAGGTAAATTTGGAGGAGATATTTTGAAGAAAATTGAAATACTATCGCCGGCAGGCTCGTTTGAAGCATTCGTGGCCGCAGTTCAAAGCGGTGCGGATGCAATCTATATAGGAGGACAGCAGTTCAGCGCCAGGGCATTTGCAGATAATTTCGACAGGGATGAAATAATGGAGGCCGTGCGATATGCACATATAAGAGGCGTAAAGGTATACGTAACCGTGAATACGCTTGTAAAGGAAAAGGAAGCCAAAGGGTTCATGGAGTATGTGGACTTCCTATACGGCGAAGATGTCGACGCTCTCATACTTCAGGATATTGGAATGGCAGCTGAGGTCAAAAAGCGTTATCCGGATTTTGAAATCCATGCCAGCACACAGATGAGCGCCCATTCGCTTGAAGACGTCAAATTCCTTGAAAATATGGGTTTTTCAAGAGTTGTTCTCTCAAGGGAACTTTCAATAGATGAGATAAGCCATATAAGCAAGAATGCAAAGGCCGAAATAGAGATATTCGTACACGGTGCGCTTTGCATATGCTACTCGGGACAGTGCCTCATGAGCAGCATGATAGGCGGAAGGTCGGGAAACAGGGGCAAATGTGCACAGCCGTGCAGGAAGGAATATGACATTTTAAACACTAAAAGCGGAGAGACCATCCGTACGGACGGCAGGTACGTGCTGAGCCCTATGGATACGTGCACAATAGATGAGATAGGGAAGATAATAGATTCGGGAGCCATTTCGCTTAAAATCGAGGGAAGGATGAAAAAGCCCGAATACGTTGCCACCGTGACTGGGATATACAAAAAGGCTGCGCAGTCTTATATTGAATCTGGAAAAAGTACTGTATCACAGGACGACATTGACGAGCTGAATTCGATATTCAGCAGGGGATTTACAAAGGGATACATGTTTGATGAGACAAACGGCGGAATAATAAGCACAAACAACCAGAGCAAAAAGGGAATCAGAATAGGAACAGTGGAGTATCTTGACAAGGGAAGAAAAAGGCTTGGCATAAAGCTTGAAAAGAGAATATCCAAGGGAGACGGGCTCACTGTGGGGGGAATTGTCGGAAGAGTTCTAATAAAGGGAATGCCGAGCAACTATGCGGATGCCGGCCAGACTGTAGAACTTGACTATATAGGAACTGCAACAGAAGGTGAAGTGATATACAGGAACTTGGATGCAGAGCTTACAAAAAAGGCCCAGCAGACATATAAAAACGGAGCTGAAAACAGGCCTGCCTTAATAAATATGGAATTCAGTGTCAGCATAGGAAAGTATCCTAAGCTTTCAATGAGAGACAACAGGGCAAATGAAGTCTGCGTAGAAGGGGAGACGCCGGCGGAAAAGGCCCTCAAGGTTGCAATGAGCAGCGAAAAGATAATGCAGCAGCTTCAAAAGCTTGGCGGCACACCTTATGAGATAGAATCAGCCAAAGTTGATGTACAAGAAGGCCTAAGCATGCCCGTAAAGCTCATAAACGAGATGAGAAGGGATGCCATAGAAAGGCTTGACGAAATGAGAGCTATAATGAATGAGGGCAGGAATTACATTGAAGAAGACCTGAGCATGTTTGAACTTAATTCTCAAATCGGAAAAGAACTGCCGGAGAATCCGCAGATAAGGGTGAAGGCATACGGAATAGAACAGCTCAAAAAGGTTATGGAGCTGGAAGATGCAGACCTTATTGACGCAATGTACTTTGAATGCGAAAGGGACATACAGGAGGCCGCAAATATATGCCGTGAAAAGGGCGTAAGGCTCATATGCTCTCTTCCGAGAGTGATGAGAAATGAAGAATACAGTCTTATAGACAGGCTGAATGGAGCTGGCGTAAGCGATTTTTGCGTTTCAACCCACGGTCAGATTGGCGCCGTAAAAGGCATTGAAGCAAGCTTTTGCTGCGACCATGGCCTCAACGTATTCAACTCGTATTCGGCAGGCAGTTTGACTTTACAAGGATCAGGATCTGTATGCATATCACCTGAGCTTAACATATCGGATATCAAAAATGCCTGCGACAAGGAGTCGGGCACGGTGGAAGCGTTTGTATACGGAAGGCTTCCACTCATGATAAGCGAATACTGCCTTGTCGGAACTCTTGCAGGAGAGTGCACAGGAGGCAAAGCGGATGGCAAATGCGTAAACGAAGGTTCATATGCAATAAGGGACAAAATGGACGAAGTGTTCCCAGTTGGAAAGGCAAATGGCTGCAGGAGCATAATATACAATTCCAAAACACTTTGCATGCTCGACAGACTCAGGGACGTATACAAGGCGGGAGTTGGCATATTCAAAATAGACCTTGCGCTTGAAAGCCCTGATGATTCAAAAGAAATTGTAAAGGCCCACATACAGGCCGTGGAGGACGGTTTTGAAATGGACGAGTATACAAGTGGAGTTTATCAAAAGCTAAAGGACAGGGGCATAACAAACGGACACTTCTACAGGGGTGTTGAATAAAAAACATTGCATTGGTACAATACAGTTTAATAGGCAAGTATGAACAAAACAGCGCGGGGCCATTGCAATGGCCCCGCGCTGTTTTGTTTTAAAAAAAATTATGCTGTGGAAGCGCAAGTCCTAAATGCCGACTGTTTAATAATCGTGATCATCAAGTGTAGAAATGCAGGTATATATTTGCTATAATGGATTAAATCACTTTCGACAATAGTCGACAAAGCGTGAATCTGTAGTCATGGCAAAATATACAACAGGGGAGGACATTTAATGAAGAGTATTAAGAGCATAGTATCGGTTTCAATTGCAGTGATAATAGTGATGCTGTCTGTAATCCAGGCGGGAATAGGAAACTTCAATATGAGAAAGCACATGTCCAGGGAAATAGACTTATTCCTTCAGACGAGGGTTCAAAAGGAGGCTGCTTCCATAAATTCGATGTTTTCGAAGTGGGGCAAGTCGGGAGAGCTATATGCATCCAACATGGAGACTATGCCCGGATATGATACTGGAATGCTTTTGGATATCCTTGAAGAGTACATAAAGAGCGACGAGTTCACAGTTGGAGGGGGATTTTGGCTTGAACCCTATCAGTATGATAATGAACATGAATATTACGGGCCGTATATGTACAAGGACGGCGGACAGATAATACTCACATGGGATTACAGCAACCCTGAAGAAGACTATTTCAGCCAGAGCTGGTATGCTGATGGAATAAACAGCAACGAGAAGATAGTATGGAGCGAGCCCTATGCAGATGCAGTTACGGGTGTTCCCATGATAACGGTCACAAGCCCTATAAGCAAAAATGGGCAAAAGGCCGGCGTGGTTACAATAGACATAGGCCTTGAAGAGCTGCAAAAGCAGGTAGGCGATATAAAAATAGGGGAAGGTGGATTTGCATTCATAGTATCCAAGGAAGGCTACTATCTGGGGCACAGGGACTCGTCAAAGAATATGAACGGAAACATAACCCAGGAAAATGACCAGTATCTGAATGAATATGGACAGGAGATAGTTGCAGGAGAAAATCTGCACTCCAGAAAAATCAAACTTGAAGACAATGAGTATTTATCGTCGTATACATCTATAGGCGATACGGGTCTGAAGCTCGTGGTATTCATGCCTATTTCCGAAATATATGAGCCGCTGACAAAAATGCTTTTGACCAATGGAATATTGATATTGATTTCGGTAGTAATACTTATACTTTTCATATATGTATTCCTTAGCAAGCTGGTTATAAATCCCATAATGATGATAACGAGCGATGCACAAAAAATTGCAGAGGGCGACCTTAAAAAACATGAAAAGCTTGAATCTTTAAGCATGAAAAAGCATGAAATAGGAATGCTTTCAGGAGCATTTGTAGAGATGGGTTCGAACATTCAAAACCTCATACTTGAAATAAAGCAGACCACTGAAGATGTAATAGAATCATGCTCAAAGCTTGTTGACGTTTCAGCGGGAGTGGCTTCATCTTCAGAGCAAATCACAGCCACCGTGCATGAACTTGCAGGTGGAATTGTTGAACAGGCTGAAAGCACCCAGGTTGGAAATGAAATGGTGGACCAGATAATATCGGGACTTTCCGCAGTGAACAGTGATGCTGTGGAATGTGAAAGGCTTACAGTTGAGACCATGGAGATAGTTGAAGAAAGTTCAAATCAGATGAAATTCCAGCTTGAAAAAATGAATGAAAGCAAAGAGGCCACAAACAAGGTTTCAAATTCCATAGAAATGCTTTCTAAAAAATCGGATCAGATTGGTGACATCGTAAGCACCATAGAGGGCATAGCCCAGCAGACAAACCTTCTGGCGCTCAATGCAGCAATAGAAGCCGCCAGAGCGGGCGAGCAGGGGAAGGGATTTGCCGTTGTGGCAGACGAAGTTAGAGCGCTTGCAGAGCAGTCTTCGGCTTCCACTGACAAGATAAACGCCCTTATAAACGAAATACAAGGGTGCATAAACGATACGGTAAATGAAATGGGCGTAACTGAAACCACAATAGTCGAGCAGGAAAAAGCCGTTCATGAAATGGAAAAGGTTCTTAAAAGAATAATAGCTTCTGCAGGGGACGTTGCAAACAAGATAAAAAATATGTCTGACGACTCGAACAGACTAAATGAGAGCGCACAGCATGCCGTGGATGCCATAAATGGACTTGCGAGGATAGCGGAAGAAAGTGCGGCAGGGACTGAAGAAGTTGCAGCCACAGTGGAGCATAATATGGAATCTGTCAAAATAATAGAAGCCGAAGTCAATAATCTGAAAAAGATAGTTGAAATACTAGAACAGGGAACTGATAAATTCACGGTGTAAAAATAAAAAACAGGCCGCCATCTCAATTTCTATTTTGATGGCGGCCTGTTTTTTATTTCTTGAAATACGGGGATTTAAGCTGTTTTTAAGGAAAATGCTGTAGTATTAAAATAAAGTGTTAATGGCTGCTTTATTTTGGTTAATTATAGAAGGTATAGACATAAAAATACAAATTGAATATTGCATGGGAGGGATTGTAATGAGGTTTTTTAAAATGCTGTCAGCATGTTCTGTCATTATTTTCACATTATTGTTTCAAAATGTAAATGCGCAGGAGGCTGCAAAGCTTGGCAAAATAGTATACGAGGAAGAACAGAACATATACATAGAATATGGCGGCGATATATTGAAACTTAGGAAGGATTTTGCATCATACTATGAACATCTTTCTGAAGGAGAAAAGATGTCAGTAAGGCAGAATGTAAGAAAGGATTTTAAAAGCAGTGAATATTCAGTTAAGACTGACATTCCGGGAGTTGTGGATTTGGGAAGCGGAAGATTCAAATATTTCAGCGCTGAAAGGCTTGAAAATAAGCACAAGGACCTTGGAAAGACAATAGGAAGCTTTGGAATCAGCGATGCGGTGCTAAACCTTGGAAGGACTGACGGATACTATGGGGAATGGATTCCATCATATGTAGTCGACGGAGAACTCTATATAGTTGCAGAAAATTTGGCCGATTATGGCTACAGTGTGGACTGGGATGAAAAAAACAGAATAACTGTAATTGATTTTGAAGAGGGAAAGCAGGTTACAGGAACGAAAAGCCACATTAAGGAAAGCGGAAGCATATATGAAAGTGATGTTGAAATATGGATAGACGGGGCTAAAATGAATTCATACAATATAGGGGGATATTCTCTAATATCTGCAAGGCAGCTTGAAGAGAACCCGGACATGATGGTATTTCGGGATTACGATGAAGAAGATAGAAGTTTCAAGCTTTCAGGAAAAATAAGCCTTCCAAAAGGTCAGACTGCGCCAAATGGAGGACTTTCTGGGAATCTGGTGGTGTATACATATGGATACAAGGGAGCGCCTGAAGAGATTGCAAAATATCCATTTAGCATACCAGAAGGAGGGAACTCTATAAAGTATTTCATGGATGAGCAGTCTGTACAAAAGGAAAAAAGCTCATACGAACTGGAGTACCAGGATATATTCATAGGCTATGAGATTGAAGAAAATGAAAATTATATCGATGGAAAGCTTACCAACGAAGACGGACAGCCTGCTGAAAACTATGGAATGTTTGTATGCGGAATGGATGACTACAGCGTGGACTATGAGAATTTCAACATGGAGATATTTCCAAAGGCAAAATTGTCGGGCAGCATAAGGTTTGAAGATAATGTAAAGACATTGTTCAGTGACGGGCTCAGAGAGATCAGGGTAGAAGCTGTCAACGCGGATAATCCGGATGAGTGTATAAGCAAAACTTTTGAAGTGGGGCAAAATGAAACTGACATACCGTATTCAATGGAGCTCATAGGAGACAAAAACTATTTGATGCATTATGAAATAAAGCTTCATGGAATATTTCTTCCGAGATATGGGATTTGGGCTGGTGGCGAATACCCGAATCTTGCGAAGGGATACCTTGGAACAGACGGAGGAATAGTGGACGATATGGAAAAAGCAAATATTATAAACATGTCATCTGATATGAAGGACATGGATGTTTCAGTGCCTGCGCCTGATGGTAATGACTTGGTTATAGCAACTGTAGAAGGCACTGACATAAGCGTGTACGTGGAAGGCCAAAAGGTCAGGAGCGTCAACATCGGAGGAAATATGGCAATATATATTGAGGATTTAAAGGGTGCGGGTTTTGACGCGGCATTCAATGAAGATGGCGATGTGATATATCTTTCAAGGGCAGAAGGTCAATTAAATGGGGACGGTAAGGATTGGGAGTTTGACCAAGCGCAAATTGCTGCTGCATACGTAACATATACTGATATAAAGGCCTGCATAGGTGAGAAGAAAATAGACTTGTACAATTATGCAGACGAAATGCTTGTACTTGTAAAGAACCTTAAAATCGCAGGTTTAAAAGTTGAATTCGACGGTGAAAAAAGAAGGGTGGATATATACTGCAATTAAATAGTGAAATAAAAATGCACACGTAATCACGTGTGCATTTTTATTTGAGGGTGCCGAAATGGATTTTCAAATTAAATTTTAAAAGTTTACTGAAAAGAAAAAGGATGGGTATAAAAACAATGTGAGGGTTTAAATATTAGAGATTAAGGAGGTTTTGCCATGAAAGGATTAAAGAGGTTATTTACGTTTGCTGTTTCTATAGTTTTAATTTCTCAATTGGTGTGGGCTCAAAATTTAAATCAGTATGAAAACCATTGGGCTGCACAGCATATTCAAAAATGGATGGACAATGGCTGGATAAAGGGATACGAAGATGGCAGTGTGAGACCCGAGAACATGGTTACAAGAGCTGAATTCACTGCAATGATAAACAGGACGTTCATGTTCACTGAGAAGGCTGGAATGGAGTTTAGCGATGTGAAGAAATCAGACTGGTTTTACGATGAAATAGCAAAAGGCGTAAAAGCTGGCTATCTGAGCGGATATGAAGACGGCAGCGTAAGGCCGGACAAGCCTATATCAAGGCAGGAGGCAATATATGCTATTTATGGAATATTTGAAGCCGAGGGGATTGAAGAGTACACACTTTTAGTACCTGAGATAATGGATTATAATGACGTTTCACGATGGGCCGCAGAAGCTGTAGGATTTGGGTTTGAAAATGGCATAACAACCGGAGATGAAAAAGGGTACTTCAGGCCACAGGACAATATTACAAGGGCGGAGGCAATTGTAATGATTGACAGGGCAATAGCCCATATGGAAATGGAAAGAGAAAGGGACAGGGACAGGGAACCTCAGGATATGGACAAAGAGCAGGAGCAAGAACGGGAGCAAGAACGGGAGCAAGAACGGGAAGAATTGAAAGCTCCAGAAGGTTCATTTGACTATAGGGCTGTATATATAATAGAAAAATGGGTTTCGGGTGGAGACGTCTATGTGGAATTCGAAGAATATGATGAGGGGCTATTTGAAGTCAAGGTCAAAGATTTGGAATTTGACGAGATTGACGAACAAAGGCCGTATATAGTAAGGATAAAAAGTGACGAGATGGAGCTTATAAAGGATGAGGATTCAAACAAATTTGATATAGTATATGGAGTGGTCGTGGAAAAAAGGGGAGATATTATGGAAATTGACCCCACTCCTTCAAATGGGCAGGATGATGTAGTTCAATTGAATAACTCCGGAAGCAATACCGTATTGTATGAAGAGGACGACGATAAGGAATATGAAGACATCAGCGAAGGCGACTATGTCTGGATAGTAGTGGAAAGCAGTACAAGACCGAGAGTGATAGAAATCCTTACAGACGATGAGCTTAATGAGGACAGGGATGAGCCGCCCTACAGCGACGGCTATTAGAAGGAATGGAGTTTCACAAGATGTAAATCAAAACAATCCCGGCCGCATGCGGCCGGGATTGTTTTAAAGCATTTCTTTGCTGCTGACTATATTTGAAGATTTAGCGGTGCAGCCTTCTAGCTGGCTTCCATATATTATCTCTATTGTATTTTCAAGATTTTGAGGCGCGTATGCGGAGGCGTTAGAGATTGAATTTGTATTTGAAGGCCTGGATGCATTTACAGCTTGCCTTTGCGCCGGCTTTTTAGGTTTTTTGACTTTACATGACTTTGGTTTGAAAAGGCTTTGCATGTAATCGAATATGAAAAAGTCAAACAGCATTACGCCACCCATGAAAAACACTGTGACTGCAATATGCAGTTTGTTTTTGTCTGAGCCGGGGTTCATTATTATTCCGGATATGAAGAATACAAAAGTGGAGATCAGTGCTAAAAATAAAATATTGAAAATGGCAGCCGAAAGGCATTTTTTTCTGCCCTTTTTACAATCCATTTTGAAAGTGTATACATAAACAAGAAAAATAAATGGGTATATGTAAAAATAAAACTTAGTCCAATTAGACAAAAATTCGGGCTCGAAAAAATAAGCGAAGCTCAGCAGCGAATAGAAAATAAATCCAAGGAATATAAGAGTCCTTGTCATGATTTTAAATGGTTTAGGTCTTCCATTTCGTATTTTTTTTCTGACTGGATTTGGTGAAGAAGACATATTACTGCTCCTTTCTTTTATTATACAAAAACTCCATAGGATACATGTGAAATGTATGCTATATGAACTGCACATTAATATATTACCACATTAGACATGTTTTATAGGAGGGAATTTACAAATAGGGGTGATTTTGATTAAAAACGAACAGTTAGCACTATAGTTTGTTAAAGATTGGCTTGATAATGGATTGCAGTGAAAAGTGCTTATGGAATCAAAAACCAAATAATATCAAAAATATTTGAACTCCAACATATAAATGTGATAGTCTTAAATTTGGAGAATAAGTAAGTTATGGAGGAATATTATAGGAGATGAATAAAAAAGCGCTTAAGGTACTCGAGTACTATAAAATAATAGATATGCTGAAGGAAAGGGCGAGTTCGTCGCTTGGTAAAAAACTTGCGGATGAGCTTGAGCCTTCGAATTCATTTGAAGAGGTTGAGCACTGGCAGAAAGAGACAAGCGAGGCTCAATCGCTCATATTAAAATCAGGAAACATACCCCTTGGAGGGATACACGACGCAAGGCACCTTGTAAGAAGGGCAGGCATGGGATCGTCACTTGACCCGGGGCATCTTCTTGTTGTATGCGACACACTCAGGGCTGCAAGGAGAATGAAGTCGTTCATAGAAAAAAGGGAGGGAAGCGAGGAGTATCCGATACTCGCATCGCTTGCCCAAAACCTTTCAGTTTTCAGGGATATTGAAGAGGAGATAGAAAACAGCATAATAAGTGAACATGAGATATCCGATTCTGCAAGTCCGCAGCTTAGGAGCATAAGAAGAAGGATAGTTCAAAAAAATGAAGCCATAAGGTCGAAGCTGCATGCAATAATAACGTCGGCTTCACATCAAAAATATCTTCAAGACGCAATAGTGACAATAAGAGGGGACAGGTTCGTGGTTCCTGTAAAGCACGAGTACAAGTCCAACGTGCCTGGAATAGTCCATGATCAGTCATCGTCAGGGGCGACTCTTTTCATAGAGCCAATGTCGGTTGTAAACATGAACAATGAGCTAAGGGAGCTTAGGATATCTGAAAAGGATGAGATAGAGAGAATACTCAGGGAGCTTTCTGGAAAGGTTGGAGAAATTGAAGAAGAAATAGGCGTGAATCTTGACACTCTGGCCCAAATAGATTTCATATTTGCAAAAGGCAAGCTTTCTGTCAGCATGAGGGCCATAGAGCCAAGCATTTCAAATGACATGAAGCTTAGGATAAAAAATGCAAGGCATCCACTTATACCATCAAATCAGGTTGTGCCCATAAATATATGGCTTGGGGAGGATTTTACAACCCTTGTAATAACCGGTCCGAATACAGGGGGTAAGACAGTTACGCTTAAGACGGTGGGGCTTTTCAGCCTTATGAACCAAAGTGGGCTTCACGTACCGGCGGACTATGGAACGAGCATGTGCGTATTTGAAGACATATTCGCAGACATAGGGGACGAGCAGAGCATAGAGCAGAGCCTTTCAACATTTTCTTCACACATGACAAACATAGTGGAGATAACTAAAAATGTTACAAGCAATTCGCTTGTACTGTTTGACGAGCTCGGGGCGGGAACTGACCCTGTAGAAGGCGCGGCACTTGCCATGTCAATACTTGACGACCTCTATAAATTAGGGGTGAGGACAATAGCCACAACACACTACAGCGAGCTTAAACATTATGCGCTCACTAAGCCAGGAGTCGAAAACGCATCCGTTGAATTTGACGTAAAAACGCTCAGCCCGACATACAGGCTTCTTATAGGTGTTCCTGGAAAGTCAAATGCATTTGAAATATCAAAAAAACTTGGGTTGGACGACTATATAATAGACAATGCAAAAGAGCTTATAAGCAGGGAGAACATAGAGTTTGAAGATCTTCTTCAGGATATAGAGACAAAAAGGCAAAGGGCTCAAGAGGACAGCAAAAGAGCACTCATGGACAAGCAGGAGGCACAAAGGCTGAGGAAAGACCTTGAGGAGAAGAGGGAAAAGGTGGCTTCTCAAAGGGACAAGATAGTGTCCGAGGCAAAGAGGGAAGCTCAAAATATTCTCAAAAAGGCCAAGGCCGAGGCGGACGAAATAGTCAAAAAGCTGAGGCAGCTCGAAAAGTCCGGATACAGCAGCGAAATGGGCAAAAAGGTTGAAAAGCTAAGGCATGACATGAAAAAGTCCATGGGAAGCCTTGATGAGAGCGTGGACAAGCTGATACTTCCAAAGGCTGCAAAGAAAGAGATAAAGGGCCTCAAAGAGGGAGAAGAAGTCGAGGTTATAACGCTTGGACAAAAGGGAAGCGTAATATCGACGGATGAAAAGAAAAAGGAGGCCCTTGTCCAGATAGGAATAATGAAGATGAACCTTCCTTATGCCTCTCTTCAGAGGATCAAAAAAGATGAGTCGAAGAAGAAACACTCTGGAGCAGGAAAGATAATGAAGAGCAAGTCGCAGAGCGTAAAGATGGAGATAGACCTTCGGGGCATGAACCTTGAGGAGGCAATGTACGAGGTGGACAAATACCTTGACGACGCATATATTGCAGGACTTGAAAAAGTGACTATAATACACGGCATTGGAACCGGAGTGCTGAAATCGGGAATAAAGCAGATGCTCAAGAAGCACTCCCATGTGAAAAGCGCCAGGGATGGAGGCTACGGGGAAGGAGGAGCAGGTGTTACAGTCGTGCACCTCAAATAAAGAGTGGACAAGTCAAAATGCAAAGGCAAGATACTTGTAGCGGAATGCCTTTTAGGCGTGAGCTGCAGATATGACGGGGGAGACGCCGTCAGTGAAAACGTCATGGAGTTTTTAAAGGGCAAAGACTTTGTGCCTGTATGTCCGGAGCAACTGGGTGGGCTTTGTACTCCAAGGCCTCCTGCCGAAATAGACTCCGGAGGCGGATTTGACGTTCTGGATGGAAAAAGCCGTGTGCTTTCAAAAGACGGGTATGACTTTACAAAGGCCTATGTAAAAGGAGCACAAGAAGCCTTGAAAATAGCCAAAATGACCGGCTGCAATATGGCTTTGCTCAAGGAAAAGAGCCCTTCGTGCGGAGTTCACAGTATTTACGACGGAAAATTTTCAGGAACTCTAAAGGACGGGTGCGGAGCGTTTTGCGCGCTTCTTAAAAGGGAAGGCGTAGAGGTTATGAGCGATATGGACTTATAAAAACTTGCATTGGAATGTTGTGAATATTGAGAAATTTCATGGAGACTTTTAGCATTAATCTGATAAAATAGTGACTGTGGCATATGAAATATTAGATAAATTCAAGGGGGTTTTGGGATATGGACATAAAAGATGTAAAGCAGCTTGCAAGAGAGCGTATGAAGGGATACTGCAATGTATGCAGAGAGTGCAACGGAGTGGCTTGCGCAGGGCAGGTTCCAGGAATGGGTGGAGCAGGCACAGGGGATGCATTCAAGAGGAATTTTGAAGCTCTCAAGAATGTTAAGGTTGTGCTTAGGACCCTTCACAATTCAAAAGATCCAGACACAGGCATTGAAGTGCTTGGACAAAAGCTTTCACTTCCTCTGATTACGGCTCCTGTTACGGGAAGCGGAATCAACATGGGAGGATATCTTACAGAAGAGCAGTACTGCGATGCTGTTGTAGAGGGAAGCAAAGCCGCCGGTACAATGGCCATGGTTGGAGACAGCGGAAAGCCTGAATTTTACGTGGCCGGGCTTGACAGCGTAAAAAGGGCTGGCGGAGAAGGAATTGCAATAATAAAGCCAAGAGAAAACGATGCTGTAATAGAGAGAATAAAAATGGCTGAAGAGGCTGGAGTCAAGATGGTTGGAATGGACATAGACGGAGCTGGGCTTGTTACAATGGCTCTTTTTGGACAGCCTGTAGGCCCTAAGAGCGTAGAGGACCTTGCGCAGATCAAAAAGTCAACAGACCTTCCATTCATACTAAAGGGAATAATGACACCTGAAGAAGCAGAGCTTGCTGTTGAAGCCGGGGTGGACGCGATAGTCGTTTCAAACCACGGAGGAAGGGTTCTAAACCACACGATGGGGGTTGCTGAGGCGCTTCCGGCGATTGCAAGAGCGGTAAAGGGCAAGATAACAATACTTGCAGACGGAAATGTCAGGGAAGGCGTTGACATACTAAAATACATAGCTCTCGGAGCAGATGCGGTGCTCGCTGCAAGACCGGTGATATGGGGAGCCGTAGCAGGAAATGAAGATGGCGTTAAGACTGTGATCGATACATTTAGAAACCAGCTTTACCAGGCGATGATACTTACTGGATGCAACGACGTAAAGTCTATAGATGAGAGCAAAATAGTGAACCTCAACGCTGTAAAGTAAAAGCGTTATACAGAATCTGAGACATTCAGACCTGTTAGACTATATAAATAATGAACCCCGCAAATACAAGAGAAAAATCCTCTATTTTGCGGGGTTTTGCTGTATTGGCTTTGATATTTACATAAAGTGGTGTTAGACTATTACTAACGATCCGGTTATAGTGACTGGGAGAATTGAATTTTTTGAAAAGGAGAGTTTTTATGATTAATTCAGTAAAAGCGGGAGCCGCTAAAGGCATTCAGACTACTGCTTTTCTAGCAAAAATAGTTATCCCGGTATATTTTGTTGTAACCATAATACAGCACACGGCAATGATAGACATAATAGCGAAACTGTTCAGTCCCATAATGTCACTGTTCAACCTTCCGGGAGAGGCTGCAATAGTTCTTGTGCTTGGAAACTGCCTCAACATATATGCTGCAATCGGTGCCATGAGCGCGATAGATCTTACTGTTCACCAGGCGACTACAATAGCTCTCATGCTTTCGTTTTCACACTCTCTTTTCATGGAGACGGCTGTTGTAAAAATGCTTGGGACAAGCGCTTCTAAGGCGGTATTTACAAGGCTTGCTATGATGGTTATAGCGGGAGTGGCATCAGGCCACATCGGAGGTGCACTTCTATGATGGATATAATACTGGATGCGGGATACGGAAGCATTAAATCTGTTGCAGGCATAGGTATGATAGTTGTGCCTCTTATGATTGTAATGCAGGTTCTAAAGGACTGCAGAGTTCTTGACAAGATTGCTGACATATTAAGGCCCATGACTGAATTTTTCGGCATGTCCAAGGAGGCGTCATTTCCTCTAATAGTGGGTCTTGTATTCGGACTTTCATATGGAGCAGGCGTGATAGTCCAAAGCAGCAAGGAGGGCAACCTCACTAAAAAAGACGTGGTGCTTATGGTGCTTTTTCTCATAAACTGCCATGCGGTGTTCGAGGACACGCTAATATTCGTGGCGGTCGGGGCCAATGGATGGGTGCTTCTACTGGCAAGAACGGCTGCGGCTGTAGCCCTGACATATTTCATGTCAAAGAGGATAAGGAATCTAGATGAAAACAAGCTCATGGAGGCTGCAAGCGGAAACGGATGTGGCCATCACCACGGATAACACAAAAAGGCCAAGCGTATGGAATGGTTCAATTCCATACGCTTGGCCTTTTAATTGGCATGAAATTCGTATTTGTAAATATTGCATAGTGAACATTTGTTTTGCATTTTGGTCGTTGCACCAGATTTGATGTATAATAAAATGTGAACATATGTTGCGGAAACCGTAGAGTTTATATATTTCTATATGAAATTTTGTTCTAATGGGCTTAAACGGGGTATAAAATAAAAAATGAAATTTTAATTGAACAAATACTTGGAGGTGGAAACTTATGATAACCATAGATATACAGCAGCCCCAGAAAAAGAAAAAAAGACATAAGACAGGAAGGGGAAGTTTCAAATTCCAAAACGACCTCAATAGCTACATAAGTGGAAAATATATAAATGAGACATATAAGGGCAAAAGTAAAAGGGCTGCCATGCTTTTTGTAGCTACAGTTGCTGTTGCAGTGGTTGCGGGAATGAAATTCATTGGGATCATATGATTTATCCAGGTGTTTAAATATTTTTTTATAAGAAAAAAATATTTAGGGGTTGACTCTGATTGATAAACAGACTATACTCTTATTCAAGAATTAACTTGCGAAAACATCAGATAAATATGGTGGTGTGAGAGTTATAAAAAATGATAACCAAATCTATTGATTGGGAGAGTAGATAAATCGTTTTGTCAAAGCGAGCCGGAGTTGGTGAGAGTCCGGAACAAAGGTTTTATTGAAGCGTACCCATGAAGAGATTTTCTGAAAGAGAAATCGAGTAGGAAAATCCGGAAGCCCCCGTTAAGGGCCTTGAGTGAAAATGAGTATACTGTCTGACTTTGCAGGCGGGCTCATTTTAAGAAGAGTGGTAACGCGGATAAGCTTCGTCTCTTACATTAGTGTAAGTGCGGGGTTTTTTTATTACAATTTTACACAAATATATTGAATAAGAGTTCAAATCTATTGATTGGGAGAGTAGATAAATCGTTTTGTCAAAGCGAGCCGGAGTTGGTGAGAGTCCGGAACAAAGGTTTTATTGAAGCGTACCCATGAAGAGGTTTTCTGAAAGAGAAATCGAGTAGGAAAATCCGGAAGCCCCCGTTAAGGGCCTTGAGTGAAAATGAGTATACTGTCTGACTTTGCAGGCGGGCTCATTTTAAGAAGAGTGGTAACGCGGATAAGCTTCGTCTCTTACGTTAGTGTAAGTGCGGGGTTTTTTTTATTACAATTTTACATTTAAGACTATGCCTGATTTGGGTATTAAAAGAAGATGGGGAGGTGAAAAGCTGCAAAAAACTGAAACTTGGAATGCTATTAATATTTGAATTTATAAAAAATCTAAAAAATTGAAAGGGAGATGTTTTATGAAAAATCTAAAAAAGATATTGGCTGTTGTACTTTCGGTAATGATTGTATTTTCTGTTGTAGGGTGTGGGCAAAAGGAAGAGGCTCAAGAAGCTGCAAAGACAAAGCTTGAGCAGATAAAGGAAAGCGGACAGCTTGTAATAGGAACTAGTGCTTCATATCCTCCGTACGAATTCCACAAGCAAATAGATGGAAAAGACCAGATAGTTGGATTTGACATTGAAATAGCAAAAGAGATAGCAAGCGACCTTGGAGTCGAGCTTGTAATAAAGGACATGAAGTTTGAAGGACTTCTTGCAGCACTGAATACAGGAAAGATAGACATGGTAATTGCGGGAATGACTCCGACGGAAGAAAGAAAGAAAAGCGTAGACTTCTCAAAAGTATACTATGTTGCAACACAGTCGGTAATAGTAAAGGCGGACCAAGTTGAAAACTTCAAGACTCCAGAAGACCTTAAGGACAAGATGATAGGAGTTCAAAAGGGAACGCTTCAGGAAGAAATAGCAAAGGGTGTAGTTCCTGCAGATCAGATAAAGGGCCTTGGAAAGGTTGCAGACGTAATACTTGAACTTAAAGGCGACAAGGTTGACGCGATAATAGTTGAAAGCCCTGTTGGAAAGGCTTATGCGAAAAACAATGACGATCTTGGGGTTGCAGAGATAGACTTCAACACTGGAGACAGCGGATCTGCAATAGCGATTAAAAAGGGAAGCACGGATTTTGTAGCGGCTGTGGATGCTACACTTGACAGACTTATGAATGACGAAAAGATAGACGAGTTCGTGGCTGCTGCTACAGAACTTGCAGACAATTAATACAGGTATGAATTTAAAATAGTAAAACAGCTTGCGGTCTTGATTTTACCCGGCTGCAGGCATACTATAAAATTATAAAAAATAAAGAGCATACAACTTACATTAACAATTGAAAGGGGATATATGACATGAAAGAAAAAGTTATACTAGCGTACTCTGGAGGACTTGACACATCTATAATAATACCTTGGATAAAGGAAAACTACGATTTAGATATAATAGCTGCCTGCATAAACGTGGGACAGGACGACGATATGAGCAAGGTTGAAGAAAAGGCTATAAAATCAGGAGCTTCAAAAGCTTATATTGAAAACGTGGTTGACGAGTTTGTAAGCGACTATGTATACAAGGCTATAAAGGCAAATGCGGTTTACGAAGATAAATACCTTATGGGAACTTCTATCGCAAGACCTCTTATAGGAAAGAAGCTTGTTGAAATAGCACACAAGGAAGGAGCCAAGTACATAGCTCATGGATGTACTGGAAAGGGAAATGACCAGGTTAGATTCGAGGCCGCAATAGCAGCGCTTGACCCTAGCATAAAGGTAATAGCTCCTTGGAGAATATGGGACATAAGCTCAAGAGAAGATGCCATAGACTATGCGAATGAAAAGGGAATAGAAATTCCAGTCACAAAGGAAAAGATATATTCAAGAGACATGAACCTTATGCATATAAGCCACGAGGGCGGGGCTATAGAAGATCCTAAAAATGAGCAGCCTGAAGATCTATACATTATGACTAAGACCCTTGAAGATGCAAAGGACGAGGCTGAGTACGTGGAGCTTTATTTTGAAAACGGTGAGGCTGTAAAGCTCAACGGAAAGGAAATGAAGCCATCGGCAATACTTGCAGAGCTTAACAAGATAGGCGGAGAGCACGGAATAGGAATAGAGGACATACTTGAAAACAGACTAGTAGGAATGAAGTCTAGAGGAATATACGAAACACCGGGAGCTACAATACTGATGAGCGCTCATAAGGAGCTTGAGCATCTTTGCCTTGACAAATTGACATACCAGTACAAGCAGATGCTTTCGCTTAAATATGCAGAGCTTGTATACAACGGAACTTGGTTCTGCCAGCTTAGAGAAGCTCTTGACGCATTCATAGACAAGACTCAGGAGACTGTTACTGGATGGGTTAAGCTTAAGCTTTACAAGGGTAATATAATATTCGCTGGAATGGATTCTCCATATGCGCTTTATGAGCACAGCATATCTTCATTTGGAGCAAGTGACTTCTACGACCAAAAGGATGCTACAGGATTCATAAACATATTCAATCTGCCTCTTAAGATACAGGCGATGACAAACAAAAAGAATGAAAAATAAAGCGTAAAATAAAAAGGACGGTATGAGATATGAAGCTATGGGGCGGAAGATTTAAAACAGAAGAAAGCAAGCTGATGGAAGATTTCAACACATCGCTTCCTTTCGACAGAAGACTTTACAAGCAGGACATAGTGGGAAGCATAGCACATGTCAACATGCTTTCAAAATGCAATATACTTACTGGCGAAGAAGCCGGTAAGATAGAGGAAGGATTAAAGTCGATACTCGAAGACATCGAAAGCGGAAAGCTTTCAGTGGAAGGTGACTATGAGGACATACACTCTTTCATGGAGGTCAACCTCATAAAGAGAATAGGCGAGCTTGGAAAGAAGCTCCACACTTCAAGATCTAGAAACGACCAGGTTGCAGTGGACATGAGAATGTTCGCAAAGGAAGAAGCAATCGAGATTGCAAATGAGCTTGGGTTGCTTCTGGAGACAATCAAAAAGCTGGCGGATGAAAACAGGGTCATAATGCCTGGGTACACCCACCTTCAAAGGGCGCAGGTTGTAACGTTCAAGCACCACATGATGGCTTACTACAGCATGTTTTCAAGGGACAAGAAGAGGGTTGAAAACGCCATAGACATACTTGATGAGAGTCCCCTTGGATGCTGTGCGCTTGCTGGAACGACATACGATATAGACAGGAATGTCACAAGTGATGCGCTTGGTTTTAAAAAGCCCGTGGACAATTTCATGGATGGAGTTAGCGACAGGGACTACCTTCTTGAGCTTTGCTCGTGCTTTTCGATAATAATGATGCACATGAGCAGGCTGAGCGAAGAGCTTATAATATGGAGCAGCCAGGAGTTTAAATTTGTAGACATGTCAGATGCTTTTTCGACTGGAAGCAGTATAATGCCTCAAAAGAAGAATCCTGATGCGGCAGAGCTTATAAGAGGAAAGACTGGAAGGGTTTACGGAAGCCTTATGTCGCTTCTTACAACTCTAAAGGGACTTCCGCTTGCATACAACAAGGACATGCAGGAAGACAAGGAGCAGTTCTTCGACTCGCTTGACACAGTTATGGCCTGCATAAAGGTGATGAATGGGATGCTTTCTACAATAAAGGTCAACGAGGGCAATATGAGAAAGGCCGTAAAGCATGGATTCCTAAATGCAACAGAGGTTGCAGACTACCTTGTAAACAAGGGAGTTGCATTCAGGGACGCCCACGGAATAGTCGGACAGATAGTGATATACTGCGAGGACAAGGGCTGCGGGATAGAAGACCTTAGCCTTGAAGAGTTCCAAAAATTCGACGATTCGTTCGGCGATGATATATACGGCTTTATAGACTACGACAATGTACTTGAAAAGGGCATCAAAAAATATCTTTAAAAAAGACTGAAAATGAAGGTTTTTGCCTTCATTTTCTTTTGCCCCTTGATTTTATCCGATTTTTTATATATCATTTATTCAGAAATACAATTTGGCTTTACAAAAAATCCCCTTAGGGGTTCGACTCTGGAAAATTATTAATCCAGAGTCTTTTGCAGTTTGGTTAAGCCGACAACGGGAGGAAAATTTAAATGAGAGATTATAAATTGGACGTGGCGAATGCCATAGCCCAAAAAGTTGAAGAGCTTGAGCTGGAAGGCATACTGGAATCGATAGAGGTACCGCCTAACAAGGAGATGGGGGATTACGCTTTCCCATGCTTCAAGCTTGCAAAGATATTCAGGAAGGCTCCTAACATGATTGCCCAGGAAATATCAGAGAAGGTTGAAAATGGCGAATACCTTGAAAGGGCAGAGCCTGCCGGAGGATATGTAAACTTCTTCGTAAACAAGTCTTCAATGGCAAAATCCGTTGTGGATGAAGTGATTTCAAAGGGAGCAGACTATGGAAAGAGCGACTTTGGAAAGGGCAAGAAGGTAATAGTGGAGTTTTCTTCTCCAAACATAGCAAAGCCTTTTCACATAGGACACATAAGAAGTACAGTGATAGGAAACTCAATACACAAGATATATGATGCAATGGGATACGACACGGTGACAGTCAACCACCTTGGGGACTACGGAACTCAGTTCGGAAAGCTCATAGTTGCCATAAAGAAATGGGGAGACGAAAAGGTAATACAGGAAAACCCTATAAAGGAACTTCTTAAGATATACATAAAGTTCCACGATGAAGCTGAGAAGGAGCCAGCGCTTGAAGACGAGGCGAGAATGTGGTTCAAAAAGCTTGAAGACGGGGACGAAGAGGCTCAAAGACTTTGGAAGTGGATAAGAGACGTATCGCTTATTGAGTTTGGAAGAGTTTATGACATGCTTGGAATCAAATTCGACTCATATGCCGGAGAGAGCTTTTATTCTGACAAGATGGACAAAATAGTGGGCATAATGGAAGACAAGAGCATACTTAAAAAGTCTGAAGGTGCGGACATTGTGGATCTTGAAGAGCACTCTATGCCCCCGGCTCTTATAAGAAAGAGCGACGGGTCTACTCTTTATATAACAAGGGACATAGCTGCCGCAGTTTACAGAAAAGAGCACTACGACTTCTTCAAGAACATATATGTAGTTGCATCTCAGCAGAATCTTCACTTCAAGCAGTGGTTCAAAGTACTAGAGCTTATGGGCTTTGACTGGGCCAACGAGTGCGAGCACGTGCCTTTCGGCCTTGTGAGCCTTGAAGAGGGAACTCTTGCGACTAGAAAGGGAAGAGTTGTATTCCTTGAGGACGTTCTAAAAAAGGCTGTTGAAAAGACAACAGACATAATAAAGGAAAAGAATCCAAACCTTGAAAACATAGACCAGGTTGCAAGACAGGTTGGAATAGGCGCTGTAATATTCCAGGAGCTTTACAACAACAGAATAAAGGACTACACTTTCTCGTTCGACAGAACACTTAGCTTTGAAGGAGAGACTGGGCCATACGTTCAGTACACTCATGCAAGAGCGTGCTCTGTACTTAGAAAAGCGGGAGAGTACGACAAAGACAGCATAGACTACTCTGTTCTTACGGCTGCGGACGAATTCGACCTTGTAAAGGAACTTGAAAAGATGCCAAAGGCAGTTGCGGACGCATGCGCTAAAAACGAGCCTCATGTGGTTTCTAGATACGTTATGGACGTTGCAAAGGCATTCAACAAGTTCTACCACAACAACCAGATAATAATAGACGACGAGACGCTCAAAAACGCAAGACTGGCACTTGTTGATGCGACAAGACAGACAATAAAAAATTCTCTTACTCTTCTTGGTGTGGAATCTCCAGAGAGAATGTAGAGGCGCGGCATGGAAAAAAGAATAAGAAATTCCATAGCATATTCTTTTTTGACAGATGATGCAAACATAAGAAATCTCATAGTATTAAACGCAAAATCCCTTGTGGACGACAAAGAGGGAAAAGCCGTACGCATAGACGAAAAAAGGCTTAAAGGCGAGCTTTTATACTATAGATACTATTTTGAAAACCACAAGAGGGGCATATACGGACTTGCCCCTCTTATCTGCGTGATTGCATCGAACAAGAATAAAAATGCATCAGAACTCGAGGCTGTAAAAAGCATCAGTGCATATGCCAATGCTGTTTTTGGATCAAAGCATGAGAACATGATTTCGGCAATGCTGCTGAGCAATGCATACCATAAAATACTGCAAAAGCCAGGCATAGACATAGAGGAGCTGGCGGAATATTTAAAAGGCGAAGTTGCAAACATAAGCTTTGAATGCAGTGGCAGCATGGACATAATAAACGTTGAAAAGGCCAGAATATATTCAATGCAAAAACTTGACAGGCTGCTTAGAGGAGACCTTGAAGGCATAGGCGAGAAAAATCCTGTAGATGCGCTTTTGAGGGTGCTGCATCAGATATTCATAGAGGACTTCGATGAAAGCGATAATGAGCTTTTGAGCGTCAAAAAAGCGCTTATGGGAGCGGCAGGCGTAAAGATTGAGGAAGACCCATTGAAGCTGGGCATAGAAAACTGGGAATTCCTATGCAGTATGGTGGATTATATATTAAAGCTCAGGGAATACTCGATAGGAAAAGAATACCTTCAGGAAGGAGGCGACCCCAGAAACCTTGTGCGCCTGAAAAAGGGAGAACTCTTTGCTGACCCAATAATGGGAAACGTGATTGTCGAGGACGTATTCATGTCGGAGGGCGTATTGAACATTCAAATAAAAGCGAAAGCTGGAAAATATGTATTTAGATTCAAAAAAAAGTAGGGGCTCAGTATGGGCCCCTGTTTGTTATGTGAAAATAAAGACAGTTTAAACTTATGATATTTATTTTTCTAGAAATTTCATGAAGTCCTCGGATGAAGATTCAGTCAGGAAACAAAGCTCTTCAAGTATACTGCTTTTAAGCTGTACAAATTCATCAATGCCCGTCTTTTCAAAAGTGAATTCAAGAGACTTGAGAATAAGCAGCAACTCTTTTTTGGAAATTTGTTCAATAGATATCTTTTCGAAATCTTCCACAATTCACACCCCTTTATGAAAATCCAGCTGAATGCCAGAAATATTTTGTTTTTAAAAGGCCATATAAAGTATTTTACCATAAATAATATGGATGTGCCTTAAACGTAATAAATTTGTAAACAATAGCCTACTAAAATGATTTATTATAGTAGGTGTAGAGAATCAATGACAAAGGACTTATAAAATTCAATGTGAAAACAGAGGATATGCAAAGGAGAGAAATTAGTGGATGTAAAAAAAAGGCTTGCAGCCATTGTGATTTTAGCCGCACTCGTATTTTCAGGGTGCAGTGATATGCTCCTTAAAGAGCCAAAAGAGCTTATGAAGCCGCCGCGCCTCAGCCGAGGCCAGGAAAAGATAAGAAAGTTTATTTCAAATACAATACCGGAGGAATGCGTATTGTCGGCACCGCTAGAGATGAAAAAGCTTGCAGCCATAAATTTTGTAGACATAAATGCCGACGGAACAGACGAAATAATAGCGTTTTACAAATACAGGGAGCATCCGAGATATGGGATGCTTGTAATAGGCCAGGATGGGGGCAAGCTTAAAAAGATGACAGACATAGAGGCTCCAGGAGAAGGGATAGACTATGTGAGCTTTATAGACATGGATTATGACGGACTGTCCGAAATACAAATAGGATGGGAGGCCCATGCAAATGAAAAAGACTATAGGGAGCTTTATATATACAGATTCAACAATGCAAGACTTGAAAAGGTGTTTTCGAGTGAATATGACGAGCTGGCAATAGACAATCTGGACAGCGACAGATCATTTGAGATAGTGCTGCTGAATTTGCAGGGGCAGTACGGCGAAGATGGCGTATATGCGCAGCTTTTCAAATATAGAGACCAGTCAGTTGAAAAGACAGACGAATTGCAGCTGGAGCCATATGAATATATAACCGATTTCTATTCGGTGAAGTCGGGAAGGCTGTCTGAAGGCAAAAAGGGAGTGTTCATTGACTTTAGATATTCAAGCGAGTCTTTTGCCACTGAGGTGCTTATTGTAGAAAATTCAATGCTTGAGAGAGTATTTAAAAGACAAACTTATAGAGAATATGCGCAGTTTGACGAAATATACGAAGAGACGTACAAGGTGTACGAAATTGACAGCAGTGATGTCGACGGGGACGGGGTGGTTGAGATAGGAAAGCCCATAAGACCTTTGGGATATGAGGATGCCCCGAAATTATCAATCCCGTGGATATGGGGATGGTACAAGTGGGACGGGGACGGCGGACTTAGACTTTCAAGGGAGAGTTTTTTGAACTCGTCGGAAGGATATGAGCTTTTGTTTCCCGAAAGGTGGAATGACAATATGACTGTTACAAGGTCCGGCTTTGGAGAAAAGCCGGGCTGGATCACCATAAGCTATATTGAAAAAAATGCCCAAAAAGTGATTCCGATTTACACCATATTTACGATTAATTCGGAACTTGAGTACAATAAAAACCAGTATAAAGATTTGAATAGATTCATGGGGATAAAAGGAAAAGACGGAGCGAGATATATTTTGAGGAGTGACTACAAGGACAATGAAATAACAGAACTGGCCGACGATGAGTACAGAAATATGATAATGACAAGGGACGAGATATTTGACAATTTTAAAATACTGAGATAGCGGGGAGGCAATATATGTGGCTGCAAAGATACTACTTCTTGAAGATGAAAGGGCAATAAGAAGTTTCATAAGGATAAACCTCAAGAGAAAGGGGTTTGAAGTAATAGAGGCGTCGACTGGTGAGGAGGCCCTGCAGCTGTTTAGAGAAAACAAAGACATAATCGTGGCGGTTTTGGATGTCATGCTGCCTGGAATAAGCGGATTTGAGGTTTGCAAAGGCATAAGAAGCAGCGACAGTGAAATAGGAATAATAATGCTTACGGCAAAATCACAGGAAGAAGACAAGATAGAGGGTTTTGACACGGGGGCTGATGATTATGTGACCAAACCATTCAGCCCAAGTGAGCTCATGGCAAGAGTAAATGCGCTTTTAAGAAGAGTCGGCAGCAGAGAAAAAAAGGCCGCAAGCAAACTGGAGTCGGGTCCGTTTGTGCTTGACATGGATGAAAGAAGACTTTTCAAGGCAGGCGAGGAAATAGAAATAACACCTACGGAATTTTCGATGATTGAGCTTTTCATGAAGAGCGATGGCAAAAACATAAGCAAAGACCACATACTGGATGAAATATGGGGGAAAAACTATATAGGGGACATGAAGATAGTCAGCGTCAACATAAGAAGGCTTAGAAGTAAAATAGAGGATGAGCCGTCGCAGCCGAGGTATATAGAAACTCTTTGGGGATACGGATACAGATGGTGCGAGGGGGAACAGGCTTGAAGGGAATAAGGAGAAAGCTCATACTAAGCTATGCGGCGGTGAGCATTTTGACTATAGGCATATTCCAGGTGATGTTTTACGCCGGAATAACACACTACTACAGGTGGAATATTGAGCAGTCCCTTTCGAGCAGGGCATTTGCATCTTCTGAATTCTACAACAGCTATATGAAGTATGAAAGGCTTGAAGACAAGGCCAAATACATGATGGAAAATTTTTCTCTGGATGAATACCTGGAGATACAGATAATAGACAAAAATGGCAACGTGCTTGAGTCTTCGAGCGGGTTCTATTCAAGTGAATATGTGGACACTCCGGACTTTAAAGGTGCGGTTGAAAGGGACGAGATAGGCTCTTGGCTTGGCGAGAATGTAGGAACATCTGAAAAGGTCATATCGGTATCGGCTCCGCTTTATTATGCCGATGAGATCACAGGTGTTGTAAGGTATATAACCTCAATGGAGGATGTCGACAAAACGGTGAATGCGCTTATAGCAAGGATAGCGCTCGTGGGCGTTGCAGCATTGATTGCGGCCCTTGTGGTAAGCGCCCTTCTTGGAAGGGGAATAATAAGGCCTATAAAGAGCCTGCGGGAGATATCCGAGAAAATGGCGGGGGGAGATTTCAGCCTGAGGGCCGACATAAAAAACGAAGACGAGATAGGTGAACTTGCTGACACTCTAAACTACATGGCTGATGAAATAGTAAAGAGCAACAGTATAAAAAACGAATTCATATCGTCGATATCGCATGAGATAAGGACGCCCTTGACTTCAATAAAGGGCTGGAGCGAGACAATACTCGGAGGGGACATGGATGACGAGGAGGAAACGCGGGAAGGCCTGCAGATAATAGCCTCAGAAACGGACCGCCTCATAAATCTTGTTGAGGAGCTTCTCGACTTTTCGAGATTCAGCTCGAAAAAAATGACACTGAAGAGGGAAAATGTGGACATAATACCCCTTTGCACGGACACGGTCAGGCAGTTTTGGTCCAAGGCGCAGTCAGAAGGCATATCCATAAAATGCAAATTTGAGAAAAACACATTGAACATAAGCTGTGACAGGGACAGGATAAAGCAGGTGCTCATAAACTTTATGGAAAATGCAACCAAATTCGGGGAGGGAGAGATACATGTAAGTGTTGGAGTCGAAGGGCTCTACGCATACATATGTGTTGAAGACGACGGCTGCGGAATACCCGATGATGATATGGAAAAGGTAAAAGAGAAATTCTACAAGGGAAATCCGAACATGCCGGGAAGCGGCCTTGGGCTTTCGATAAGCGATAAGATTGCAAACCTGCATGGAGGAAGAATAGAAATATCAAGAAGCATACTTTCGGGCGCAAGTGTAAAGCTGATGCTGCCATTGGAATAAGGTGCCGTTCGAATTGAGAGTTCTAACAAGGCTTATTTGGGTATCTATTATAGGGTAGAATAAATAAAAAGTTTAGGCTTAGGAGGAAAATGGAGATGAGAGTTATTAGAGAAAAAACGGCGGCTATGATAATAGACATACAGGAAAAATTCATTCCCCATATGTTTTACAATCACAAGCTCATAGAAAACATGGAGAAACTTGTAAGAGGACTTAAAATACTCGACATACCAATGATTATGACGGAGCAGTACAAAAAAGGTCTTGGAGAAACCATAGAGCCAGTAAGGGCTGTACTGGAGGAAGTAGAGGCTAGGGAAAAGATGACATTCAGCTGCTGTGATGCCGACCATATAGCAGAGGAAGTAGAGGGCATGGGGAAAAAATTTGTCATACTGGCTGGAATAGAATCGCATATATGCGTGATGCAAACTGCTGTGGACCTTTTAGGCAAAGGCTATATACCTGTTGTGGTGGAAGACTGCATATCATCTAGAAAGGAAAACGACAAGAATGTTGCGGTTGAAAGGATGAGGCAGGAGGGAGCCATAATAACGACGTATGAATCAATACTTTTTGAGCTGTGCAGGGATGCAAGGTCTTCAGAGTTCAAGGGGATATCTCAGCTTGTGAAATAGTGCTGGATATTAATGGAGAAGAATGAGCGGGTTTGGAAAATAAAAAGCAAGCCGCCAATTAAGTATGCGGCTTGCTTTTTATTTTTTTGAAATATCAATATTCAAGTCTGTGCTGTAGAGTTGTTTGAAATTTTCTATCGGCATTGGTTTTCCAAAGAAGAACCCCTGCATTTCATCGCAGTTGTTTTCCTTGAGGAAGTCAACCTGCTCCTGGCTTTCAACCCCTTCGGCAACTATTGAAAGGTCGAGGCTTTTGCCAAGTGCAAGTACAGTGGAAGGGATTATAGAATTATCCTTTTCTCCGTTTATCTTGCTTACAAATGACCTGTCTATTTTAAGCTTGTGCACTGAAAAATTACTCAGCTGACTGAGTGATGAATAGCCTGTGCCAAAATCGTCTATGGCGAACTTTATGCCCATTGCCTTGAGATCACGTATCATATTCAGCGTGTGTTCAACGTTTTGCATGGCGACGCTTTCGGTTATTTCGAGCTCAAGATACTGCGGGTCAAGTCCTGTTTCAGCTAAAACCTTCGATACCATTTTTGTAAGGTTTTGAAGCTCAAACTGTACTGCAGACAGGTTTACGGCAACTGTAAGCGGCTTAAGCCCCATGTTGTGAAGAGCCTTTGTGTGCGTACATGCGGTGTGCAAAACCCATTCGCCTATTGGGACTATAAGTCCGGTCTCTTCTGCAAGAGGTATGAATTTTTGCGGGGGAACAAGGCCCCATTTAGGATGCTGCCACCTGACAAGGGCCTCCATGCCTATGACCTGTTCGCTTTCAGTGTCCACTTTGGGTTGGTAGTGGACTACGAATTCCTTGTATTCAAGCGCCCTTCTCAGGCTGTTTTCGAGCGCCAGCCTTTCAAGAGCCTTTGCATTCAAGGCGTGAGTGTAAATCTGGAAGTTGTTCTTGCCCTTTTCCTTGGCCCTGTACATAGCGACATCTGCGTTTGTTAGAAGAGTTTCTTCGTCTTCGCCGTCGTTTGGAAACACGGTTATGCCTATGCTTATTGTAAGGTAAAGCTCGTGCTCATTTATTATTATGGGTTCTCTTATGGAATTGAGCACCCTGTGAGCTATATTGCCTATTTTCTCTTCCTGGGTTATTCCGGGAAGAAGTATGACAAACTCGTCTCCACCTATTCTGGCAACGGTGTCGTCAGGGCGGACACATTCCTTAAGTCTTGCTGAAACCTGCTTTAGCACGCTGTCTCCCGTATTATGTCCGAGAGTGTCGTTTATGAGCTTGAATCTGTCAAGATCGAGATACATTACTGCAAGCTTTTGATTTGTATGCTTTGCATGTGAAATTTCAAGAGACAAACGGTCTTTCAAAAGAAGCCTGTTGGGAAGTTCGGTAAGGGAATCGTAAAAGGCCTTGTACTTTATCATGTCCTCATAGTTTTTTCTTTCAGTCACGTCTCTTAAAATCACAGTGTATAGCGGGGAATCGGACGAATTGAATTTGCTTATTGTCAGCTCTATTGGAATTTTATCCCCGTTTTTTTGATATCCTGAAAATTCACAATTGCTGTCAGTTGTTTTTTCATAATATATTTCGGGAAACCTAAGACCCGATATCAAATTGCATATGTTCTTGCCCAGGAGTTCGCTTTGTGAATATCCGAATGTGATCTCGGCAGCGGGATTCATGAACTTTATAATTCCCATGGAGTCTACTGTTATTATGCCCTCAACGGCATGGTTTATTATTGACAGGGCGAAGGCTTCGCTCTGTCCCAGTGATATCTCGTTATGGCGGGCCTTGAGCAGGCGCGTAATCCTCTGGCGCAGCACGGCCCAGTTTATGGGCTTGCTTACATAGTCCGCAGCCCCTGAGTTGAATACGCGGTTTACAGAAGACTCATCGTCCATGGAAGTTATCATTATAACTGGAGTATCTTTTCCGTTTTTCAGCTCTTGAATTTTTGAACAGGCCGTGACCCCGTCCATTACAGGCATAACAAAGTCCATAAGGACAAGGTCAGGATTTTTGATTTCGAATAATGACAGTGCCTTGGCGCCATTTTCCGCTTCTATAACCCTGTAGCCCTGCTCTTCTAAAAAGTTACGAAGTGTGGAACGTATAAGCGCTGAATCGTCAGCGACTAGAACTAATGGATTTTTTTTGTTGAAAATTTGATTGATCATTACTTGTGTCGGACTCCTTCCAAATTTCATGTGAAGCAAATTAATAATATGTATAAGTGAAAATATAATTTCAAATGAATTTCAGTATGTATCTCCCTACAGAATTAATTATAAGACATGGCGCTGCATAAGACGAGCCCTAAATATAAAATGAATACATATTTAAATTACTGTTTATCATAAATTGCTGTTGTTTTTGAATCTGGGGGGGTATTTTTAAAATATGATTAATTAAATGATTTGAACATATTATAGTTGAAAGGGGATGAGGGCATGAAGGGAAAAAGACTATGGATAATGGCGGCGCTGCTTGCAGTTATAGGAATTGTTACGGCAGGCTGCGGAGGGAAGGCTCCTGAGCTGAAGGAAGTAGAGGGGGAGTGGACGGAAGGAACTATAACGTTTGAGCAGGTCAGCATAGAGGACGATTTCAAGATGGAGATCGCAAACAAGTCCGGAGATGCCGAAACGGCCCTTGAGGAGATCAACATGTTCGAGTCAATAAAGGGACAGACAAGAGGAGTTGTGCTTAACATAAATGCTGTTGATGAAAAAAACGGCACAGTTTCAATAAAGGTCGTTGACATGTACCCGGGAGAATCGGATTCGACCGAAGGTCCTTATGCATTCATATATGACAATGGGAAAATATCCATAGAGACTGTAAAAGAGGACTCGAGCTTTGACAAGAACCAAGTCATGAATTTCAATGTCGAGATTGAAGACACTGGAAAGGGCTATTCGCTTGAAGGAACCTGGGAGATGAAATATGAAGACGAGTCAATGGTAATGAAGAGCAAAATAAGCGCGCTCAAGCTGAAAAAGGAATAGCGTGGGATATAAAAGCAGCCGGATACGGCTGTTTTTATGTAGATTTACTTTGTTCAAGAAAAAAAACAAAAATATTCTAGTTTTCTCTTATAATAAATTCGATTTGTGGTAAAATAGTCAACGGAGAATAATTGCGGAGAAACATTACGGAGAATAATTAAGGATAAGGATAGTGAGGTTGATTATGAAAATAGGTTTTGATCCACAAAAATATTTGGAAGAACAGTCAAAGTTCATACTTGAGAGAGTCAACAATTACGACAAGCTTTATTTGGAGTTCGGAGGAAAGCTTCTTTTTGACATGCACGCAAAGAGAGTCCTTCCTGGCTTTGACGAAAATGCAAAGATAAAGCTTCTTCACAAGCTTAAGGAGAAAGTGGAAGTTGTAATCTGCGTTTATGCAGGAGACATTGAAAGAAACAAAATCCGTGGAGATTTTGGAATAACTTATGACATGGACGTGTTAAGGCTTATTGACGACCTGAGAGCGTATGAGCTTGATGTAAACAGCGTTGTTATAACCAGATATGCAAATCAGCCTGCGGCGACAATATTCATGAACAAGCTTGAAAGAAGGGGAATCAAGGTATACACTCACAGCGCTACAAAGGGATATCCTACAGACGTGGATACCATAGTAAGCGACGAGGGATACGGAAAGAACCCGTATATAGAGACTACAAAGCCTATAGTGGTTGTTACGGCTCCGGGACCTGGAAGCGGAAAGCTTGCTACATGCCTGAGCCAGCTTTACCATGAGCACAAGAACGGAAAGGTTGCGGGATACTCAAAGTTTGAGACATTCCCTGTGTGGAATGTTCCGCTTAAGCACCCTCTTAACATAGCATATGAGTCGGCAACTGTCGACCTTAAGGACGTAAACATGATAGACTCGTTCCACTTCGACGCATATAACGAAGTGGCTGTAAACTACAATAGAGACATAGAGACTTTCCCTGTCCTAAAGAGGATAATAGAAAAGATAACGGGAGAGGAAGCGGTTTATAAGTCGCCTACGGACATGGGGGTAAACCGTGTAGGTTTTGGAATAATTGACGATGAAGTTGTCAAAGAGGCTTCGAGACAGGAAATAATAAGAAGATACTTCAAAACCGGTTGCGAATACAAAAAAGGATATGTAGACCTTGAGACATTCCAAAGGGCGAGACTTATAATGGAAGAGCTTAACCTTAAGCCTGAGGACAGAAAAGTTGTTGTACCTGCAAGGGAAAGAGCGGCTAGACTCAAGGAAGAGCTGGCTGAAAATGAGCAGTGCACGGCAGTGGCTCTTGAGCTTAGCGACGGAACAATACTTACAGGTAAGGGATCGGATACAATGGATGCTGCATCGGCAGTACTGCTTAATGCAATAAAGCATCTTTCGAACATGGATGACGAAATCCATCTGATTTCACCTGTTATACTTGAGCCAATAATAAACCTTAAGGAAAAGACTCTTGGAAGCAGCATAACGGCTCTAAACTGTGAAGAGATACTGATAGCCCTTAGCATAAGTGCGGCTACAAATCCTATGGCAGAGGTTGCTATGGAGAAGCTTTCACTTCTTAAGGGATGCCAGGTTCACTCGACTACAATACTGAGCACTAATGACGAGCAGACATTCATGAAGCTTGGAATGGATGTGACTTGCGATCCGGAATATCCATCAGAGAGACTGTACTACTAGCAATTGAAATAGTTTGACTTAAAGCAGCCTGCACATTTTGTTTGGGAAAACTCCCGAGGATGTGCGGGTTTTTTATTTTGATGTGCGGGTTTTTTATTTTTGGGAAAAAATCAGTAGGGTATTATGATTGCGATGGATATTACAACTAGAGTTTTAGAAATGTGAATTACTATATTACGCTGATAAGATAGTATGACATGACAGATACTGTAGCGATAAAAACACGCAGTGTACTATGTGAATTTTTAATAACAAACACCTCCTTTTGGAAAATTAGAGTGAATATGCATTATATCATGGAAAATATGATGTGTCAAATCAATATGGCTAAAAAGCAGCGGTTTTTTCACCCTACGGCTTTGAATTATGTACAAATATGTTGAACGTGTTCAGAAAAAACACATCCGCATTTGACAACATTTACAATGAGATAGGCAGCTGAAAGCTGAGAGGGACAGCTGCCTGATTTGTTTTACGGATAGCCATGTTTACTTTTTGTTCTTTTGAATGAAGGTTTGCCTATAAGTACGACGCCAATATCGCCGTTGACGGTGACGATATCCCCTGTTCTAATCCACTCCGTTGCACGGCTTATGCCGTTGACTGCAGGTATGTTCATCTCTCGGGCGATAATCGAACTGTGGACTAGCATTCCGCCTCTTCTTTCAACAATTGCGCCTGCCAGTGGTATGATAAATGTCATCTGTGGCTCTACTGCGTCAAAAACGAGTACTTCTCCGCTTTTGACGCTTTCAAAGTCCTCAAGAGAGCGAATCACACGAGCAGTGCCTGTAAATACACCCGGTGAAGAGGGTTGGCCGATCCTTTGACTGGGCCTGTTAATTTTCACGTCGGAGGGTTTTGCTGATTCTTGGCTTGAACTCAGCTGAACCTTCTTTTTATTTGTGAGCCCTTCCCAAAATTGTATCCAGTCGTCTAATACAAAGTCTGCAGGCGAATTATCGAGTAGCCCTTCATTTTTCAGGAGGATTGCCGCCTGCTGCATAAAAGCAAGCAGCTGGTTCTCAAGCTTGCCCAGCAATATGTTGTCATCGTCTCTGAGGCGCCAGCTCACCCTGCCGATTCTTAGCCATTGTTCGGCTTCTTTTTTTCTCTCATCTCCAGCCTTTTCGAAATATTGTGATATATACTTTTGTAGACCTGAATTGTCCCCATGTTTTGTGGCTAATGGACTTTCTGACAGTTTGATAATTACATTCAGTGAAATCTCGGGAGCCCTGTTTAAATTGACGCTTTGGTAGTGTGTGTTCATATTCTCTTTCAGAAATTTCAGGAAGGCATCTATGAAAGCCTCCTCCTCTGGTCCGCGTTGTCTGATTACCATTAGCTCCTTGAAAAGTCGTTCTCCCCGCAGGCCCGAGCGGACGGCTTTTTGCAGGCGATTTTTCAAAGACGGCAGGTGTCTTAGAGATTCAGCCAGCACATTCATTTCACGGTTTCTGCTTTCGGCCATTAAAGGGGTGCCTTCCAGAAGGTCCATAAACTCGTAGGGGTCCTGGGGATGAATGATTTCATTGTAAAAAAGCCCGAATTGTCGTATGCCGTGTGCGAACGGAATGAACTCATTCTGATATACGCTTGTCCAGTAATCATAGCTTTCGCCTCTCTTCCTAAGGGCGTTGGCGAGGGCCTCTTTGGACAGGCCTTCAGGGGATGTTCCGGCAAACCTTTCACATGTTTGCATCAGCTGAGGAATCAATATGTGCTCAACCCGATTTGCCAGGTCTACAAGTTGTTGCATTTTTGGCGTAAGAGTCAAGTACCACTGCTTTTCCTCGCTCGACTCCCGCGACAGCCCTGTGATCGGCCTGACCTGAAGTACGGTAAAATCTTCTCCAAGCCCTGTCCACTCGACATCTACAGGCTCGTTGAACAGCTTCTCCAGACTCAGCACTTGTTTTTGAAGCGATCTTATCCTGGAGTCTTCAAGCAGCCGCTTGCTTAGGGGAGACTGAATCAGCTTTATATTTCCAGATGCCTTGTCGATTTGAATTCGCTCAGGCGTCTTCAAGTTGCTTACAAGCATGTCCAAAGACCCTTCTATGGCTTCTATGATAATGGACGTAGCATCATTGGATATTGGATTTGCGGTGAATGCAATTCCGGACACGTCCTTATACTCCATCCTTTGGACAAGAACCGCCATAGAGCTTTTGAGAACATCCAGCGAAATCTCATTTTTGTAAAGCAGCGAACGGTCGCTCCAGAGGGAGGCCCATACCAGTTTGACTTTATCCAGTACATCTAGTGCCCCTTTTACGTCAACATATGACTCATATATGCCAGCAAATGAATAGGCCCTAGTGTCCTCTTGCGGAGATGAAGAACGAATTGCAAAAGAGGTTCCTTCGGACCATCTGGACAGCTGGTTTAATATATCGAGCTCAATGTCACTGGGCATTTCGGCTTTAATAAACGCAGACTGTATCCTGAGTGAGGCATCCCAAAGCTCCTCCCACCGCATGTCTTCAAATGGCTTTTTGGATATTTCCATTTTTATGAATTTATTCAGTTTGTTGTGGGCCAAAAATCGCCTATAGCATTTCGTGTTTATGCAAAAGCCGTCGGGCACGTTGAATCCCTCTCTTTTGCATATTGACAGATTCCTGCTCTTTCTTCCAATCGCTTGAATAGGATATTCGCAGGCCCTATCCAAAGGGATTGTGAACGTTGGTTTGGAGTCCATTTTACCACCTGCCTGACAGAG
This sequence comes from Peptoclostridium litorale DSM 5388, assembly GCF_900141635.1. Taxonomy (GTDB): domain Bacteria; phylum Bacillota; class Clostridia; order Peptostreptococcales; family Peptostreptococcaceae; genus Peptoclostridium; species Peptoclostridium litorale. Next base: position 153,882 of record NZ_FSRH01000007.1, on the reverse strand, counting down.
TAAATTTGTCTGTATTTTACAAACTGTATCTTTTATATTCTTGTAAATGTATTCCCTTAGTTTATACCCTATACTCATGACTTCAGTCCGGGCGGTTCAATCCAGTTGTAGTAAATTTATAGTCAAACAGCAATAAAAAAGCCTTCAAAGATCATTTGATCCTTGAAGGCTTTTACTGGTCGGAGTGACAGGACTTGAACCTGCGACCCCTTGACCCCCAGTCAAGTGCGCTACCAAACTGCGCCACACCCCGAAAAAGTATTGTTTGCACACAACCATTATATTCAAAAAAAGGGTTTTTGTAAATATGTAAAGTAGAGATATAAGATAAAAAATGAAATATGGAATGAGTTGCATGCAGTTCCAAGGTGTAATATGTCCGGTGGTTAATATTTTACATGCTTGTGATAGTACTGTATAGGCATTGGATTTATAAGGAATTATATGGTATAAAGCTGTTGAATGGGAAGAACATGTACTATAGAGATTTCTAATTCGACACTTAGGTGTATTTAGTTTAAAATTTTCATGTGGTGGGAAATTTTTTTGAAAAATATATGAATAGAGGTGTTTGTATTGAATCAGAAGGAGAGACTTTTAAAGGCTCTAAACGGAGAAAAAGTCGACAGGCCTCCGGTTATATGTCCGGGTGGAATGATGAATGCGGGAGTCACTGGAATACTCGACAATATAGATGAAAATCACAACTGCAGCGTCGATGCCATGGTGGATGTTGCGAAGAGGATAAACGAGGACCTAGGGTTTGAAAACTACGGAGTCCCGTTTTGCATGACAATAGAGGCCGAGCCTTTGGGGGTTAAGCTTGACTTTGGGGGCAAGCTGGTTGAGCCTCTTGTGAAGGAGTACAACGAGGACTCTGTTGACGAAATAATGAAAAACTACAGTGTAGATCCGCTGAAAGACTACAGGATGCCCGTTGTAATAGAGGCTATAAAAAGGCTTAAAAACGACGAGGTTCCCGTAATAGGAAACATAACAGGGCCGCTGAGCACCGCAACTTCCATAGTCGATCCTCTTGATTTTCTAAAGATGCTAAGAAGAGATCCTGACAAGGCGTTTGAGTTCTTGAAGTATGTAAACGAGTACTCCATAAGATACGCTGTTGAGATGGTAAGGGCTGGGGCGGACGTTATAACCTTTTCAGACCCTACAGCCACTGGAGAGATACTGGGAAGCAAGAACTTCGAAAGGTTCGTAGTTCCGCTTTACACTGAGTCCATAGAGAGGATACACGCAGAAGGCGCCAAGGTTATAGTGCACATATGCGGAAAGGCAAAGGCCATAGTGGACAGCATGAACAAAATGGGAGCGGACGCCCTTAGCTTTGACTCTGCAGTCGGAATGAAAATGGCCAGAAGGCTAGTACATACAAGGCTTATGGGAAATGTAAGCACTCAGCTTTTAAACGACGGGCTTCCTGAAAAGGTTGTGACTGCTACAAACGTATCGATAGAATCGGGAGTCGACATAGTGGCTCCGGCGTGCGGACTTGGAATGTCCACTCCGGTTGAAAACCTCAGGGCCATGACAGGCCATGTGAAAGATGGAGACTATTCATATGTCAGAGGGGAAGTTTTGGAATATGTCAAAGATAACATTTAAGGGATATGGAATTGAAATAGATGCGAAAGACGGAGAGAAGCTTTCTGAGTGCATAAGGCGTGCAGGGCTTAAAATAGAGACTCCCTGCAATGGAATAGGGACATGCGGAAAATGCAGGGTGATTGCAAGAGGCGACATGTACCCTCCAAATGAGGCCGAAAAGAAGATTATAGAGGGGCAGGAAAATGTGAGGCTTTCATGCCAGGCGAGGGTGAAGGGCGATGTCGAGGTGGAGCTTTTCAACATAAAGCCCGCTGGATCTGAAATGAAGACCATAAACAGGGGGTATTCAATAGAAGTTCCTGTGGACGCGAGGATAAGAGGGCTTGAGATAGAGTGCGGGGAGCAGCTGTCTTCTTCTCCGCAGTTTAATGTGTTCGGGCTTGGGGCGTCAAGGCCTGGAATTCTCAGGAAAATGGGAGGCATAGAGAGAGACAAGCTGAGCAACTTCCATGCCGTACTTTGCGACAACGAAATAATAGATGCCCACAGTGAAAAGCAGGGCATAATGGGGGTTTCCATAGACATAGGGACTACAGGGCTTTCAGCCTACCTTGTAAACCTTGAAACGGGTGAGGTTATCAGAAAGGTTTCTGGGCTTAATCCACAGACTGAGTACGGCGGAGACGTGCTCTCGAGGATAACATATATAATGAACAATGAAAACGGAGCGCCCCAGCTTGAAGAGTGCATAGTAAAAGAGCTTAACAGCATGATAGCAAAACTTGTGGACGGGATATGCGGACTTGAAAACGTGTACAACGTCGTAATAGCTGGAAACACCACTATGCTCCACCTTCTTTTGGGGGTGGACCCTGTCTCGATAGCGAGGGCCCCATACAGGCCGGTGTTTCTGCATGCCATTGATATTTCCCCTGCCGACTGCGGGATGGATATAAACGAGTCGGGAATTGTAACGGTGCTTCCGAGTGCGTCTGGATATGTGGGAGCCGACATAGTTTCGGGAATAATAGCCACGGGCTTTAACAAGAAGGAAAACACCTGCATATTCATAGACATAGGCACAAACGGCGAGATAGTCGCGATAAGCGGTGGCAATATGGCGGGAACGTCAACGGCCGCAGGGCCTGCACTTGAGGGAATGAACATATCATGCGGAATGAGGGCCGAGGACGGGGCAATAGAGTCTTTCAAAATAGGAGAAAACGGAGAGTTTGAAATAGGCGTAATAGGAGGCAAAGGGGCTGTTGGGATATGCGGTAGCGGTCTTATAGACATTGTGGCCCAGCTTTTGGAAAAGGAAATAGTCATGAAAAGCGGCAAGTTCAACTCCAAGGGGATGGATGAAAAATTCGTCTCAAGGCTTGACGGCAAGAAGTTCAAAATAACTGACGAGGTGTTCATATCGCAAGGGGACATAAGGCAGATACAGCTTGCCAAGGGGGCGATAGCAACAGGAGTCACAATGCTTCTCAAGGAGCTTGGAATAGGGATAGAAGAGGTTGAGGAAGCCGTCATAGCAGGAGCTTTCGGATACCACTTAGACCCTGAAAATATAAAGACCGTAGGGCTTATACCAAAGGGTTTCAAGGGAGACATAAACTTTGTTGGAAACTCATCCATAGAGGGTGCCAGGCTTTCTCTTATAAACAGGAGCCTTTTGGAGGACATGAAGCGCGAGGCCCAAAACATTTCTGTGCTTGAGCTTTCGACAAGGGCGGAGTTTCAAGACTATTTCATAAAAGAGCTCAGGTTCTAAACCATATTGAAGCTGTAAGGGAGGATGCTATGAGTTTTGAATGCAAGGCCGACAAGTTTGAAGTTATAGACAGCAAAAAATTTACTGAAAAGGGAATATCGTTTCCTAAAATTCACACTGACCTCGATCAGATGGTGAGCTATTCGCTTCTCGTAAAGGAGAGCAGAGGTGACTGCTTTGCAAGCGTACCATTTTGCGTGACTGTCGAGGCAGACAGCCTTGGCGCAGACATAAACCTTGGCGATGAGAATATAGGCCCAAGGTCAAGAGGATATTTTATAGACGATGCAAATGGCATATACAAAATAGGAAAGCATGACTTTTCTGAGGGTAGGATAGGCACTGTTCTTGATGCAGTGGAAAAGCTTTCAGGAATGGGAGAGACTGTGGCACTTAATGTTGAGGGGCCAATCACGATAGCCATGCAGATTATGGACTCTGCCGCGTTTTACAAGGCTCTCAGGAAGGACGAAAACGCCTGCAGCTATTTCATAGAGACTATGAGCAGCAACATATTCGAATATATAAAAGAAGGCGTAAAAAGAGGCGCCAAGATAATATCTTTTGCAGACCCCAGCGGCGACATAAATATAGTAGGGCCAAAGCTTTACAGGAGCATATGCGAGCCTGTGATAGGCAATGTGCTTGGAAGGATAAAAAGGGAAATCAGGGGAGTGGTTGTGCACATCTGCGGAAAGACTTCCACTGCGCTTGAGTCGAGAGGGACCGCCAATATTGAAAAAGTTGAGTACGAAAAGGAAAAGAGCTATGGGATGGCCATTTGCGACATATACAAAGAGGACGAGGCCGTTTTCATAGGTCACAGATGCATAAAGACTGGCAATAGGATATATGAAAACCCCATGATGTTTGTGCTTGGAATCGAATAATCACTAGGAGGGACTACCGTGGAATATTTTATAAAGCCGGATGAGATGACACCAAGGGAGAGAATGGATGCTTTTGCAAAGGGCGAGGAAGTAGACAGAATTCCGTGCTGTCCCATAATGGGTGAGACGTGTGCGCCCATATTTGGAATATATCCCGCACAGCACAACCATTCCTCGGAGCTTATGACAAAGGTTGAAGTAGAGGTATTCAAGATGTTCAGACCCGACGGGGCTGGAATAGGAACGGGGCTTAGGGGAGTTGCGGAGGCCATGGGCACTGAGCTTGTATATCCTGAAAAAAGCATATCCTACGTTAAAAAACCTGTTCTCAAAAGCTACGACGACCTTGGGAAGATAAAGCCTGCAGACCCGAGAAAAGACGGAAGGCTTCCTATAATACTGCGCGCGCTTGAGATGATAGACAAGGAGATAGGACATGAGGTTGAGGTTTCAACTGACATAGCGGGACCCTTCAGCGTCGCGGCCGCTGTAAGGGGTACAGAAAATCTGCTGAAAGACCTTAGAAAGAGCCCCAAAGAGCTTCACTACCTTTTGGAAATAATAACCGAGAGCAATTTGAGATTCATAGACGAGGCTTGCAGCATGGGATTTGGAGTCGGATTTTCAGACCCGGTTTCATCGCAGAGCATGATAAGCGTTCCGCAGTTTGAAGAATTTGTAAAGCCTTACATGAAAAAATGCATGGACAGGATAGCAAAGTGGAGGGGAAGCGGAGGAGGACTCCACATATGCGGAAAGAGCAAGGGGATATGGGAGTCCATGGTCGATTGTGGAATTTCGGTTCTGAGCATAGACAACATAGAGGACCTTGAGGAAGCCAAGAATGCTGTCGGTGACAGGGTTGTGATAATGGGAAACATAAAGCCTGTGGACACCGTAAAACTTGGAAGCATAGAGGATATCTATAAAGAGGCCAGGGCATGCATAGAAAAAGGCGGGGACAGTCCTAAGGGCTTCATACTCAGCACTGGATGCCAGATTCCAATAGGAACTCCGCCTGAAAACATAAAGGCGGTTATGGACGCGGCGAGGATATTTGGCAGGTAATCCAAATACACATATGTCTTGAAAAATCATAAATACTGACCATTTTTAACTAAGGCAAGGGCGTTTTGAAGAACCAGTTTGATTTACTGGTTTTCAGGCGCTCTTTTTATTTTTTAAGTAATACGCATGCTCTGTGGGTATATAAAAAAGTAAAATAACATTTTACAAAGCATATTATAGAAGGAGGTGGTACCATTGATCAGGTTGACTTCGTATTTTTTAATAGCCGCTGTGTGTATAATATCATCTTTTTTAACAGTGAATTTGGGAAGGGATTTAATACAGGCTGTGAACATTGAGGATACAGGCTCTGAGTTTGAGCAGGCTGACAAAAAAGTCCATGAGCTTATAGAAAACGCATCAAGCTTGAATGAGAAGGCATCTGTTGTGAAGGAAGATTTGAAAGAAATCTCAAAAATGGCCTATTCAGGTCCTTATGAAGGGGAGGATACTTCAAGGGGAGGATATTACAGGAAAAACTATATTGACATGAAGTTAGACCAAAAATGCGGTTATTCAAAAAGCCAGCTGGAAAAAATGGTGAAGGGTACCCCTCTTGAAGGTATAGGAGAATACGTGCTTGCAGCGGAGCACATATACGGGGTAAACGCTCTTTTCATAGTTTCGCTTGCACAGCATGAGTCGGGAAATGGAATGTCAAGGCTTGCAAGAAGCAAAAACAATCTCTTCGGGCTTGGGGCATATGATTCAAGCCCCTATGAGAGTGCTATGACTTACAGCTCGAAAGAGGAGTGCATAATGTATTTTGCAAAGATGATAAACAGCAGGTATTTTGGCCAGGGACACCGAACTTTGAGGAAAATAGGCAGCCGATATGCATCGGATCAGGAATGGCCTGAAATAATTGCCAAAGCAATGAAACTGAATGAACAAAAGGCGTTAAAATAGGATGCTACGCATCCTATTTTAATATGCTTTTTATAAAGGAACTCTTTTCGAGATTGTTCCTGTATATTATCATCTCGTCCATGTCTTCCTCTGCGCTCTGGAGCTGCTTCGCAAGAACATCCAGGTCATTTTTGAGAAGGGCGTTTTCATTTTCGAGGTCACTGCACCTGTCCACTGCAATTGTGTATTCGAATTTCATATTTGAATACTCCCTTTTCATATGGAAGTAGAAGCTGCCCATGTTTATGGCTGCGCAAAGGAGTACAAAGATGAGTGAAAAGGATACTATCTGGTTGAGCCGGAGAGTCTTCAGCTGTCCCCTCGTGCTGTAGAAGTGGAGGGTTATGTTCTCTTTGAAGAAGGGTTTTTGCAAAAGGCGTTTTAATGATTTCAATTCTATCACCTCAAAATTTTCTTTTAAAGTTAATAATACCAATATAAAAGGGTATTAAAACTTAAAATAAAAAATGAATGAATCGGGGGAATAATATGATAAAGGATATGGATATAAAAAAGGGATACAAAAAGATTATAAAAAAGGACGAAATAACGATAATATCTAGGGGCTGCAGCATAAAAGGGGATGTCCAGGGGGATTGCGACATTAAAATAGCCGGGACTGTAATTGGAAACGTGATTACCACGGGTGAGGTCATAATAGAGGAAGGATCTTTGGTGAGGGGCAATATAGATGCGCCGAACGTGCATGTGAAGGGGGAGGTATACGGAGACATAAACGTGTCTGAAGGTATAATACTGGATTTTAAGTCGAGGGTTGAAGGGAGTATGGCGTACAAGACTCTTTCGGTGGAAAAAGGGGCTTTCTTCAGAGGCACGTGCAGTGTTTTACAGGTTGGTGAAGAGGCTGTGGTTTCTGCCGAAGAAGATGCGGAAAGCGTGTGATGCAAAAATAAAAAAAGGAGTATTGTCTGTAAAGGTGTAAAAGAAAAAGGATGCGAAATCGCATCCTTTCTATGTGTCCAATTTAAATTTAATATCCGGAATATCCGGCTGCCTTTTGAAGGCTTTTGCTTGTAACTACGGAGTGTTCTGAAACGAGTATCCCTATAGCTGAAGATACATTTATGGAGCCGCGCACATCGTTTATGTATCCTGCAGGGTTGTCCTTATACTCAAGGTGAAGCTCTTCTATGAATTTTATTATGTTCTGCCTGCTTATTCCGTCCATGTACGGCATGTTTACGTTTTTCAGTCCCGAAAAGGCTTTGAAACTGTCGTGTAGGCGCTTTTCGTATGTCAAATGCTCCTTGAGCTTGTCGTGGAAGTAGTCTCTGTCGTGGTGAGGAAGACAGAAAAAGTCCGAAAGAAAATGCGTTATTATCCCCAGTTTTACAGAAAACCTGTTTATTGAAATTGGATTGTCGTGAAGGCCCAGAGCCATAAGGCTTTCTATCTCGTCAATTACAAAACCAAAGCTCTTGTCCTTGTAATGCTTCTTTACGGCAAGCGTAGGCCATATGTCAGGCTTTATGCTTCCATATATCAAAAGATTCCTGTTTAATTTTATTCCGGTTTTCTTCTCTATATTATCATGGAGATGCGATCCTATGATCTTATGCGTTTGCGCTAACAATTTATCAACCTCTTTTCGCTGATATAGTATGTTGCCCTATCTATTATTGTATGCTAATAAATGTAAAAATTCAAGTTTTATTGTAAACGTAATTTGAAATGTTTTGAAATTGTCTGTGCGGATGTTGAAATTATGCACTTAATTTGTTTTGAAATGGATATAAAAAAAATTTTGTGCTAATATATTATAGATTAGAAATAGTTCTGGAGGAAAATTTATGAATGTACTTCTAGTAGCAATCAATTCAAAATTTGTACACACGAATTTAGCGGTGAGATATCTGGAAAAAGCGTGTTATGACATCGCCGATGTAGATATTCTTGAAAATTCCATAAACACTGACAAGAATATAGTATTAAAGAATATATACCTTAAAAAGCCGGACATCATATGCTTTTCATGCTATATATGGAACATAGACTACATGCTTGAAATAGCCGGAAACATTAAAAAGGTAATGCCTGAAGTCCACATACTGTTCGGGGGGCCGGAGGTTTCATTCGACCCCGAAAAAATAATGCTGGAAAATTCTTTTATAGACTTAGTGCTTTCCGGCGAGGGAGAGGAGTCGTTGCGCGAGCTCATAATGTGCATGAAAGGCAGGGGCGACTATGAGTCTATAGACGGGCTAACATTCAGAAAAAGAGAAGATGTCGTAAAGAATGCGCCAAGAGAGCTCATAAATGACATGGGCAGTGTAAGGAGCCCATATGAGGACATGGATGAGGGTGAGTACAAGGACAAGATAATATACTACGAAAGCTCAAGGGGATGTCCTTTCAACTGCCAGTACTGCATGTCTTCCACAATAAGGGGAGTGAGGAACTTTCCTCTTGAAAGGGTCAAAAAAGAGCTGAAGGAATTTGTAGACGCAAATGTTAAACAGGTAAAGTTTGTTGACAGGACGTTCAATGCAAACAGGGACAGAACTCTCGAAATGATAGCTTTTTTAAAGGAAAATGACAACGGATATACCAATTTCCATTTCGAGGTGGCCGCCCACATAATGGATGATGAGCTCATAAGGGCGCTTTCAGATTCGAGGAGGGGGCTTTTCCAGATAGAGATAGGGATCCAGTCCACAAATCCCAACACTCTTGCGGAGATATGCAGGAGTCAGGATTTTGGCAGGATAAGGCATGTTGTGGGCACCATAGCCAAATGCCAGAAGGTGCACCAGCACGTTGATCTCATAGCGGGGCTGCCTTATGAAGGGTATGAAAGCTTTGCAAGATCTTTTGACGACGTATTCTCGATAGGGGCGGACCATGTGCAGCTTGGATTCTTAAAGCTTTTGAAGGGGTCGCCCATAAGGGAAAACCAGATTTCAAAGCATGGGTATGAGTTCTCTTCGAAGCCTCCCTACGAAATCCTCAGCAATAAATATATAGGATTTGGAGAGATTTTAAGGCTAAAGGAGATAGAGGAGATACTGGAGCTTTACTGGAATTCCCGCGGTTTTTCAAAATCGTGCACGTATGTTATTGAAAACTTCTACTCTGAAAGCCCGTTCAGATTCTTTGAGGATTTTTCACGATACTGGAGCGACAGGGGATATTTCGAAGTGGGCCATTCTAGAAACGCTCTTTATGAAATGTTTTCAGGGTTTTATGAATTCCGGATAGGAAATAATATGGAGCTTTTCAGGGAACTGCTAAGACATGACTACATGGCAAGCGCGAAGGCATCTGCGGCACCAAAGGCTCTTGGGGGTTATGATATAGCCTGCTTCAAGGGCAGGTGCTATGAATTTGTCAGCAGTCCTGAAAACGTGTCAAAATATATGGGAATGTACAGCGGACTTGATTCAAAGGGGATTCTCAGGAAGATAAGAATAGAGGCGTTTTCTTATGACATTAAAGCCCTGTTTGGGGACATGAAGACCAAGCCTGTCAAAAAAGACACGTTCGTACTATATGTATACGATGGCGTTGACAGCCTGCTTGAAAAGTCCAATGTTTATTTTATAGAAATTTAAATAGAAAATATGATTTGCAAATGGAGGTAGTTTTATTTTATGAAGTCTCATATAGAAAAATATCTGCTGGACAGGACGAAAGACATTTCGTTCATAAGTATAAAGGAAAATGCGGAATTAAACATTAAGGGATACACGCTTCCCAAGGCGGGACTGGATATTCCTGTTCTAAATGCAGACCTTGCAAAAGGGATACAGGATGGAACGGCGCAAAAGGGCATAAGCGTGGCCTCGATAGCAAGGGGCATAATAGACATAATAGGAACTGATCCTTCCTTTAGAAACAACGGGGAATACAAGAAGATGCTCTCTGCGATGTATCAGGACATAGGGGGATATATCGAATACAGCGGAGTCAAAATGGCCAACGAGGGCAAAAAGACTGACGCTATAGTCTATTTCAGGGCGCTGATGGAATTGGACGAGAAAAACATAAACGGGCTTTACAACTATGCGCTTCTTTGCCAGGATGTGGCTTTTTCATGTGACAGTGAAAAAGAGAGCAAAAAGCGCAGGGATTTTTTGAAAGAGGCTAAGAGTTATTTTGAAAAGCTTGCAAACGAGTATCCTGACTTTTCGAAGGGGATTTACAACCTTGCATTTTTTAAATATGAAGAAGGCGAATATGAACAGGCCAAAAATATGTGGAACGAATCCGTTGAGGCGGGACTTGACGAGGAACTTGAGCAAAGAGCCATTGAGATGATAGGGCTTTGCGCGGACAAGGTCAAGATTGAAGAGGGCATAGAGCTTGTAATATCAGGCGAGTCTCATGCGGCGCTTGAGACGCTGCTTCCTCTTGTAAACAAGCATGCGGGAGACTGGAAGCTGCTATTTTTCATAGGGGTTGCATACAGGCAGCTTGGAGAGGTCCAGGAGGCCATGATGTACTTTAGGGACATACTCCTTATCGACAAGGACAATGTGGATACCATGGTTGAGATGGGACTTTGCAAGGCTATGCTTGGAGAGCTGAAAGAGTCTGTTGATCATTTTGAAAATGCTCTAAAGCTCAGAAGCGATGATCCCGAGATACTGTGCAATGCAGCAATGGCATACTACAACATGGGAGATATGGAAAAGGCGAATGAATACATTCAAAAATCATTTGAAATAGACCCTGATGATGAGATAACGCAGGCATGCCATTTGGAAATAGAAAAAAAACAAAATAAATAAAGTGAATATATTGACGTGGACGATTTAATGTGATATCATATTTTTCGTTGGAAAGAGAAATATGATATGCGGGTGTAGCTCAGTGGTAGAGCCCCGGCCTTCCAAGCCGGTTGCGAGGGTTCGATCCCCTTCACCCGCTCCAGTAAAAAGAGCCCTTTTGCAGGTTTCCCTGTAGGAGGGTTTTTTGTTTTTTGAACAGATTGACTCCGCAGTTTATGCAGCATGAAATTTGAAACTCCTTAAAGGGCATTGGCGTTTGAAAAATAGTTTGAATTTTATATTTAGAATCATTTATACATGGGTATAAATAATAAGATTTCAATGTTTTGTCAATGTCAAAAATGGAGGGGCCCTATGATTGAAATTTTACATGATTCTCATGATGAATTTTACAGGAGCCCGTTTGGGGCTGTGACATGCGATGCTTTGGTCAAACTCAGACTGGATGTGTCGGGTGTGGAAGACATATCAAATATAAAGCTTCTCATAAGGAAAGACGGAATGAATGTTGAAGACCTTGATATGGGATTTGAATTTAAGAATAAAGGTGTGTCGACATATGCTATAGATATGAAAATGCCTTGCGATCCATATATAGTATGGTATTTTTTCGCTGTGATTACAGAGCATGAAACAATATATTACGGGAACAATGAAAAGACGCTTGGCGGAAAAGGCATTAAGTACCAGCACAAAAATCCTCTGCCTTTCCAAATAACAGTATATAAACCCACATACAACACTCCGAAGTGGTACAGGGAGTCGATTGTCTATCAAATATTTGTTGATAGATTTTTTAATGGAAACTTAGACGGAGAGGTTTCAAACCCCAAGCCCCAAAGTTTTATTCACTCAAACTGGAGCGACACCCCGTTTTATGTTAAGAACGGGCGGGGCGAAATAGTGAAATGGGATTTTTATGGGGGCAACATAAGAGGCATAATAGAAAAACTGGACTATTTAAAAGATCTTGGAGTGGGATGCATATACATGAATCCAATTTTTGAAGCCGTAAGCAACCATAAATATGACACTGGAGACTACAAGAAGATAGACCCCATGTTTGGAGACGAAAATGATATTGAACGCCTTTGCGCTTTGGCGGGTTATAGGGGCATCAACATAGTGCTTGACGGAGTATTCAGCCATACAGGAAGCGACAGCGTATACTTCAACAAAGAGGGCAAATACGACGAACTGGGGGCGTACCAGTCAAATAATTCAAAGTACCACAGCTGGTACAAGTTCGAAGAGCATCCCGATAAATACAAGGGCTGGTGGGGAGTAAAGGATCTTCCGGAGGTGAACGAGCTGGAAGAGAGCTACACGGATTTTATAATATGGGATGAAGACAGCGTAATAAGCCGCTGGATGGAAAAGGGAGTAATGGGCTGGAGGCTTGACGTTGCGGACGAGCTTCCTGACGAGTTCATAGAACAGCTCAGAACCAGGATAAAGAGCATAGATGAAGACGCCGTAATAATTGGAGAGGTATGGGAAGACGCATCAAACAAGATAAGCTATGGAAAGAGAAGAAACTATTTCAGCGGGCTTGAACTTGACGGGGTGATGAACTATCCTTTCAGGAAGATATTATCGGAGTACATACTGGGAGGCATGTCGTCCAATGAGGCGGGGAAACGTCTTTGGAGCATGTATGAAAACTATCCCAGGCAGGCTTTTTATTCAAACTTGAATGTGATTGGAAGCCATGACGTCGTGAGGATACTGACTCTTTTAGGGGAGGCTCCGGATGAAAAGAGTCTCGATGATTTTGAAAGATACGAATTCCATCTTTCACAGGAAAACAGGGAGCTAGCCATAAAGAGGCTAAAACTCATGTCTCTTGTGCAGATGACATTCCCCGGGGTTCCGTGCATATACTACGGAGACGAGGCGGGACTTGAAGGCTACAGCGATCCGTTCAACAGGGCGGCTTTTCCCTGGGGGGATGAAGAAAGAGAACTTTTGGACTGGTATAAAAAAGTGACTCACATAAGGAATACAAATGATGCACTCAAAAGGGGAGGCTGGAAACTCATAGATTCCTGTGATGATGTATTTGCATTTGCAAGGATTATGAATGAAGGCGATCTGGAATGCGGTGAAGACGACGTGATAATTGTTGCAGTCAACAGAAGCAGACACGAAAAAGCCGTACTCAATGCGCAAATCAGAGATGTGGTCCACCAGAGGGAATGCGAACTGGAAGATGTTGTGACTGGAAAAAGGTACCATACCAGATGCGGAGTTCTTGTACTTGAGATTGAAGAATTAGGGGCGGTTGTTCTTAAGCATATATAAACTAAACTATATGGAAAGGGTTGCAGTTAAAATGAATAAAAACGGCGTAGGCTACATGACTCTAGATGATTTTCAAATGCATCTTTTTAACGAGGGAAGATACCACCACAGCTATAATATCATGGGGGCCCACATTAATGAATGCAGGGGCAAAAAAGGCGTAAGTTTCAATGTATGGGCCCCAAATGCAAAAGCCGTGAGGGTGGTGGGCGATTTTAACAATTGGAACGGTAGCGGTTTTGATATGAAAAGGGTCAAAAAATCAGGCATATGGAATATTTTCATAGAAGGGCTTGGGCAGGGGGATATATATAAATACGAGGTTAAAGCGCAAAATGGCAAAAAGACTCTAAAGTCTGACCCTTATGCGTTTTTTTCAGAAAAGAGTCCAAACACCGCCTCTAAAATAGTTTCACTCGAGGGATACGGCTGGGGCGATGGGAAGTGGATGGGCGAAAAAAAGAAAAAAGACCAGTACAGTTTGCCCATGAACATATACGAGCTCCATCTGGGGTCGTGGAAGACAAGGAATGACGGAAGCTTTTATACATACAGGGAGATTGCAGATGAGCTGTGCGAGTACCTGAAAGATATGAAATACACACATGTAGAGCTGATGCCCATTACAGAGCATCCCTTTGGGGGTTCATGGGGTTACCAGTCTACGGGGTATTACAGCGTCACAAGCAGATATGGGACTCCCCAGGATTTCATGTACTTTGTGGACAAATGCCATCAAAGCGGCATAGGAGTTATACTGGACTGGGTTCCCGGCCATTTTTGCAAGGACGAACACGGCCTCTACAGATTTGACGGAACACCTACATACGAGTATAAAAGCATGATTAAAGGGGAGCATCCCGAGTGGGGAACAGCGAATTTTGACCTTGGAAGAACAGAGGTACAGAGCTTTTTGATTTCAAACGCCATATTCTGGTTTGACATGTACCATATAGACGGCATGAGGGTGGATGCGGTTGCCAACATGCTTTATCTTAACTACTGCAGGGAGGACGGGCAGTGGGAGCCGAACAGATATGGAGGGTGCGAGAACATAGAGGCTGTAGAATTTTTGAGAAGCCTCAACAAAGCGGTGTTCAGCTATCATCCTCATGCGCTCATGATTGCAGAGGAATCCACTGCATGGCCTCTTGTTACGGCGCCGACATATCTTGGCGGGCTTGGCTTCAACTACAAGTGGAACATGGGCTGGATGAACGACATGCTAAAGTATATGGAGATTGACCCGATTCACAGGAAGTGGAATCACAACCTTATAACATTTTCGCTTACATATGCATTTTCTGAAAATTATGTGCTGCCCCTTTCTCATGACGAGGTTGTTCACGGCAAGAAGTCGCTTCTGGACAAGATGCCTGGAGACTACTGGCAAAAATTTGCGGGACTCAGGATGTTTTATGCATACATGTTTGCGCACCCTGGAAAGAAGCTGATTTTTATGGGGGGGGAATTCGGACAGTTCATAGAATGGGACTACAAAAAGGAGCTCGACTGGTTCCTTACTGAATATGATATGCACTCAAAGCTTATGGACTATGTAAGAAAACTCAACGGGATATATATTGATGAAAAATCGCTTTGGGAAAAGGATCATCAGCAGGAAGGGTTTGAGTGGATAGACCTTCACAACTACGAGGAAAGCGTAATAGCCTTTATGAGAAAGGGCAGTGAAGAGGGAGAATTTTTAATAGGAGTATTTAACTTCACCCCTGTAGAAAGATTTGGATACAGGATAGGGGTTCCGAATATGGGGGAATACGAAGTCGTAATGACAAGCAATGACATTGAGTTTGGAGGAAATGGAAGAGGCACATGTGAAAGCATATGCTCGCAGGATCTCGCGTGGAATAATCAAAAGTATTCTGTAGAACTTGACATAGGCCCTTTGACAGCTATTTACATAAAGTTGAAAAAAGACATGAGGGCTTCAAATCCAAATAAGCTGTAAAGATATAAATAAAAGGTATGTTTTTAAAATATGCACGTTAATTGTTTTAATCAAACGCCTATGTGGATATATATTTATTGTGGGACTGTAGAAAATTAAATAGTTTAAGCCGATGGAGAGGAGATAGCATCATGAAGAGAAAGAAAAAAGAAGCCATAGCGATGATATTGGCAGGTGGACAGGGAAGCAGGCTGGGGGCGCTGACGAAGGAAAATGCAAAGCCAGCTGTTCCTTTTGGGGGAAAATACAGGATAATAGACTTTCCGCTGAGCAATTGCTCGAATTCGGGAATATATACGGTTGGAGTGCTTACACAGTACCAGCCTCTTATACTCAATACACATATAGGGATAGGCAGCTACTGCGACCTTGACAGAATGGATGGAGGAGTGAGCATATTGCCGCCTTTTGTAAGCAGGGAAGGTGGAAGATGGTACAAGGGGACTGCAAATGCCATATATGAAAACAGGGAATTTGTGGATGTGTATGATCCGGAATACATAATAATACTCTCGGGAGACCACATATATAAAATGGACTATTCGAAAATGCTCAAGTACCACAAGGAAAAAGGAGCCCATGCTACTATATCGGTAATGGAGGTTCCGTGGGAGGATACGAGCAGGTTTGGAATAATGAACTGCGATGAGGATGACGAGATATATGAATTTGAAGAAAAGCCTCAAAATGCAAAGAGCAATTTGGCATCTATGGGGATATATATATTCAACTGGAAGCTTTTGAAGGAATATTTAAAAGCCGACGAAGAGGATATAGAGTCGGATAATGACTTTGGAAAGAACATAATACCTAAAATGCTAGAAGAAGGTAATAAAATGTGTGCGTACAGGTTTGACGGATACTGGAAGGACGTCGGTACTGTAAAGAGCCTTTGGGAGGCCAATATGGACCTTTTAAAGGACGATAATGAGCTGAATCTCTATGACAGAAGCTGGAGGATATATTCGGTAAACCCTATAAGCCCTCCGCATTTCATATCCAACGAAGCAAGTGTGAAATCGAGCCTTTTGAATGAAGGGTGCGTAATATACGGAGAGATACAAAACTCTGTGCTTTTTCCGGATGTAGAAGTGGAAATGGGAGCCAAGGTGGTCGATTCTGTGATAATGTCTAGCGCCAAGATAGAAGAGGGCGCTGTTGTTGAAAGGGCCATAATAGGTGAAGGTGTTGTAATAAAGGCAGGGCAAAAAATAGGGGATATTGACTCTGAAGACATAGCACTTATAACGGAATAGACATGGAGGAGATTTAGTATGAAGGATGTAATGGGTATAATCAATCTTAGCGAAAATGAAGAAAATATAAAAGAACTCACTTATAACAGGCCTGTAGCCTCTATACCGTTTTTAGGAAGATACAGGCTTATAGATTTTGTACTCTCGAACATGGTTAACGCTGGAATTGAAAACGTGGGGGTGTTTGCCTGCAGCAAATTCAGCTCACTCAGGGATCACTTGGGATCGGGCAAGCCGTGGGACCTGGACAGGAAGATAGACAGGCTTTTTCTTTTGAGCCCGGAGCTTCAAAACTATGCCACGTCAATGCAGGAAGGCGATTTGAAAAATTTCAAGGACCATCTTGATTATATAAAAAAAAGCAGGCAGGAATACGTCATACTCTCAAAAAGCTACATGGTTTTCAACATGGACTATACAAAGGCGTTCGAATACCATAAGGATTCAGGCGCCGACATAACAATAATATACAAGAGTGAATGTGAAAACATAGAAAAGTTCCTAAACTGCGACACCTTGAATCTTGATGAAAACGGCAATGTGATAAGCATAGGAACCAATATGGGTTCTAAGACATGCAGCAATATATCAATGGAAATGTATATAATGAAAAAACAAATACTTGTGGATGTGATAGAGGATTCCATATCAAAAGGATATGCAAACTATCTTAAGGACGTAATTTTCATGAATATTGAAAACTACAATGTGAATTCATATGAATACAAGGGGTATCTTGCATGCATCAATTCCCTTAAAAACTATTATGATGCGAGCATGGAGGTTCTAAACACGGAAAACTCAAGAGAGCTTTTCAGCAAGCACGGACTTATATATACTAAGGTCAAAGACGAAGCCCCTACAAGGTACGGACAGCACAGCAATGTTAAAAACTCGCTTGTTGCAAACGGATGCACTATAGACGGGGAGGTCCAAAACAGCATAATATTCAGGGGAGTACGGATCAAGAAGGGATCATGCATCAAAAACAGCATAGTAATGCAAAGAAGCGAACTTGACGAAAATGCAAAT
Source organism: Peptoclostridium litorale DSM 5388 (assembly GCF_900141635.1). Lineage (GTDB taxonomy): Bacteria > Bacillota > Clostridia > Peptostreptococcales > Peptostreptococcaceae > Peptoclostridium > Peptoclostridium litorale. Next base: position 136,360 of record NZ_FSRH01000007.1, on the reverse strand, counting down.
ATAGAAAATGCAATACTTGACAAGCATGTCATAATAACGAATGGCAAGGAGCTTAAGGGAGATATAAAAAGTCCCATAGTCATAAGAAAAGGTACTGTGATATAGAAAACGTTTAGTGAAGGATTTTATGAAAAACAGTAAGCTGAATATACTATTTGGAGGCGATTTAATTGACCAGGGTTTTATTTGCATCGTCAGAAGCATATCCTTTTATAAAGACTGGGGGGCTTGCGGATGTGTCATTCGCTCTTCCTAGGGAGCTCAGAGGATATGGCGTAGATGCCAGGGTTATAATACCAAAATATATGGATATAAGTGAAGAATTCAAGAATAAAATGAGATTTGTAAAGAGCTTCAACGTACAGGTTGGGTGGAGAAACCAGTACTGCGGAGTATTTGAAATGGACTATGAAGGCGTTCCATTTTACTTTATCGACAATGAGTACTATTTTAAAAGAGGCGGGGTATATGGATTTTATGATGAAGCCGAAAGGTTTGCCTTTTTTTCAAGGGCTGTACTCGAATTCATAGGGAATATGGATTTCAAGCCGGAGATAATACACTGCAATGACTGGCAGACGGCAATGGTTAGCCCTCTCCTCAAAAGCCAGTATGCATTTAACATGGAAATGTCGGGTATAAAGACTGTATTCACCATACACAACCTGAAATACCAAGGCATATACGGCCCGGAGGTTCTTGGCGATCTTTTCGGACTGGGATATGAACATATGAACCCATCGGGACTTGAATTCTATGGGGATGCCAACTTCATAAAGGGCGGACTCAACTATACTGATGCAATAACAACTGTAAGCGACACTTATGCGATGGAGATACAAGATCCGTATTATGGAGAGAGACTTGACGGGGTGCTAAGAGATAAAAGCTCCAATCTTCACGGCATATTGAATGGAATAGACTATAAGATATATGATCCGTCCACTGACACTAATATCGTGCGAAATTATGATGCGGATAGCGCATCTGAAGGAAAGACCACAAACAAGTTGGAGCTTATGGATATGCTGAATTTGAATAGGGGTTCGGATGTTCCCCTAATAGGAATGGTCAGCAGGCTTACAGACCAGAAGGGGCTTGACCTTTTGGAGCGTATAATGCAGGATTTGATGAAAAACACAAATGCAAGCATGGTCATACTTGGAACAGGAGAGCAGAGATATGAAAACTCTTTCAGACATTTCGAATCAATGTATCCGGGAAGGCTTTCGGTGAACCTTAAATTCGACAACAAGCTGGCACATATGATATATGCATCGTGCGACATGTTCCTTATGCCGTCGAAGTTCGAGCCCTGCGGGCTGAGCCAGCTCATATCACTTAGATATGGAACGCTTCCTATTGTCAGGGAGACGGGAGGGCTAAGGGATACAGTGACTTCTTACAACAAGTATACGGGCGAGGGGAACGGCTTTAGCTTTTCGAACTACAATGCGCATGAAATGCTTTACACTATTGAAAGGGCGGTAGAACTGTACAGAGACAAAAAGACTTGGGATTCAATTGTTAAAACTGCTATGAAAGAGGATTTTAGCTGGAAGAAGTCAGCGCTAATGTACAAGAGTCTTTACAACAAGGTTTTGAATAACAGCTTATGATAAAAAGCAAGCCAGTGACTGGCTTGCTTTAGATTTCAGGGAGGTTTTCGCAATGGATTTGAGCAAAAAGAGATTCAAAAGCGACTTTATAAATGGGCTTATGGCGAAAAGGGCAAAAAGTGTCAAGGAGGCTTCGGCTTGGGATTTATATGCCACGCTTGGAAGTATTGTAAGGGGCTATCTTTCGAAAAACTGGGTGGATACAAACACTGCATACAGCCGAATAGGGACAAAACAGGTTTATTATTTTTCGATGGAGTTTTTGACTGGAAAGCTTTTGGAAAAGCACCTGATCAATTTGGACATAATTGAGGTGTGCAAAGACGGCCTCGGTGAACTGGGTATAGATCTTGATGAGATACTCCATGTAGAAAAGGACCAGGGGCTTGGGAATGGCGGTCTTGGAAGACTTGCCGCGTGCTTTTTGGATTCCATGGCGGCCATAGGAATACCGGGGCATGGATGCGGCATAAGATACAAGAGGGGATTTTTCGAGCAGGAAATAGTGGATGGATACCAGGTGGAAAGGCCTGAAAAATGGCTTGCAGAAGAAAACATATGGGAGATAAAAAAGCCGGACAAATCCGTGGAGGTAAGATTTTGGGGAGATGTAAGGGCTAGCAGTAAAAGCGGAAGCATGGAGTTCATACACGAAAACTATGAACCTATAATTGCAGTCCCATATGATACGCCGGTTGTAGGCCATACTAACAGCACTGTCAATACGCTGAGATTGTGGAGCGCTGAACCTGCAAGAAAAGATTTTGACTTTTCGCTGTTCAACAAGGGGAATTACCTTAAAGCAATGGAATACAACTATCTTGTAGAGTCTATATCTGAAATGCTCTATCCAAATGACTCCCACCCGGAAGGGAAACTTTTGAGGCTCAAGCAGGAATATTTTCTTGTGTCTGCGGGAATTCAAAGCATAGTTAGGACTTTTAAAAAGAATAAAAGGCCTATAGAAGAGTTTGATGAATATGTGTCTATACATATAAATGACACTCATCCGTCGCTTGCAATACCAGAACTCATGAGGATACTCATGGACGAGGAAGGGCTTGGCTGGGATCAGGCCTGGAAGATCACTACAAACACAATATCGTATACAAACCATACAATAATGGCGGAAGCGCTTGAAAAATGGCCAATAGACATGTTCAAAAGCCTTCTTCCAAGGATATACATGATAGTATATGAGATAAACGAAAGATTTTGCGCCAATGTGTGGAAAAAATATAATGGCGATTGGGATAGGATAGCGAGGATGGCAATAATAGCAAATGGATATGTCAAAATGGCATATCTTTCAATAGTGGGCAGCCACAGCGTAAATGGGGTTGCAAGGCTTCATACAGAGCTTCTGGAGAAACAAGAGCTTAGGGATTTTGCGCAGTTTTATCCAAACCGGTTCAACAACAAGACAAATGGTATAACCCATAGAAGGTGGCTGTTGCAGTCGAATAAAGGACTTTCAAATCTTATAAGCGAATCAATAGGCACGGAGTGGATAAAGCATCCGAGAAAGCTCAGGAAGCTGGAAAAACATATTGATGATAGTGCGTTTCTGGACAGACTGTATGAAATAAAGCATCAAAATAAGATTAGGCTTGCAAATCACATAAAAGACATCTACTCAATAGATGTGGACCCAAACTCGATATTTGATATACAGGCCAAGAGGCTTCATGAGTATAAAAGGCAACTTTTGAATGTACTCAATATAATGCACATATATAACAAACTGATTGAAAATCCCAATATGGACATGACACCAAGGACATTTATATTTGGTGCGAAGGCTGCACCTGGATATGATATGGCAAAAAACATAATAAAGCTTATAAACACGGTGGCCGACAGGGTGAACAACGATATCAGGGTCAGAGGCAAGCTGAAGGTTGTATTTCTTGAAAACTACAGGGTTTCGCTTTCTCAGATAATGATTCCGGCGGCAAACGTGAGCGAGCAGATATCAACTGCCACAAAGGAAGCTTCTGGAACTGGAAATATGAAATTCATGATGAATGGAGCTATAACCCTTGCGACTCTTGATGGAGCTAATATAGAAATACATGAGTCTGTGGGAGATGAAAACATAGTTTTGTTTGGCCTTGAAAAGGATGATGTACTTGAGTATTACAATAATGGAAGGTACATACCTTTGGACATATATAATTCGGACGTTCGGATAAAAAGAGTTGTGGACCAGCTTACAAATGGATTTTTGGGAGTGGGCAATGAGGAGTTTGCCGGCATAAGATATGCGCTGACCAGAGACAATGAGCCATATTTCATATTAAAAGATTTTGATTCATATGTACAGGCCCAAAAGAGGATAAGCGTACTTTATGAGGATAAATGTAAATGGCAAAAAATGTCACTGGTGAACATAGCACGTTCAGGGAAGTTTTCGAGTGATGAAACCATAAGAAGATATGCAGCAGATATATGGAATGTAAAACCTATAAATAGATAGACAGATGAAAAGAGCCGGCAGACGCCGGTTCTTTTTAGTTAAACCATATATGTACAGGTGCGCAAGTTGTGAATGTTCGGGTGTTTCTAAAAATATATAGAAATATTGATTGTATTTCGTATAAAGTGCATGTGTATTTGCTATAATAAACGTATAAAACAAACATAGGAGGAGATGGATTTGGAAAAAGTTTTGTTTTCTTTTGAAATGAAAAGTACAGACGCAAAGGCGATAAGGGAATATTCAATACCGGGAATGGTGCTCATGGAGAATGCGGGGAGAAAGACATTTGAAATAATACAAAGGCGCTTTCCGTGCAAAGATAAAAAAATGCTTGTGGCATGTGGAATAGGCAATAATGGAGGAGACGGCTATGTCGTGGCAAGACATCTTAGCAACAACGGATATGATGTAGTTGTCTCTGTAGCGGGGAAGAAGGAGGACATACGGGGAGATGCCCTCTTAAATCTTGAAATAATTGAGAAGATGGGGATAAAGGTGGCCTATGCATATACAGGAGATGACTTTAAGGATTTCATGAATGAAAACAGTTTTGAAGTCATAGTGGATGCGATATTTGGAATAGGAATAGACAGACCTGTAGAGGGAAAAATGAAAGATGTGATAGAGTGCATAAACGAATATGAGCCTAAGGAATATGTATTTTCAGTAGATCTGCCTTCAGGCATAAATGCAGACACGGGATTTGTAATGGGATGCGCAGTCAATGCGGATGAGACGGTTACATTTGCATCTTACAAGCCTGCCCACATAATAAATGACGGAATATATCACAGCGGAAAGACCGAGGTTGTCGACATTTCAATACCAAAAGCCATACTGAACGACTTTGACAGGAATATTCTCGACAAGGAGCACATATGCAAAATGTTCAAAAAGAGAAAGGGAAATTCACACAAGGGGACGTACGGTAAAATCGGCATAGCGGCTGGAAGCAGGAATATGCCAGGTGCGGCACTACTCTGCTCGAAAGCGGCCATGAGAAGCGGAAGCGGAATAGTCAACCTCTATGTTGACTATAACACTTTTGCAGCGGTATCGGGTAAAAACGCAGAAGTAATAACTGTGGAATCAGACTTTTCGGATGCAAACTTCATGCTTGAAAGCCTTGAAAAAATGGATGCGATACTCGTAGGGCCGGGACTGTCGCAGGCCAGTGAAAGAAAAGCACTTGTGGAAAAACTTGTCAAGTCTCAGGTTCCTATGGTAATAGATGCCGACGGGCTCAATGTGCTAAAGGGTAATCTGGAGATAATTAGGAAAAAGGACATAATAATAACTCCTCATATAGGAGAAATGGCAAGGCTTCTGGGGACGGATACCAAATATGTGATTGAAAACTGCATAAGCGTTGCCAGAAAATTTGCTTCAGACTACGGAGTCACAGTGGTGCTCAAGGGGACTGCTACGATTATAGCATCGCCCGGAGAGCAGACATATGTATGCTGCGATCCCAATCCAGGCATGGCCACTGCGGGAAGCGGAGATGTGCTTTCGGGCATAATAGTGAGCATGCTGGGGCAGGGGTATTCCCTTTCGGAATCTGCCATGCTGGGTGTTTACATACACAGCATAGCGGGAAGGTTTGCGCTTGAAGAGTTTGGGGAGTACTCACTCCTAGCCCCTGACATAATAGACATGATTTCCAAAAGCATCAAGTATATTTTACAGGGGAAATAGGGCCCTAAGTATAAGGCTTCCTATTTGGGATATATTTTCCTTGATAAAAGACTCTTTTTTTACTGGAATCAGGCTGCCTGCGTCAAAAGCAAGCAGCCTTTTTCCGTCTGAGTGGTTTGCCCTTATGAGATCTATGTCCATTTCTATAGAATCATTTTTTGATTTTACGCTGAAGTTTTTTTCATAAACCTCAAAGGGCATCGGAATATTTGAACTCAGGCTGTAAACAATTGAGAGTGAAAGACCCTTCACTTTGAATGATTCCATAAATGCCAGAGATTCTTGCCCGTTTATATTCAAGGAGGTAGAGTTTTGGGCCTTTTTGCTTTTTATAAAGTCCCTTATATTTAGAAGCTTTGAAAGATAGTATATGTCGTCGTGGTTATGAAGCAGTATTTTACTTTTGAGATTTTCATCCTGACTCTTTTCAAACAATTCGTAAAGCTGTACGCTTTCTTTTCCGGAAATGGTGTCGTCTCTTTGTATTCCAAGGGCTATTTCTATATCCTTTAGGCGGCAGCTTTCAAGGCCAAGAAGATCCTTGTTTGACCTTACAATTTTAAGAAGATCTATTCCGTTTTCCTTTTCGATATGAAAATCTATACCGCAATTTTCAAGCCTCGCATTTAAAAAAGGGATGTCGAATGAAAACCCATTATACGATATGTGTCCTTCGAATGTATTGAAGAGCTCCTTGAAATAAAATAGAAGCTCCTTTTCGCTTTGCCTGTTGTGTGCGAAAATCTGCTTTATATGCGTCTTGCCGTCTTTTTCGAAAAGAACGCCTATGAGTATAACGTGGGAATGCGAGTGGCTGAGTCCCGTAGTCTCTATGTCGAATATGCAGTGATTTTCAGGCAGTCCCATTTTTTCATCCATAGTATGCGAAATTATTTCCATGAATTAAGTCCTCCTTTTTAACAGGAAAGTTCGTTGGAACCCGTCTTTTAATGCAGCGGATTGGAGAGCTGGACGGGATGTGAACTATATTTTAAAATTAAAAGTTAGTAAATATTTTGTAAAAATTGTTTTAGGAAATACATATGTTATCATAATAAGTGGATAGTCCGTAGTTTATTATGATTATAAGTTTGAGTTTTATAGCTGCTGTAGAGATTTCCATGCGGAAATTCAATATGTTCGATTTTGGCTTTTCTTGTGTATATTATACTTTGACTGAGTGTTAAATATCAAGGAGCTGTATATTACCGAATACAGATGTGAATTGGCAGCTGATGGCTAAAAGCTTTATATAGAAGGTGGGTAATGGCGATATGTACAATGGGTTGGATAACGAACAGATAGAGGCTATGAAGCATTTCAAGGGTCCATGCGCTGTAATAGCGGGTCCCGGTTCTGGAAAGACCAGGGCGATAACATACAGGATTGCGAATTTGATAAAAAACAATGGAGTAAGTCCTAAAAACATACTTTCAATAAGCTTTACAAGAGCATCTGCGCTCGAAATGAAGGAAAGGGCCATAGGGATTTGCCAGGAGAGCTGCAATTGTTCATTTGGAACGTTCCACTCGGTGTTTTTCAGGATGCTCAGGGCATTTAGGGCCTATAGCTCTGACAATGTGCTTGATGAAAATTCGAAAAAAAAGATCATTAAGAACATATTGGTGACGTTTTCGGTGGAAAACGCCCAAGATGATGATTTTGTATCTGAGGTGATACTTGAGATTTCGTATATAAAAAATGACATGATTCCAATCGGGGAGTTCAATTCCCAAGTGATTTCAAATGATGAGCTGCAAAAGGTGTTCGAATCGTATGAAAATTACAAAAAAGAGATGAACAAGATAGACTTCGATGACATGCTGACACTTACGCACAGGCTTTTTGAGGAGGATGAGAAGGCGCTTGAATATGTAAGAGGCAGGTACAAATATATACTAATAGACGAGTTTCAGGACATAAACAGGGTTCAGCTTGAGACCGTGAAAATGCTGGTGTCAAGCGAGCAAAACATTTTCGTGGTGGGGGACGAGGACCAGTCCATATACGGGTTCAGAGGCGCAAGGCCGGAGTTTTTAAGCGAGTTTGAAAACTATTTCTCGCCTGTAAGGAAGATAATACTTAGCTCAAACTACAGGTCTGCGGCGAGCATAGTTGAGTCGGCCAACAGCCTCATAAGAAATAACAGAGAGAGAAATTTTAAGAATATAAAGCCTGTAAGAGAGGATGATGGTGACGTGAACATTGTCAGCGCCAAGGATTCTGTAGACGAGGCTGAAAAAATAGCAAATGACATAATGGAAAGGGTAAGAAAGGTTTCAATGGACTTTTCTGACTTTGCGGTCATATACAGGACAAATATGCAGTCCAGGGCTGTAATAGATATTTTTATGGACCACAACATACCATTCACGGTTGCTGACAGGATAGTCACTGTTTACGACCACTGGGTCGCAAAGGATGTCATAGCATATCTCAAGGCATCGTGTGAAATGGCGTCGGGAGACGACTACAAGAGGATAATAAACAAGCCCTTCAGATACATCTCAAAGGACAGCATAGCTAGTGCAAGGGGATGCATGGACTTTATAGAAGGGCTAAAGAGGTATTCGAATCTCCACAAGGTGCAGATAAAGACGCTCGACGAGATGAAAAGGGATTTGGCTCTGATGTCAAGTGCTGCACCTGAGGATGCAATTTCTGTTTTAAGGACCCAGATAGAATATGACAGGTATATACTGGAGTATTCGGATAAGAGGAGCATAAAGCCTGAGGGGCTTTTTGAAGTCCTTGACGAGATGCAGGAATCGGCTAAGTATTTTTCGGATATAAAAGCATTTATTGAGCACATAGACAATGTCAAAACAGAAATTTTGGAGCAGAGAAAAAAGAAAATTGAAAACAGCGTTACGCTTACAACAATGCATGGCGCAAAGGGTCTGGAATTCCAGAATGTATATGTAATAGGCGCTGTAGAGGGGATATCTCCGCATGAAAAGAGCGTGGAAGAAGGTATGGAAGAGGAAAGAAGACTTTTTTATGTTGCGCTCACAAGGGCCAAAGACAGCGTTCAAATATATGTTCCAAAGCAAAAATACGGCAAATCGACAAGCCCATCCAGGTTTGTCGATGAAATGTATACATGTGCAGAATGCGCAGATAAAGGTGAATATGTGTATCACAAGAATTTTAAAAGGGGACTTGTTATAGAAAAAGATGAAAAAACCATAACGGTCAAGTTTGGCGATGGCATAAAGGTACTTGACTATATAGCCTGTTTAAAAAAGAAGCTTATCACAAGAGGAAAATAAAATAGTGCACAATGAAAGTAAAATAGTATAAAAAAATAGACGGCTGGGAAGGGATAATGAAAATGTAATAATGATGATAAAAATGTGATATAATGTAAAGTTAAGAAGATTCGCAAAATTACAAAATGGGTTTGAAGAGGATAATAATGGATATCATATTTGTATAAAACTATTGAAACTTATTGTATTGGAGGAAGCTTATGCCTAGTGAAAACTTGATGATGGCATTTGGACTGACACTTTTTGCAGGCCTTGCAACTGGTGTGGGAAGCGCACTTGCATTTTTTGCAAAAACTACTAACAAAAAATTCTTGTCATATTCACTTGGTTTTTCAGCAGGAGTCATGGTTTATGTGTCTTTTGTTGAAATTTTCTTTAAGGCCAAGGACTCTCTTGTTGAATTTATGGGAGTGAAGCTGGGAAACTGGATAACTGTGGCGGCTTTTTTTGGGGGAATGGCTTTTATAGCTGTAATAGACAAACTTGTTCCGGCATTTGAAAACCCGCACGAAGTGAGAAGTGTTGAGCAAATGGGAGAAGTCGAGGAGCTTCGCGGCGGGGAAACGGATAAAAAGACAAAGCTCTTAAGGCTTGGGCTTTTTTCAGCGATTGCAATAGGTATACACAATTTTCCAGAAGGACTTGCTACATTTACAGCGGCTCTTAAGGATGTATCCCTTGGAATCCCAATTGCAGTTGCGATAGCAATACATAACATTCCCGAGGGGATAGCCGTTTCCGTTCCAATATATTATGCCACTGGAAACAAGAAAAAGGCATTCTACTATTCGTTTTTGTCGGGGCTTGCAGAGCCTATCGGAGCGATTGTGGGATATGTGCTTTTCCTTAGGTTCTTCAATGATCTTGTGTTTGGGATTCTTTTTGCGGGGGTTGCTGGGATAATGGTGTTCATATCTTTTGATGAACTGCTTCCGGCAGCAAGGGAATACGGGGAACATCACATATCCATATACGGTCTTATATCGGGAATGATTGTAATGGCGATAAGTCTTTTGATGTTTGTATAGACGGATTGGAGGGGTTATTATGGAAAACGGCGGCAAAAATAAAGCTATACCTGTGGCGGCTCTTATGTTGTCGGTAGCATTAATTATTTCATCCATTGTAGTTATGGGAGGATTTGTAAAGGTAAAGTCGCTTCAAAACACCCTTTCGGTTAAAGGTTCGGCAAAAAAACAGATCAAATCCGATTTTGCAGTTTGGACAGGCAGTTTTAGCGTGCAGTCGTCAGAATTGTCGAATGCATATGGCATGCTAAGTGAAAGTGCAAAAAAGGTAAAGGAGTATCTGGTGGAAAACGGAGTTCCTGAACAGGACATAGTCTTTTCGGCGATAAATACATCAACATATAATGAAATTTTGCCTAATGGCGTATATACAAACAGAATTGAAAGCTATAGGCTCTATCAAAATGTTGAAATAAATTCTAATGATATAGACAAGATAACACAGATTTCAAGAAAGTCTACGGAACTTATAAATGAGGGTGTTGAATTTCAGTCTAATTCCCCACAATATTTCTATACAAAACTTTCAGATTTGAAATTAGAGATGATAGAGCTTGCGGCGCAGGATTCGAAGCAAAGGGCGCAGAAACTTCTTTCTGTAACAGGAAATAAGCCTGGAAAACTAAGGTCCGCAAGACTTGGGGTTTTTCAAATTACTCCGCTTTATTCAAATGAAGTATCCGACTATGGAATAAATGATACCACGTCAATAGAAAAAGAAATCACAGCGGTTGTTTCTTGTGAATTTGAAGTAAACTAAAAATCTGGATTGGGACTAGAATTAGCTGTGCGACTTATTTCGACAAAAAGATTAAATAAAATAAAATCATCCTGTATGAAATTTTGAAAATCTTTTTTAAATTAGGGTTGTGTGGGTATAATAAATAAAAAATATGTATTAGTATATATAGCTTTGCAACGTAAAACAGCAGCTGGTTTTGACATGGGGGAATGGTTATGGACGAGAGAGATCTAGAACTTAGGGAAAAAGAACAGATAATAAAGATAATGAAGAACATAATAAAGCAGATGGCGAAAGAGATAGAACATTTAAAGAAAGAGCTCGAGGAAAAAGAGGTCAATATCAAAAAATACTAAAAACATAAAAAATTCAGACAATATGCTTGACATATTGTCTGAATGCTTTTATAATAGCATACATAGAAATCGAAAATGAAATGAATTGAGTCAAAAGTTTAGACGGAGACAAAAATACCTGTTTGCATGATTATAGAGAGCTAATGGTTGGTGGAAATTAGCATCGTGTGAGGTGTACAATGATCACTCCCGAGCTGCCAAGTCGAAAGAATCCAAGTAGGCAAGGCCGGTCGCCACCGTTATATGGCTATATGGTTAAGGCTTGCCCCTGACCTGAGTTTAGAGATGGCTTTTGCCATGAATTAGGGTGGTACCACGAGGAATATATACCTTCGTCCCTATAACTATATATTATAGTTGTAGGAGCGAAGGTTTTTTGTTTACAAAAATTCAAAAGTGGGCCGAGCTGTTAACATATATATTTGAGAATCAGAATGACGGGGAGAGCTGCAAATATCGAAATTTGAATATTCGAAATCTTCAAAAATATTTCGGAGGGGGAATTAATATGGATAGAATGCTAAGTGTAAAGGTTGAAAGCGGTATGGAATCTCTTTTGAGAGTTGTAGGAGTTTTGAGAAGAAAGGAATTCTCTATAAAAAATTTACAAATGGATTTTTCAGACTGTGGGACATCAAGCCTTTTTATAACTATAAATGATGGAGAAAGACTTGGAGTAAATCAGGCAATAAAGCATATGGAAAAGCTTGTAGATGTATTTGAAATAGAAGAACTTAAGGGGGAAAATTAAAATGGCAAAAATGTACTACGAAAAAGACGGAGATTTCAACGTGATAAAGGACAGAAAAGTTGCGGTAATAGGATATGGAAGCCAGGGTCACGCCCATGCGCTAAACCTTAAGGAAAGCGGAGCGGATGTTGTAATAGGGCTTCACAAGGGCAGCAAGTCAGCTGAAAAGGCGAGACAAGATGGATTCGAGGTATATGAAGTTGCTGAGGCTGCAAAGATGGCTAATGTAGTAATGCTGCTTATTCCGGATGAAAAGCAAAGACAGGTTTACGAGGAGAGCATAAAGGACAATCTTAATGAAGGCGATGCACTTGCATTTGCACATGGATTCAACGTACACTTCACTCAGATTACACCGCCTGAAAACGTAGACGTATTCATGGCAGCTCCAAAGGGACCTGGTCACCTTGTAAGAAGAGTGTACACCGAAGGAGGGGGAGTTCCGGCTCTTATAGCTATCCATCAGGACTACAGCGGCAAGGCAAGAGATATTGCAATGTCTTATGCAATAGGAATAGGTTCGGCAAGAGCAGGAGTTCTTGAGACGTCGTTTAAAGAAGAGACAGAAACAGATCTTTTCGGAGAGCAGGCAGTACTTTGCGGAGGGGTTACAGAGCTTATAAAGGCAGGATTTGATACACTTGTAAACGCGGGATACCAAAAGGAAGTCGCATATTTCGAGTGCCTTCACGAGCTAAAGCTTATAGTGGACCTTCTTTACGAGGGCGGATTCGAAAACATGAGATACAGCATATCTGATACTGCTGAATACGGAGACTACATGATAGGAAGAAGAGTGGTTACTGACGAGACCAGAGCAGAGATGAAAAAGGTGCTTTCTGAAATCCAAAATGGGGAATTTGCAAGAAACTGGCTTATGGAAAATGCGCTTAACAGGCCTAATTTCAACTCTATAAAGAGAAATGAACTTGAGCATCCTATAGTAGAGGTTGGAAAAGAGCTAAGATCTATGATGACTTGGATAAACAAATAAGATAATACAGACTAAACGGTTTTGGGGGTAGCGATTGTGAATAGTGAAAATGTAAAATGCGGAAGCCAGAAAGCTCCACACAGGTCTTTGTTGAAGGCTTTGGGGCTTAGTGACAAGGAGATTGAAAAACCTTTCATAGGAGTTGTAAATTCCTTCAATGAGATAGTTCCCGGACATATAGGGCTCAGGGAAATAGCTGAAGCCGTGAAAAAGGGAGTGCTTATGGAGGGCGGAACCCCGTTTGAATTTCCTACAATAGCGGTTTGCGATGGAATAGCGATGAACCACGAGGGAATGAGATATTCTCTTGCGAGCAGGGAGATAATAGCGGACAGCATAGAGATAATGGCAAGGGCACACGGCTTTGACGGGCTGGTGCTTATTCCGAATTGTGACAAGGTTGTTCCGGGAATGCTTATGGCTGCAGCCAGACTTGACATTCCTGCTATAGTTGTAAGCGGCGGGCCTATGCTTGCGGGAAGGTCATTAAGCGGCAAGTCGGATCTTACAACTGTATTTGAAGGAGTAGGAGCGCTTGCGAGCGGAAAGATCACTGAAGAAGAGCTATACAATCTTGAAGAGGACGCCTGCCCGACATGCGGGTCGTGCTCTGGAATGTTCACTGCGAATTCAATGAACTGCATGAGCGAAGTGCTTGGAATGGCCCTTCCTGGAAATGGAACAATACCGGCCGTATATTCGCATAGGAAAAGACTTGCAAAAGAGGCCGGAATGCAGATAATGGAGCTTGTGAGAAAGGACATAAGACCTAGCGGCATACTTACTGAAAAGGCGTTTGAAAACGCCCTTGTAGTTGATATGGCGCTTGGATGTTCTACAAACACAGTGCTCCACCTTACTGCCATAGCAAATGAGGCGGGAGTGCATGTAGACCTTGACAAGATAAACAACATAAGTTCAAAGACTCCTAATCTTTGCAAGCTTTCTCCAGCGGGACCTCACCATATAGAGGACCTTAACATGGCGGGGGGAATAACCGCTGTGATAAACGAGGTTTCAAAACTTGAAGGAATGATTCACCTTGATCAGATTACGGTTACAGGAAAGAGCATGGGAGAAGTAATAAAGGGAAAAGAGAAAAAATCCGATGTGATTGCATCGATTGAAAAGCCTCACAGCACTACCGGGGGAATTGCGGTGCTAAGGGGAAGCCTTGCTCCTGACGGTGCGGTAGTCAAAAAGTCGGCCGTTGTTGACGCGATGCTTCAAACTACTGCAAAGGCAAGGGTGTTTGAATCGGAGGAGGATTCTGTAGAGGCTATACTCTCAGGAAAAATAGAAAAAGGTGACGTTATAGTAATAAGGTACGAGGGGCCAAAGGGCGGACCTGGAATGAGAGAGATGCTTTCTCCTACATCGGCACTTGGAGGAATGGGCCTTGACAGGCACGTATCGCTTATAACAGATGGAAGATTCTCAGGGGGAACAAGAGGAGCGGCAATAGGACACGTGTCTCCGGAAGCAAGCGAGGGAGGACCAATAGCATATGTGATGGAGGGAGACCTTGTAAAGATAGACATGCTAAACGGAATACTCGATCTGCTTGTAGACGAAGCTGAAATGGCAAAGAGAAAAGAGTCGGTTCAGCTTAAGCAGAAGAGTTACAAGGGGTATCTTGGAAGATATGCAAAGATGGTTTCTTCGGCAGCTCAGGGAGCAGTATTTAAAAAAGACTAAGACATAATTTTTTTGAGAAAGGGTGAATGATGTGGTTTTAAGCGGGGCTCAGGTTGTACTAGAGTGTTTGAAAGAAAAAAAAGTAGATACTATATTTGGATATCCGGGAGGAGCCGTAATTCCACTTTATGATGCTCTTTACGATGAATCTGACCACTTTAATCATGTCAGAACATCCCATGAGCAGGGAGCTATACATGCAGCCGACGGATATGCCAGGGCCACTGGAAAGGTAGGGGTGTGCTTTGCGACTTCGGGTCCCGGTGCCACAAACATAATCACTGGAATAGCGACGGCATATATGGACTCGGTACCACTTGTCGTGGTAACAGGACAGGTGCCAAGAGTGCTTTTGGGAAAAGATTCATTCCAGGAGATAGACATAGTGGGAATGACTCTTCCTATAACAAAGCACAATTATCAGGTGAAGGATATAAGCAGGCTTGCAGATGTAATGAGAAAGGCTTTTGAGGTGGCATCTTCAGGAAGGCCTGGACCTGTGCTTATAGACATACCAAAGGATGTATTTACTTCACAGGTTGAATATGAAAGGGCTGAATCAAGTGAAGTTGTCAAAGCAGATGAAAGCGGGCTTGACGAAAAGCTTTTGGAAGATGCTATAGGAATGATAGACTCTGCAAAGAAACCTGTAATATATGCAGGTGGAGGAGTGGTATCCTCAAACAGAGCAGCCGAGCTTACAGCATTTGCCCTTAAGGGAGACATACCTGTGGTCAACACACTCATGGGACTTGGAAGCTTTCCTAGAAGCAGCCGTCTTTCACTCGGCATGGTTGGAATGCACGGATATGAGGAGGCCAATATGGCCGTTACAAACAGCGACCTTATAATAGCAGTGGGAGCGAGATTCAGTGACAGGGTTATAGGAAACCCTCAAAAATTCGCACCTTCCGCAAAAATAATACACATAGACATAGATGCAACAGAGCTCAACAAGAACATGGATGCATATCTTCCAATACAGGGGAATTTGAAATATGTACTTGGAGTGCTCAAGGACAGGATGAAAAAGTTGGACAGAAGCGACTGGCATGAGCAGATATCTTCTTGGAAAGCTCCAGAAAACCATGACAAGCAGGCATTTAATCCGCTTAACATATTAAATGCTGCAAACTCTAAATTCGAGGATGCCATTGTTGCAACTGATGTAGGCCAGCACCAGATGTGGACTGCCCAGATATGGAAGTTCAAAAAACCAAGGACCTTCATATCGTCTGGGGGGCTTGGAACAATGGGGTACGGCCTTGGAGCTGCAATAGGCGCGCAGCTTGGCAAATCGGATGAGAGAGTGGTTCTTGTAACTGGAGATGGAAGTTTCAGGATGAACTGCAACGAGCTTGCGGCGCTTTCAAAATGCGACCTGCCTGTTGTAGTGATGCTGCTTAATAACAGAAGCCTTGGAATGGTAAGGCAGTGGCAAAAGATGTTTTCAAACAAAAGGTATTCTCAGACTGATTCAGATGAGAAGATAGACTATGTAAAGCTTGCAGATGCTTATGGCATAAAGGGATTCAAAGCAGAAAACATGGATGAATTGGAAGCGGCGCTTGACTATGCAGGTGATAACAGGAAGCCTGTATTCATAGAATGCGTAATAGACAAGGATGAGAACGTATATCCTATAGTTCCTCCTGGAAAGCCTATATATGAATTCATATCTGGAGAGCAGCTTTAAAATATAAGTATAACTACAAAAGACAGCAAATCGCATATGGCGATTTTGCTGTCTTTATATTTTGGACTGAAACAGGCAGGTTTAATTGTATTCGTCTTTTTCAAATAGATCTCTTATCTCGTCCATGTCATCAGTCGTTCCGAGCGCAAGCATGAGCTTTATTCTGGCTTTAGGTCCGTTTAGCTCTCCTCCAAATATGCATCCCATTTTTCTGAGGGAGTTTCCTGCTCCCTCGTATCCGTATGTGTCCAATACCCTTCCTGAAGGGCATCTTGAAACTATTACTACGGGTACGTTATGGCTTATGGCATGCTGTACGCCTTCGAGCATTGAAGGCGGTATGTTACCCCTGCCCATGGCCTCTATGACTATCCCCTTGTACCCGGCATCCACACAATGGTTTATAAGGTCAGAATCCATTCCGATTACACTTTTAAAAAGAGCAACCTTTTCTTCGAGAGTAGAAGTTTTTATGTGCTGTCTTTGTATTATATCTCTGTGGAGTATCAATATGTCATTGTCTATTATTCCAATAGGGCCATAAGAAAGCGACCTGAATGTACCAAGGCTCAATGTGTTTGTCTTTGTGACTTCAAGAGCAGAATTGACTTCATTGTTAAGTACTACGAGAACACCCTTGTTTTTTGCTTTTTCAGACACTGCTGTACATACAGCTGCAGCAAGGTTGCTCGGGCCGTCATATCCAAGCTCAGAGCTGTTTCTCATTGCTCCAACTACTACAACGGGTTTTTCGCTTTTTATTGTAAGATCAAGAAAATAAGCGGTTTCTTCAAGGCTGTCTGTTCCATGAGTAACCACGATCCCTTTTATTTCAGGGTCCAAAAGCAGGCTTTCAACAAGCGCTTTAAGATCCATAAGCTTTTGAGGAGTCATATGTGGGCCTGGTATCTCGGAAAAGTTTATAACCCTTGTTGAAGCTATCTTGTCAATGTTTGTAACCATTGACATTATCTGTTCTCCTGAAAGAGAAGGTATTGCGGCGCCGATTCGAGGGTCTATTGTCATCGATATGGTTCCGCCGGTGAATACTATTGCAACGGTATCTTTCATACTCCAGCTCCTTTTTGATTTATTTTATTAAGCGGACGTGCTCTGCAGCTCTGCCGTAGATATAGTTTATTTAATAGTATCATCTTTTTGAGAATAGTCATATATATTTTACAAATATATAAAACTGTGTGCGATGGGCGTCCATGTATTCGATGAAATAGTAATACTGTATTACTATTTTTGTAAATTCTCATAGGGGTTATATAATGCGGGCTCATATGGCACATGCCTTTTCCGTAGGTTTGATATGTCTAAAAAAAAACCCGCTTTCTTCATCAAGAAAGCGGGTTCACACAAAAGTGTGAAAATCCGTTCGAAAGGGGTATTGAGAATAGAGATTTTATTCGGGTTGTCAGGGGGATAACCACTAAAGACAGTATAACAAAAAGCGACAAATTCTGCAACGGTTTTTGTGATTTTTTTTTGAAAAAATGTTTAAAACAGATTTGAATGGATAATAAAGCCTGCAAGCAGGATATAGAGCCATTGTTGTAATTGGAAAGTAGGGGGAGTGTGTAATGTACGGTTGTAAAAGACATATGTTGTCTTGAAACGGGTAATCTTTTATAGTGTGTATATATATGCGCATACAATTTAAAGTATAATCAAACCGATATAAATCATTTGAAAAGAAACTGTGTATTTTTCACGGCTAACAAGTATGCAGGCAGTGTGATATAATAGAAAAAGCGTGATTGTAATGACTGTAAAAGAGGGTGATTTTTTGGATATATATATGGACAACAGTGCGACTACGAAAGTTTACGACGAGGTTGCAGATGAAATGTTTTTATATTTAAAAACACATTATGCAAATCCTTCTTCTGTTCACAGGATGGGCCTTGAAGTTGAAAAGAAACTCAAAGGCGCGAGAAAGAGGATGGCAAACCTTATCGGCGCGAATGAAAAGGAGATTGTTTTCACATCGGGAGGAACTGAATCCGACAACATGGCCATAAGGGGAGTAGTAAAGGCAAACAAGAGGGCTGGAAAGCATATTATAACTACAAGCATCGAGCATCCTGCCGTACTCAATACAGTGAAAGAGCTTGAGGAGGAGGGCTACGAGGTTACATACCTAAAGCCAGATGAAAACGGAGTGGTAAGCTTTGACAGCTTCAAATCGTCTCTTAGAGAAGACACGGTGCTCGCAGCTATAATGCATGTAAACAATGAAACGGGAAGTGTGCAGCCCATAGAAAAGATAGGGAAATATCTTTCCAGGAAAAAAGGAAGCAAAACTTATTTTTTTGTTGATGCTGTCCAGTCTTTCGGGAAGATAGACTTTAAGCCGTCTAAATATGGAATAGACTTAATGTCGGTGAGCTCACACAAGATACACGGTCCAAAAGGCGCAGGAATACTCTATATAAAAGAAGGAACCAAGATAAGGCCCATGATCACAGGCGGAGGCCAGGAGATGGGAATAAGGTCTGGAACTGAAAATATCCCTGGAATAATGGGATTTGTAATGGCCGCGGAAAGGGCAGTAGACAATATAAAGGGAAATGTTGAAAAGATTTCAAGGCTCAAGGATATGCTCAGATTTGAAATAGAAAAAAACATAGACGACATAAAGGTCAATTCTCCTGAAGATGGTGCATGCCACGTGCTGAACGTATCGTTTTTAGGGGTTAGAGGAGAGGTTCTTCTTCACTCGCTTGAGCAGGACGGGGTTTACGTTTCGACCGGATCTGCATGCTCATCAAAGAAGAAGGGAAGCCATGTTCTTTTGGAAATGGGACTTTCGCCAAAAGAGCTTGACGGCGCGATAAGATTTAGCCTTTCGGGAATGAACGACGAATCACAGATTCTTGCGGGGGCTAAAATGGTTCAAAAACATGTTGAGGAGTACAGGAAAATAGTCAAAAGATAATATACGGGGTGATAATATTGTATAACGTGATAATAGTAAGATATGGTGAGATAGCAGTAAAGGGAAAAAACAGGCCTGTTTTTGAAAAAAAGCTTATTTCAAACATTAAAAACAGCTTAAGGGCCATAGGAAGGGATATAAGTGTTTACAGAAAGCACGGCAGGCTATATATAGGAATAGGGGAGTATGACTACGAGGACATAATAAGGGAAGCTAAAAAGGTATTCGGCGTATTTTCTCTAAGCCCTGCGATAATGATCGAAAAGGACTACGACCTTTTAAAGGAAAAGGCTCTTGAGCTTTTAACGGACAAGATAGATTTTGAAGACGCATCTACATTCAAGGTCGAATCAAAAAGAACTGACAAGAGCTTCAATCTTAAGTCACCTGAAATAAGCAGGGACATGGGAGGCTACCTTCTTTCTAATCTTGACGGAAAAATAGGGGTTGATGTAAACAATCCTGACGTCATAATGCACGTGGAAGTCAGGGAAGACAGCTGTCTTTGCTATTCGGATAAAATCGACGCCTTCGGAGGAATGCCTCTTGGAACAAACGGAAAGGCGATGGTTCTTCTTTCAGGCGGAATAGACAGCCCCGTGGCTGCATGGATGGTTGCCAAAAGAGGCGTTGAGATAGAGGCTATCCACTATCACAGCTATCCGTTCACAAACGAAAGGTCTCTTGAAAAGGTAAAGGAACTTGCTAGGACTCTTTCGAAATACTGTGGCCCTATAAAGTTCCACAGCGTAAACATTCTGCCAATACAAAAGCAGATAAACGAAAATTGCCCTGAGGACGAGCTTACTATAATAGCAAGAAGGTTCATGATGAAAATAGCCCAGAAGGTCGCAAAGATGGAAAACTGCAATGCCCTTGTTACGGGAGAGAGCATAGGCCAAGTGGCATCTCAGACCATAAACGGGCTTGAGGTTACTGACAATGCGGTTGATATTCCGGTGTTCAGACCGCTAATAGCATTCGACAAGATAGACATAATAGATATTTCAAAGAAAATAGAGACTTATGAAACTTCAATAATACCTGAAGAAGACTGTTGCACGGTGTTCCTGCCAAAGCATCCAGTCACAAGACCTAGGGTTGACAAGATAATCAAATCGGAGTCGGTTCTCGATGTGGAAAGACTAGTGGACGAAGCTGTAGAAAGCATGGAAGTGGAGATTATTAGTCTATAATGAAAATTATGCGATGTAAATAATATATTATATTCCTAACAGCCCATTTTAAGCATAATGGGCCTACTGGGAATAGTATTCATTTTATCTGAAGTAATGATGCTGTGAATTGTACATCTTTTATGGGAGGTGGATGCATATGATGAAGAATTTTATTGCAAGGTGGATAGTGTCGGCTCTGAGTATATTCCTCACGGCGAAGATGCTGGCATCGGTAGATGTGTCGGGAATAGGAGCCACTTTGGTTGCAGCGGTAATACTTGGAATTGTGAACCTTTTTTTAAAGCCTGTAGTGCTTCTTTTGACGCTCCCGATCAACCTTCTCACGTTGGGACTTTTCACTCTTGCAATCAACGGATTCATGCTATATATAACTGCAGCGCTGGTTCCGGGATTCGAGGTCAGAGGCTTTTTCGGGTCCATAATAGGAGCCGTTATATTGAGTATATTCAATATGATACTGACGAAAATATTCGACATAGAGGAATAAATATGAAATGCAAAAATTCAATTAAAGGGGAAAACAATGTTAAACATAGGTGTTTTTAACGAACTTGAAATTAAAAAATTTGAAAGTCAGGGAGCTTATCTTGGAGAGGTTTCGAGTGAAGATACAGTGCTTCTTCCATCCAAGGAAGTTCCGCCGGACGCGTCGATTGGAGACAAGCTGACTGTGTTCATATACAAGGACTCAAGTGACAGGCTCATATCCACAATGAAAATACCGGCCGGATGCGTTGGTGATCTGGCTTATCTTGAAGTTGTCCAAAACACCCAAATAGGTGCATTTTTGAATTGGGGACTTGACAAGGACGTGCTGCTTCCGTTTTCGGAGCAGACATACAAGGTGCAAAACGGGAAAAGCTATCTCGTGCTTTTATATCTGGACAAGACAGGCAGAATAAGTGCAACTACGGATATATATGAGTACCTGAGCGACGAGAGCAGTTATGAAAAAAATGACTGGGTGGAAGGAACTGTATATCTCATAAAGGAAGGTATAGGAGCGCTTGTTGCCGTGGATGACAAGTACAGGGGACTTATACCTGAAAGTGAATGCTTTGAAAAGCTTTCAGAGGGAGATAGGGTAAGAGCAAGGGTGATAAGGAAAAGGGAAGATGGAAAACTAGACCTTTCAACCAGAAAGCTTGTACACATGCAAATGGATGATGATGCAAATAAAATTATAGAATTCATAAAAAGCTCTGGCGGAAGCACGAGTCTTAATGACAAAAGCTCTCCGGATGACATCCAAAGAAACCTCAACATGAGCAAAAGGGATTTCAAAAGAGCTGTGGGAAAGCTGCTTAAAGGCGGAAAGATCAAAAAGATTGAGTCAGGATATGAAATTGTAGAAGATGAAAATTTAGAATAAGGGAGAGGTAATGTAAATGAAAAAGAATGCAGTAGTTACAATTGAAATGGAAAGTGGAAACAAGATTCAGGCTGAGCTTTACGAGCACATAGCGCCAAATACAGTGAGAAACTTCATATCACTAGTAAAAAGCGGATTTTATAACGGACTTATATTCCACAGGGTTATACCGGGCTTTATGATACAGGGAGGCTGCCCGGAAGGAAGCGGAATGGGGGGACCAGGATACTCTATAAAAGGTGAGTTCTCGATGAACGGACAGACTAACAACCTAAAGCATGAAAGAGGAGTTCTTTCGATGGCAAGATCCATGAATCCTGACTCTGCGGGTTCTCAGTTTTTTATAATGACAGCGAACTCACCTCATCTTGACGGTCAGTATGCTTCATTTGGAAGAGTTATAAGCGGAATGGAAGAAGTGGACAATATAGTGTCTGCTCAAAGGGATCACATGGACAAGCCTCTTGAGCCTCAAAGGATTAAAGAGATGAGCGTTGAAACTTTTGGAGAAGAATACGAAGAAGTAGAGAAAAACTAAAAATACAAAGCATCCCATGCCGCAAGGCATGGGATTTTTACAATTCAAAGTATATTAAATCGAATAATATATGGGGGGGATTTTTGTGGATTTTAAACCTCAGATAAAAAGATCACATGAAAGATGTATATCCATGGGAATACAAAGAGAAATGGTATACAGCAGGAACATAATAGGCGGCGAAAAGCTCCAGCAAAAGCTTGAGCAGAACAAGGAGATAATAATAAATGCTATGCCTTTTATGAATGACATATACAATTTCGTCAAGGGCTCTAATTTCTTTGTGGTTCTCACCGACAAATGCGGGTGCATACTCAACATGATAGGCGACGAGGACATACTGGGCGAGGCATACGGCTTCAAAATGATCCCAGGTGCACATATGGACGAGGAAAGCATAGGCACAAATGCCATGGCAATGGCTCTTCTGGAAGGAAAGGGAGTCCAGGTATCGGGTGAGGAGCACTATATAAGCGCCTATCACAGATGGACGTGCTCGGCGGCGCCGATAAGGGATGCAAATGGAGAAATATGCGCGATTATAGACCTTACCGGATACAGCAGCCAGGTTCATCCCCACACGCTCGGCATGGTGGTTGCATGCGTAAGCGCAGTGGAAAAGATGATACAGTCGAGTGAATATGTAAGGACAATAAAATTCGAGAGGGACAAAATGCAGGAGATATTTAAAAGCGTGGACTGCGGCATTTTCACGGTGGATTCTCAGTCTAACATAATAGAATTCAATCAAAATTCAATTGAACTGTTTGGCTATTCGAAAAAAGAACTGCACGGCAGGTTTGCAGGTGACATATTCAGCGAGTGGTGCGATATAGAAAAGGCAGTTTTCATAGACAGAAAGGAATACGAGTCGGATGCATATATAAATGCAATCAGCAACAGACAGAGGATATATGTACAGGCAAAGCCCTTATTTGGAGACGAAAGGCAAGTCACCCACGCCGTATTGATAATGAGCGACAAAAAGCTTTCCAGAAAGCATGACGGAGACATCAAAAGGGGAAGGGCGGTATACGAATTTGAAAAAATAATAGGCAAAGACGAAAAATTTGTCAAGAGCGTGGAATACGCCAAAAAGATTTCTGGAAGCAAGTCCACAATACTCATAACGGGAGAAAGCGGCACTGGAAAAGAAGTGTTTGCTCAGTCCATACATAATTATAGTGGTAGGAGCGGAGAAAGATTTGTGGCGGTAAACTGCGGCGCAATACCGGAGAGCCTTATAGAATCGGAACTGTTTGGATATGAAGAGGGAGCCTTTACAGGAGCGAAAAAAGGCGGTATGCCCGGAAAATTCGAAATTGCAAACAAGGGGACAATATTCCTGGATGAGATAGGGGAAATGCCTCTCGACATGCAGGTGAGACTCCTTCGGGTTATAGAAGAAGGAGTTGTAAACAGGATAGGGGGACAAATGCAAATTCCGGTTGACATAAGGGTAATAGCGGCTACAAACAAGGACTTAGACGAGGAGATGAAGCAGGGCAGATTCAGAAAAGATCTCTACTACAGGCTCAATGTTCTCCCCATAAGGCTGCTGCCTCTTAGGGAAAGGAAAGAGGACATACCCCTTCTGGTGGAGTATTTCATGGATATCATATCAAACAAGCTCAACAAAAAGCCTGTTGAAATAACAAGTGGTTATATGGAGCGTATTATGGAATGCGAATGGCTGGGAAACATAAGGGAGCTTGAAAATTTCATAGAGATGGTTATAAATATGGAATGCTTGCCTGAAATGGAAACGGGTGAAAAGCCTCAAAATTATGAAGAGCCTGAAAGTGGAGCGATCTTGGACCTGGACAGTATTGAAAAAGGCCACATAATAAAAATGCTGAAAATGTACAATAAAAACATTACAAAGGCGGCCAGGGCCATGGGGATTGCGAGAAATACACTCTACAGGAAGATAGAAAAGCATGGCATAGAGACTGATATGCAATAAAAAAGCCGCTGCATATTTTGTGCAGCGGCTTAAAATTTAAAGGTTTTCTTCGGCTTCCCTTACAAGTTCGGCTATAAGTTCTTTTACGGGTACTATTTTATCTACTTTATAGGCATTAGAGCCTGCGAATAAAAGTCCGTTGTCAATATCGCCTCGCACTGCGTTTATAAGGGCCTGAGATATGCAGTAAGGAGTGTCTGCCGGATTGCAAGGCTTAAGGCAGTTCCAGCATCTTTTGATAGGCAGTGGTCCGCCTTTTAGAGATTCTATGAACTTGTTTTTTATTGCCCTGCCAGGCATTCCCACGGGACTTTTTACTATTTGTATGTCGTCTTTTGTGGCATTGACATAAGTGTTTTTATAGTCTATATGGGCATCGCATTCATCTGTTGCCACAAACCTTGTGCCCATCTGGACTCCAGAGGCGCCTAGGTTGATGAATCTGGCTATGTCCTTGCCGTCGAATATTCCTCCGGCTGCTATTACAGGTATGCTCTTTTGAAATTTTTCCTCAAAAGGCTTAAGTGCCTTTATTACTTCTGAAACTATGTTTTCAAGAACAGGCTTTTCATCACCAGAAAGGTCTTCCTTGGAAAAACCAAGGTGTCCGCCTGCATCTGGACCCTCCACAACTACGGCGTCAGGAACATAGTCGAATTTTTTTGTCCAAAGCTTTGTTATTGTAGCGGCCGCCTTTGGAGAAGACACTATTGGCGCGATTTTAGTTGAAGAACCTTTTGTAAGTTCCGGAAGATTTGAAGGAAGTCCTGCTCCTGAAATTATAAGGTCTATCTTCTCTCTTATGCATGCAAGAACGGCTTCTTTGTAATTGCTTGTTGCAACCATTATGTTAACGCCAAGTATGCCTTTTGGCGAAAGTTCTCTTGCTGTTTTGATCTCTTTTATAAGAGCCCTTATGTTTGCTTCTTTTGGGTTTGTATCAAAATCATCTTCGTTGTATCCTATTTGAGCGCTTGATATTACTCCTATAGCACCTTCGTTGGCAACCGCTGCTGCAAGTTTTGCGGCTGATACGCCAACGCCCATGCCACCTTGGATTATTGGGATTTTGACAGTTAAGTCACCCAGCTTAAAAGGTGAAAGCTTCATTGATTTAACTCCTCCTATATTTGAAAATTAATAAATTAGTAGTTGATTTTAGTACTTGGCTATAAAAACCGTATATATAATACTATAAAGTAAAAAACGAAAATATTCAATGGTTTATTGCGAGGGCTTGAAAATGTACAGCTTAACGTATAATATATGTTATATATAAGTAGAAAGTTATATATTTCAGTTTCCAGAGTGGATATGTTTTGGGATGTATAAGATGTATAAAATGAAAGGGTGATACCATGAACACTGTAGAAAGATTTTTAAGGTATGTATCTTACGATACTCAATCAAATTCAAACCAAAAGGGATGTCCAAGCACAAAAAGGCAGCTTGAACTTGGAAAGCTTCTGGTCAGGGAGCTGCAAGACATGGGGCTGAGTGATGCAAGTATTGACGAAAACGGCTATGTGATGGCGACTCTCCAGTCAAACTCCAAAAAGGAAATACCGGTGATAGGTTTCATAGCACATATGGATACTGCTCCAGACATGTCAGGAAAAGGCGTAAAGCCGCAGGTGGTGGAGAATTATAGTGGCGGGGATATAACACTTGATGTGGAAAAAGGCATAGTGCTTTCGCCTAGGGATTTTCCGGAAATGTTGAATTACAAGGGACAGACAATCATAACAACTGACGGAAATACTCTTCTTGGAGCGGACGACAAGGCGGGAATAGCCGAGATAATGAGTGCAATTGAACATCTGCTGCAAAACCCCGATATAGAGCATGGGACAATAAAAGTGGGATTTACACCTGACGAGGAGATTGGAAGAGGGGCGGATCTTTTTGATGTTGAAAGATTTGGTGCGCAGTATGCGTATACAATTGACGGAGGCGAAATAGGGGAGCTGGAATATGAAAACTTTAATGCCTGCGTTGCAGATATAAAAATACAGGGAAGAAATGTACACCCAGGAACAGCTAAGGAAAAGATGATAAATTCCATGAAAGTGGCAATGGAGATTGATTCGATGCTTCCGCAAAATGAGGCGCCAGAGCACACTGAAATGTATGAAGGATTTTACCATCTTATAGGGATAAACGGGTCTGTTGAATCATCGTCAATGGCATATATAATAAGGGATCATGACATGGAAAAGTTCAAAGAGAAAAAGGAAATGCTAAAGTCCATAGTGAACTTCATAAACAAAAAATATGGGAGCGAAATGATTTCTTTGAATATAAAAGACCAGTACTATAACATGAAGGAGAAAGTAGAGCCTGTACTTCACATAGTTGAAATTGCAAAAGAGGCCATGGAGCAGGCAGGAGTGGAGGCGGATGTAAAGCCGATAAGGGGAGGAACCGACGGGGCAAGGCTTTCATACATGGGGCTTCCGTGCCCTAACATATTCACGGGAGGCCACAATTTCCACGGAAGATATGAATACATATGCGCCCAGTCGATGGAAAAGGCCGTGCAGGTTATAATTAATATATCAAAGTTGTACGCACAAAAAGGAAAATAGTGTATAATTTAAGGGACGGGCGATTTGCCCGTCCTTGTTTTAAATAAAAAATAAAGGGTACGAATTCAAGCGATGTATATACCCTCAGGAGGGGAAGCTAATTTGGAACTTATTCAAGGATTAAAAGGCTATATGGGCTTTGGAAATCTGCCTATGTGCATAGCTATATATTATGCGGCCATAAATGTTTATTCATATGCTTTGACCGGATGTGACAAGTATAAGGCGAGAAGGAGAAGGTATAGAATAAGCGAGAAAATGTTTTTCGTGGTATCCCTTATGGGGGGCGCACTTGGAGTTGTCATGGGCATGACTACATTTAGGCATAAAACCCAGCACAAGAGTTTTTACATGGGAATCCCAAGCATATTTTTAGTTAATGTAATTTGTGTTTTATTGGTGCTTAGATTAGTATGATACAAGGGTTTTTTTGACTAGACACTACTGTATATAAATTAAATTGAATAAAACAAAAAATGGCCTTTTGCAGCTCGCAGGGGCTTTTTTTATTTTCATAAAAAAGTTATAAAAGGCTAGAAAACTCCATTTTAGGATACTGACTCGATATAACCGGGATATATGGGGGAATATAGCTTTAAACAGGAAAATATGGAATTTTACTCTTTATGATATAGGTAATAATATATAAGTTGTGGCCAAATTATAAAACTGTACCGACAATAGGAAGAAAATATTGTAGATTCTACAGATTACATGAAACCAGATCAAACAAACTATTTTTAAAGAGGTGTTTTGGAATGAATCCATTTATCAGTCTTGGAATAGCAATTATTTCAGCTATACTATTCGGGCAATTGATGAACAAATTTAAAATTCCAGCAGTTGCAGGATATGTAGTTGCAGGACTTGTGATAGGAGTGTCAGGGCTTAAGCTTGTTGACAATGCAACAATTGAAAAGCTTGGTTTTTTAAGCGATCTGGCACTTGGGATAATAGCATTCAATATAGGCAGCGAGCTTAAGTTTTCAGAAATAAAAAAGCTCGGAAAGCCTATTTTCATAATAGCATTGTGTGAAGCGCTTGGAGCGTTTATACTTGTTACAGGGGCAATGCTCCTGCTTAAGCAAAATATCGCTACGGCACTTATTCTGGGCGCGGTATCGTCTGCTACTGCACCGGCGGCAACGGTAATGGTGCTTAAGGAGTGCAAGGCAAAAGGACCGCTTACAAGCACTCTTCTTGGAGTGGTTGCAGTGGACGATGCGATATGCCTTATGATATATGCGATGTCGGCATCAGTTGCAAAGGTTTTTATAAAACATGAGGTTATAACGGTTTCGAAGATAATAATACACCCGGTTATGGAGATAGTTTTCTCAGTGGCAACAGGGCTTTTGATGGGTGTAGCACTTGCATATCTTCTCAAGAGGGCGAAAAAGGAATCGGAGCTGCTTTCACTTGTAATAGGAATGATAATACTTCTTGCGGGAGTTGCCATAAGATTCAACCTTTCGCCGCTTCTTTCCGCTATGGCGGTGGGCGTGGCGATAGCAAACATATCTTCAAAGGACAAGAAGGTATTTCTCATGATGGAGAGTTTTTCTCCGCCTATAGTGGCTGCATTTTTCGTGCTCGCGGGCTGCAGGCTTGACATATCGCTACTGCCTAAGCTTGGCATTGTAGGCGCGGCATACCTGGTAGTGAGGGTGATAGGAAAGATATCCGGAGCATCCATGGGAGGTGCTATTTCCAAGGCTCCTGAAACTGTCAAGAAATACATAGGCTTCGGGCTTCTTTCTCAGGTCGGGGTTGCCGTTGGACTTGCAATAGTAGTGAGCAGGGAATTTCCGGGTACGGCACTTGGAAGCATGGTAATAACAATACTTCTTGCAACAACAATAATAACCGAGATAATAGGGCCTGTTGCGACTAAAAATGCAGTTATAAGAGCAGGAGAGATAAACGAATAGTATATTTGAAATTAATACGCATGGAGAAGGTGACTTTAATGTATGCATTGTTTTTAATATTGAATGAAATGGAAAAGCTTGATGACATACTCGAAAGGCTTTTTGCACTTAAGATAGGGGCTACAGTTATCGACAGCGAGGGCATGGGATGTATGCTGGTAGAGCACAACAGAGAGATTCCCATATTTGCGGGACTTAGAAAGCTCATTGAAGGGGGAAGGCCTTTAAACAAGACCATAGTGAGCGTGATAAGGGACAGGGACAAGCTCGAAGAGGCAAGGCAGATAATAGATGAAGAACTTGGCAAAATAGACAAGCCGGGAAAGGGATTCCTCTTTGTGGTGCCTGTGGTGGAATGCTATGGTTTCAACCTTGAAAAAAATGAAGTTTCTCACGAATGTGAGGAGTTGTCCTATTGACTTTGATCAGTATCTGTGTTAATATAGCCTAAATGAATATTGCACCTTTAAGTCTGGTCCAGAGAGGCCGGGAAGGTTTACATTCGATGGATGTCAGGCAGGCTGCGCGAGGTGGCTTAAGTTGGCATGCGTCTAACTGTGTAGCGTATATACGCCTTCCCAAAAGGGAAGGCGTTTTTTTATATAACAAAATATTAAGAAATAAAAAATATCTTTAATTTGGTCCGAGAGACTAAAAAGAGGAGGACAAAATGCTAAAAGGAAAAAATCTTATCGACCTTGATGAATTTACAACTGATGAAATTGACGAAATAATCCAGCTTTCACAAAAAATAGCTCGAAATCCGGATGAGTACCATGGAATTGCAAAGGGTAAGATACTTGCAGCTCTTTTTTATGAGCCAAGCACAAGGACAAGGCTGAGCTTTGAAGCTGCAATGCTAAGACTTGGAGGACAGGTAATAGGTTTTTCAAACCCGAGCGCATCTTCTGTTTCAAAAGGAGAGAGCCTTTCTGACACACTTAGGACTGTGAACGCATATGCAGACATAATAGCAATGAGACATCCAAAGGAAGGCGCACCGAGAGTAGGTGCAAAATATATAGATATCCCAATCATAAATGCTGGGGATGGAGGGCATCAGCACCCGACCCAGACTCTTACAGATATTCTTACCATAACAAGCGTAAAGAAAAGGCTTTCGGGTCTTACGATAGGACTTTGCGGAGACCTCAAATTCGGAAGAACGGTACACTCTCTTATAAAGACTCTTTCGAGGTATCCGGAAAATAAATTCATACTGGTTTCGCCTCAGGAACTGAAAATCCCTCAATATATAAAGAGCCAAGTGCTCCAAAAAAAGAATATAGAATTTGCCGAAGCTGAAAAGCTCGAAGATGTTATACAGGACATGGACATACTCTACATGACAAGGGTACAAAGGGAAAGATTCTTCAACGAGGAAGACTATATAAGGCTTAAAGACAGCTACATTCTGGACAAGCAGAAAATGAGCCTTGCAAAGGATGACATGATAGTGCTGCATCCGCTTCCAAGGGTGAATGAAATAGCGTATGAAGTGGACGAAGACAGCAGAGCCCTTTATTTCGACCAGGTGAAATACGGAATGTATGTGAGAATGGGTCTTATGGCCAAGCTTTTGGGGGTGAAGTAACATGCTTACGGTAGAAGGGATAAAAAATGGCATAGTGATAGACCACATAAAGGCGGGAAGGGGAATAGAGGTGTTCAACCTTTTGAACCTTGCGGATGCGGACTTTCATGTGGCACTAATAATAAACGCCCAAAGCAAGAAAATGGGCAAGAAGGATATAATAAAGATAGAAAATGTAATAGACATAGACCTGGATCAGATTGGGATTTTTGACCCTCAGATAACCATAAATGTAATAGAAGATGAAAAACTGAGCAAAAAAATTCATTTGGAGCTTCCAAACAGGGTAAAAAACACAATAAGGTGTATAAACCCAAGGTGCATAACAAGCATTGAAACATATGTCGAAAATGAATTCGAGCTCATAGACGAGGAAAAGGGCGAATACAAGTGCATATACTGCGATGACATATATAAGATAGAAAAATAGGAGGGGACTGCTTTGGAACTTTTAATAAAAAATGCGAGAATAGTCGACCATTCAAACGATTTCACCGGATGCATATATATAAGGGAAGGAAAGATCGAAAGCATATCCTCAGACATTAATGTAGAGGGCTGCGAAGTACTGGATGCAAAAGGTCTTATAATAATGCCTTCATTTGTAGACCTTCATGCGCACTTCAGAGAGCCCGGACTTACTTACAAGGAAGACATAGAAACGGGAAGCAGGGCTGCAGTAAGGGGCGGATATACGGCGGTTCACCTAATGGCAAACACAAGACCTGCATGCAGCGATATGGATACAGTGAGATATGTAAGCGAAAAGGCCAAGGAGATAGGACTTGTAGACGCATACCAGTGCGTATCAATAACAAAAGATATGAAGGGCGTTGACACAAGCCACATAGAGGAGATAACTGAGCCGGTAAAATGCATATCTGACGACGGATACGGGGTTATGGACGGTTCTATAATGATAGACGCCATGGTCAAGGCAAAGAGAAAAGGTATAATAGTAATGTCGCATGCAGAAGACCACGGATTCTCAAAGGCAAACAGCAGGCTTTCGGAAAATGTAATGACATGGAGAGACATTGAAATAGCAAGGCTTACAGGCGCGCACCTTCACCTTTGCCATGTGAGCACCAAAGAGGCCATGGACTATATAATACATGCCAAGAACATTGGAGTCGATGTGACCTGCGAGGTCACTCCACATCACATATTTGCAACAAACGACATAGATTACAAGGTGCATCCGCCGCTTAGGGAAGAGGCAGATGTGGAGTTTTTAATAGAATGCATAAAAAACGGATATGTGGATGCAATAGCTACGGATCATGCACCTCACACGGCAGAAGACAAGGAAAACGGCTCTCCTGGAATATCTGGAATAGAAACGTCATTTTCAATATGCTATACAAGCCTTGTGAAAAGCGGAAAGATAGACCTTTCGAAGCTTTCGCAGATAATGTCTAAAAATCCTGCCGACATACTGGGGATTAAAAAGGGAAGAATAAGCGTGGGATATGATGCAGACTTTGTACTTGTGGACACAGATGCAAGCTACAGCATAGACCCGGCTGATTTTGAGTCAAAGGGCAAGAACACTCCTTTTGCAGGAAGGATTGTAAGCGGGGAAATAATAAGAACCATAAAGGGCGGAAAGACAGTATATAAAAAATAGACCAGGGGTGAAATCAAATGATAATAGATAGACTTTATGAGAAGGTTCAACAAAATGGAAATTCATGCGTAGGGCTTGATACTGACATAGACTACATTCCAGGCTGGCTAAAGGAAAAATGCCAGAGCGTAGAGGAGTCGCTGTTCGAATTCAACAGGATGATAATAGATGCAACTGAAGACATTGCGTCTTGCTACAAGCTTCAGATAGCATATTACGAGTCATACGGACTAAAGGGCCTCATGGCGTACAAGAAAACACTTGAGTATGTCAAAAGCAAGGGAGCTATTTCAATAGGGGACATCAAAAGGGGAGACATAGCAAAGACTGCCCAGATGTACGCAAAGGCACATTTTGAAGGGGACTTTGAAAGTGACTTCATAACACTGAGCCCTTACATGGGAATGGACAGCATAGAGCCGTACATGGACTACATGAAAAACAAGAACAAGGGGGCGTTCGTACTCCTTAGAACCTCAAATCCTGGAGCGAAGGACATACAGTATATAAGTACCGACAGCGGAAACCACGTATACGACGAAGTGGGCGCGCAGATAGAAAAACTGGGACAGCAGGTCATGGGAGAATGCGGATACAGCAGCCTTGGAGCGGTTGTGGGATGCACACATGTTGATGAGGGAGAAAAGATAAGAGCGCAGTTTGCAAAGACATACTTCCTTATACCTGGATACGGAGCTCAGGGCGGAAAAGGAGACGACGTCAAGGTTTACCTTAAGAATGGAAACGGAGGAGTTGTAAACTCTTCAAGAGGAATACTACTTGCATACAAGAAGGTTGAAGGCGGAGAAAAGAGATTCGACGAGTGCGCAAGGGCGGAAGTAGAGAGAATGAACGGCGACTTCAGGGGGTAGATTATGAATTCAAAATATATAGAGACTGTGGTATTTGAAAACGAGAAGGTAAACGAGTGCGTATACAAAATAAGCATACAGGGTGATTTTGAGGCAAAGCCCGGACAGTTCTACATGCTAAGGGCATGGGACGAAGAGCCTGTACTTTCAAGGCCTATAAGCATAAACGACATAGAAGG
The DNA here is from genome assembly GCF_900141635.1 of Peptoclostridium litorale DSM 5388. Taxonomy (GTDB): domain Bacteria; phylum Bacillota; class Clostridia; order Peptostreptococcales; family Peptostreptococcaceae; genus Peptoclostridium; species Peptoclostridium litorale. The sequence goes on along the minus strand of NZ_FSRH01000007.1, from coordinate 103,208 downwards.
CGGCAAGATATCATTCCTTTTCCAGACAGTGGGAAGGGGAACGAATATACTATCAAAGCTAAGAGGCGGAGACGAGATAAAGATAATGGGGCCGCTTGGAAACGGATTTGACGTAGACAAGGTAAAGGGAAAGGTTGCAATGCTTTCTGGAGGAATGGGAATAGCACCGCTCAACTACTTCTACAGAAGCGTTATGGACAGGGAAATAGATTTTTACGCGGGATTTAGAAATACTCCATATGGAATGGAGCTTGTAAACGAGCACTGCAAAAGCGTGACTATTGCGACTGAGGACGGAAGCGTAGGAAAGACCGGCTACATTATAGACCATTTCGAGCCGAGAGACTATGACGTTGTGTTTTGCTGCGGACCTGAAAAGATGATGGCGATAGTGATAAAAAAATGCGAAGAAGCGGGAGTTCCGGTATACGTTTCAATGGAAAAGAAGATGGCGTGCGGAATAGGAGCCTGCCTTGTGTGCACGTGCAAGACCAAGGATGGAAACAAGCGAAGCTGCACGGACGGACCAGTATTTTTAGGAAGCGAGTTGATAATAAATGATGAATGTTAACATATGCTCGGTGGAGCTTAAAAATCCTGTCATAGCAGCATCTGGAACATTCGGATTCGGGCAGGAGTATGCGGACTATTTCGATGTTTCAAGGCTTGGAGGAATATCGTCAAAGGGACTTACATTTGTACCAAGACAGGGTAACGACTGGGAGAGAATGCACGAGGTAAAAGGCGGAATGATGAACAGCGTGGGACTTCAAAACCCTGGTGTGAAGGAATTCATAAAAAGCGAGCTTGAAGGTATGAGAAATACGGGAGCTGCGGTAATTGCAAACCTTGGCGGCTCGACTGTGGAAGACTATATAAAGGGCGCAAAGCTGCTAGATAATGCAGATGTGGACATAATAGAGCTCAACATATCATGTCCCAACGTCAAAGAAGGCGGAATGGCGTTTGGAATAAAGTCATGCGTTGCAAACGACGTGGTAAGGCAGGTAAGGGCGGCTGTCAAAAAGCCTCTTATGGTTAAGCTTTCGCCTAACGCGCAGGACATAGTGGAAATGGCGCTTGCGTGCGAGGAGGCTGGAGCCGATTCGATTTCGCTTGTAAATACATTCAAGGGAATGGCAATAGACATAAGAACTAAAAAGCCTGTGTTCAAGAACCTTTTTGCAGGGGTTTCAGGGCCTGCAATAAAGCCCATGGCGCTTAGAATGGTGTACGAGGTGTGTAAGGCTGTAAAGGTTCCGGTAGTAGGAATGGGAGGAATATCTTCTGCAGAGGACGCTATAGAGTTCATAATGGCGGGAGCTCATGCGGTTCAGATTGGAACTGCAAACTTTATAAAGCCTGACATATGCGTAGACATAATAGATGGAATAGAGAGCTTCATGAAGCAAGAGGGAATAAAGAGAATTGAAGACATGAGAGGCATAATATAGATTGAATGCATAAAGCCCCAAAGAGGGCAAAAAATTAACTACAAGGAGAGATGAACATGGAAAACAAGGACATGATAATAGAGGAACTAAAGGCATCAGAGGCGCTTTTAGAGGGACATTTCCTGCTTTCTTCGGGAAAGCACAGCAACAGATACTGCCAGTGCGCGAAGCTGCTTCAATACCCACAAAGAGCGGAAAAGGTTGTTGGAGTGCTTGCTAAAAAGCTTGAAGAAGTTGAGTTTGACATGGTTGTAGGACCTGCGATGGGCGGAATAGTAGTGGCATACGAGCTTGCAAGACAGCTTAAAAAGCCTGGGATATTCTCTGAGAGGGTAGACGGAGAGATGGCATTCAAAAGAGGATTTGAAATCAAAAAGGGTCAGAAGGTAGTGATATCGGAAGACGTAATAACAACTGGAAAGTCGTCTCTTGAAGTTGCAAGGCTTATAGAGGAGCTTGGAGGAGAAGTTGTTGGAATGTGCTGCATAGTGGACAGAAGATCTGAAAGCATTCAGCTGCCATATCCTGTATACGGAGCTATAAAGCTTGACTTTGAAATATATGACAAGGACAATTGCCCTATGTGCGAGCAGGGGATAGAATATGTAAAGCCGGGAAGCAGAAACATAAAATAAGCTGAGTGGTAAACTAAAGCAAGGGCCCTTTTGGATATCCAAAAGGGCCCTTGCTTTACAATAGTATTAGAATTATATGGACGCTAACGAGAGCGTTTATATTATCTCTTCTAGCTTATCCTTTATAGTGTATTGGGTGTGGGTTACACACTCCTCTTCCAGCAGACCCAGGCGCTGTGCCAGTATTTTCGTAGTGCTTGCTTGGACTACGAGAGTTATCAGTATGGTCATGAACACGACTGAAGATATTATTTCGCTATGCGCTATTTTCATTGAAACTATCATGCCCGAAAGAGCCGCAGGTATTACGCCGGTCTCCCTTACCCACATTAAAAAGAGTGTCTCCTTGAGGCTCCACTTGGCTCTTCTGTCAGGCAGAGTACATACAAGTACGACTATAGGTCTGAACAGGAACATCAGCAGAAATACAACTAGCAGCGACTGTTTCCAGTACATCGAAAGAGCAATAAAGTCAACGTGTGTACCAAGCATTATGAATATAGCCATCCTCATAAGAGTGGCCAGGGTCTCTCTTACGTGAGTCTGAACAAGAGACGAATTGTGGGGGACAAAGAACCCGAAAGTTGCCTTGTTTCCGCAAACAAGACCTGTTACAAACGTCGCCATGTACCCGCTGCCGTGAAGCTTTTCAGCAAGAACGTAGGATATTATAACTGCAAATATGGACACCAGGGGAGCATATTCGTGCAAAATCCCAAACCTTTTGTCTGATATGAAAAATGAAAGTATTATTCCAACTGAGAATCCTACTAATATTCCTCCTACTATCATAACTGCAAGCTGCTGAATGCTTGCGCCTGCTGAAAACATTCCGCTTTGAATTGTAGCGATTATTGAAAACACAAGTATTGCTCCTGCCGCGTCGTTGAATGCAGACTCGCTTATAACGGTTTGCTTAACCTTTTCCCTAAGAGTTATGCATTTGAAAACCGGGACCAGCGTTGCAGGATCGGTAGATGCTACTACGGCGCCTAGAAGAAGGGCGTATATCATGTCTATGTGAAAAATTTTATTCACGACAAATCCTGTGAAAACCGACGATATAACAACTCCTACAATTGCAAGAAGGCCGACTGAAATCTTGACATTATTGAGAATTTTGAGCCTCACCTCTCTTCCACCGTCATATAGTATGAATGCAGAACCGAATGTGAGAAGAAGCTGATTTCCTATGGGAGATACGTCTGAGCCTACAAGGTTCAAAAAATATGGACCTAAGAAAATTCCTCCAAATAGGAACATCACAACGTCAGGTAGTTTGAACAGGCCGCTGAGCTTTCCGAATATCATGCCCGTTATTAAAATCACTGCGAACAGTGAAAGTATGCTGTCTGTTGAAATGATTAGCGAGTTTTCCATGATTATAACCTCCGAAAAATAGATAAACTGTGTTTAATTGCAAAGCATATTGGCGAAAAAATTGAAATCTGCAAATCAATATGTATGGAGCTACCGCCCATCTGTATGAAAGGGCGTTTAAGTGTAATGTACATATTATAATACTATATCGTAAAATATGAAAATTAAAAAAATGCCAAATAGGAGGGAACAAGTCCAAAAAAGGCAGTTTAGCTTATTTACGGAATATATGCTTATATTAGATTGAATTTTATATCTGTGGAGTTAAATATCTATAAAAAAACAAAAAAAACAAAAAAATCCGGAAAATAAAACCCGGATTTAATTTAGATTTACTATTTATATGTCCAGTGTTTCGATGATATCGCCATTTGAAATGTCTATAAGGCTTATTATCCCATCTTCTATTACAGCGGCCGAATGGGTGCCGTCCTTTGGAAGGGACGTGCTGCCTGGATTTAAAACAACAAGGGATTCGGATTTGTAAAGCTTTTTCACATGGGAGTGTCCGAATACGAAAAGATTCGCGCCCATTTTTTTTGCGTATTCAATAAGGTTTTCGACAGAGTCCTTGTAGCCGTGGCATACCATTATCCTTAGTTTTCCCATGTTTACAAAAGCATACGGAGACTGTATAGGGTGGCTTATCACCATCTGATCCACATCGCTGTCGCAGTTTCCGCTTGCAAATATTATATTGTCCAGGGTATTTATCCTCTCAGCTAGATCTTTTGGGCAGTACCCGTCAGGCAGAGGGTTTCTCGGGCCGTGATATAAAACATCGCCTGCATGCAGTATATAGTCGCACTTTCCTATGATTTCAATAGCCCTTTCGAAATATTTCAAACTCCCATGCGTGTCGCTTATTACGCCTATTCTCATGTCTGGAACCTCCAAGTGTAATTTTATTATTGTGTATTAAAGAAATTTTTCAGTTACCTTTGACCAGAATTCATAGTCTTTAAGCCTTAGGAGCTTTATGCATGTTTGTGATGTAGATAAGGATATTTTTTCAATATTCGGATATTTATACTCAATGCCATCAGATACTATAAGCATAGAGTTTTCGAACTTGTCTTCAGGATATACGTCTATAACAGCATTTTCAGGAAGTATTATGCTCGAGGTGAAAGACCTGTATGCCGTGGTGTTTATAGGCGAAAGCGGGGTTATCTGTATAAGGTTTATGCTGGGATCAACTATGCTGCCTCCAGCTGAATAATTATATGCAGTAGACCCGCTTGGAGTCGATACTATTATACCGTCTCCGCTGAATGATTCGATAAGGTTTCCATTTACACATATCTTCAGGTGGACAGTCCTTGATTTGTCGCTTTTTATGACTATCTCATTTATACCCATTGTTTTTATTAGGTTTGAATTGGTGGATATATATGCGTCAAGAGGGCATATGTTTTGAATAAAATAGTCCTCTCTCATGTATGATTCTATGAAATCCTCTATTTCATGAGGGTGAACCTCCTGGAAAAACCCAAGGTGGCCAGTGTTTATGCCCACAATAGGGATTTGAGGGAAATTATGCCTGTGTAGGGTATTCAAAAAAGACCCGTCACCTCCAACGCATATTGTCAGTTCGGCATCATAGCTGAAATTCTCTGAGACACTAAGCCCGAAAGATTCCAATGTATTTTTAATTGTAGGCACTATTTCCTGAGAAAAAGGGTGCTTGTTTGCGGTTATATTGACCAATCTTTTCATTACATGATTCTCCTTTAAAACGTGAATAGGTATTTAATACCCAATAAAACATTATAACATAAATATTCACGTGAAATAATAAAACTCTATATGTGTATACTGGATATTTACAAAACACTATTGGACAAATATATAAGGGGCGGGTCTTACAAACAAGGCTCTGTAATGGTATAATTCTATTATAAAAGGCTAGAATATCTGCAACTGTATTTGTAGTATGTTTTGGCCGCAGAGAATAATAAATTAGAAGGAGAATGCCGTTTTGATAGAAAGAGAAAGACAGGAGACAGGACGCATAGTCTATAGCTGCACAGGAGACGGAAAGACACTTAGAAACATACTTGAAGAAGAACTCAACATGTCTTCAAGATTCATGTCAAAACTGAAGAAGACAAAAACCATATATGTGAATGGAAAATTTAAAAAATTCGACTACAAGGTGAGTAGCGGAGATATTGTGGACATAGTCATGGAAGAAGAGGAGAGCGGATTTGACGCTCAGGAGATAGAAGTTTCAGTGAAATATGAGGATTTCGACATGGTGGTTGTTGACAAGCCTCCTTTCATGGTGGTGCATCCGACAAAGAGCCATGACAGCGGAACAGTTGCAAATGCGATTGCAAACTATTTCCAGTCCAAGGGATATCAAATAAGGATAAGATTTGTAAACAGGCTGGATATGAACACGTCGGGCCTTGTAATGATAGCAAAAAATCCATATGCACACCATATAATCTCAGAAGAAATGAAAAGCAACAATGTGGTCAAAAAGTACAGAACAATTGTAAAAGGTGTTGTGAAGGACGATGAGGGAACCATAGACGAGCCGATATACAGGCCTACGGAAGACAGCATAATGAGGACTGCGGATCCTAGAGGTCAAAGGGCCCTTACGCACTACAGTGTTATGGAGAGATACGAAGATGCATCCCTTTTGGATGTTCGTATAGAAACGGGAAGAACCCACCAGATAAGGGTTCATATGAAGCATATAGGACACCCTGTAATAGGTGATGAGCTTTATGGCGAGGCGGATGAAAACCTTATAGGAAGGCAGGCTCTTCATGCTTACAGCCTTGAATTTTCACAGCCTAGAACAAAGGAGAAGGCCAGGGTAAGCGCGGATATTCCGCAGGACATGCAGGATCTTATTTGGAAATTGAAAAAGAGGGGTTAGCCCCTCTTTTAGTTTTGGATTTAAGCGTTTTCTTCGATGTAGTCGCAAATCTGCTTAACAGTTTTGAAGTTTTCAGCTTGCTCGTCAGCTATCTCAAGATCAAATTCGTCTTCAAGAGCCATTACTATCTCAACAGCGTCAAGAGAATCTGCTTCTAAATCTTCAACCAAAGAAGTTCCCATAGTTATCTTGTCAGTATCATCGATTCCAAGCTGATCAGCTATAACTTGTCTTACCTTTTCAAACACCATAAATATATAACCTCCATAATTTGTTTTTTGTTTTTTCATTTAGTAGTTTAATATATGAAGAAATATTTTTCAATATATAAATTGAATATTTTTAATTTGTATATTTTACGAATTCAATCATAGGGTATTCAGATAAATAATTGGGAATTATATATGTCCTTTTATGCTATAATGTATACAAGATATGCACAAGAGTGCTGTTGTCGAGGGGTGAAAAATAATGGCGATTACTATAAAAGATGTTGCTAAAAAAGCAGGGGTTTCGATATCGACTGTATCAAGGGTCATAAACAATTCAAAGCCGGTGAGCGACGATATCAGGCAGAGGGTAATGGAAATTATAAAGGAGACGGGTTATGTTCCAAATACAGTGGCCAGAAGCCTTGTAACAAAGACAAGCAAGATAATAGGTGTTATAGTTCCCGATATGTCAAACATATTCATAGGAACGCTTTTGAATGGAATTGAAGAAGTGGGGAAAATGTATGGATATGACATACTTCTTTGCAACAGCTATGGCGGGGTGGATGAGGAACTCAGGTACATAAAAGTTCTCCAGTCAAAGCAGGTTGCAGGAATCGTGTTTATGTCATGGAAGACAAACAAAAAGCACGTGGAAGCTATAGAAAAGACAGACCTTCCATGTGTATACATCAGCAGGAATGCAAAGGATTTTGACGTATATTCTGTTGGAGTGAGCTATCATGACGCGGCATATGACATGACAAAATATCTCATTGGAAAGGGACATGAGAAGATTGCCATGATAAGAAACTGCCCGGGATATAAAAATGAGGAGTCAGAAAGGTTCAAGGCTTTTAAGAAGGCCATGGAGGAAAACGATTTACAGGTGGATGCGAATCTTGTAAAGGTGGGTCCTAGCACCAGTGAATCCGGATACAATCTTATGCAGGAGATACTAAATTCCAAAAATATTCCTGATGCAGTATTTGCCACAGATGACGAGGTGGCTGCGGGTGTCATAAACTGCATTTTGGACAACGGCTACAAGGTGCCGGAGGACATAGCCGTGGCAGGGTTTGACGACACGAGGGTTTCTCTAATATCAAGGCCTACTATTACAACCATAAGGCAGCCTATTTACGATATCGGAGCGGTATCCATAAGAATGATAATAAAGATGATTAAAAAGGAAGACGTAGGAGCAAAAAAGGTAGAGCTTCCATATAAGCTTATAGAGAGAAAGAGCGTATAAAATATTCAAAAAGACGGGGGTCGTAGAAATTGGAGTTGGAGTATAGAACTGTCCATGAATTTGGCAGCGATGAGGTGATAATAGAAAAGTCGCGATTCATAGGGTATTCAAAACCTGTTGAAAACGAAGAGGATGCGATTGGATTCATAGAGGAGATAAAGCAAAAGCACAAGGATGCCACTCATAATGTATGGGCATATACTGTGGGGATGAGCATGAACATACAACGGTACAGTGACGACGGGGAGCCCAAGGGAACAGCCGGGATACCAGTGCTTGAGGTCATAAAAAAAGAGGATCTGAGAAATGTGGCCGTCGTTGTTACGAGGTATTTCGGCGGAACCAAGCTTGGAGCAGGAGGGCTTGTAAGGGCGTATACAAGAGGAGCCAAGATAGGTCTTGATGCCGCCAAAATTGCGGCAAAGCACCTGTACACAAAGCTGTTTGTGCAGATAGAATATACAATGCTTGGAAAGATTCAAAATGAATTTGCAAATAAAGGGTACATAATAAAGGACATCGAATATGGTGAAAATGTAAAGCTTACGGTATATTCGCCGCTTGAAATAAAAGAAGAGATAGAGGAGTTTGTAAAAGAGATTACAAGCGCTAATGCTGATATAACCCGGGGAGAAGACTTCTACCTTTCGGTAATAGGCACAGAGGTTATACTGGAGTGATAAGGGTATAAAATACACATGCTTCAAATCGAGTAGAGGGGGCGATGTATGTGGACGCTGTAGAAAAAGCAAAACAAAAGATGCTGTCCATGGAAAAATGGGCCGTCATAGGGGTCACTCAGGACAAGAGCAGGTATGGATATAAGATATACAAGATATTGAATGAAAAGGGATATGTGGCATACGGTGTAAATCCCAAATATGATGAGGTGGATGGTGAAAAGGTGTATCCTTCTATAAAGGACCTGCCAGAAAAGGTTGACTGCGTGGATTTTTTAGTCAATCCGGCCGTAACGCTGAAACTGCTTGACGAGGTTGCAAGCCAGGGAATACGCTTTGTGTGGTTTCAGCCGGGAACTTTTGACGAGGATGTGCTTGACAAGGCAGAGAGCCTTGGGCTTGAAATGGTGTATTATGACTGCGTTTATGCGGAGCTTATGAAATAATGCACAGAGGATTGACGCATGGCCTGGAAAAGTAGATATAACATAGGGGCGGATGAAATTTCATCCGCCCACTTTATGGTGTGCTTAATATTTTTATTCAAAAATGATCTAAAAAGTATTATCATATATATTGTAAGACTGAAAGGAGAGGGTAGTAGTGGTCTCAATAGACGAAAATATAAAAAAGACGGTGGAGTGGCTCAGGGAAAAAGTGAACGAGTCGGGCACAAATGGACTTGTAGTTGGAATATCGGGAGGAATAGATTCGGCGGTAGTGGCTTTTCTTATAAAGGAAGCATTTCCTGAAAACTCTTTGGGAGTAATAATGCCTGTCAAAAGCAGTGAAAGGGACAGGGAAGACGCAATAGAAGTGGCTAAGAAATGCGGCATAAAATACATGGAAGTAGACCTTACAAACGAGCAGACAAGCATAATGGACAATGTGTTTGAGAAAATGAGGCAGTGCGGCATATATAACGAAGAAAACAAGAGAATATCAGATGCAAATCTGAGAGCGAGAATAAGGATGAGCACTCTTTACACTGCTGCCAACAACCTGAACTATCTTGTTGTTGGGACAGACAACGCTGCAGAGGTCTATACGGGATATTACACAAAATATGGAGATGGCGGAGTTGACCTGCTTCCAATAAGCAACCTTCTAAAAAGGGAAGTGTACGAATGGGCAAGGCATATGGGCGTGCCGGACAGCGTTATAGAAAGACCGCCTTCAGCAGGGCTTTGGGAAGGCCAGACAGATGAAAATGAAATGGGAACTACATATGACATGATAGACGATTTTATTGAAGGAAAGCCCGTTCCAGAGGAGGACGCCCAGATAATAAAAAGGCTTCATGCAAGATCTGAGCACAAGAGGAACATGCCTCCAAAGCCTCCGAAATTCTAGGAAGTGTTTACTTGGCATGCATTTCATGTTAAAATTACAGTGCTAAAATATGCTATTTATATAGCTTTAAATATTCAAGGAGTGAGAGTATGGGACGTATAGGAAATATAATAGATAGAAAAGGAAAGCAGGATGCCAAAAAGGCGAAGATATTTACAAAATATGCAAGGGTTATAGCTGTTGCGGCAAGAGAAGGCGGATCGGACCCTGAGTATAATGCGGCTCTTAAGACTGCCATAGACAAGGCGAAGGCCATGAATATGCCGAATGACAACATAGACAGAGCGGTAAAAAAAGGTGCCGGAGCTGGAGAAGGAGACGATTTCGAGAATGTCGTATATGAAGGCTACGGACCTGGCGGAGTTGCAGTGATAATAGAGGCGCTTACAGACAACAAGAACAGAACTGCCGGAAACGTAAGATACTATCTTGACAAGAACGGTGGAAACCTTGGAACCAGCGGATGTGTAGGATTCATGTTCGACAGGAAGGGCCAGATAATGATAGCGAACGAAGGCGGAATAACTGAAGACGAGATTATGGAGACTGCGCTGGAGGCTGGCGCTGAGGACATAATAGCGGACGAGGAGGGGTTTGAGATAATAACTGCTCCTGAGGACTTTGATGCCGTAAGGGATGCTCTTTCAGAGGCGGGATATGAGATGCTTGAGGCGGATGTGAAGATGATACCTCAGACGACTGTAAACCTTGAAGGTGAAAGCGCTCAAAAGATGGAAAAGATGATAGACATGCTTGAAGACGATGACGACGTTCAGCAGATACACCACAACTGGGAAGCGTAGAAACTAAGAGACATTGCTTGCTGCTCTGCTATATGGTCTGAGTGAAGGGGCTGCAAAGGTTCAGAGTAAAGAAGTTGATTAAAAACAAGCGGATTGAGCGGCATATTTTTAAAATATGCCGCTTTTTGATGCAAAAAACAGCCAGAGCAAATGTATGCACTGACAAAAATGGATAAATCTGATAAACTGGAGGTGTTAATTGAATTTTCAGAATACAGCGACATGGAGGGGTTGGAATGACTAAGCTGCTATATCAGACGGATTCGTATGTGAGAAGTTTTAAAAGCAGGGTGGCCAAGGTTTTGGAAGATGAAAAGGCAGTAGTGTTTGAGGAAAGTGCATTTTATCCTGGTGGAGGAGGACAGCCCCATGATACGGGGACTATGAAGACGTCAAGCATAGAGTGCATCGTTTTGAAGGTCAAAAAGGCAGGAGGCGAGATACTTCACTATCTGGACAGCGTGGAAGGCGTAAACGAGGGCGATGAGGTGCTGGGGCAAATAGACTGGGAAAGAAGATACAGTCTTATGAGGACTCATACCGCAATGCACATACTCTGCGCAGTAGTGTGGAGAGACTACGGGGCTCAGGTTACGGGGGGAAATATGGAGCCGCTTAGCGCGAGGATGGACTTTGAATTTGAAAACCTCACAAAAGATATTGTAGGGGAGATAGAACAGAAGGTGAATGAAGAGATAAAGAGCGCGAGGAGAATAAACGTTAGCATACTCGAGAGGGAAGAGGCATTTAAAATACCAGACCTTATAAGGACCAAGATAAACCTTCTTCCAGAGGGAATAACTCATGTAAGGACTGTGGAAATAGAAGGGCTTGATATTCAGGCTGACGGAGGGACACATGTAATGACAACAGATGAAGTGGGAAGCATGAAAATTGTGGATTACAAGAGCAAGGGAAAAATAAACAAGAGGATATACGTGCAGGTGCAAGGGTAAAAACTCACTTGATTGAAGCCCTATGGCATGAAAGCATGAAAAGACTAAAAATTAAAATAATTTGAATTTTTCGCAATATTGCAATAAATATGTCGTTTTTATAGTATACTTTATAGTGATGGGCGATATTGATATGCTAAAAGGTATATTGAGGTTTAAGTTTTCATGTGTGCAAAAGATATTTCGAAGGGAGAAAGTATTATGGAAAGAATAGTGTGTCCGAGATGCAGTTCCGTAAAGGTCAAGAAGATTGATGATGACGAGTATATTTGCATCACATGCAGCAACACGGGAAGTCGGAGTGATTTTGCCAGAAACATTAATGTGAGGGAATACAAAAAGCTCGAAAAGAGGTTTTCGGATGACAAGAGCCTGTTTCTGTCGATAATAGACGACTACAAAAAAATAGCGGATGCACTGGATGGAGATGACTTAAAACTCATAAACAGAAAACTTATAATGCTGTATGAACAGATTAATTCGAGATAAATTCAAAAATTGGACCGGTCGGTCCTTTTTTATTTTTTTGGTATAGTATATAATTATGTAGAATATATGTTTGGAGGATGAATGAATGTACAGATACATAAAAGGAAGCGTCCAGGAAATAGTGGACGGCCATATGGTTGTCGAAAACAACGGAATAGGCTATCTTATGAGCATTTCACACAACACAATGCATGCAGTTGAAATAGGAGAAGATATAAAGATATATACAAAACTCATAGTGAGAGAGGACGAAATGTCCCTGTGCGGTTTTATAGAAACAGAAGAGATGGAAATGTTCGAACTTCTAATAGGAGTATCGAGCATAGGCCCAAAATCGGCAATGAACATACTTTCATTTCCTGAAGCGGGAAATATGCCCGATTATATAATGGGGGGGGACGTGAAGTCTCTTTCGAAATTTCCGGGAATAGGAAAAAAGACTGCGGAGAGAATAATACTTGAACTCAGAGACAAGCTAAAAAAGAAAAATATAGGCCAAATAGGAATGTCGCCTTTGAAAAAGACGGATTCTGGCAGCCAAAACGAAGCAATCCAGGCCCTTATGGCACTTGGATATTCTCAGGCGGAATCGGCAGAGGCGGTCGGAAGTGTCACTCAGGAGTCTGCCGACGCACAGGAGATAATAAAACTGGCGCTAAAACACCTTATGAGATAATTAGGAAAGAGGAATGAGTATGTTTGATTTTGAAAACAGGATAATAACATCCGGACTTAAAATGGAAGATATGGACATTGAAACGGGCCTTAGGCCCAAGTCTCTAAAAGACTACATGGGCCAGGAGAAAGTCAAGGGCCAGCTTGACATATTCATACAGGCGGCAAAGGAAAGGCAGGAGCAGCTTGACCATGTCCTTTTATACGGTCCGCCGGGGCTTGGAAAGACAACGCTATCGAGTATAATAGCAAACGAGATGGGCGTTGACATAAAGATAACCTCAGGACCAGCCATAGAAAGGGCGGGGGATCTTGCAGCGGTGCTTACCAACCTGAGTGAAAACGACGTGCTTTTCATAGATGAGATACACAGGATAAACAGGAATATAGAGGAGATACTCTACCCTGCAATGGAGGATTTTTGCATAGACATAATGATAGGCAAGGGGCCATCGGCAAAGTCTATAAGGCTGGACCTTCCCAAATTCACCCTAATAGGAGCCACCACAAGGGCGGGAATGCTTACATCTCCGCTTAGAGACAGGTTCGGGGTTATATGCAAGCTTGACCTTTACAGCGATGAAGAGCTTGTGCATATAATAAAAAGATCTGCAGGAATACTGGGAGTGGACATAGATTCAAAGGGAGCACTTGAGATAGGAAAGAGATCGAGAGGGACTCCAAGGATAGCAAACAGACTGCTCAAAAGAGTCAGGGACTTTGCACAGGTCAAAAAGAAGGGTGTAATAGATATAGATACTGCGAATGCAGCGCTTGAACTGTTTGAAATAGACAGGATGGGCCTTGACGAGGTGGACAAGACTATAATAATGTCCATAATCCACAAGTTTTCAGGAGGGCCTGTAGGACTTGACACAATAGCTGCCGCGGTAAATGAAGACAGGAATACCATAGAAGATGTAATAGAGCCGTATCTCATACAGCAGGGCTTTTTATGCAGGGGTCCAAGGGGGAGAAGCGTAACAAAGCTTGCATATGAACACTTTGACATACCGATTTAAAGGCACCTGTTGTATAAACTCGAAAAAGGGAAAGGCATGTGTATGGTATGCCCTTATATGAAACCATATAATTGAACACTTGGGCAGGGCTGTCAGGATGGAGGTGCATGTTGGGCAAAAATCTTATAATGATGGGAATAGTTCTTATAATACTTGGTATAATAATTACATTGGGAGCGAAGCTGGGAATTGGAAAATTGCCTGGAGACATACTTATAAAAAGGGGCAATATGACATTTTATTTTCCCGTAGCAACTTCTATACTTTTGAGCATTATACTCACGCTTTTGATTAATTTTTTGAGAAAATGATAAGAGGTGGACTTTGTGAAAAAAAGACTTTTTAGGTGTTCGGGTTTAATCATGGCAATTTGTTTTACGATTTTTGCGCTTGCACTTGATTTTGAAGTTTCAAGTGCCGATGCCTCAGTAGTGGATTCGCCGGAATTTGTAAGCATAGGGCTTAAATTTTCAGGCGCTGCAGCAGAACTCTCGAATGTCAAATCTGAAGACGACATTTGCATTGCGGCTTTTGACGATTACGGTGAGGAATTCATTTTCAATATAGCGGAAAATGACATAGCCGCGTCAAGGGATACATACTATCACATACAGTTGGAAGAGGAATTTGACGATGCGTCTGATGTGCTCCAAATCATAGACGATATGGATATCGAAGGTGCTTATCCTTATTTTGACGGTAAAGACTGGTATTTGAATATTGGAAGGTTCGGGGACGAAGATAGTGCAAATGAAGAGCTTGACGATTTGGAAGATGACGGACTGGAATATGATGCCGATGTTGTTATGGCGGATGGAACGGATATTTTGATTACATACAGGGAAGATGCGGTATTGGGGTATGACAGCTCAAAAGACATAGTGATAAAGAGTCTTTCAAACCTGCCGATATGGATTGACGGCAAAAGATATAGGGGCGGAGCAGTTTTCAGGAGGATGAGTGACGGCAAAATCACAGTGATAAACAGGGTTAGGCTGGAGGAATATCTCTACGGAGTGGTGCCAAACGAGGCTTATACTACTTGGCCAATAGAGTCGTTAAAGGCTCAGGCCGTGGCTGCAAGAAACTATACCGTCATTTCCATGGGAAAACATAAGAGTGAGGGGTTTGACCTTTGCGGGACAACGCACTGCCAGATGTATGGGGGCTATGGAACTGAGAGATCAAGTACCAACAGGGCGGTTGAAGAGACCAGGGGGAAATTCATGACATATGACGGGAAGGTGGTTTCAGCTTTTTTCCATTCAAATAGTGGAGGAAGGACTGAAGACTCTGAGAACGTGTGGTCAGCGGAGCTTCCATATATAAGAGGTGTTGAGGATGAATACTCCGTAGGCGAGCCCAAGAGCAGCTGGAATGCCCAGTTTACAAGCGAACAGGTAAGGTCGAAGCTCTCGGCTGCAGGAGTGGACATAGGAGATATCGAGGATATGAAGATAGGCAGTCTGTCTGAAAATGGAAGGGTAACGGAGCTTGAGGTGATTGGAAGCTATGGAGAAAAGACACTGCAAAAGGACGCCATAAGGAAGACGTTTGGATACAATGTTTTAATGAGTACATATTTCAGCATGAGCTCAAAGCCGACTGAGGCAGCGCAAAAAAATATGAGTGTTTTGTCTGCAAATAATAAAACCAGCCTTGATATGTCAAGCCTAAAGATGGTATCATCTGATAGGAGAGTATCGAGCGTAAAATCAGGCGAAGGCATAAGCGTAATTAGTGCGTACTCAAGCCAAAAAATAACCCCTGAGCCTCAAAAAATGGAGCAATTCACGTTCGAAGGCAAGGGATGGGGGCACGGTCTTGGAATGAGCCAGTGGGGAGCCAGGAAAATGGCTGAGCTGGGATATGGATATGAAGATATACTTAAGCATTACTACACAGGTGTAGAAATAGAGGAATAGAAAGGAAGTTACATTTGAAAACGAGCGATTTTTATTTTGATCTGCCTCAGGAGAGGATAGCGCAGGAGCCTCTCGAAAATAGAGACGAGTCAAGGCTTCTTGTTATGGACAAGGAAAGTGGACAGACACAGCACAAGATATTCAAGGACATAGTGTCATACCTGAAGGAAGGTGACGTCCTTGTACTGAACAATACAAGGGTTCTTCCGGCGAGAATAATAGGGGAGAAAATCCCAACAGGAGGCAAAATTGAGTTTTTGCTCCTAAAAAGAGTTGAAATGGATACATGGCAGGTGATGGTAAAACCGGGTAAAAGGGCAAAAATTGGTTCGAGCTTTTCGTTTGGAGATGGAAGGCTAAAGGCCTATGTAATTGATATTTCAGATGAAGGCACAAGAATAGTACGTTTCGAGTACGAGGGAGTGTTTGAAACGGTGCTTGAAGAGCTTGGAAGCATGCCGCTTCCACCTTATATAACCCACAAGCTTGAGGACGGCGAAAGATACCAGACGGTATTTTCAAAGCATACAGGCTCGGCCGCGGCGCCGACTGCAGGTCTTCACTTTACTAAGGAGCTTTTGGAGAAGATAAAGGGAATGGGCGTTCAAATAGCATACGTCACACTTCATGTGGGGCTTGGAACATTCAGACCTGTAAAGGTCGATGACATAAATGACCACAAGATGCATTCTGAGTTTTACACGGTTGAAAAGGAAACGGCAGATACTATAAATGCTGCGAAAAAAGAAGGCAGAAGGATAATAGGAGTCGGGACTACAAGCTGCAGGACACTTGAGTCAGCATGTAGCGAAGACGGACTGATAAAAGAAGGCAGCGGCTGGACGGACATATTCATATATCCGGGATACAGCTTCAAACTGGTGAACGGAATAATAACGAATTTCCACCTGCCAGAATCTACACTTATAATGCTTGTAAGCGCCTTTTCGAGCAGGGAAAATGTATTGAATGCTTACAACGAGGCTGTGAAAATGGAATACAGATTTTTCAGCTTTGGGGATGCCATGCTCATAATATAAAGAATGTAAAGGAGAATATAATGTCAGCTATAAAATTCGAACTCATAAAAACATGCAAACAGACAGGTGCAAGACTTGGAAAGATACAGACTCCTCATGGAGAGATACAAACGCCGATATTCATGCCGGTTGGAACGCTGGCTACTGTAAAGGCTATGACTCCTGAAGAGCTTAAGGACATAAATGCACAGATAATACTGAGCAACACGTACCACCTGTACATGAGACCGGGCCATGAGCTGGTTGAAAAGGCAGGAGGCCTTCACAAGTTCATGAACTGGGATAGGCCGATACTTACAGACAGCGGAGGATTTCAGGTGTTCAGCCTCGGCCCCCTTAGAAAAATAAAGGAAGAGGGAGTGGAATTCAGGTCTCACATTGATGGATCAAAGCATTTTATAAGTCCTGAAAAGGCCATAGAGATAGAAAATGCACTTGGTGCAGACATAATAATGGCCTTTGACGAGTGCGCACCTTATCCTGCAGACAGGGAATATGTGAAAAACTCGCTTGAAAGAACCACAAGATGGGCCCAAAGGTGCAAGGATGCCCATAAAAACACTGAAAGACAGGCTCTTTTTGGAATAGTACAGGGGGGAATGTACAAGGACCTTAGGGAGCAGTCGGCCAAGGAGATAACTGACATAGGGTTTCCAGGATATGCAATAGGAGGGCTAAGTGTTGGAGAGCCAAAGCCTATTATGTATGAGGTACTGGAGTATACTACTCCGCTTCTTCCTGAGGACAAGCCGAGGTATCTTATGGGAGTTGGAAGCCCGGACGACCTTATAGAGGGTGTTTTAAGGGGAGTAGACATGTTCGACTGCGTACTTCCTACAAGGATAGCGAGAAACGGCACGGCATTTACAAGCCAGGGGAAGGTTGTTGCAAGGAATGCTATATATGCTGACGACTTCAGGCCGCTGGATCCGGAATGCGACTGCTACACTTGCAAAAACTATACAAGGGCCTATATAAGACATCTTGTCAAGTGTAATGAAATACTTGCATCAAGGCTTTTAACATATCACAACCTTCACTTCCTTCTAAAGCTTATGGAAGATGTGAGAACTGCCATACAAGAGGACAGACTGATGGACTTTAGAAACGAATTCTTTGAGAAATACGGCTATACAAAATAAAATATAGAAATAAAAAATATAAACATAAGAGGAGGAGATTTTTATGGAGCAGTTAAGGGGACTAATATTTCCACTGGCTTTTTTGGCATTTTTCTACATGATACTGGTAAGGCCACAGCAAAAACGTCAAAAAGAGGTTTCCAGGATGAGGGATAACCTGAAAATTGGAGATGAGATCACAACAATAGGGGGAATATCAGGAACTGTGGCACAACTTAGGGAAGGCAGCGTAATGATAGAAATAGCTCCGGACGATGTAAGGCTTACAATAGAAAAATGGGCAATAGGCAAAGTCAAAGAGAATAAAACCGAGATTGAATAATAGAGGATTTGTGTTATAATCTAATATGTGAATAGATTAAAAGTACAGGAGGTATTATCATGAAGAAACATATAAAAACTCTTTCAGGTGCGAATCTTAAAAAGAGCGCATCAAAGGGCGGATGTGGCGAGTGCCAGACTTCTTGCCAGTCAGCATGCAAAACTTCTTGCACTGTTGGAAACCAAGAGTGTGAAAAATAATAGACAGCGATAAGATAAAAAGATAGCAGATGAAAACAAGCATAACTTTAACGTTATGCTGTTTTTTTGGCTATTTTGTCAGATTGACTATTAAAAATAAATCTGATAGTATTAATTTGTTTATAAATTACTTATGGGGGTTTGAATAATGCAACTTATACACAAGTTCAGCCTCAATGGAGTCAATGTGGTTATGGACGTAAACAGTGGAGCAGTTCATATAGTTGATGAAATTGTGTTTGAAATAATGGATCATTACAAGAGTACTGGTGTAGAGGAAATAATAGAAATACTTAAAGACAAATACAGCAAAGATGACATAATCGCATCAATCGATGAGATAAGAGGGCTTGAAGAAGCTGGGATGCTGTATACCCAGGAAGACTATGAGCACAATGAAGCTTTCGTAAACAGAAAGCCGGTTGTAAAGGCCATGTGCCTTAATGTGGCTCACGACTGTAATCTTATGTGCAAATACTGCTTTGCTTCGCAGGGAGACTTTGGCGGAGAGAGAAAGCTAATGCCTTTAGAGGTCGGCAAAAGGTCGCTTGAATACCTTGTAAACAATTCAGGAAGCAGAAGAAACCTAGAGGTCGACTTTTTTGGCGGAGAACCTCTTATGAACTGGGATGTCGTAAAAGAGCTTGTGGAGTACGGGAGAGAGCTTGAAAAGACTCATGACAAGGTGTTTAGATTCACAACAACTACTAATGGACTGCTTCTTGACGATGAAAAGATTGATTTCATAAATGAGAACATGAAAAACGTAGTTTTAAGTCTTGACGGAAGAAAGAGTGTAAATGACGGAATGAGATATACTTGCAGTGGCAAGGGCAGCTATGACGTCATAGTTCCCAAGTTCCAAAAGCTTGTCCAAAGAAGAGGAGACAAGGAGTATTTTGTCAGAGGTACATTTACAAAAGAAAATCTTGACTTTTGTGAAGATATAAAGCATTTTTGCGATTTGGGGCTTGACACTACGTCGATTGAACCGGCAGTGGACGATAAGATGAGCGATTTTGCCCTTACGGAGAATGACCTTCCGGCAATATTCGCAGAGTACGAAAAGCTTGCAGACTACTGCATTGAAAAGAAAAAAAATGGAGACAAATTCACATTCTTCCACTTCAATATAGACCTTAACCAGGGACCGTGTGTCATAAAGAGACTTACAGGCTGCGGCGCAGGCTCTGAATACCTGAGTGTAACGCCTGAAGGTGATGTATACCCTTGCCACCAGTTTGTAGGTGATGAAGACTTCAAAATGGGCAACATAATGGATGAAGAGATGAGCCTTGACAGGCATATACAGCTGAGGTTCCAAAATGCACATGTTTATACAAAGCCTGAGTGCAGGGAATGCTGGGCGAGATTCTACTGCTCTGGTGGGTGCCATGCAAATGCATATAATTTTAACAAAGACATATCAAAGCCTTATTCCCTTGCATGTGAGATGCTTAGAAAGAGGGTGGAATGTGCAATAATGATAAAGGCAAAACTGATGCTTGAGGGAGAATAACATGATAAAGGGATATGAAAATTATTTTCCGCAGCTGCCAGATAGCTGTTTCATAGCTCAAAGCGCGGACATAATAGGTAGGGTGATACTTGGAGAAAACACCAATGTCTGGTACAATTGTGTCCTCAGGGGAGACGAAGAAGAAATAGTGATAGGCGATAACACAAACATACAGGACGGAACAGTGGTACACATAGGCAGAGAGAGAAAGACCATAGTCGGAAACTATGTGACAATAGGATACAGGGCGATAATACACGGATGTGAGATTGGAAACTACAGCCTTATTGGAATGGGAGCCATAGTGCTTGACGGTGCCAGCATAGGTGAGTATACGATAATAGGGGCGGGAAGCCTTGTGCCTCCAGGCAAAAAAATACCGGCTGGAGTGCTTGCGTACGGCAATCCAGTGAGGATTATAAGGGAGCTTTCAGATGATGAAAAAAATTCCCTTAAAAAAACTGCAGTTGAATATATAGAATTTGCACAAAAACACAAGTAGTCAGGAGGAATAACATGAAAATTAAAAGTAAAGGCATAGCAGTTTTTTTGAGCATAATAATAATAATATCTGCTGCGCTGTATACGGCGGTAAGCGGACTTAACATGGGAGGCATAAGTATTGCCCCTATGAAAGATGGAATAAAGCAGGGTCTTGACCTTAAAGGAGGGGTTTACGTTGTATATGAAGCCCAGACTGATGAGACAGGTGAAGAGCTTAAAAAGATAATAGATCAGACAATAGAGGTCTTCAGAAGACGTATAGACAGCCTCGGACTTACAGAGCCTGTAATAGTAAAAGAGGGCGAAAAAAGGATAAGAATAGAGCTTCCAGGCGTTAAAAACGCAAGGGAAGCAATAGACATGGTGGGAAAAACGGCCCAGCTCAAGTTTATACTTGAAGATGGAAGTGTTGTTGTAACTGGTAAAAACGTAAAGGACTCAGAAGTTGTATTCAGAAATGACAGCAATGAGCCTATAGTTTCACTTAAATTCGACGCAGAAGGCGCAAAGGCGTTTGCCGATGCGACTGAAAAGCTGGCGCCGACTCGTTCTCCAATATTAATAGTTCTTGACAATCAAGTAATATCAAGCCCTAGGGTAAATGACAAGATTCCAAATGGAGAAGCGACAATATCGGGTAATTTCACAGTTGAAAGCGCATCGGAGCTTGCAAACCTTATAAGAGCGGGTGCGCTTCCGGTAGACTTCAAGGAGATACAAACATCTACAATAACTGCAACCCTTGGCGAAAACGCCCTTAAGGCGAGTGTGCAGGGAGCAAAGATAGGTGTTGTAATACTTGTTTTATTCATGCTGCTTTACTACAGAATCCCGGGCTTTGTAGCTTGTATAGCTCTTGTGGCATATGCGCTTATAATAGGATTCACTTTTGTGATAATGGGTGCGACTCTTACGCTTCCAGGTATAGCGGCGCTTATACTTTCTGTTGGTATGGCAGTTGACGCCAACGTAATAGTATTCGAGAGGATAAAAGAGGAAATCAGAAATGGAAAATCAATAAGAGCTTCTATAGACTCAGGTTTTTCAAAGGCGCTTTCTACAATTGTGGATGGAAATATTACCACGTTCATAGCAGGAGTTGTGCTTTACAATTTTGGAACTGGACCTATTAAAGGGTTTGCGGTAATGCTTATGATAGGTATAATCGCCTCTATGTTTACAGCTGTTGTAATATCAAAGGCCCTTTTAAAATCCATATCAAACGCAAATGTGGTGAAAAATACGAAAATGTTTGGAGCATAGGAGGGTAAAAATGAACATAATAGGCAGAAAAAAAATATGGTTTGCATTTTCTTCGCTTATAATAATAGCGGGACTTGTAATGATGATGATATCCGGACTTAACTATGGAATAGATTTTACGGGCGGTACAGTAATGGAGATAAACCTTCATAAAGACGTACCAAACAAAGAAATAAGGCTTATAACAGACAGCGTCGATCCTAACATTTCAATAAACAAGATTGGCGAAGGCAAGGAAACAGTACAGATAAAGACAAAAAAGGACATGGACAACAAGGCGAGGACTGAGCTGTTCAACCAGTTCAAGGAAAAATATTCACTTGTGGAAGATGACCTTGTAAAGGCCGAGCAGATAGGACCTTCAATAGGAAATGAGATAAGGAACAAGGCTGTCATATCAGTTGCAATAGCAACAGTGGGAATGCTTATATATATAAGCTTCAGGTTTGAGTTCTCTTACGGGGTGGCTGCGGTGCTGGCTCTTGTACACGACGTGCTCGTAGTGCTTTCGTTCTACGCAATATTCAAAATTCCTGTAAACAGCCCATTCATAGCAGGTATGCTTACAGTTGTAGGTTATTCTATAAACGATACGATAGTAATATTCGACAGGATAAGGGAAAACATGAAGACAATGAAGGGCAAGGACTTTGCGGGCCTTGCAGACGGAAGTATAAAGCAGACGATAGTAAGGTCGCTTAATACGTCTCTTACCACGCTTGTTGCTATAACGGCACTTTATGTAGTGGGAGTGGAGTCTATAAAGGACTTTACCCTTCCTCTTATAGCTGGTATTGCGACAGGAACATACTCGTCTATATTCATAGCAAGCCCTATATGGGTTATACTGAAGGAAAAAAAGATTTCATAAGCATGCGAAAAGGCAATATAATATTATATTGCCTTTTTTGTTATTGATGAACTTGAAAAAAGGGGTGTGAGCTGTGGGCCTGTTTTCAATAAGACATAAAAACCTTAAAAGATACAAGCAGATAGTGCATGTGCTTGTCAAATATGGATTTACATTCCTTGTGGAAAAACTCAAAATAGAAGGAATGGCATATAAAATGCCTATGCATGGCGATGAGAGCCTAAAGGACATGAGCGTGGGCGAGCGTATGAAAAACGCACTTACTGAGCTTGGGCCGACATTTATAAAGCTGGGCCAGGTGCTGAGCACAAGGAGCGATATATTCGACAGCTCAATAACAAGCGAGCTTTCAAAGCTTCAAGACGAAGTCGCTCCGTTTGACTTTGAAAGCGCAAAAACCATATTCCTGAAAGAAATGGGAACTGGGATTGAAGAAGCATTTGCCCGTTTTGAAGAGATTCCAATAGCAGCGGCATCAATAGGTCAGGTTTATAGGGCCGTAATGCACGACGGCTCAAACGTGATAGTAAAGGTTCAAAGACCAGGAGTGCAGGAGACTGTAAGGGCTGACATGGAAATACTCTACAGCATAGCAAAAATGATCGTTGACAGGGGTGTAGACACAAGAGCTGTAGACATAGTTGGCCTTGTAGATGAATTCAGCGCCAGCATTTCAAGGGAGCTTGACTATAATTTTGAGGCTAGAAACTGTGAAAAATTTGGAGAGATTCACCATGGTGACGACAGCGTGTATATACCAAGCATATATTGGGAGTACACCTCGAAAAAAGTGCTTACAATGGAGAGGATAGATGGAATAAAGGTCAACAATGTCGATGCCATAAGAGAAAAAGGCTGGGACGCTCCCAAAATAGCGTCTGCCGAAACGCTTGCCATAATGAAGCAGATTTTCTACTATGGATTTTTTCATGCGGATCCCCATCCCGGAAACATATTTGTCATAGATGATGGCAAGATAGCTTTTGTTGATTTCGGACAGGTGGGAATAATAGGGAGTGACATCAAAAGGCTGCTCAACTGTCTTTTGACCGCAGGAAAAGACAAGGATGTAGAGCGGATAGTGGAGTCGCTTTTCCAGCTTGAGGCTATAGGTACTGGCGCTGACACTAGAAAGATAAAGGAAGAGCTGGTTTTTTATATACATTACTACTACAGCCTCCCCGTGGAAAGGATAAATATAAAAGAACTGCTTCAGGAATTCATGCTATTTGCTAGAAAAAATGGAATAAGACTTCCGTCGCAGTTTGGTCTTTTGGCAAAGGCAATAATATCTGTGGAAGGCACGGGGAAACTCCTCAGTCCCAAGTTTTCTCTTTCAATTGCAATAGAGGGCTTCATAAAAAAGTCTCATTTTGAAAAGAAGAGGTATGAAAACATAGCGCGCGAATACAGGTACTATGCTGATGAAATTGCGAGAGACTTAAAGGCCATACCAGGACAGATAAGGTGGGTGGCAGACCATATAAGAAAAAACAATATAAAACTTTCCATAGATGAGGTAAGGCTTTTTTCACTTGAACGGGAGATAGACAAGATGGCCAACAGGCTCTCCATAAGCCTTATAATTTCGGCCATAATAGTGGGTTCGTCCATAGTGACTACGGCAGGAGGCACTGGACCGAGCTTCAAAGGGTATCCCGTAATAGGGGTCATAGGCTATAGTGTTGCCACTGTAATGGGCTTTTTTCTTGTCTTTTCAATGATTTTTTCAAAAAATGATTCGGAAAAATGATAGTTTTACAGTAGAAATGGATGTGATAGCTTGGCTAAATGGATGCTTAGAAGAAACGGAACTGACTCAAATAGTATTGCGCGAAATATAAATCGCAGTGAGATAATAGTGGACATACTTGCAAACCGGGGGATACGAGAAGAAGATGAAATGAGGAGTTTTTTGAATCCCTGCATAGATGACCTTCACGACCCTAATCTTATGAAGGACATGGGCAGTGGAATAGGAATAGTCAAGCAGCATATAGAGTCTAAAAGCACTATAGCTGTCTATGGGGATTATGACGTCGACGGGGTGATGAGCTGTTACATACTCTATAGGGCTCTTTTGAGGTGTGGAGCCGATGTGATTTATTATATACCTCACAGAGAGCTCGAAGGATACGGCATGAACAGCCAGTCGGTGGAAAATTTGCATAACCAAGGCATAAAGCTAATACTCACATGTGATAACGGCATATCTTCAATAGAGCAGATAGAGCGTGCAAAGAGCCTTGGCATGGATGTAGTTGTGACAGACCATCATGAGCTGCCTTTTGAAGAAAATGAAGACGGCAGCAGAAAAGAGATAATGCCTTGTGCAGATGCTGTCATAAACCCCAAAAGGCCGGACTGCCCATACCCATTCGATATCTTGTGCGCCGGGGCAATAGCATACAAGTTTGCCAGGGTGTTATACAAAGAATTTGGAATACCGGAAAGCGAAGCCGATTCATATATAGAATATGCGGCAATGGCCACGGTATGCGACGTTGTGGATCTCATAGGGGAAAACCGCATAATAGCAAGTGTAGGCATGAAAATGCTAAGAGAAACAGAAAACATCGGGCTCAATGCGCTTGTGCAGGAGACGGGAATTGAAAAATCCAAAATAGGAACTTACCATATAGGTTTTGTAATAGGTCCGTGTATAAATGCCACGGGCAGGCTTGAAATGGCCGCAATTGCGATGGAGCTTCTCCTTTGCGAAGACAATAA
The DNA here is from genome assembly GCF_900141635.1 of Peptoclostridium litorale DSM 5388. Classification (GTDB taxonomy): domain Bacteria; phylum Bacillota; class Clostridia; order Peptostreptococcales; family Peptostreptococcaceae; genus Peptoclostridium; species Peptoclostridium litorale. The sequence continues at coordinate 77,882 of NZ_FSRH01000007.1, read as the reverse complement.
TGAGGCCCAAGCGCTTGCGAAAAAGCTGGTTGGGCTTAATGAAGAGAGAAAGCAGATGACCGAAGATGGAGTGGAAAGAGTAAGGCATATTATAGAAGCCGGCAGCATAAGCCGTGACAAGGTGATACTTGCGGTAGATGAGGGAATACATGAGAGCATAGCCGGAATAGTGGCGGGACGAATAAAAGAACAGTACCATCTGCCCACTATAGTACTTACAAGGGGAAGGGAGATGCTCAAGGGTTCGGGAAGGTCTATAGAAGAGTACAATATGTTTGAAGGGCTTATGCAGTGCAAAAGCCTCATAAGCAAATTTGGCGGACATCCAATGGCCGCGGGCCTTTCCATGGAGGAAGAAAATGTGGATGAGCTCAGGAGAAAACTCAATGAATACTGCAGGCTTTCTTTTGAGGAGATGGAAAGAACAATAAGGATAGACAAAAGGCTTTCGCTTGAAAGTATATCATATGATATAGTCGAGCAGATAAAAAGTCTTGAGCCTTTTGGAAAGGGAAACAGTGCTCCCATATTTGCTGAAAAGGGCATCAGAGTTACAGGAGTCAGAATACTTGGAAAAAACAAAAATGTACTCAGGCTTTCATGTGTTTTTGGAAAGACGTGCAGTCAAATAGATGCCATAAGCTTTGACGGAGTGGAAAAGTTCAAAGAGTTAATTGAAAGTACAATGGGCGAGGATGAATTTAACCAGATTGCAAGCGGGAAAAAAATCAGTATTGCCATGGACATGGTGTATACCATAGGCATAAACGAATATATGGGAAGTAAAAAGCTGCAGCTGCTGCTCAAGGATTTCAGGCTCAGCAAGTAAAATATCCCAAATGGATAATACTAAGGCACAAGGCATATTGATAAAATCATCTTAAAAAGATATAATTGTATTATTATCTATTTTTAAATGATAGCAAGGAAGTTTGACTGCGGGAACATATTTTTACAAAAATGGACTATTTCAAACTGTACGAAATTCAAATATATCATTCAGGAGGAAGTTATTTAATGAATTTAAAGGAAAAGATAAGAGAGATTGAAAACTTTCCAAAGGAAGGAATAAGTTTTAAGGATATAACTACGCTGCTTAAGGATGGAGACTATTTTAGATATGCAGTGGACAGCATAGTGAATAATCTTAAGGACAAAAACATCGATGTAGTAGTGGGACCTGAGGCGAGAGGATTTCTTCTTGGAGCGCCAGTTGCATATGCAATGGGAGCTGGATTTGTTCCTGTAAGAAAACCGGGCAAGCTTCCGGGAGAAACTGAAGCTTTTTCATATGACCTGGAGTACGGAGTGGATACTCTTGAAATGCACAAGGATGCAATAGAGCCGGGCATGAATGTGGCAATAGTTGACGATCTTCTTGCAACTGGCGGGACGACAAAAGCAGTTGCCAAGCTTATAGAAAAACTTGGCGGAAAAGTTGTTGCAGTTGAATATCTTATAGAACTTGAATTTTTAGAGGCCAAAGAGCAAAAGCTTTCAGATTATGAAGTACGTTCGCTTATAAAGTATTAATTGCATATCTGCAATACAGACATTTTGAACAGGGTGATATTATGTTGGAAAACTTGCTGCTTAGCATAGAACAATACAGTCCTGACAGTGATCTGGAGCTTATAATCAAGGCATACAACCTTGCAGAAAGCGCCCATGTCGGGCAATACAGGAAATCAGGAGAGAGATATTTTGTACACCCGGTCAGTGTTGCAAAAATACTCGTAGAACTGCAGATGGATGTTATGACAATAGCTGCAGGTCTTTTGCACGATGTAGTTGAGGACACAAAATATACCTATGATGATATAAAAAAACTGTTCGGCACGGAAGTTGCAGAACTGGTAGACGGGGTTACTAAGCTTGGAAAAATTGAATACAAGTCCAAGGAAGAAACTCAGGCCGAGAACATAAGAAAGATGTTCATAGCCATGGCAAAGGACATAAGGGTTGTACTTATAAAGCTTGCGGACAGACTGCACAATATGAGAACTCTCAACTACATGTCAGAAGCAAAGGCAAAGGAAAAGGCCAGAGAGACGCTTGAGATATACGCACCTATAGCAAACAGGCTAGGTATATCTAAAATAAAGTTTGAGCTTGAGGACACTGCGCTGAGATACCTTGACCCCGACGGCTACTATGAGCTTGTTGAGAAGGTTTCAAAGAAGAAAAGGCAAAGGGAAGACTATATACAAAATGTTATAAAGCTTTTAAAGGAAAATGTAGAAGACCTTGGGGTGGAATTTGAAATAAGCGGAAGGGCAAAGCACTTCTACAGCATATACAGGAAAATGCACTACCAGGGCAAGGGCTTCGACCAGATATATGACCTTACAGGGGTAAGGATAATAGTCAATTCCATAAAGGATTGCTATGCAATACTGGGCGTGGTTCATACAATATGGAGGCCTATTCCGGGAAGGTTCAAGGACTATATCGCAATGCCAAAGCCCAATATGTACCAGTCCATACACACTACTGTTGTAGGGCTTGACGGAGGGCCGCTTGAGATACAGGTCAGGACGTTCGACATGCATAAAACCGCAGAGTACGGTATAGCGGCGCACTGGCAGTACAAGGAAGGCAAGACGGGCATGGACAAGGACGATCTTGACAAGAAACTTTCATGGCTTAGACAGATGATGGAATGGCAGGATGACCTCAACGACCCGAGAGAATTCATGGAGGCCCTCAAGATAGACCTGTTTACGAATCAGGTCTTTGTGTTCACTCCAAAAGGTGACGTCATAGAGATGCCTGCCGGCTCGACGCCAATAGACTTTGCATACAAAGTCCATACAGACGTAGGAAATAAATGCATAGGCGCAAAAATTGACGGCAGGATGGTTCCTATAGACTATAAGCTTAAAAACGGAAACATAGTCCAGGTTGTGACGTCTTCCAGCAGTAGCGGCCCTAGTAGGGACTGGCTTAACATTGCAAAGAGTTCTCATGCCAAGAACAAGATAAAGCAGTGGTTTAGAAAGGCGAACAGGAGCGAGAACATAGAAAAGGGAAAGGAACTTCTTTTTCAAGAGGCTAAAAGGCACGGGCTTTCTGCAAGCGAGATATTCAAGCACAAGTATATGAGTCTTGTGCTCAAAAAGCTCAACTATTCGAATGAAGAGGAGCTCCATGCGGCCATAGGATATGGCGGCATAACGGCAAATCAGGTAATAGGCAAGCTGAAGTTTGAACTGGAAAAAGATACTGTAAAAGACGATGCAAAAAGAGATGCCGAGATAATGGGCAGAATCCAGGAAAAAGAGCAAAAGCCCAAGGAAAAGACTAGAAGCCAGGGAATAGTAGTAAAAGGTGTGGACAACATACTTGTCAGATTTGCAAAATGCTGCAATCCGCTGCCGGGAGATGACATAATAGGTTTTATAACTAAGGGCAGGGGCGTGTCCATACACAGGAAGGACTGCCCCAATATAAATATAGAAGACCCTGAAAGCATAAACAGGATAATAGATGTCGAGTGGGATCTCAAGAAGAAGGCGTCTTTTGAAGCGGAAGTCAAGGTCAAGGCCAACGATCGAAGCGGACTTTTGACTGAAATCACTCAGATATTCGTATCGGAAAAGATATCACTAAATGGAATAAATGCAAGAACAGGAAAAGACGGCATAGCCAATATGACACTGCTTTTGCAGGTCGAGAGCAAAGAGCAGCTTAAGAGCATAATGAACAAGATAAAATCCCTTTCGGGAGTTTTAGACGTGTTCAGAGTTGTAAACTAGATATATAAGGAGATTTGATTATGAGAGCGGTAGTTCAAAGGGTGTCAGCATCAAGCGTAAGTGTTGACAATGAAGTGGTTGGCAAGATAGATAAGGGGCTCATGGTGCTTTTGGGCGTAACTCATGATGATACACAGGCGGATGTAAAATACCTTGTGGAAAAGATATCCAATCTCAGGATATTTGAAGACGAGCAGGAAAAGATGAATCTTTCTCTGCTCGATATAGGCGGCGAGCTTCTTGCTATTTCGCAGTTTACGCTTTACGGGGACTGCAGAAAGGGTAGAAGGCCTAATTTCACAGAGGCGGCAAAGCCCGACATGGCAAATGAGCTATACGAAAAATTTGTAAGCCAGGCGAAGGATGCAGGGATAAAAGTTCAAACAGGAAGCTTTGGCGCCCATATGGTAGTGGACATTGTAAATGACGGGCCTGTGACCATTATTATAGACTCGAAAAAGAATTTCTAGGAGGGATAAGATGTTTTTGGAAACGTTTGAAGTTGGAATATATGCCGTAAACTGCTATATAATCGCAGACGACAACAAGGTCGGCGCAGTTATAGACCCGGGTGGAAATGTGGACAAGATAAAAAAGCTTATAGATAAGCGAGGTCTTGACATAAAATATATACTGCTCACTCATGGGCATGGAGACCACATAGGAGCGGTTGAGCAGCTTAGAAAGCTTACAGGAGCCAAGGTGGCGGCTCACAAAAAGGAAAAAGAACTTTTAAACGACAAGGACAAGAATCTTACTGGATGCATGGGAGTGGAGCATATAAGCTTTGATGCGGACGAATACTTCAGCGATGGGGATATAATAAAAGCGGGAGAGCTTGAATTTGAAGTCATATACACGCCGGGACATACGCCGGGAGGAAGCTGTTTTAAGCTGGGAGAGTACCTGTTTACAGGAGATACGCTGTTTACGGGATCAATAGGAAGAACTGACCTCTTTGGAGCAGATCCATCCAAAATGGAAAATTCACTAAAGCGCCTAAAATCCATAGACGAAGATCTTAAAGTCCTTCCGGGACACGGCAGGGCGAGCAGCCTTGAATTTGAAAAAGAGAGAAATCCATATATGACTGGAGTATAAAATAAATGCTTTATATATCTTTAGAAAATGAAAAATTCAAATACGAAACAGGAGAGCTTGTAAAGCTTTTCGAAGGAGATTTTGAATTTGCAGACTCAAATGACGGATTTGAAAGATTTATAAGTTTGGATATTTCGAAGGGCGAAGATTCCATATGCAGCAGGGCCGCTTACTATGTAGGCGGCGTTTTAAAGCATGAAAAAGAGTGTTGCTCGAAAAACTGCAAAATAAAGGATTCCCATGGGATTAAAAGAGAATCTAAAAATCTGCTTAAAAAGGCGCTCTATATCATTTTGAGTGAGATTCACGGAAAGAGCATGCCTTGGGGCATACTTACGGGAATAAGGCCCACAAAGATAGTGCAGGAGCTTTTGGACGAGGGCCTTTGCAAAGAGGATGTCTGTGATGTGCTCACTCAAAAATACATGCTGTCGCCTCAAAAGGCGTCTATGGCTCTTGAAATAGCTCTTACGGAGAGAAAGTATATATATCCCATAGACGACTCTCTAATATCGCTTTATGTCAGCATACCATTTTGTCCTACAAGGTGCATATACTGTTCTTTTCCATCGAATACTCTGAAGCAGTGGGGGCATCTAAAGGCGAAATACGTCGAGTGCCTCATAAAGGAGATAGAAGAAATTGCAGACATGGCTAGGCTGTGGGGCAAAAAACTCCATACAGTATATATAGGTGGAGGAACGCCGACAACGCTTGATGCAAACGAGCTTAAGGAGCTTATAGTTGCAATAAGGCAAAGCTTTGACTTTTCAAGCGTGGTAGAATTTACAGTGGAGGCCGGAAGGGTCGACACCATAGACGAAGAAAAGCTGGACGTTCTAAGGGAGATGGAAATAGACAGGATAAGCATAAATCCTCAAACTATGAATGACCTGACGCTGAAAAAGGTCGGAAGAAATCACAGCGCAAAGGACATAGAGGACGCATTCCATCTGGCAAGGAGAAAAGGCTTTACGAACATAAACATGGACATAATACTCGGACTTCCTGGAGAAGACGTGGACATGGTGAAATATACACTGGGAAAGATAGCCCAGCTTTCGCCTGAAAGCCTTACAGTACACACAATGGCCATCAAAAGGGCGTCAAGACTCAAAGAGGAGATAGACAGCCACGAGCTGGCCCAGTATGAAAATGTGAGCAAGATGGTACAGACCGCAATGGAAAGTGCAATTGACATGGATCTTAGGCCGTATTACATGTACAGGCAAAAGCACATGCTTGGAAATCTTGAAAACATAGGGTATGCCAAGGTGGGCTGCGAGTGCATATACAACATAAATATAATGGAAGAGACCCAGACCATACTGGCGGCGGGTGCCGGGGCGATATCGAAATTCGTATATCATGACGAAAACAGGATAGAAAGGGTTCCGAACGTCAAAAACATAGAGCACTATATAGAAAGAGTGGATGAGATGATACTCAGAAAGAAAAAGGAGGTTTTGAAAAATGCTGACTAAGGCTCCAAAGGGTACAAAGGACGTACTGCCTGGAGAATCTGAAAAGTGGGTATACCTTGAAGGGCTTTTCAGAGACGTGTGCAAAACATTTGGATATAATGAAATAAGGACTCCGGTATTTGAGCATACAGAGCTTTTCCAAAGAGGAATAGGGGAGACTACTGATGTTGTTCAAAAGGAAATGTATACATTTGAAGACAAGGGAAAGAGAAGTATAACGCTAAAGCCGGAAGGGACAGCCCCTGCGGTAAGGGCTTTTATTGAAAACAAGCTCTATGCAGGTGCACAGCCGACAAAGCTTTTCTATGTGACGCCGTGCTTCAGGTATGAAAGGCCGCAGGCTGGAAGAATGAGGGCTTTCCACCAGTTTGGCATAGAGGTGTTTGGAAGCGACAATCCTTCGATAGATGCCGAGGTTATAGCTCTTGCCATGGAATTTTTCAAAAAGGTGGGCCTGCAGAGGCTGAGCCTTAGAATAAATTCAATAGGATGTCCAAAGTGCAGAAAAGAGTATAATGAGCTGCTTATGAAATATCTTGACGGTAAGAAGGACAGCCTTTGCGAAACATGCATAGACAGAATAGATAAGAATCCTATGAGGGTTATAGACTGTAAAAATGACAGCTGTAAGGCTGCAATAAGCGACATACCTCTTATGCTTGACCACATATGCGATGAGTGCAGCGACCACTTTGAAAAGGTAAAGACATATCTCCAGAGCATGGATGTGGAATTTGAGATTGACCCTAGGATAGTGAGAGGTCTTGACTACTATAGCAAGACTGCATTTGAGATAATATCTGAGGACATAGGAGCCCAAAGCACTGTGTGCGGAGGAGGAAGATACGATAACCTTGTAAGCGAGCTTGGCGGCCCTGACACACCTGCGATAGGCTTTGGGATGGGAATCGAAAGGCTGCTCCTTACAATTCAAAACAATGACATAGAACTTCCTGTCCAAAAGGGGCTTGACATATTCATAGTAACAATAGGTGATGTGGCGCAGGCTGAGAGCATGAATATACTTTCAAGGCTCAGAGAAAATGGAATAAGCGCAGACAAGGACCACCTTGGAAGAAGTGTAAAGGCGCAGTTCAAGTATTCAGACAAGCAAAATGCAAGATTCACAGTAGTGCTTGGGGAAGATGAAATGAAAAATGATGCGGTTACGCTCAAAGACATGAAGACTTCAAAGCAGTTTGAAATAAAGCTAAGCAAGCTCATGGAAGAAATAAAGGAAAGACTTTAGAAGAAGCAGATATTTAAGGAGGAGTTTGTAAAATGGAAACATTAAACGGGCTTAAGAGGACTCACTATTGCGGAGACCTTAGGGAAGCCAATATAGGTGCAGAAGTTGTACTAATGGGATGGGTGCAAAGAAAGAGAAATCTTGGAGGTCTTATATTTGCAGACGTTAGAGACAGACAGGGGATTGCGCAGATAGTGTTTGACACTGAAGTGTCAAAAGAGGCGTTTGAAAAGGCTGAAAAACTGGGATCTGAGTACGTAGTAGCTGTAACGGGAAAGGTTTTTGAAAGACAGTCTAAAAACCCAAACATGCCTACAGGAGACATAGAGGTTTTCGCGCAGGAGCTTAGAATACTGAATGAGGCGGCAACTCCGCCTATATACATAAAGGATGACGACGATGTTTCAGAAAACCTTAGACTAAAGTACAGGTACCTTGACCTTAGAAAGGCTTCTATGCAAAAGAATTTCATACTTAGACACAAGGTCGGTAGCATAGTGAGAAACTATCTTTCTGAAAATGGATTCCTTGAGATAGAAACGCCTATGCTTACTAAGCCTACTCCTGAAGGCGCAAGGGACTATCTTGTTCCAAGCAGGGTTAACCAAGGCAAATTCTATGCACTTCCACAGTCTCCGCAGCTTTTCAAGCAGCTTCTTATGGTTGCGGGAATGGACAGGTACTTCCAGATAGTGAAGTGCTTCAGGGATGAAGACCTAAGAGCAGACAGACAGCCTGAGTTCACTCAGATAGACTGTGAGATGAGTTTTGTGGAAATAGACGACATAATAGGCATAATGGAAGAAATGATGAAGAAGATATTCAAGGATGCCTTGAATGTGGAAATCCAGACTCCTTTCGTGAGGATCCCTTACAAAATGGCCATGGAAAAGTACGGCTCTGACAAGCCGGACCTTAGGTTTGGATTTGAGCTCGTTGACATTTCAGAAGAAGTGAAGGACTGCGACTTCAAGGTGTTCACGGGAGCGGTTCAAAGCGGAGGAAGCGTAAGAGGAATAAACATAAAGGCAAACGCGGACAGCTTCACAAGAAAGGGAATAACAAAGCTTGAAGACTTTGCAAAGACATATGGAGCAAAAGGGCTTGCATGGATGAAATATACAACTGAAGGAATAACGTCTCCAATATCAAAATTCCTCAGTGAGGAAACCCTAAATGCCATAACTGAAAAAATGGATGCAAAAGAGGGAGACCTTCTTTTGTTCGTGGCTGACAATAACAAGGTTGTATTTGATTCTCTTGGACATCTAAGGGTTGAGGTTGCAAAGCAGCTTGAAATACTTGACAAGAACGAATACAAGCTTGCATGGGTTACGGAATTCCCGCTGTTTGAATATGACGAAGAAGAAGACAGATATGTAGCTGTTCACCATCCATTCACGGCTCCTATGGACGAAGACCTTGAAATGCTGGAAACTGATCCTGTTTCAGTAAGGGCAAAGGCTTATGACATAGTGCTTAACGGATTTGAACTTGGAGGAGGAAGCCTTAGGATATACAATGAAGAGCTTCAAAAGAAAATGTTCAAATCGCTTGGATTCAGCGAAGAAGAGGCATATGAGAAGTTTGGATTCCTTCTTGATGCATTCAAATATGGAACTCCACCTCATGGAGGAATAGCTTTTGGATTTGACAGGCTTATAATGCTTCTTGCAGGGGAAGACAACATAAGACAGGTAATAGCATTCCCTAAGACTCAAAATGCTACGTGCCCTCTTACTGAGGCTCCTTCATTTGCAGAGGAAAAGCAGCTTGAAGAGCTTGGAATAAAGGTTGTTGATGAGGAAAAATAATTATAATATATAACTGGATATATGTGGAAATGAAGTTGAATATGAATTGTTATGAGAATTTTGTTCAACCAAACTATAAAATCCCGCCTCTGGCGGGATTTTAATTTGTCGATAAAGCAATATGCCAGAAGTACAAAAATCTATAGATTGTAAAAAAGTAGGAGTTTAAATTTAGGCATGTGAAAATAGATATCTCATGCCACAGTCAAAATTAACAATACTTTTACTTGTTAATCTCAAAATCTTTTTGTCTTATGGTCATCCATTTTTTTAGCCTATAAGTTATATAACCCTTATAATTTATACTTTCCACAGATTCATCTAATTCAAGTCTTTTGAATATTTCAATTGTATTGCTACAGTTTCTAGAACTTAAAAAATCACTTATTTCATGCTGATTCATAGGATGTCTTTTTATTATGCTAATTATAGCCCTATAATCGTCCTCGTCCTCGCTATAAAATCCTTTTGAAGCCAAGGCGTCTATTGAAATCCCTTTAAGAATATTAACGGCCATTTTGATTGTTTTTGATGAAGGCTGCTCTACCCAACTTTCTGCCGGAGGCCTTACTGGAGAATTGATATACAACCTGTCGTATTCAATTTTATCCAGTAAGGCCTTAAATCTTAAAATATCCTCCGTGGAATCATTCATATCTTTTATAATCATAATCTCAATCCAAAGTTGCCCTTTGTATTTCTGAGAAAATTTCATAAGGCCTTCAAGCACCATTTTAAAATTGATGCCCCGGCATGGCCTGTTTATTCTTTTAAAAGTCTCCTCATCATATGCATCAAGAGATGGCAGCACTATATCAGAATTGCAAAGCTGACTCCTAACTTCTTCATCGTATAAAAGTGCTCCGTTTGTTATTACCGCTACGGGCTTTTCGGTAAGTCTTTTAAGCCCATCTATGAGTTCTCCCAGCCTTGAGTAAAGCGTAGGCTCACCCTCTCCAACTATTGTTACAACATCGAATTTGGGATTCTCTTTTAAATACCGTTCAAACTCATCCAAAATATCGTCCAGTTTGAAAAATTCCTCCCTTTTATTTGACATGTGAGAGGTTCTTCCCAATTGACAATATATGCATGAATAGTTGCAATACTTTTCCGGTATGGGACTTATGCCCACTGAAATGCCCATTCTCCTTGAAGGCACTGGACCATAGATATATTTGAATGCTCCCATAAAAACCTCCTTTCGTACAAATAAGTATTTCTCATTTTTATAGCTACCTCAATTTTAATGTGATTTTATTTGAAAATGAATCAGTTAATAAATGATTAATTTTGTCGTAAATTTCTATTTTGCCTTCATCGCATAACTGTGCAAGTTTTGGATCAATTGGAATTTGGGTTATTAATTCGATATCCATTTCTTTTGCAACTTTTTTAGCATTGCTTTTACCGAATATATTTATTTTTTTTCTACAATCAGGGCAGAGGTAATAACTCATATTTTCGACAATTCCCAATATAGGGACATTCATTTTTTTTGCCATGTCTACAGATTTTTTCACTATAATTTTGACTAAATCCTGTGGGGAAGAAACTACTATAATTCCATTCACTGGGAGAGATTGCATTATTGTAAGAGGTACATCTCCTGTTCCTGGCGGAAGATCTATTAGCAAATAATCCAAGTCTCCCCATACAACATCTGTATAAAACTGTTTTATGGTGCGTGAAATCAGCGGCCCTCTCCAAATAACAGGGGAATCACTTTTATCCAATAAAAAACTTAAAGACATTACTTTTATACCTGTAGATGTGCTGACGGGGTCTATTCCGCGGCTACTTATATTGGCTTTTTCACTATTTATCCCAAATATTTTAGGTATACTTGAACCTCCCATGTCCGCATCTAAAATTCCCACATCATATCCCTTTTTTCTCAGTGATACTCCCAACAAGGATGTAACTGAGGATTTTCCCACTCCTCCTTTGCCGCTCATAATTGCTATTACTTTTTTTATATTAGTAAATTCATTAGTCTTTTCTTTTTCAAAAGCCATAGATATAGCCTCCTTTCCTAATATATTATATTCCTTTCAATACCCCAAATTGTAAAAGCTTAACATTACATACTGCTTCTCAAAATGCTACTTTGCGAAAAAGTAACTTTTTATAACCTCAAATTTAATTTTTGCAAATAGAATATGAACTTGATAGCAAACAATATATTACAGTTGCGAATTTAAATAGTAGCATTATACAAGATTAAAATCGGATTTTCTTCTGCGGAAAAACAATTCTTTTGAAACAAATGAACTTGTGCTATAGTGAAGTTATAATAAGTTAAGCTTCTGATCTGGGTGTAAGTAACTTTGCAACCATTGCAAATAATGTGAGCGAATCCCCGCTTTTAAGCTGTTGGGTAAACGTGGCATAAGGTTTATAATTTGCAATAAAAATTGACTTGTTGTAAAATTAATATATAGTATACGTCTTCAGGGTATAACTTTGACTAAAGGAGCGCTAATTGTGAAAAAAATATTTGATGAATTTTTAGTGTTTGCTTTGAGTTTTGTAGTATTTTTTATTGGAGCCAGGCTGCTGTTTGATGATTTTAAGATAAATAATCTTCAAATAACTCTAATACTACTTTTGGCTTTTGCAAACATAGCCATAAGAAACTGGCTTATAAGGCTTCAGCAGGCCAAAAATATCAGAAACCGGGAATTCGAACTGATAAGGAGACTGGTTTTCATATGTTTTATAGGAATATATTTCTTTATATATAAGAGGCTGGCGTAGAAAAGGAGAATGCTTGTGAATGAAAATTTAGAAAAGTCAAAATGTGACAAGGATGCAGTTATAAAAAGGCTAAGGAGAATAGAAGGACAGGTAAGAGGGATACAAAAAATGGTGGATGAAGGCAAGTATTGTGTAGACATACTCACACAGGTTGCAGCTGTAAGGTCTGCAATAGACAAGGTTGGAGGAATAATACTCGAAAACCATGTTAAAAGCTGCGTAAAAACAACAATAGAAAACTCATCGGAAGATGAAAAAGACAAGGTTATAGACGAACTTATGTACGCAATGCTTAAATTTATGAAGTAGGTGATTTTATGAGCTGTGAAATGACAGGACTTATAATTCGAAAAAACGGTGAAAATGCGATATTGAAAATGCAAAAGCACTCGGCTTGTGCGGGCTGTGGGGCATGTAGCATGGCTGACGAAAAGATGAACCTGAATGTGGAAGCATTTAACGAGGCGGGAGCAGATGTCGGAGATATAGTGGAAGTCCAGCTGAATGCCCCAGATCTTTTAAAGGCGGCTTTTATAGCATATTCAGTACCTTTGATATCGCTCATAGTTGGAGTGGTGGGAGGCATAAAACTGCTCCAACTGCTTTCTTATGAAGGAAATATTGAAGCAGCTGGCGGAGCAGCCGGTGTGACTCTTATGGCCGTTTCGTATATATTTATAAGAATGAATGAAAAAAAATTTAAAAAAAGCAGGAAATACAGCCCTGTTATAGTAAAAGTAGTTCAAAAAAACGACTACAATGACCTCGAAAGTATAGATAAATAGTTTGAAAAATTTTGAATTTGGTATATAATATATATAAGAAGAAGTACCTGGAATGTTCGATAGGCTTTATTTAAATTCAACCGACACGTTGAATACGGGAGTTCAAGTCCTTCAATGTACGTCATGCCTCCGATGGAGGAAGGCAGAAAATGAGGGCAGGACACCCACCTGAGTTATCTCGGGTATGAATTTATTGAGGCCGCGGCATTTTGGGTTTTCTGCTTTTATGGAGATTAAAAAAAACACATTCGCCAATGTTTGTTATTCAAATATTGGCGAATGTGTTTTTTTTTGTGAAAATCGTTATTGGCATTTGACAATAACGATGCATAGGAATATAATGAGGATAAATAGCATATGACTAAAACAGGAGGTATATCATGGAAATCCAGAAAGAAAAACTACATGACAAGTCAAGCATCAAAAGAACAATTGCAGTAATGAGTGGAAAAGGCGGCGTTGGGAAATCGTCTGTAACGTCACTTCTTGCGGCATCACTCCAATCAAGGGGCTATAGGGTTGGAATACTGGATGCTGACATTACAGGACCTTCAATTCCAAAGGTATTTGGAATAAATGAAAAAAGAGTGGCTGCAACCAGCGAAGGCGTATACCCTGTTGAGACTTCAACTGGAATAAAGGTTGTATCAGTGAACCTTATGATTGAAAAAGAAGATTCGCCTGTTATATGGAGAGGGCCTATAGTTGCAAATGCCGTAAAGCAGTTCTATACGGACGTGATATGGGGAGAACTTGACTATCTTCTTCTAGACCTGCCACCGGGAACAGGAGATGTTCCGCTTACAATAATGCAGTCGATAAGCCTTGATGGACTAGTTGTAATATCTTCCCCTCAGGATCTTGTAAAACTTATAGTCAAAAAGTCTATAAACATGGCAAACATGATGAACATACCTATAGTTGGAGTTGTTGAAAATATGAGCTATATGGAATGCCCGCACTGCAAGGACAGACTTTATCCTTTCGGGGAAAGCAAGGTTTCAGAGGCACTTGAGGGCACAGGGATATCGCTTTTGGGACAGCTTCCTATAGATCCTGACTTTACACAGCTGAGTGATGAAGGAAAGATAGAGCTTTACCCAAGAATAAGTGAGTCATTCAGCGGCATAATAGACTCATTCGTATCAAAGGCGGGTGAAAGATAATGAGGATAATAGTTTCAGTAAGTGAAAAGAGCGAAAGCGCAACGCTTGATCCAAGGTTTGGAAGATGCCAGTATTTCGCTGTATGTGATGAAAACGGCAGCGTGTCTGAATTTATAGAAAATCCGGGGATATCTTCTGCGCATGGAGCGGGTATAACTGCAGCAAATAAGATAGTCGAATTCGGGGCTGATATTGTAATAACTGGAAATTTAGGACCTAATGCGCTTAGAGTTCTTCAGGCGTCGGACATTAAGGGGTATGCAAGCTCGCAGTTGAGCATAAAAGAGGCTGTTGCGATGTACAAAGATGGCAAACTTTCAGAGATAAGCATGCCGGGACCTGCGCATCACGGTGCTTAGAGAGGGTGAATAATTTGAAAATAGCAGTTCTTAGCGGAAAAGGGGGAACGGGCAAGACCACTGTAGCAACTAATATTGCAGCTGTTTCAGGAGGAATATATGCCGACTGCGACGTTGAAGAGCCGAACGGTTTCATATTTTTAAAACCTGAAAATGTCAAATCGCGCAAGGTCATGGTAGACGTTCCCGTAATAGATGACGATAAGTGTACACTGTGCGGCAGATGTGCAAATGCATGCAAGTTTAATGCGCTTGGAATAAGCAAGACAGGGGTAATGCTTTTTGAAAAGCTGTGCCACAGCTGTGGCGCCTGCAGCTTGGCGTGCCCTGAAGGGGCAATAAGCGAGGCTAAAAGAGAGCTTGGAAATGTAGAGACAGGAATATTCAGAGGAAATAAATGCATATCGGGAATTCTGAATGTCGGAGAGCCCATAGCAGTCCCGATAATTAAGAATGTAAAAGCGGATTTAAAGAAAACTATAGATGATGATGGAATTGTCATATATGATTGTCCTCCAGGCACTGCATGTACCGCTGTTGCATCTGTCAAAGATGCTGATTTTGCACTTCTTGTAACGGAACCTACGAAATTTGGGCTCCACGATTTGGATATGGCTGTACAGCTTTTGAAAGGCATGAAAAAGCCATTTGCCATAATAGTCAACAGATCCCAGAATGAAGAGGATATGATTTCTGATTATGCAAATAAAAATGGAATAGATATAATAGGCAGAATACCTTTTGACAGGGAAATAGCGGTTCTTTATTCGCAAGGTAAACTTGTATCAGATGACGAGAAATATTATTGCATTTTTAAAGATATATTTGAAAGGTCTGTGAACATTTGCAAGGAGGTGAGCAAATGAAGCAGATAGTGGTTGTGAGCGGAAAAGGCGGCACTGGAAAAACTACGATTGCAGCATCTATGGCATATCTTCTACAGGGATGCGTGAAAGCTGATTGCGATGTTGATGCATCAAACCTCCATATGATGTTCGGAGGTGGAGAAATCAAGCTGAACGAGCCTTATTATGGGGCTTTGGTTGCTAGTGTGAACAGCGAAAAGTGCATAAACTGCGGCAGATGCATGCAGGTCTGCAGATTTGATGCTGTGAGGGTGGTCGGTGAAAATCATGAAATAGACCATATGGAATGCGAAGGATGTGGAGCTTGTGAGATAGTATGTCCTGAAGGCGCAATAGTGCTTGAAGATGAGTTGACTGGGGATGTTAAGCTTTCATATTCGGATGAAGGATGGCTTGCATATGCCGACATGAAGATTGGTGCGGAAGGCTCTGGAAGACTTGTTACAGAGGTGAGAAAAAAGGCTGCTAAAGTCGCGGGGGAAGATGGTATAGTAATAATAGACGGTTCTCCGGGGATCGGCTGTTCTGTCATGGCTTCAATAACAGGCTGCGACATAGCGCTCATAGTTACAGAACCTACTCAAAGCGGGCTTTCGGATATGAGCAGGATACTGAGCCTTATAAAAGGATTTAATACAACCCCCCTCATATGCATAAACAAATGGGATATAAACGAAGAGGTTTCAAATCAGATACAAGAGTTTGCCAAAAAGCAGGGAGTCGATGTGGTGGGAATGATACCATTTGACGAGACGGTAAACAAAGCGGTAAACAGCTTGACCCCTGTTGTTGAATATGAAAATTCACAGGCGGCTGAAAAGATAAGGGACATGTTTAAAGATATAATAAAGGTGTTATAGGGAAAACATAATAAGACATGGGAGGAATTAAAAATGAAAAAGGTTGTAATAGCTAAAAATGGGAATCAGGTTGCAGCTCACTTTGGACACTGCGAAGGATTTGAAATGTTTCACATTGAAAATGGAACTGTTGTTGAAAGGAATTTCATAGAAAGCCCTGGACACAGGCCTGGGTTTTTGCCTGTATTTTTGAATGAAAAGGGAGCAAATGCAATAATAGCAGGAGGAATGGGAGAGACGGCTCAGATGCTGTTTGCGGAAAACAACATAGAAGTAGTAGTTGGAGCCAAAGGAGAGCTTGAAGATGTCATAGCAGGCTATATTAAAGGAAATGTCGTGTCATCGGGTGTTGTTTGCAAGGAGCACGAACACCAGGGAGAAGGCATGGGAAGTGGCGACTGCTCCCACTAAGAAGATTTGCTAGGAGGGATTTTCATGGGCGCAGAGTGCAAAGACAAACTAAAAAAAATTGAAGATGTTTTAAAGGGGCGCGGAGTAAAGCTTACAAACCAAAGGCGAGAGATAATAGAATTTCTCGCACAGGCTGATAAGCATCTCAGGGCTGAGGACATATACGACGGACTTAAAGACAGGGGAATAGGGCTTGCCACAATATACAGGAATCTTGAACTCCTGAGGGTAAATGGAGTAGTTACGGAAATAAGCCATGGCAAATACAGATATTATGAACTCAGAATGTTCAGCTCAAAGTGCACCCACATACATTTCAAGTGTGAATCATGCGGAGTTATGAAAGATATAGTGGATAAAGACATTATATTTGATATAATAAAGATAAAAAATGAACTTGAAGCCAGACATGATTTAACAATAGATGACTATTCATTTATATTGTCGGGAAAGTGTGGAGACTGCAAGGAGTGATTTTGTGCCAAGACCTGTAAAGCTTAGGAAAGTTGAACATATGCCTAAACATGATTATTTCAAGCCGTTGGGGATACCAAAGTGCGAACTTGAGGAGGTTGATCTCAAGGTTGAGGAACTTGAGGCGATGAGGCTTAAGGACCTAGAAGGATTGTCCCAGGAAGAATGTGCAGGAAGAATGCATATTTCAAGACAGACATTTCAAAACATAATAGATTCTGCTAGAAAAAAGGTGACCGGTGCTCTTACAAAAGGGATGGCTATAAAAATAGAGGGCGGAAACTATACATTTAACATATGCAAGTTTAAATGCTTGGACTGCGGGCATGAATTCGAAAAAGCTCATGAAAAAAAGGATGAAGGTTGTCCAAAATGCGGGTCCTATGAAATAAAATGCATAAGAAAGACAGAATTTTGCATAGACAGATGCAGAAAACTCAGGGTAAGGGGCAAATAGCTTCTGGCCCTGTTTTTTTTCGCATAACTTAAAAATATTAATTGTATTTCATAGTGGCTAATTTGGTATAATTATATTGGTGATGCGAATGGACAAATATAAGATAGACCTTGGAAAAGACAAGCCAAAATATCTTCAGATATACAAGTATATAAAAAAAATGATAATTGAGGGGGATCTTAAAAAGCATGAAAAGCTGCCTCCTATAAGAAAACTGGCAAAGCACACAGGTGTAAACAGTAGTACAATTGTAAGGGCATATGAACTTTTGGAATCGGAAGGGTACCTTTACAAGATTGTGGGAAGCGGAAGCTATGTAAGTGAGTTGGGGCATGTACAAGATGATATTATAATTGAAAAAAAAGAAGGCACAATAAGCTTTGGCACAGGGAATCCATCGTCAGACATATTCCCCATTGAAGATTTCAAAAAGGCAATAGACATGGCGCTTAAAAGGGAGGGCGCAAGCCTTTTTAACTACAGCGAGGGGCTTGGATATTTGAAGTTGAGGAATGAACTTTGTAAGTACATGGAAAGCATGGGCATATATTCGAATGTTGACAGAATACAGATAATTTCAGGTGCGCAGCAGGGGATAGATACAATATGCAAGTCCATAATAAGCTATGGAGACGTCATATTTGTTGAAGAACCTACATATAATGGTGCGCTTGAGGCCTTTAAAAACAAAGGGGCAAGGATAATAGGGATTCCAATGCTTCAAGATGGGATAGACATAGGAATACTTAAACTCAAGCTGGAAAGGATAAGACCAAAGCTCATATATGTAATGCCCAATTTTCAAAATCCGACAGGAATATCATACAGCATTAAAAAGAAAAAGCAGCTTTTGGAAATTGCAAACCAAAATGATTTTTATATAATAGAAGATGATTTCATAAGCGATTTTAAATTTGATTCTCAGGACAATAGGACATTGAGGTCTTTCGATAAATATGATAGAGTAATATACATAAAAAGTTTTTCGAAGATACTCATGCCCGGTCTTAGAATAGGGTTCATGGAGGTTCCGCCAGGCCTTATGAAGAGGGTCATATGGGCCAAATATTCAAGCGACATATCTACTTCAAGCCTCATACAAAGGTCGCTTTACTATTATATGAAATATTTCAACTGGAGCGCTAATTTAAGTATAATAGAAAATGCCTACAGGGAGAGGTATAATGCTGCAAAAGAGGCCATAGATGAGAAGTTTTCCGGCAGGCTGGAATTTTTTATACCAAAAGGCGGAATCAATTTTTTCATAGGGCTTCCAAAGGGATATTCGGCAGCGGATTTCAGGGACTACATGCTCCAGTATGATGTTATAATAATGCCTGGAAGCTATTTCTATGAAAACCCCATAGAAGACAGGTTCTTCAGGATAAACATAGCGTCAACGGATGAAAATCAGATAAGGCGTGGAATATCTTTGATAGCCGAAAAATTGGATGATTTCCTTCAAAAATATAGGAATCATATAGATTTTAGAGACAATAAAATGTTTTTTTAGAAAAGAGGTATAATTATGGTGACACAAGAAAAGATAGAAAGAATAAATTATCTTGCAAACAAGTCGAAGGCTGAAGGGCTTACTGAAGCTGAAAAAGAAGAACAAAAAAAGCTTAGAGAAGAGTATCTTTCGGGCATAAGAAAGAACTTCAGACAGCAGCTTGACAGAATAAAGCTTGTATAAGGCGTTGTAATAGGGTATTCAGACGAAACTATATTTATGAAATATATTAGAATGGGGGAGATAAAGTGGCGGAGAACAAATATGTAATATTTAAGATTAACAGCGAGGAATACGGCGTTGACATAATGAAGGTAAAAGAGGTCAGCGAATTTAAAAAGAGCGTATCTGTTCCAAATGCGCCATCTTTTGTAGATGGAATAATAAATCTTAGAGGAGACATAACTCCAATAATAAGCCTCAAGAAGAGATTTGGAATTATAGATGACAGGTCGGCTGACGAAAGCAGCAGAATAATAGTTGTAAACATACAAGACAAGCTGGTGGGATTTGTAGTGGACGAGGCATCTCAGGTAATATCAATAGAGGATTCAAGCATAGACCCTCCACCACCAGTAGTAGTGGGTGTGGACAAGAAATATATACATGGGATAGGAAAGCTTGACGAGAGGATGATAATACTGCTTGACCTTGAAAAGGTTTTAAATGAGCAGGAAAAAAATATAATTGGCGAAATGGATATATAGGCTTGTAAAAATAAAAAGAACCACTTAAGTGGTTCTTTTTATTTTTACGCAATTGTGCATTTTAAATATAGTATCATAGTATCTTGTATGTGTATCCTTTTTAATGATAATATATATACGAGGATTTATTATGATTATAAAAAGGTGATTTGATGTCAAAAAAAGGGTCTGCTTATGATATAGGCATGAAAAAAGTGCTAGACACGGTTATTTCTTCCATACAAAATGGGCAGGATGAAATGTTTACTATAACAGAAAACATAAGACAGGAGTGCGAAAATGCAAAAATAGAGCTGGAAGAAATTAGATTAAGCCTTGAAAGGGTCATGAAGGAAGTCGAAGTACTCTCGATTTACGAGAAAAACAGTAGGAAAAAGCTTTCAGTTGTGAGCAAGCATTTCAATAAAAATTCCGAGACGGATATAAAAGAGGCATATGAAGAAGCAAAAAATACGCAGGTGAAACTCATACTCAAGAGAGAAGAAGAAAAAGCTCTTATAAAAAAAAGAAACGACATTGAAGTAAGGCTTAGAAGAAATACTGAAACGGTACAAAAGGCAGAGACGTTTATAAATAAGATGACAAGTGTTATGGATTTTCTAGTGTCAGACCTCAAAAATGTAACAGAAAAGATAAACACTCTTGAAGGTAAGCATGACATAGGGATGAAGATAATAAAAGCACAGGAAGAGGAAAGAAGGAGAATAGCTAGGGATATTCACGACGGACCAGCTCAAAGCCTTGCTTCACTTGTTGTAAAAAGTGAGATAATTTCAAAGCTTGCAGACAAGAATATAGACCTTATGAAAGACGAGGTGAGCTCTGTAAAAAAAGTGCTTAAAACCACTCTCAGGGACATACGAAGGATAATGTATGATTTGCGCCCTACATCGCTTGATGATTTGGGTCTTGTCGCAACAATTAAAAGGCTTATTTCAGACATAGAGTATGAAAAGGGCATAGATGTTGATTTTACGGTCATGAATGAGGAAGAGATAACCTCGCCGCTTATAAGGCTGACAGCTTTCAGGATAGTACAGGAAGCACTCAATAATGCCTGCAAGTATTCTCAAAGTAAAAGGATAGCTGTAAAACTTGACATAAATAAGAATACTATCGTTGGAATAGTACAGGACTGGGGTATAGGATTTAATAGTGAGCAGGAAAAATCCTCATTTGGGATAGGAGCTATGAAAGAAAGAGTGCAGCTACTTGAAGGAAAAATAAACATAGACTCAAAAATTGGAAAAGGCACAAAGGTTATGTTTTCACTTTTGAATAGGGAGGTTGAACATGAAAGAAAATATTAATGTAATGATTGTTGACGACCACTCTCTTATGAGAGAAGGTCTTGCAAAAATACTTGAGCTTGAAGAAAATATAACTGTTCTGGACACGGCGAGTGACGGGCAGCAGGCGATTGAAAAATTCAAAAGGGGATCATATGATGTCATACTGCTGGATATAAGCATGCCTAACATGAACGGCATAGAAACCCTTAGGAAGATAAGGGACATGGACTCTTCAGTAAAGATCATAATGCTTACGGTATATGACGCAAGGGAATATCTTATAGAGACTTTAAATCTTGGGGCAAATGGATACATGCTAAAGGATTCGGATTCATCGAGTCTGGTTTCAGCTATAGAAAATGTTTACAACGGGGGAACTTATATCCATCCGAGTCTGGCTGGAGAGCTTTTAAAGGAGATAAACAAAAAGAAGGACAGAAAGAAGATAAAAAGCGGCCTTGAGAGTCTTACAAGAAGAGAATATGAAGTACTGCTTCTAATTGCGGAGGGGCTTAGCAACAAGGATATATCGGAAAAGCTTGTCATAAGCGAAAAGACTGTAAAAAATCATGTATCCAGCATATTGAGAAAGCTGGACCTTTCAGACAGGACGCAGGCGGCAATATATGCATACAAGCATAATGTCAAAAAGTTTTAAGGACGCTTTTAAGCGTCCTTTTTATATGGCTAAAATAAATATTAAAATGGGGCAAAGCTTTGATCAAACCAGTTTTGTTCCATAGCCTTTTTATATTCGTCGTAAAAAGCCTCTCTGTGCTGGATTTCCCAACTTTCAAGATTTGAAAGGATTTTTTTTGCTGCCGTATTTTCAACGCTTTTAGCCGCATTGTGATAAAATTGTGCAAAGTCGTTTTCTATAAGATAGGCCATCCTAAGAATAGTAATATCAGATATGTCGTATTCTAAAGTTACACCTTCGATTTCAGCGTCGGTAAGGAGCTTTTCTGCGCACGGCTTGCAAAGATCCATGTCGAGCATTTCCCAATCTCCGGTATCACTCAGCGTATCATGGTGTCGCTTTAGCATCTTATAGTGTAAGTCTTCCACATCTGCAAGACTTTCGAATATTTTTCTCACTCTTGGATTTTTAACCTTATCCATGTTGCGCAGATAAAACTCCTGCCCTTTCTTTTCCATTTCCATGGCAAATTTTATTATGTCTAGAGTTTTTTCAATTCCCTTGGTTGACTCTGCTCTATCGAAGGTTTTTTCCATATCGGCTCCTCCCATTAAATTTAAATTTTTATTTGCTTCTTATAGCTCTTATTTTGTAATTACCCACAATGGCTTGTAAAAAACCTAAATAAGCTTTTCAAATGGAAAAAAGGGGTTAAAAGGAGTATAATTTTAAGTGATAGAGAAAATGAATAAATAAACCGATTGGAGGAATCAGATTGATTGATTCTAGGTTAAACACTTTTTTGACGCTGGCCAGCATAAAAAATTTTACAAAGACAGGAGAGCTATTAAACCTCACCCAGCCTGCGGTGTCACAGCATATAAAATTTTTGGAAAAAATGCTTGAAGTCAAGCTTATAGAAAAGAAGGGAAGAAACGTATCGCTTACACAAGAAGGTGAAATACTTTTAAACTACGGAAATCAGATGCAAATGCTCTCGAAAAATTTGATGAGGGAACTGGGAAATAAAAATAAGATTATAAAAAAATATAATGTGGGTGCGACCATGACTATAGGTGAGTATTTGCTTCCATATATACTTGGTGAATACAAGAGCATTTATAAGAATGTCGATATAATACTCAATGTTGACAATACGAGGAATATACTTAAAAAACTAATGCTCAGAGAGATAGATATTGCACTTGTAGAAGGTCCTTTTGACAAGAAAAGGTTTTTGAACAGAAAGCTGAAGGAAGATGAGCTTATTTTTGTATCGTCCCCAAAACATCCACTTTCTCAAAAAAAGAGAGTCGACATGGAGGAAATTCTTAGAGGAAATCTGATACTCAGAGAGAGAGGATCGGGCACTCGTAAGATATTTGAAGAAAAAGCAATGCAGCTTGGGTATGACATTAAGGACGTACATGTATACATGGAAATTGGGAGCATAAGCGCCATAAAGTCGCTTGTTGAGTCAAACCTTGGATATACTGTAATATCCAGAGAAGCCGTGAAAAGGGAGCTGCAGGCAGGGAGTATGGTCACTGTCCCGATAAAAAACGTTTCAATAACCAGGGAATTTAATTTTGTATATATGAATGAGGGGGACAGGGAGTTCATAGGAAATTTCATTCATTTTTGCCTCAACTTGGACAGCAGGTATTAAAACAGACATTTGAAAGGCATAAATAAAAGCTATGGGATACGCGCTTACGGCCCGTATCTCATAGCTTTTAATATTGCATTTTGCAATGTGGTTTTTATTAATATCCTTCAGGAGGATTTGAAACGTCTTCGCCTTGCGGATTGCCAGGTTTAGGCTGCTCAGGCTTTGGTTTTGGCTTTGAAGTGGAATTTCCATCGTTAACCCACTGGTTTACTGCATTTTGCCAATCCTGGTCGGTGCTTTCTCCAGTCTGAGGATCTCCAGGAGTTTCACCTTCAGGCGGCACCTCGTTTGGATCGGGTTCGATAACTGGAGGGGTACTGTGATAAGAACAATATCCCTGAGGTTCCGTTCCCTTTACGAATAGCTCTGTCATTACAGTGCCGGCGGGGTCAAGACTGCAGTATTCGGAAAGCCTGTTTCCGGATTTTGTACATATCGATACCCTTACGATATTTTCAGGCTGATGGAACTGCTTACCCGGCGTATTGCTGTGAACCTGTTTCATTATCTTGTTCCAAAGCATTGCCGACATCTTACTTCCGGAAGAAAGGGGCTGTGGCATGTCTGAACCTATCCAGGTAGCTCCAGCATAGTAAGGCGTGTATCCAGCAAACCATGCGTCGTACTGATTTGAAGTGGTACCCGTCTTGCCTGCTACGGCCATGTTTGGAATCTTGGCTCTTGCGCCCGTACCGCTGTCAACTACGGATTTTAGCATGTCGCCCATTACAAACGCCGTTTGAGGAGACACGACGGTTCTCTTCTTTGGCTTCTTCTCAAGGAGTATGCTTCCATCCGAAGTTTCAACCCTTGTGAAGAACACAGGCTCTATGTACACGCCGTTGTTTGCAATTGCGCCATATGCAGCTGTCATTTCAAGATTTGTAACCCCTCTGCTCATTCCGCCAAGTGCAAGAGACAGGTTTTCATCATTCACTCTGGGGTTTTGGCCTCTTGTGACAACTGTGGAGATGCCAAGTTTTTCAAGGTACTCCACCATGGTTGATATTGACTGTTGTTTTGTTTCGCCGAGCATTTCAGCAAGCACTACGGTTCCGACGTTTGAGGATCTTTTCAAAAGCTGTCTTGCTGTTGAAGGCCCCCCGTATTTCCTGTCGTAGTTCCTCGGCCACAAGTTACCTTTTTCATCATAGTGAGGAGAATCGTTTATTACGGTTGCAGCTGTCATTCCCTTGTCCAGTGCGGGAAGATATACTGCAAGAGGCTTTATTGAAGAACCAGGCTGTCTTGGGTTTATTGCTCTGTTGTATATCTTATTTCCGCCTATAAGTCTTCCGCCTACAAGAGCTCTTACCTGACCGTTTGAATGATCCATTATAACCATTGAGGACTGAGGCTGTATTGTTCCTGAGCTGTCCTTGTATGACCCGGGGAAGTTTTCTGGGTTGTCAAATTCTTTTTCTACTATTTTTTGGATATTCATATCCATTGTAGAGTATATTCTAAGGCCGCCCTTGTACAGGGTGTCTCTTGCCTCATCCTCTGAAAATCCCTTTTCATCCATCAGTGATGATATAACCTGGTTTTTAACCATGTCTCCAAAATAAGAGGAAATTCCAGACACTTTTTTAGTGCCTATGTTTATTTGAATCTGATAGTTTTGGGCTTCGTCATATTCTGACTTTGTTATATGGCCGAGCTCGTACATCTTTGAAAGCACTATTTTTTGCCTTTTAATTGAATCGGGACTCAAAACAGCCTTTCTGACAACGATCTCTTCTCTGATAAGTTGATCATACTGGAATTTGTCTATTCTGCCGTTTTGAAGCAGTTTTGAAAACATAGATTTTTCATCTTCGCTCGCAGGAGATGTTTCAGCAGATTTGGGGTAGAATATAAGCTGAACGCTCGCCACGTCATCCGCAGATGAAAGCCTTTCTGTCATAAAAGGCGAATATTTCGAAGGATATTTCGTTATACCCGCTATTATGGCGCATTCGGCTATATTCAAATCACCCACGTCTTTCGAAAAATACGTCTGGGCTGCGGCTTGGACTCCGGTAGCTCCCCTGCCTAGATATATTGTGTTCATGTATAGTTCTAGTATCTGATCTTTTGTAAGATTTTTTTCCAGAGCAAGGGCGTAATACATGTCCTTTATTTTTCTGGTGTAAGTCTTTTCATGAGTAAGATAGATGTTTTTAGCAAGCTGCTGGGTTATTGTACTTGCACCCTGAGCCTTGCTCATAGTCTTTAAATCATATACAATTGCTCCTATTATTCTCTTTGGATCGACTCCCTTATGGGAATAGAATCTCTCGTCTTCAATTGAAACAAAGGCGTTTTGAAGGTCTTTTGGTATCTTGTCCATTGTGACTATGCTTCGGAAGTTGTCACTGTGGACCTTTTCGATGAGGCTGCCATTCTTGTCGTATATGAAAGAGCTGTCATCGAGCAGATTTTGTATGTTGGACACGTCTATAGGTTGTGTGTTTTTAATGACTCCATACACTATCCCAGCTACTGAAGCAACTCCAATCATCATGACAAGTATTAAAGACAATAGCACAACTTTGATGCTTATAAATTTCTTTTTTTTCTTTTTTTTCTTCTTATTATTTTCCTTTTCAACGGAACGGTTATTATCCATCAAGTTCCCTCCTTACCCAATATATTATAACATAAAAGATTTTTTATTGAATTTATTAATTCCTTAAAATTAATTTAAAAAATACTGTAAGAAGACTATTCTATAATAAAATTGCTTTAGATGCAAAATGAGGGATAAATATTGTATAATTAGAGTAGTTTGAAATAGAGGAAGAGGTGCATATAATGAAAAATGAGAATGAAAGGGTAATAGTAGTAGGCCTTAATATTACAAATTCGAGAAAAAAGTCAAAATTTGATATAGAAGCTTCAATGCGTGAACTCGAAGAGCTTGTACAGGCTGCAGGAGGGGAAGTTGTGGGAAGTATTATCCAAAACAAGCTTTCTGTTGATGTAGCGCACTATGTGGGGATTGGAAAGGCACAGGAGATAAGGGATTATGTCGAAAAGTTCGAGGTCGACCTGGTTGTGTTTAATGACGAGCTCTCGGGAGTTCAGATGAGAAACCTTGAAGAGACCATAGGGGTGAGCGTTGTCGACAGGACAGCTCTTATACTAGACATATTCGCTCAAAGGGCTCTCTCAAGAGAAGGAAAGCTTCAAGTCGAGCTTGCGCAGATGAAATACAGGCTACCAAGGCTATTGGGGCTTGGAAAACAAATGTCCAGGACAGGTGCGGGAATAGGAACCAGGGGGCCTGGAGAGAAAAAGCTTGAAATAGACAGAAGGACCATAGCGAAGAGGATAAGCGACATAAGAAAAGAACTCAAGGAAGTCCAAAAGAACAGGGATGTCCAAAGGGCTCAAAGGCTCAAGTCTCAAATACCGATAGTGGCGCTTGTAGGATATACAAATGCCGGGAAATCCACTCTTTTGAATACGCTGATAAAATCACACGGAGAATACACAAGTGAAAAGGAAGTGTTTTCGAAGGATATGCTGTTTGCAACTCTTGATGTAACACTAAGAAAGGCTCTGCTTCCTTGCAACAAGGAATTTCTAATAACTGATACGGTAGGTTTTGTGAGCAATCTGCCTCACGATCTTGTGGACGCATTCAAGGCCACTCTGGAAGAGGTCAAATACGCAGACCTCATACTCCATGTGGTGGATGCTTCGAATGAGGACTATGACCTTCAAATGGACACTACGCTACATGTACTAAAGGAGCTTGATTGCTTGGACAAGGACATAATAACCGTGTTCAACAAGCTTGACAAGACGGAGTACCAGGTGGATGTGCCGGGGGGGGAAGACGTTGTGTTCATATCGTGCAAGACCGGATACAATATGGATGCTCTTATGGATAAAATAGAAGAACACCTTTTGGGTGGGCTTTTACAGGTTGAGCTTTTAATACCTTATGACAGAGGGGATGTCTTCAGCTCCATACAACAAAAGAGCCAGGTGGAAAGCTTTGAGTACAAAGAGGAAGGAATATATGCTGTTGTGCTTCTTGCTCCTGACGAAAGGTGGAAGTATGAAGACTATCTGTATGAAAAATAGATATAGAAGGTGATTATGTGCATATCATATGGGAGGATATAGAATCACTTGATGACTTTTTCATAACATATATGCTCTACAAGGAGGGAAAAACTGCGTCTCAAATAAGTCTCATAAGGGGCATGGATGTTGGCCGAGTGAAAATGGATATAATAAAGGCCAAACAACACATAAATATGATGAAAAGCAAATCAGATGGGCATCAAAAGCCACAGGACATGATAGAGAACCTCCTTAAGGCGGACAAGCAGGCCAGGCTCTCCATCATTTCAGAGCTTGGGGAAGATGAAATATTGGATCTTAAAAGATTGATTTTCAAAAGGACTGGAACTGAAAAAAATGCAGAAGATCTTATGATACTCCTTTGGACATGCGGAGAGCTTGGAGATGAAAAACTGCTTCCCAAGGTTCATGAAAAATCAAACCATACCCACGGCGGGGTAAGGAGAATGGCTTATTCTGCAATGGGTAAGATAGGTTCGAATAAGAGTCTTGAATTTTTGCACAGAGGTTTGTTTGACGAAAAGCCACAGGCAAGGCAGTATGCCATAAATGCCATCTCGAAGATTGCAAGCCCCAAAAGCATTCCACTGCTTCAAAGGATAGTAGAAAAAAAGGGCGAAAAGGAGTATGTCACAAGAGCTGCGCTGAATGCAATTGAAGAGATACAGGGCACGGGCGAGGAATAGTTTTGCGAAGGCTCCAATCGCCTTTCAGCCTGAATTTCAACGAGCAGCCCTGCAAAGCCTCAGAAAGCCTGATTGATTTATACCATCTGCATGCTTTTTCTGATAATAGGCCAATTTGTATGAATACAGTGCTTAGAACTTCAAATGGAAAATGAAACAGCTGTGACCCTTGGCTCACAGCTGTTTATATTTTATATGCTCTTATAGATTTCTAAGCTTGTTCAGGATTATTTTTTGCTCCGCGGATGCAACGATCCTTCTAGTGTATTCCACAGTGTCTGGGTTTACGCTCATGCTGTCTATTCCCTCTTGCACGAGGAATTCCGCAAATTCAGGGTAAAGAGACGGTCCTTGGCCGCATATTGATATGGTTTTGCCGTATTTATGGGCTGCGTCTATAAGTGTTTTTATGGCTCTTTTCACATAGGGGCTTCTCTCATCGAAATATCCCATTCTGTTTAGTATTCCAGAGTCCCTGTCAGCACCCATTATAAGCTGGGTAAGGTCGTTGCTGCCTATGCTAAAGCCGTCTACCAGCTGTGCGAATTCTTCAGCGGCAAACACCACAGAAGGAACTTCGGCCATTATCCATATCTTGAAGCTGCCATCCGGTACAAGTCCCTCGGAAGCCATTATCTGTTTTACTTTTTCAACTTCCCAAGTAGTTCTTACGAAAGGAAGCATTGCATATATGTTTGTAAGACCGTATTCCTCTCTTGCCTTTTTAAGGGCCCTGCACTCGAGTCTGAAGCCCTGCTCGTATTCTTCAGAGATGTATCTTGCAACGCCTCTCCAGCCTATCATTGGATTGTTCTCGACAGGCTCAACCTCTTCTCCGCCTTTTAGCCCTCTGAATTCGTTGGTTCTAAAATCGCTTAGCCTTACGACAATAGGCCTTGGATATATCGCCTGTGCAACCTGAGTTATGCCTTCTGACATTTTATCTATGAACAGGTCTTCCTGGCCTGTTTTAAGAAGATACATAGGGTGGGCTCCTATCATATTTGAAAATATGAATTCAGTTCTCATAAGCCCTATTCCGTCAAAAGGAAGATTTTTGTACTTTCCTATCATTGAAGGTTCTCCAAGATTCATGTATATCTTTGTTCCAGTTACAGGTGCGAGCTTGCGAAGTATTTCGTCAAATTGCACAGATGAACCTTGTGCTGATGTTTTTTCTTCACCTTCTTTTTCCTGAAGGACTCTGCCTTCGTATACGACGCCTCTTGTAGCGTCAACTGTGACTTCCTGAGAGTCCTTTAGAACTATTGTGGCGTTTTTAGATCCGACTATGCAAGGGATTCCAAGTTCCCTCGACACTATGGCCGCGTGGCAGGTACGTCCTCCCTCGTCTGTTACAACAGCACCGGCTATTCTCATTGCAGGTACCATATCTGGGTTTGTCATCTTTGTTACAAGGATGTCTCCTTGTTTGATTTTGGAAATTTCACTCATATCACTTATCTTTACAACTTTTCCTGCACTTATTCCAGGGGATGCCCCAAGACCCTTTACAAGCATTTTTAATTTTTGGTTTGATGTAGTTGATTCCATTTTTGATACCTCCGGTTTTAGAGTCGTTATAGGTCTTGACTGAAGTATGTAAAGGCCTTTTGTATCTCTGTCAAGAGCCCATTCTATGTCCTGTGGCGAGCCGTATATTTTTTCAATGTTTAGAGCACTCTTTGTAAGCTTAACTATTTCATCGTTTGAAAGGCATGGTGATGAGACCTTGTCGGCTCCAAGAAAATCACTTACCTTAAGCTCTATAGAGCCTATGCCGCTGCCATTTTTAATTATCATAGTGTGCTTGTCAGCTATGTTCTCTTCTATAATTTCAAAAGAGTCCTTGCTGATTATATAGTCATCAGGTGTTACAGAGCCGGAAACCACGGATTCTCCAAGTCCCCAGCTTGCGTTTATCATAATCTCCGAATTGTTGCTGTTCATGGGGTTTGTAGTAAACATTACGCCAGCCTTTTCGCTGTTTACCATCTTTTGAACTACTGCGCTAAGTGACACCTCGAAATGGTCAAATCCCTTGTGCTGTCTGTAGTATGTTGCCCTTGCAGTCCAAAGGGAAGCCCAGCATTTTTTGACATGTTCAACTACGTTAACAGGCTCGTATATATTAAGATATGTATCCTGCTGCCCTGCAAAAGACGCATCTGGAAGGTCTTCCGCGGTGGCAGAGCTTCTTATTGCAACGAGAGGATTTTCAAGCGCTATATCCTTGCTGAACTGTGCATATGCATCCACTATTTCAGTCTCTATCTCAGCTGGGACGCTGCAGTCTGTTATGAGATTTCTTATCTTTGCAGTTTTTATCTGAAGGTCTGTAGTGTCCTCTATGTCAATGCTGTGTATTATAGCTGCGATTTCATCGCTTAGCTTTGAAAGTCTTATGAAGTCCTTGTATGCGTCAGCGGTAACGCAAAACCCTGGAGGGACATCAACATTATTTTGTGTGAGCTCTCCAAGATTGGCTCCTTTTCCTCCTACTAGAGGAATGTCATTTTTATTGATTTCATTGAACCATTTGATATATTTATACTTTGACATTTTGAACCTCCTGTAAATAAGTATTTATATTTATGTGGACTTAATGAATGTGATTAGCAAGAATATTATAACATATTTAGCTAAATATGACATACTCTTTTGGCGTTTTAGGTATTGAACACATAAATAGATATGTGATATGCCCCTAATTCGTAATAAATGCCATATTTTCAAAGCGAATATGTGTATTCGATTATTGTGATTTGCGTGCATAACTTATTAATACCCATATATTAATGTGAATGAGACATGGCTGACTAAAAAATTATATCACATCAAAAAAATAAATTTTAATATAAAAAAATTACTATTACATTGACTATTGTGGATTATTAGAATATAATCAATTTTAAATCAAAATTCAAATGCGTTGAAGGGTAGCAGTAAACATTTATTTGTTTATAGAGAGTCGGCCGTGTGGTGGAAGGTCGATAGCAAAGGTGTTGAATCCGACCCGGAGCATTGGGGGAGTAACAACCTCCAACGTCTGATTCCCGTTAAAGAATTTAGAGACTGCACATATACTATGCAGTAAAACAAGGTGGCACCACGTGGATATACAACCCCGTCCTTGACCTATGAGTCAAGAGCGGGGTTTTTTAGTATAATTAAATAATATCTGATAAAA
Source organism: Peptoclostridium litorale DSM 5388 (assembly GCF_900141635.1). Lineage (GTDB taxonomy): Bacteria > Bacillota > Clostridia > Peptostreptococcales > Peptostreptococcaceae > Peptoclostridium > Peptoclostridium litorale. Next base: position 46,558 of record NZ_FSRH01000007.1, on the reverse strand, counting down.
AAGCTTCTGACAATATAAAGGGGTAGATGATATGAACAAAAAAATTTTAATGACTCCGGGACCTACAAATGTTCCCGAAAGAGTGCTAAAGGCAATGGCATATCCTGTAATGCACCACAGGACGGATGAATATTCAGCGCTGTTTGGCGAGTTCAGTGAAAGGCTTAAATACGTGTTTCAAACGAGAAACGACGTTATGACATTTCCGGCAGCTGGAACGGGAGGGCTTGAAGCTGCAGTCATAAACCTGTTTTCTCCGGGAGAAAAGATAATTGCAGTGTCAATAGGGGTTTTCGGCGACAGGTTTGCATCAATAGCACAGCAGTTCGGGGTGGACGTTGAAAAAATAGACATACCTTGGGGCAGCGGGGCTGACATTGATGCTATAAGAAAGGCCGTAAGGGACGAGCACACTTCAATACTTGTAACACATAATGAAACGTCAACGGGAGCTTATAATGACATAAGGGAGATAGGAAAACTGGCAAAGGAAAAGGGTCTTCTATTTGTAGTTGATGCGGTGAGCTCCCTGGGAGGACTTGAGCTGAAAATGGATGAATGGGGAGTGGATGTTGTGATTTCTGCATCGCAAAAGGCGCTTATGAGCCCGCCGGGACTGACATTCATATCACTTGGCGAAAAAGCCTGGGACAGGGCGGCTATGTCGACCATTCCAAAATACTATTGGGACATCAAAAAGGCAAGAGACTACATGAAAAAGGAAAAGCCTCAAAACCCATACACGCCGGCAGTTTCCCTTATAGCCGCTACAAATGAATCACTTAAGATGATACAAGAAGAGGGCATAGAAAATGTGATAGAAAGGCACAGCAATCTGGCGGAAAAATTCAGAATAGAAGTGGAGAAAATGGGACTTCGTCTTTTTGTGCAAAATGGATATAGATCGGATGTTGTCACTTCCATAGATGTTGGAGACGGAGCGGCAAGGCTTAAAAGGGAAATGGAAGAGCTGCACGGCATAGTTATTTCGGGAGGCCAGGGAGACCTAAAGGGAAGAATAGTGAGAATAGGACATATGGGATGTGTAGACGAGAAAATGATAGACATGACAGTAAATGCCATGCAGGATTGTATGAATAGAATGCAGGGTGCGTAAAAAAATTACAGGATAATGTATTTTGTATGCTGAATATTGAATACTGAGGGGGAGTTTACTATGACTATGAAAAAGGTGCTCATAACAGAGACTATAAATGAAGAGGGAATAAATCTTTTAAAGGAGAAATTTCACGTAGACCTTATCAACGGGATTACTAAAGAGGAACTAAAGGAGATCATAGGAGAATATGATGCCCTTATAGTGAGAAGCAATCCAAAAATAGATGAAGATGTAATAAAAAACGCCAAAAAACTCAAGATAATAGGAAGGGCTGGAAACGGCATAGACAATATAAGCCTTGATGCAGCGACAAAGAGGGGGATAGTGGTGGCTAACACTCCGGACAGCAACAGCATGTCTGCGTGCGAACTTGCAATAGGACTCATACTGAACCAGTCAAGGAATATAGCCCAGGCGGACGCCCACCTGAAGGGAGGAGGCTGGAACAGGGACAGATTCATGGGAACAGAGCTTTACGGCAAGACCATTGGAATAATAGGGCTTGGAAGGATAGGCTCGCTTCTTGCAAGGAGAATGGCTGCGTTTGGGATGAACGTGATAGCATATGACCCGTATATAAGCGATGAAAGGTTTGAAAGATTTGGAGCGCGAAAGAAAGAGCATCTGAGAGAGCTTCTTGAAGAGGCGGATTTCATAACGGTGCACACTCCAAAGACAACTGAGACGATAGGCATGATAGGGGAAGACGAGATATCTCTAATGAAAGACGGGGTAAGGATAGTAAATGCCGCAAGGGGCGGAATAATAGACGAAAAGGCTCTATACAGGGGACTTGAGGAAGGCAAGGTTGCAAGCGCCGGACTTGATGTCCACCAGGTTGAGCCTTGCGAGAACAACCCTCTTGTATGCCTTCCAAATGTAGTGGTGACGCCTCACATAGGAGCGACTACCATAGAGGCACAGCAAAACGTGGGAAGGTCTGTAGCGGACCAGGTGATAAAGGGGCTTGCCGGGGAGATAGTTCCAAATGCAGTCAACCTTCCTACCATACACAGGGACGAGCTCAAGTCGATAAAACCATATATAAACCTTGTGGAAAAGCTTGGAATGATATACTTCCAGTTTTGCAGCGACCCAATAGACTTTGTAGACATAAAGTACTGGGGGGACATAGCTAACCAGGATACGGAAATGATAGACATAGCATTTTTAAAGGGCCTTTTGGAGCCTGTTGTAAAGGAAAAGGTCAACTATATAAATGCCAGGATGCTTGCAGAGGAAAGGGGAATAAAAATAAGAAAGAGAAAGGACAACAAGCCATATAACAACTACACCGAACTGATATCTGTGAGCATAAGGCATAAAAACGGAGAATTCACCATATCTGGAAACCTGTCAGGAAAGCAGGAGGGCAAGATAGTCGAAATACAAGGATACGAGGTGGACGTACATCCTAGCCAGTACATGCTTTTCATACAAAACGCAGACGTTCCGGGAGTAGTAGGAAGCGTCGGCAGAGTACTTGGAGAGGAGAGCATAAACATAGCGACAATGCAGGTCGGAAGAAATGTAAGGGGGGAAAAGGCCCTCATGGTTCTAAATGTAGACGACAGGGTCGAAGATGGAACGCTGAGAAAGCTTGTTGACGAGGCGAACATGATATGGGCGAAGTCGATACAGCTGTAGGAGGTGGATCATGAAATATTCTGTAGGATATGCAGCATCACTTGGAGAACGAGATATAATTTCAGCTATGGAATTTGCTTTGGGAAGCGGATTTGAGGCGGTGGAGCTCAACATGAACATGCCGTGTTTTTTTCCGGAAAGATATGATCAAGAGGATATTAACGCTATAAAGAAATTCAAAAATGAACACGGCATAAAGCTTACGATGCACGCCCCTGAAGACATATCGCTTGTTTGCCTTCACGAAGGGATAAGGCTGGCGGGGATACAGAGGCTGCAGGAGATAATAGGCTTTGCGTATGAAATAGGAGTAAGCTGCATAACTGTTCACACGAATTCAACACCGTATTTCACGCTTGTTGAAGGCCAGGGATATGTGCAGGACGAATATGCAGACAAAGCGGTTGAAAACTTGAATGACAGCCTCAAAAGAATACTGGATTACAGGGATGAGAATGCGGACGGAGTGGAAATATGCATTGAAAACTCAGGGTATTTTCCAAAGTACATCCAGGAGGCACTGAAAAAGATCATGGATGTGCGAAGGCTCAATTTGACATGGGACATAGGTCACTCATATTTGAACAAATACGGAGAAGTTGAATTTTTCAAGGGGAATCTGGAAAGCATAAGGGTAAGCCATATTCACGACTACAACGAGCAGGGAGACCACAAAGTCATAGGGTCTGGAAATGTTAAGTTCAAGGAGCACATGGATATTATGGGAAATGAGGACGTGGTGTATGTAATAGAGGTGAGGCCTAGGGAAGAGGCCGCAAAGTCGCTTGAAGCGCTGAAAAACATTATATAGAAAATAACAGGGTCTGGAGTATTCCAGTCCCTGTTATTTTGGAACAAAAGCTAATCAGACCAATTTGTTGCGCATTATTAAATCGGGTAACAATATAACAAAAAATATTTTGAGTCAAAACAAGTCTGTTGCGTTTGGTAGTATAATAAATATAAATGTTATACTCTTTAGGAAGTTAGAGTGGGGGAAAGATAATGGCCCATGTGTTTTCAGAATACAATAAGTTTGTAAAGGGAGATGGAATATGGTGGTAGAGATAGTATGCGTTGGGACGGAGCTGCTTTTGGGGGATATAGTAAACACAAACGCCCAGTACATAGCGTCAAAGACTGCGGAATTGGGATTTTCAAGTTACTTTCAGACCGTGGTAGGGGACAATATGGACAGGATAAAAAATGCATTTGAAGTTGCATTTTCAAGGTCGGACATAGTTATAACCACGGGAGGCCTTGGGCCGACTGCTGACGACATAACAAAAGAGGCTGCCGCGGAGTTTTTCGGAAAGAAAATGCTATTTGACGAGAAGTCGTGGAAAAACATAGAAGAGATATTCAACACAAGGGGAATTGATATCACAGAGTCAAACAGGAAGCAGGCGTATTTTCCAAAGGGGTCAAAGATACTCTATAATGAAAATGGGACTGCTCCGGGATGCATAATAGAGGATGAGAGGAGGAAGATGATAATACTTCCCGGGCCGCCAAGGGAAATGGTGCCTTTGTTTGAAAGAGAGGCATATCCATACCTCAAGGGATTTAGCGATCTTGTGATATTTTCAAAGAGCCTTAGAATATGCGGAATAGGGGAAAGCAGCGCGGCTGAAATGGTAAAGGAGCTTCTTGATGGGGAGAACCCGACTGTAGCCCCGTATGCAAAAGAAGGAGAGGTCTTATTTAGAATAACTTCAAGGGCTCATGACGAACAGACGGCAAAAGATATGATACGTCCCGTTGAAGAAAAGGTAAGGGAGGCTCTGGGGGATAACATATACGGCGAAGGAGATACCAGCCTTGAAAACGAAGTCGGAAAAATTCTGATAGACAGGGATTTGAAAATAGCAGTGGCGGAGTCCTGCACAGGGGGGCTTGTGTCTGCAAAGCTTGTAAACTGCCCAGGGATATCAAAAGTGTTTATTGAAGGGGATGTCACATATTCGAATGAGGCAAAAATAAGATCGCTTGGAGTGAATGAGGATACTCTTGAAAGGTTTGGAGCCGTAAGCGAGCAGGTGGCATCTGAAATGGCAAGGGGAATAGCACTTAAAAATGGCTGCAACATAGGCTTGTCAACTACAGGAGTGGCGGGTCCGGACGGGGGGACGCCTGAAAAACCAGTGGGGCTTGTATACATAGGCCTTTATATAAATGGAGACGTCAAGGTCAAAAAGATTACAATAAAGGGAAACAGGGAGAGAATAAGGAACTATTCGGCAGTCAGGGCAATAGATATTTTGAGAAGAGAGCTTATATATATGGAATAAAAAGACAATAAAAAGCCGGGTTATGGTGAATATGTAAATAGTTCACCATAACCCGGCTTTTTATTGTAAAAACATAGAGTTAGACATAGTATCAGTATGAGGAAGCCTAAAGCGATTTTTTGTATACGGCGCCCATTTTTGTGAGTGTGCTTTCAATAAGGCTGAATTCATCAACTGTGAATTTTAAAGGTTCAATAGGTATGTTTTTAAGTTTTTCCTTGGCTATACGGTCAAGTTTAACCTTTCTTCCTATTGTTATATGCGCCTTGAACTTTCGGGAATCCCTTTCAAAATCCAAAGATTCAAGGTCATCATTAAGCATTTCGACTTTTTTGCACAGAGGGCCTGCATCCCCTGAAAGCTCCATGAAAAGTATGGAATTAGCGCCTCTTTCAAACCAAGAAATCCTATCCAGAGTAAACTCCATATCCAGGCCCTTGTAAGACGACAATATATTACCTATTTCTGCTGCGGTATCTTCGCGAGTCTCACCTAAAAATTTGAAAGTGAGGTGGAGATTTTTATGATGCGTATACTTTGCGGATATGTTTTGATTTGAAAGCTCTTGTTCTACAGAATGTATATACTTTGCAACTTCATCTGGAATAAAATACCCTATAAAAAGTCTCATACATATCGCTCCTTAAAATCGTCTAAAAAATCTTTGAGTATCTTTGCAGTGATCCCCCATATTATATAGTCTTTGTAATTGTAAAAATAAAGGTCATACGAGGCTTTCCTGAACTTGTAGTTTTTTCCATTTGGAATCAAGTGGTATGGAAAGTCATCTGGAATGTTGATGTCAAGGCCTGCGCTGTACATATTGGGGTTGTTTTTTATAAAAAAGTCGAGAGGGACCAAAAAAACATGATCGACTTCGTCTCTATTGATATCTATATTATCATAATTCACTGTACCTACAAAAGGATGAATTATTAGGTTGAAAGGAGTGATAAATACATTCAACGGAGATATTACGTCTATATCCTCCCTGGAAAGGCCGAGTTCTTCGCAAGTTTCTCTCACGGCAGTATCCAAAAAGTCGTTGTCTTCAGGTTCAAGCCCTCCGCCAGGAAAAGATATTTCGCTGGGCTGGACAGAAAGGTCTTTGGACCTTACTTCAAATAGTATATGAGTTTTGCCGTCCTTTTCGACGAGGGGTATCAAAACCGCGCATTTGAACATGTTTTGATGTCCCTGTATATAAGGTTTGAATCCCTGAAACGATTTTTTTATTTTTTTAACCATCTGTATTCCCCCATAACGGATAAAAATGTCTAATAATATATTAAGCATTTATTTTAATATATTCAATATTATACTATAATAATTATATATCAAAAAATAAGGGTGATTCATGTGAAAAAATTAAAGGGTGCGCTAGGCTTTTTCAAGAGAATTGACCTGCTTTATCGTTTTATGCAAGATGAAAGGGTTTCAAGGTTTAAAAAGATAAAAATAATGGCATGCCTCATGTTTGGGTTCATGTATTTCTTGTCTCCACTGGATATTGTTCCGGAAGTTATATTGGGTATTGGCGTTGTTGATGATGCCGTTGTAATACTTTATATTCTCACTGTTATAAACGAGCAGCTCGATGAGTATGAACTGAATTTTGGCAAAATATCTAAAACTGCTTCAGGAAAAAATATAATAGAGATAAAAAATTACGACGTTAAAGATGAAAAATAATCCAAATGACGAATAAACGTTAAAAAAAACAATAAAATATTCACACTTCTATGTTGTTATGGTATAATCACGATGTGAATTGTAAATAATATATAGAGGTGAGTTTGTATGCACAAAATAACAGAAGTTTTGATATCTGAGTCAGAACTTATGGAAAAAGTTGAAGAAATGGCAAAAGCTATAGAAAACGACTACAAGGGAGAAGACATTTTTATAATAGGTGTTTTAAAGGGAGCATGCGTTTTCGTGTCAGACCTTATGAGGAAGATCAACCTTAATGTGGAACTGGATTTCATGTCTGTTTCAAGCTATGGAAAATCCACAAAGAGCTCTGGAGTAGTTAAAATACTTAAAGATCTTGATTTGGAGATAGAAAACAAACACGTTATAATTGTCGAGGACATAATAGACACGGGACTTACTTTGAAATATCTTACTGAAAACCTAAGGTCGAGAAATCCAAAATCACTCAAGGTATGCACTCTTTTGGACAAGCCTGACAGAAGAAAATGCCACCTTGATGTTGACTACATAGGATTTACAATACCTGACAGATTCATTGTAGGATACGGCATAGACTGCGCAGAAATGTACAGGAATCTTCCGTTCATAGGTATAGTTTCAGAATAATAAGCGATAATACATGCCGCCGATACAGGCGGTTTTTTTATTTTTTGGAATTGATGGAGGAGACAGATAAAAGCCATATTCACATGAATCACATCTGAAATATTAAGTTTGCAGCGGCAATAACCGTTTAGACAGTAAAAACATGGATAAAAATAAAAAAAGATATTTACTGGAGGGATATTTTGAAAAAGGCATATTCTATATTTCTGGGTGTCTTGATATTTTTGTTCATACTCATAAGTGCAGTATTTTGCATTTCTTTTAGCTTAAAATACTATAGTCACCAGCACGAAAAAAATGGAGTGTATGAAATATATGGGAAAGCCGTGGCAGACGATGTGACAATTCAAATAGTGGAATACATAAAATCTGAAAGAGAATGTCTGTATTACCCAGATTCAAACGGCATGAATATTTTCACGCAAAGGGAAATAGTGCACATGGAAGACGTAAAAGGGCTGTTTGAATTTTATGGAAGAGCACGTATATTAATTATTGCAGCAGTAGCAATATCTGCAGTGTTTTTTCGCAAAACAGCGTATAGCTTTGTGCAAGGGGTGTTGAAAGGCATATTAATGTCATTTGTGGTGCTTTTAACTGTATGCATGCTGGCTGTTTTAAATTTTGGGTATATGTTTGAAAAATTCCATAAGATATTTTTTAGAAATGAATTTTGGATGCTGGATCCGGGTGAGAGCATAATAATAAATATTTTGCCCATAAATTTCTTTGTGAACACTGCACTGTGGATATTCATATTGACTTTAGCTTTTACAGTAGCAGTAACTGTTATACTCCATGCATTCAAAAAACATATCCTGGATTCTATTTACTAGAATATTCTTATATAGTAACATATGGATATAAAAATAGGAGGGAGGCGTACAATGTCTTTAATATTAATAAATGGAAGCCCCAGAAAAAATGGAAACAGCCAGTACATAACCGATTTTATAATATCCATACTTGAAAGGGAAAATGTCCAGTATAAACTTGTGGATGTGAAAAATATGGATATTGCATACTGCACCGGATGCGGTGCCTGTGAAAAAACGGGCTGGTGCGTAATAAAAGACCAGGGAGTTGAACTGCACAGGCAGTTTGACGAGTCAAGCGCCACTATAATTATATCGCCAATATATTTCAACTCGCTTACGGCACAGGTCAAGGCCGTAATAGACAGGATGCAGGCCATATATTCAAGTAAATATGTGCTTAAAAAGCCAACGTTTGAGAGGAACAAGGAAAGACAGGGGGCGTTCATAGCAGTAGCGGGATCGCCACCTTACGAAGAACAGTTTGTGGGGGCGAAATTTATAATAGACATGTTTTTCAAGGTGATAAACACAAAATGGATTGAAACAATGCTCATAAATGATACAGACGCCAAGCACATAAGCAAAAGGGATGAGAAACTTAAAAGGATAGAAGACATAGTAATGAGAATAGTTCAGAAAATGGATTAAGTCATAGTAGATTGCCATAGCCAAAGACAATAAAAAATTGCCATATCCGGGCAATTTTTTTATTTTGCGAAAATATAGATGAGTGATATAATAAAATATGACCGATGGTCACGGGAGGTGTCTATGTATGAAAAAAAATGTGAGGAAAGATGAAATAAGGAACATTGCAAAGAGGCTTTTTATTGAAAATGGTGTAAAGGCAACATCTGTAAATGAAATTGTAAAAGAGGCGGGTATAGCAAAGGGTACTTTTTATATCTATTACAACTGCAAGGACGAACTTATAGATGAAGTGTTCAATGAAATAAGCATTGATTTCATAAAGCACATGTTTGTAGATATTGAACACAAAAATAACGTGCCTAAAGATGAGGCTGTAGATCACATAGTGGACAGAGCTGTTGAGGGGTTTGAAAAAAACAGGGAATTTCTCGAAATAATGAAAAATGATATTTCGAATAATAAGGAATTTAAGTACAAGAGAAATTTTATTGAACAGTTTAAGCATAAATTTGAAAGCTCTGTAAACATAAGCATTAACGAAGGCGTGCTTGATTCGGATGTCACTCTTTACATAATAGTGGACATGTTCATAGGGGCATGCTATAACGCTATAATACTCGGTACCCCATATACAATAGGAGAGGTCAAAAAGAACCTGAAAGGTATAATTCACAAGGTATTGAAATAATAATATATAAACCTATACACGGGAGGGACTAGGAATGAAATCAAATAAAAAAATATGCGCTATTATTGTTTTGATAGGCCTGCTGCAGATTGCTTTTTCAGGATGCGCAGATCAGGAGGCAAAAGAGGTTATAAAGCCTGTAAAGACACAGGTTGCAGCATTGGAAAAGGAATCTGAGAAAATGAGCATGAGTGGTAACATAAAGCCTTCAAAGACTGTAAAAGTTGCATTCAAGGTAGCTGGTGTAATAGAGAGCATGAGCATATCGGAAGGGGATATAGTCCAAAAGGGTCAGCCGGTAGCATCGCTTGATTCACATGAATACATGCTAGGGGCAATGGCTGCAGGTTCGCAGTATGAATCGCTGAGGCTGAAGGCTTCGAGTGAGATACCGTCCATGGTGAATCAGGCCAAATCGCAAATGGATCTTATGGAAAAGAGATATGAAAGGGTAAAGAGGCTATATGAAAAAGACGCCATACCAAGAGACAAATTTGATGAAGTGGAGGCGGCCCTTGTTGTAATCGAAAATAAATACCAGCAGGCGCTCGACGCGCAGGATATATTCGATTCACAGCTGGAGCAGGCAAGAGCCATGAGCGAGCTTGCCCAGTCAAAACTCCAGGATACAACGGTATACAGTCCCATAGATGGAACTGTAATAAAAAAGATAAGCGAGGCGGGGGAGACTACAGGTTCGGGATATCCCGTGGTGGTACTTGGAGATATAAACGAGGTTGATGTTGAAATAGGGGTGGCCGACTCGCAGCTGGAAAATTTCAGCATGGGACAGCGGGTTGATGTCCACGTATACGGAATAGAAAAGGATTACAAGGGAAAAGTGTTTGAAATATCAAAGATTGCCGACGCTAATACGAGAACATTTCCTGTAAAGATAAGGCTGGAAAATTTAAATTTGGAAATGAAGCCGGGAATGATAGCCAAAGTTGAAGCCGAATTTGGAAGTGTGGATTCAATATTCATTCCCATGGAGGCCGTTATAAAGGGTGCAGACAAGCCGTATGTATTTGTGCTTGACAGTGAAAAGAGCACTGTTCAAAAAAGAATTGTAGAAGTTGGAAAGGTGTTTGACAGTAGGATTCAGATTATATCAGGCATTGACGAAGGCGAGGAGGTCATAGTGGAAGGCCAGTACAAACTTGTGGAGGGTGACAAGGTGAGTCTGGAGGGGAGCGACAAATGATAGCTTGGAGCGTTAAGCACAGAAGTATAGTGATGCTTATATTTTCAATTATAATAATCACTGGGGCGCTGATATACGGAGACATGGAAAGGCAGGAAAATCCGACTGTGGTTGCGCCATATGCAGTTGTGAAGTGCATATACCCGGGAGCGAGTCCGGAAGACGTTGAAAAGCTGGTCGTCAAGAATCTGGAGTCGAAGATAAGGGAGATTGAAGAGGTGAAAAGGACTGAAAGCTTTTCCATGGAAAGCATAGGGGTAATAAAGGTGAAGCTCAAGGATATTAGCGATTCGAAAATAGACAAGACGTGGGAAAAGCTAAAGGACAAGGTGGACCAGTGCAAGAAGGACCTTCCGAAGGAGGCGTATGAGCCGGAAGTCGACACTAACATAGTCGAGACATACGGCTATATAGCAACGGTGACCTCAAGCGAGCTTGAGTATGTCAGGCTAAATGAATTTGCGCAGGAGCTAAAGGACGACCTTGAAAAGGACGGCGGGGCTGCTAAGGTAATAGTGGATGGAGAGATAGAAAACCAAATAAGCATAGACCTCGACATGTTAAAGCTCAGGCAGTACAATGTGACTCCCGAGAATATAATAAAGATACTTATGGCAAGGAATGTGAACATACCAGGAGGAACTTTGGACATTGGCGACAAGATAAAGGTTCCGGTGCAGACTACTGGCGAATACAGCAACATTGACGAGATAAAAAACACAATAATAGGAATGTCTGAATCGGGAAATGTCATATATATGAGAGACATTGCCCAGATAAACATGGAAGAGGAGCAAAAGGACATATTCGTAAAGGTCAACGGCGAGAAAGCCCTCATAGTCGGAGTAAAATACGTGGAGGGTGAAAACATAGTAAAGATAGGGAAAAGACTTGATGAAATAGTGGATAATTTCAAAAGGGAGATGCCTGAAAATGTAGATGTACAGGTGTTTACAGACCAGTCGAGATATGTTGACGAGTCCATAAAGCTGTTTCAAAACAACCTCATATCAGCTGTGGCACTGGTCGTGATTGTGATACTCCTCACGATGGGGGTAAAGAGCTCAATAGTAGTGTCATCGTCAATACCGGCAATAATAATGCTTACATTTGTATTCATGAAGGTATTCAAAATACAGCTCCACCAGGTTTCAATAGCATCACTTATAATATCGCTGAGTCTGCTGGTGGCAAATGCCATAGTGGCAAATGATAGCATATACCTGTATCTGGAAAGGGGTTACGGCAAAGAAGAAGCTTGTATAAGGGGAGTTGAGGAGGTTAAAATACCAATACTCACATCGACAATTACGACAGTGGCTTCATTCTTGCCTCTTGCCATGATGTACGGAACGGCAGGAAAATTCGTGAAGACTCTTCCAGTGCTGGTTTCAGTGGCGCTGTTTGGTTCATACATAGCATCTTTGACTCTCGTGCCTGCAATGGGATATACGTTTTTTGGCGGAGAAGAAAAAAGCAGCGACGGGGGCATAAAGGCCAAAATTTCAAACAACAAGCTGATAAGAAAGCTTACAGACTACTGCAAAGGCATAGTAAGCGTGTATGAAAAGCTGCTTGTAAAGTCTATAAAAAGGCCAAAGGCAGTTGTGGTTTCGGCGGTTGCGGCCCTTGCAGCCAGCCTTCTTTTGATACCTGCCTTGGGAGTGCAGCTGTTTCCTTTTGTGGAAAGGGACCAGTATATAATAGATATAGCTGTCAAGGATGGAAGCACTTCTAGCAGGACGGATGAAACGGTAAGGGAGATAGAAAAAATACTTCTGAGCCAGGATTCGGTAGAAGGGGTGGTGTCCAAGATAGGGGACGGGATACCAAAATTCTATGTGACATACCAGGGGAATCAAAGGGCTAGCAACAAGGCCCAGATGATAATAAACGGGAAAAAAGAGGACATGCACAGGATACAGGAACTTCTTGAAGAAAAGGTAATTGGAGCGAGAATAGAAGTGAAGCAGCTAGAACTTGCAGAGCCAGTGGGCCTGCCTGTACAGGTGAGAATAAGCGGAGAGGACATAGGAGTTTTGAGGAGCATTGCTGAAGACGTCCAAAACCAGATAGCGCAGATAAAACAGGGCAAAAACGTCCAGGACAACTACGGTCTTGAGACGTACAAGCTCATGGTGGATGTAAACAGTGAAAAGGCCAGCATGGCGGGCCTTACTAATTATGACATATCAAGCACCATAAGAATGGCAATAAACGGATTCGAGGTCACAAAGATAAAGCCTGAAAACAGCGATGACGATATAAATGTTATTATGAGGATTCCTCACGAAGAGAGAAAGACCGGTGATGTGCTCAGCCAGATATACTTTACATCAAGGTTCACGGGGGAAAATGTTCCGCTGGTTGAAGTGGCGGACATAGAAAACAGGTTTTCGCTGAACAACATAATGAGAAGGGACGGCCAAAGGACAATAACAGTCGGACTATACCCGGCTCCGGGGCATAATGCTGCAAGCCTTTTGAAAGAGGTTGAAAAAAAACTCGAAGGCTATGGCGTTCCTGACGGATATACAATGGTGTTTGGAGGAGAAAACGAGGACAGGGGGGAAGCCTTCAGGTCTCTTGTAAAGCCGTTCATACTGGCGGTTGTGGTCATATACATGACAATGGTGTTCCAGTTTACAGACCTCAGAAGGCCTCTTATAATAATGGGCACAATACCGCTTTCATTCATAGGCGTAATAGTGGGCCTTTTGGTAACGGGATACCCTATCGGGTTCATGGCGCTTCTTGGAGCAATAAGCCTTATGGGAGTCGTGGTCAACAATGGCATTGTGCTTTTGGACTATATACAGGTCCTAAGGGACGGCGGAAAGGGCATTGACGAGGCGGTGGTGGAATCGTGCGTAACGAGGTACAGGCCCATAATGGTGGGCATGATAACCACTGTAATAGGTCTTGTGCCAATGGCCATATCGGGGGGAAGCCTCTGGGCCCCTATGGCATACTCAATAATATCCGGCCTCATAGTCTCGTCAGCACTTACTCTCTTTGTAATACCGTCGACATATATAATATTCGAAAGGGAAGGTTCCTTGATAGGGAAACTTGTAAGATACCTGGCAAGCAGGGGAAGTATTCAAAGAAAAGCGCAAAACTAAATATCCCACTGGAGTTTGGATGCGTATACATGTAGAGCATTTGCTATAGAAAGAACCCGCGTGATTATTGGCGGGTTCTTTTTGTAGGCTATTTTATGGAATTACTGTATACGTGGATTTGATATATTTTGAGCTATATTATATAATTACACTGGAATTATGAAAAACGATTGATAAGAGGGAGCGTTTGCAATATGACTGACAAAAGAGAAAATGCATGCAACACTTTGCGCCACTGGCACAATTTCAGATTGCAGCTGCTTATGGAAGGTGTGGCCATAGGCCTCATATCGGGTGCGGTGGTTGTTGCATACAGGTTTTCGCTTGAAAAGGCCATGCACATGGCATCATACATGAGGAGGCTGGTTCAGGAGAATCCTGGTGTAGTGCCGCTCTATTTGGGGGGGATTGTACTGCTGGGGGTCCTCATAGGCTGGATTGTAAGGCTGGAACCAATGGTAAAGGGAAGTGGAATTCCTCAGGTAGAGGGGATATTGCTTAGAAACATGAAAATAGACTGGTTCAGAGTAATACTGGGAAAATTCATAGGAGGGGTGCTTGCGCTTGGAGGAGGACTCTCGCTCGGAAGGGAAGGTCCGTCAGTTCAGATCGGAGCCAGCATAGGTCAAGGGTTTGGCAAGATATTCAAGAGAATGAAGCTTGAAGAAAAATACCTTGTGACGAGCGGTGCCAGCGCCGGGCTTGCCGCGGCTTTCAATGCCCCGCTTGCGGGAGTGATGTTTGCCCTTGAAGAGGTCCACAAGAATTTTTCGCCGCTCATACTCCTGCCTGCGATGGCGGCTTCGGTGGCGGCTGACTTCGTATCAAGAAAATTTTTCGGGCAGCAGCCCGTATTCGATTTCAGGATAATAGAGCTGTTTCCGCTTGACCATTACTTCCACCTGATATTTCTTGGGGTCATATTGGGGATTTTTGGAGTGTTGTTCAACAAGGTGATGATTAAGACCCAGCATGCATATGCTAGGCAGAATATAATAAAAAGTGAGTTCAATGTAATAATCCCTCTCATATTTGCGGGAACGGCAGGATTTTTAATGCCGCAGATACTCGGCGGAGGGCATGGGCTTATAGTTTCACTCATGGAAGGCGGGCTCACAATAAAAATGCTTTTTGCAATTCTAATATGCAAATTTGCATTTACAATGCTAAGCTACGGCTCGGGAGCGCCGGGGGGGATATTCCTTCCGCTTTTGGTTATAGGTGCGCTTACGGGGGACATATACGGGAATGTTATGGCACAGATGGGGATAATAGAAACGGGATATATAAAGAATCTCATCATACTTTCTATGGCGGGATATTTCACGGCAATAGTAAGGGCGCCCATAACGGGGATAATACTTGTGAGCGAGATGACAGGCTCATTCAGGCTTCTTCTGCCTGTCACAATAATTGCCATTGCTGCGCATGTGACTGCGGATCTCATGGGGTCAGAGCCGATATACGAATCTCTGCTTGATGGGATACTCCAAAAAAATCCTGAAAAGGTGGAGCCGGAAAGCGACAAAAAGACCATAATACAGGTCATAGTTTGCCTTGGATCGAATATAGAAGGCAAAAGGATAAAAGAGGTGAACTGGCCTGCCAATTTTCTCGTTGTCGGCATAAAAAGGGGAATGTCTGAGATAATACCTGAAGGGGACACTCAGATACTCGCGGGAGACTATATAACGGCTCTTGTTGACGAGGAGAATGCTGAGGAGATAGAAAGAAAGCTTATACAAAACACCAGGAATGCAATAGTAAATGAAGCCAGATAGGGCCACAAGGGCCCTATTTTTTTTTGAAAAACTTTGCGGCCTTAATAATGCTTTCGCTCGGAGCAACTAAAAAAACTTGATTTGATGAGAATATCCGCCTGTTCCCGCGGGGGATTATAAGTTTGTCTTCATCAGAATCGAATATCCCTGCAATAATGCAGTCATCCGGAAAAGACTCGCTGCTTGCTATTTCGGAAATCGTGCTGCCTGAGCACTTCGCGCCCAATGGGACAGTCAGTATTGATATTTCGGCCTTTCCGCCGCTTAGAGATGCCACTCGCCTTATTTCGGGCTGCCTTATGTCCATTACAAATTTCTCCACCATCATTCCGACGCTTGAAGCTATATTTGAGGCGCCTGCGATCTTGTATGCGTTTTCGTATTCGGGGTTGTGCATTCTGACAAATATGCTGCTTATGCCGAAATTTTTTGAAAGCAGTGCAAATACAAGATTGGAAGAATCCTCTCTCATGACTGAAATGGCTATGTCACATTTTTGTATCCCGGCGTCAATAAGTGTTCCTATCTTGGTTGCATCGCCATGTACGCTTATCACCCCGTATGTGGAGTATATCTTTTCGCATATTGAAAAATCCTTGTCTATGACAACCACGCTATGTTCATTGGAAAGCATTGAGGCTATGCTTCTTCCCACAACACCGCCTCCGGCAATTATTATATACAATAATCCCACCTCCTACAAAAGTTTTGAGCGCATTGAAAGTATTATGAATACTGGAAGTATTTCAAGCCTTCCGCACAACATTCCGGCTATATAAGTAAGCTTTATTACAGGTGAGAGCGAAGCCATTTGTTCAACGCTGAAATAAAATGGACCTATGTTTCCCACCGCAGAGAGCATTCCGGAAAGAGACTCAAACGGGCCGAGGTCCGAAAGGGCTCCCGTTATTACTGCGCCGGTAAATATAACGAGAATCCAACCGAAAAATATAGAGCATACCTTAAGAACCTCTTCGTTTCCGACTCGGATATTGTCAAGTGTTACGGGAATAACTACTGATTTTGGAACGGCCGTCTTTAGAATCTCTCTTGAAAACAGCTTTCCGAGTATTGCAATCCTCAAAATTTTGACCCCGCCGGCAGTTGAGCCTATGCATCCTCCTATGAGCATCAGTGCCGGAAAAAGAAGCTGTGCACTACTTCCGAAAAAATCAGAGCCTATGTACTCGGTTGAGAATCCTGTGGTAGTCACAATGGAGACGACTTGAAACAGCGATTTCCTGAAGACATTTTCATCTAAATATCCAAACCCACCTATGAAAATGGACTCTGCATATACAATTGCTGAAAAAAACAATGTTATTTTGAAGTATGACCTAAATTCCATATCCTTGAGGTATCCTCGAATGCCTCCTACAATAAGCCTGTAGTGGAGAAGAAAATTGACTCCGCTTATGAACATGAAAAAGGTGACACAGTATTCTATGAGCTTGTAATTTGGGTATTTTGATTTGTAAAACTGAAGCAGACTCTGGTCGTATGGAGAAAAGCCCCCTGTCGATACTGTTGAGAAGCTGTGAAGAACCGAATCGTACAGGGAAACGCCAAAAAGCCTTAAAAAGGCTATCTCAAGTACTGTAATAAAGACATATATCCCCCAAAGTATTCGGATTGTGCTGTGAATGTTTGGCACGGGCCTTGAAACATGAGCCTTGTGGCTTTCAGCGCCAAAGAGCTTCCATATGTCTGATTCGCTTTTGAATGTGACAAGAAGGAAAAATGTAAGTATTCCAAGTCCGCCGAGCCATTGGGTAAGGTTGCGCCAAAGGAGTACTGATTTTGGCATTTGATCAAGGCCTGTAAAAACGGTTATTCCGGTTGTTGTAAATCCGCTTACAGATTCAAAAAGCGAATCTATAAAGCCCTTGTCTAAGGCCAGCATGAATGGAATGGCACCTATGCATGAAGAGAGAAGCCAGCTCAAAAGACATGCGAGCATGCTTGATGGCATGTTGAGTTTCACATGAAAACGGCGAGTGAGTGCATATCCAAGCCCACCCAAAGACAAAAAAAATGCAGATGTGGATGCGAATGCTAATGCAGATGATTGTTCGTTGAATGAAAGGGCATAAGCAAGGGGTATAATCAGTATAGATGACATGGTTATGCACATGAGGCTCAAAATTTTAATTATCTCCAAAAAATTAACATTTTTTCTCATTAAGTCTTCTCCTTGTATAAATATTAAGCAAAGAATGGTATAATCTATATAAAAAAACAATACCCATAAATAGACATATATAAGACATCAAATATTTTGATGCAGACAATAAGCTGGATTTTAACAAAACAACAATGATGAAACTGTTGATGCAAAAGGGTTGAATTATAATTTGATTTGAGACTGTTTAGCGAATGATATAGTCTGAATTGTAAAAAAACTATATAGCATTACATATTTGTGTAAATTTTCAATATATAGTTATTGATAAAAAAATATATATAAATAATACCCACAAATCTGTGGTTATAATTAGAACAGCATATTTTACAGGCAATCTTTATCTTAAACGTCTTTAGGGAGGTCATATTATGGACAGTCAGAATATATTTAAACAAAAAGTTGTGGCATATTTTTGCATGGAATATGCCTTGGAGAGAAATATAAACCTTTATGCCGGTGGCCTTGGGATCCTTGCGGGCGATTATCTGAAGGCGGCGAAGGACAAGGGGTATCCAGTTGTAGGAATAGGAATTCTTTGGAAGCAGGGATATACGACCCAACGCATAGACCGTCAGGGCAGGGTGATTGACTCTTATTGCAATTACAAGTCGGAATACGGCTTTTTGGAAGACACGGGAGTGACGGTTGACATAAGGATAAAGGAAGAAGATGTTAAATGTAAGGTGTGGAAAACTGAAAATTTTGAAAACAACACGCTCTATCTTTTGGATACAGACATACCTGAAAACAACGGCACGGAGCTAAAGTGGACTACAGGACAGCTTTACGGAGGTTTTGAGGAGCAAAGGATAGCCCAGGAGATGGTACTGGGGATAGGGGGAATAAGAGCCCTAAGGGAGCTTGGAATAAGACCTGACATATACCATTTCAACGAGGGACATGCCGTATTTGCAGGTTTTGAAATAATAAGGGAAAAACTTGTATCCGGAATGGAGTTTGAGCAGGCGCTTGAAAGCACTAAAAAGAGCATAGTGTTTACAACGCATACGCCGGTAAAGCAGGGGAATGAATCACACTCTTTAAGGTCGCTCATGTACATGGGTGCAAACGACGGGCTTGAGGCAAGCGAGCTGAAAAGAATCGGAGGAGACCCTTTCAATATGACTGTGGCAGGTCTTAGGCTTTCAAAGATATCAAACGGGGTTTCAAGGCTTCATGCTCAGACGGCCAATGAAATGTGGCGTGAGATAGAAGGCAAATCGAATATAATACAAATAACAAATGGAATTCACATTCCGACTTGGGTCAATGAAGATGTGATTCAAAACATGGACAGCGACGAATTGCTCTGGGGATCTCACCTTAAACACAAGAGGCTACTTATAGACTATATATATGAAAAAACAGGTTCGAAGTTTAAGCAGGACATACTCACAATAGGTTTTGCCAGAAGGGTAGTGCCTTACAAGAGGGCAAATCTTATAATGGAATACGAGCCTCAGCTTCAAAAACTCATGGAAGCTGGAAAGATACAGATTGTATTATCGGGCAAGTCACATCCGCTCGACGACGAAGGCAAGCTCCTGGTAAAGAAGATCCATGGCTTTTGCAAAAGATATCCGAAAAATACTGCATTTATACAAAATTACGACATTGAAAACGCAAAGGCTTTGACAAAAGGCTGCGATGTGTGGCTCAATACGCCGAGAAAGCCGTATGAGGCGAGCGGTACATCTGGAATGAAAGCTGCTCTAAACGGTGTACTCAACCTTAGTGTACTTGACGGCTGGTGGGAAGAGGCGTGCATTGACGGCGAAAACGGATGGCAGTTCGGGGACGGACTGCAGATGAAAAACGATGTGCAGCAGGACCGCCACGACGGTGAAGCTTTAATGAAAATACTTCTGGAAAAGGTGATACCGACATACTACGAGGACAGGACAAAATGGGTAGACATGATGAGAAAGAGCATAAGCACCAATATTGAGCATTTCGATATGAAAAGGACAATTGATGAATACCGCGAAAAGATGTATGATTTTCAGCCAGAGCTTTTAAAGAATACTTAGGCTGGATATTTGCAAGGGCCCACGTTGGGCCCTTACTTATTGACCAAAAAATATCAAAATGATTAAAAAATTCAGAAAAATATGGTGCGGGGTATTGTATACAAGACTTAAATTACTTATAATAAAGTTGTGAAATAAAATTGTGATTGTTATTTGTGAAATAACAGACTTGGAAAGAGGGGGATTTTTGTGAATTTTTTAGAAAAAATCAAAGAGACAGCTAAGAGTCAAAAGAAAAAAATAGTTCTTCCAGAGGCTCTTGAAAGAAGAACTCTAGACGCCGCACACGTAATACTAAAAGAGGAAATAGCTGACATAGTGCTTGTGGGAAACAAGGAAGATATACTTAAGGCTGGGGAAGGTCTTGACCTTGCAAAAGCTGAATTCATAGATCCTGCTACATACGATGAAAAAGAAGATTTCGTAAGCACGTTCTGCGAAATGAGAAAGAAAAAAGGAATGACAATGGAAAAGGCTGCAGAAATAATGCTTGATCCTGTATTCTTCGGCTGCATGCTTGTCAAGAAGGAAAAGGCGGATGGAATGGTTGCAGGAGCTGTACACGCCACTGCCGACATATTAAGGCCTGCTCTTCAGATAATAAAGACTGCTCCTGGAACAAAAGTTGTTTCGACTTTCTTTGTTATGCAGGTGCCGGGCTGCGACTATGGAAACAATGGAACATTTGTATTTGCAGACTGCGCTCTTAACATAGACCCTAATGCAGAAGAACTTGCAAACATCGCAGTAAGCTCTGCAAATTCATACAAGCAACTTGTAGGAGGAGAGCCTACTGTTGGAATGCTTTCATTCTCGACTAAGGGAAGCGCTTCTCACGAAAAGGTAGACAAGGTTGTAGAGGCTACCAAGATAGCAAAAGAGCTTGCACCTGAGCTAAAGCTTGACGGAGAGCTTCAGCTTGACGCGGCAATAGTTGAAAAGGTAGGAAAGCAAAAGGCTCCAGGCAGCGATGTTGCAGGAAATGCAAACGTTCTAGTATTCCCTGACATCAATGCAGGAAACATAGGATACAAGCTTGTTCAAAGACTTGCAAAGGCTGAGGCGTACGGACCTGCTACTCAGGGACTTGCAAAGCCTGTGAACGACCTTTCAAGAGGATGTTCTGCAGAAGACATAGTTGGAACGGTTGCTATAACAGCAGTTCAGGCACAGCTTCAAAAATAGTCTGGGTATAAAAAACAAAAAGCCATAGCAAGATATTGGAGGAAGCACTGTATTGGTGCTTCCTTTTGATGTTTACAATATAATAATACTAACCCTAATAATATTTTGAACGTTTAAATTATATATTGCAGGCATGCTAGGTATAAATGTTCAGATGTCTTGTGTTTTGAAATTATTAGGGGAAAGTCTTTTTGCGATCTGCAAGGTTTTTTATTTTTGTACAACTTAAAATTCGATTTCACAATATGCTATAGACATCAGAGTGATTTTACAGAAATTATTAAAAATGTGGAAATCAACATAAAAATGAGCAATTCCAATTGATTCAAGTCTGAAAAAATATGTAAATTGATATAAATGATTATATTTTACAGTTGACAAAACAATCTGGATAATTTAGAATTAGTTACAATGAAAATATAAACACAATATGCCGAGGGCATGTTGTTACACTTTAATTTGGTCCAGAGAGGCCAAAAAGGGAGATGGCGTTGATGACGTTTACTAAGTGCATGTTTGCGCATTTTTGTGATAGATTTTTTAATAATGCAAAAAAATTTAAAATAGTGAAGAAGGGTACAGTAGCGGTACCTTCTTTTGTAATTGATTCTAATATCAAAAGGACAATGGGGAATTTGTATAATTCTATCTGTTGTCCTTTTTTAATTGACGGGAGGTTTTAGTATGATAGCACAACTTATACTTGAAAACGGCACTGTATTTAATGGCAGAGCATTTGGACATATACACGAAAGCGTAGGCGAGGTGGTGTTCAACACGGGAATGACAGGATACGAGGAAGTTCTAACGGACCCGTCATACTACGGACAGATAGTGACAATGACATATCCGCTTGTGGGCAACTACGGAATAAACCTTGAAGACATGGAATCAGCATATCCTAAGGTAAAGGCATTCATAGTAAGGGAAAAATGCGACAACCCAAGCAACTTCAGATATGAAATGAAGCTTGACGCATACCTTAAGCAAAATGGAATAATGGGACTTGAGGGAATAGACACAAGAGCTCTTACAAAGATACTTAGAAACCACGGTACTATGAAGGGCGTAATAACACTAAGGGAGCTCACAAAATCACAGATACAGATGAAGCTTGACAGCTTCGACAACACCCAGGCGGTAATGCAAGTTACGACAAAGGAAGCATACGAAATAGAGGGAGATGGACCTCACATAGCGGTTATGGATTTTGGAGTAAAGGCCAACATACTTCGTTCATTCAGAAAAAGGGGATGCAAGATGACGGTATTCCCGGCTGATGCAAGCGCAGAAGATATACTCTCTGTAAATCCTGACGCGGTTTTCCTTTCAAACGGACCTGGAGACCCACAGGATCTCCCGGAAGTGATAAACACTATAAATGAAATGGTAGGCAAAAAGCCTATAGTAGGAATTTGCCTTGGACACCAGCTGCTTTCACTTTGCTTCGGAGGAAGCACAGGAAAGCTCAAGTTTGGACACAGGGGATGCAACCACCCGGTTAAAGACCTTGAAAGCGGAAGAACTTTCATAACATCTCAAAACCACGGATACTATGTAGACAAACTTCCTGAAGGTATGGAAGTTACACATATAAGCATGAACGACGAGACTGTAGAGGGAATGAAGCACAAGACACTTCCGATATTCAGCGTACAGTTCCACCCTGAGGCTTGCCCGGGGCCAAGAGACATGGATCACATATTCGACAGATTCATAAAAATGATATAAGGAGAGTTGATAAATATGCCTAAGGATAACAGTATAAAAAAAGTATTAGTCATAGGATCGGGACCAATAGTTATAGGACAGGCTGCAGAATTCGACTATTCTGGAACACAGGCCTGCCAAGCACTCAAAGAAGAAGGAATTGAAGTAGTTCTTATCAACAGCAACCCTGCAACAATAATGACGGACAGGGAGATTGCAGACAAGGTTTATATAGAGCCGCTTAATGTGGAGTTCATTGAAAAGGTCATAGCGAAGGAAAAGCCTGACAGCCTTCTTGCGGGAATGGGCGGACAGACGGGACTTAACCTTGCGGTGGAGCTTCACGACAAGGGAATACTCGAAAAATACGGAGTCAAAATAATAGGAACATCCATAGCGGCCATAAAAGAGGGTGAGGACAGGGAAGACTTTAAAAACCTCATGGAGAGAATAAACCAGCCTGTAATAGAAAGTGAAATAGTTACAAGCATTGAAGAAGGGTTTGAGTTTGCAGCAAAAATAGGCTATCCGGTTGTAGTAAGGCCTGCATACACTCTTGGAGGATCAGGCGGTGGAATCGCGGAAGACCAGGAGAGCCTTGAGGAGATACTTGCACAGGGACTTTCACTGAGCCGTGTTGGACAGGTCCTTCTTGAAAAGAGCATAAAGGGCTGGAAAGAAATCGAGTACGAGGTAATGAGGGACTCGAAGGGAAACTGTATAACAGTTTGTAACATGGAAAACATAGACCCTGTGGGAATACACACTGGAGACAGTATAGTGGTTGCACCTAGCCAGACTCTTTCAGACAAAGAATATCAGATGCTTAGAAGCGCATCTATAGACATAATAGATGCAATAGGAGTTGAAGGAGGCTGTAACGTACAGCTTGCTCTTCACCCGGACAGTTTTGAATATGCGGTAATAGAGATAAACCCAAGGGTTTCGCGTTCGTCGGCTCTTGCGTCAAAGGCGACAGGGTACCCTATAGCAAAGGTTGCGGCAAAGATAGCTCTTGGATACGGGCTTGATGAGATCAAAAACGCGGTTACAGGAAAGACTTACGCATGCTTTGAGCCTGCACTTGACTATGTGGTTGTAAAGATTCCAAAATGGCCTTTCGACAAGTTCAAGGGAGCCAAAAAGCTTCTTGGAACAAAGATGATGGCTACGGGAGAAGTAATGGCGATAGGAAACAATTTCGAGTCGGCATTCCTAAAGGGTATAAGATCTCTTGAAATAGGGCAGTATGGGCTTGAGCACGAAAGTTCATCTGCAAGAAGCCTGGCAGAGCTTAAGGAAAGAGTAGTGGTTCCGGATGACGAGAGGATATTCGATCTTGCAGAGATGCTAAGAAGAGACTACAGGATTGAAAAGATATGCCAGATAACGGGAATGGACGAGTTCTTCGTAACCAAAATAAAGTGGATAGTTGACCAGGAAGAAAAACTAAAGGCTTCGAGTCCAGAAGATCTTGATAAGAACTGGCTGCTGACCCTTAAAAAGAAAGGTTTTTCAGACAAGGCGATATCCAATTTCCTTGGAGCCTCTCCAAACCATGTATACGAAATGAGGAATATGTGGGGAATAAAGCCGGTATACAAGATGGTCGACACGTGTGCGGGAGAGTTTGAAGCTGTGTCTCCATACTACTACTCGACTTACGACGAATACGACGAGGTCGAAGTGAGCGACAGGAAAAAGGTAATAGTTCTAGGTTCAGGACCTATAAGAATAGGCCAGGGAATAGAATTCGACTACTGCAGCGTTCACTGTGTAATGGCGCTTAAAAAGCTGGGAATAGAGACTATAATAGTAAACAACAACCCTGAAACAGTAAGTACGGACTTTGACATATCAGACAAGCTTTATTTCGAGCCGCTTACAGAGGAAGACGTTCTAAACATAATAGAAAAGGAAAAGCCGGAGGGAGTAGTACTCCAGTTTGGAGGACAGACTGCCATAAAGCTTGCCAAGTTCCTTGACGAGATGAACATTACCATACTTGGAACAAAGCCTGAAGACATAGATGCTGCAGAGGACAGGGAAAAGTTCGATGATCTTCTTGAAAGGCTTGACATAAGAAGGCCTAAAGGAAAGGGAATATGGAGCGTAGATGAAGGGCTGAAAGAGGCTGAAATCCTTGGGTATCCTGTACTCGTAAGACCTTCATATGTACTTGGAGGCCAGGGCATGGAGATAACTTACGGAGAAGAAGAGCTTTCAAGATACCTTGAAAACGCATTCAAATCAGACAGCAAAAATCCTGTGCTTATAGACAGATACCTTACTGGAAGAGAGATAGAAGTGGATGCAATAAGCGATGGAACTGACACGCTTATACCTGGAGTAATGGAGCACCTTGAAAGAGCCGGAGTCCACTCGGGAGACAGTATAACTATGTATCCGAGCCAGAACGTATCTGACGAAATGAAAGAGAAGATACTTGACTACACTCAAAAGGTTGCAAAAGAACTTAAAGTACTTGGAATGATAAACATACAGTTCATAGAATTCGAAGGAGAGCTTTATATAATAGAGGTTAACCCTCGTTCGAGCCGTACGGTTCCTTATATAAGCAAGGTTACGGGAGTTCCTATAGTGGAGCTTGCGACAAGGATAACAATGGGAGAAAAGCTGAAAGACCTTGGATACGGAACGGGAATATACAAGGAGTCTGAGCTTGTGGCTGTAAAGGTTCCGGTGTTCTCCACTGAAAAGCTTCCACAGGTTGAAGTAAGCCTTGGACCTGAGATGAGATCCACAGGAGAGGTTCTTGGAGTAGGGAAAGACATATACGAGGCTCTTTACAAGGGCTTTGTGGCGGCAGGAATGGACATAGCAGGAAAGAACAAGAACATACTTGCTACAATAAAGCCTTACGACAAGGAAGAATTCCTTCCAATAGCAAAAGAGTTTGAAGAACTTGGATACAAGTTTGTGGCTACAAGCGGAACGGCAAAGCTTCTTGAGGAAAGTGGAGTGAACGTGACACCTGTTAAGAAGATAAGCGAAGGGGTTCCAAACATACTAGACATAATAAGAAGCGGAATGATAGACTTTGTGGTAAACACTCCTACAAAGGGAAATGACTCCAAAAGAGACGGATTCAGAATAAGAAGAGCGGCTATAGAGTCGTCAGTAGAGGTGTTCACATCGCTTGACACTGTAAGCGCACTTTCTAAGATAATGAAAAAGAACATAACGACTGAAAGCGTTGAAATCTATAACCTTGGAAAATAAAGAAGTGGGTTTTATAAAAGAGAGCTACTTGTCGGTGTGAATGGTAAAATTCAAGGGTAATATACAGATAACATTTGAAACAAAAAGCTATGAGATAAAGGCGTACGCCTTTATCTCATAGCTTTTTTACTGTATCATTTTGTGAAAGCCCAATACATTTTAAATGGGCGGTATTTGCCCCGCAGTACTTGTGGTCCGTAGAAACTATCCAAGCCTGCAAATCCATTTGACTTATAAATTCAAAATGCATTTGCATTCTATTTT
This sequence comes from Peptoclostridium litorale DSM 5388, assembly GCF_900141635.1. GTDB lineage: Bacteria > Bacillota > Clostridia > Peptostreptococcales > Peptostreptococcaceae > Peptoclostridium > Peptoclostridium litorale. The sequence continues at coordinate 20,294 of NZ_FSRH01000007.1, read as the reverse complement.
TTTTGTCGATGTCTGTAATGTTCATGGGTACCTCCTAAATCAGCTAGTATAAAAAAGACTTTAAATTCAAGCGCATTTGCTGTGCACTGTATATTTATACCCGAAAGAGAGCTTTTTTTATCGGCTAATTTGTTTCCCTGCTACATAGTCATCGTTGTCCGGAAAAATGCCTTATTAGTCGACCGTAAATGGGTACTCCACATGATAATTAGGATTATAGACATATGGAATTAACGAGACTTTTAGTAAAGTATAACATTATTTGTAAAAAAACAATACGGATATATAATTTTTAACAGTTTTGCAACAACTTAGTTTGAATGTAAAAACAGTTAAGTATAAAAAATCGGTGCAGTGCCATTGCTTTATTTAAACGAGGAAAAAATAAATACAACGGTTTCTCAAAAAAGGTTTGTGTTTATTACGGAATGAGTCTAAAAAGAGTCGGATCGATTGTAAACTTATAAAAAAAACACGGTTGACAATGGGAGGTGAAGATTGTAAACTAAAGATATCAAAAAGGTTTACGATTGGAGGAATCATAATATGAGAATAAAAACAAGAGACATGATACTTATATCCATGTTTGCTGCACTTACGGCAATAGGAGCTTTCATAAAGATACCAACGCCTATTGTTCCGTTCACTCTTCAGTTTCTTTTTTGCGCATATTCGGGGATGTTCCTCGGGGCGAGATACGGGCTCTATTCGCAGCTCCTATATGTAGGGATAGGGCTTGCTGGAATACCGATATTTGCAAGCGGAGGAGGGCCCACGTATGTGCTTCAACCGACATTTGGGTATCTTATAGGATTTATACTCTGCGCGACTCTAATAGGAAAGTTGACTGAAAACATGAAAGAGGTAAGCTTTAAAAGGGTATTCCCATCCGTGCTTGCGGGACTTGCCATGGTTTACATTTTCGGAGTGAGCTATCTTTACATGATAGTCAACCTGTATTTTGGAAAGGCGATGAGCGTCAATGCGGCAATAGCTGCGGGATTTCTGCCTTATATAACATCGGATTTGATACTGAGCGCATTTGTTGCAGCGACGGCGGTATATGTAGTTCCAGCTCTTAGAAGGGCAGGATATTCAAAGATTAAATGCAAGCAGTGATATTGAATAATTTAACAGTGAATTGAAAATGTGGCCTGCAGGGAGTAAAAAGACTTTTTGCAGGCTATTTCCGATAAAAAAGGTCATTTGTATAGGGAAGATTTTTAGTATAAAAGACTTTAAAATAAGACGGGGGCGATGAAAATGGTGGAATACATAAAGAAACTTGAAGAAAAGGTTATGGAGGGAAAAGACGTATCAAGGGATGAGGCGGTGCAGCTTTTTAATGTGCTTAATGCGACTGAAAAAGATGGGTTCAATCAACTTATGGAATCTGCAGGCAGAATAAGAGAGAAATACCTTGGAAAGACTTTTGAACTGTGCAGCATAATAAATGCAAAATCGGGAAAATGCAGCGAGGACTGCACATACTGCGCCCAGTCGGTCCACTACACTACGGGATGCGACGAGTACGGAATTATGGAATACGAAAAAATACTCGAAAGGGCCAAAGAGCTTGAGCGCAAGGGTGTACACAGATTTTCGCTGGTGACAAGCGGAAGAGGCATAGAAAGCGAGCAGGAGCTTGAAATGCTTTGCGGCATATACGAGGGGCTTTCAAGGGAGACGGGACTCAAGCTTTGCGCCTCGCATGGAATAATAGACGCTAATCAGGCAAAAAGGCTTAAAGAGGCGGGCGTTGAAAGGTACCATCACAATATTGAGACTTCGAGTAGAAAATACAAAGACATATGCACTACACATACCTATGAGGACAGGATAGACACTATAAAAAAAGCAAAATCCCATGGCCTTGACGTCTGCTGCGGAGGAATAATAGGACTGGGAGAGGACATAAGCGACAGGGTTGACATGGCGCTCGACATAAGAAATCTAGGCATAAAGTCAGTTCCTTTAAACATACTCATGCCGGTGGAAAATACGCCTCTTGAAAAGAATGCTCCCGTGTCAGTTGACGAGATACTGGTCACAATGGCGGCGTTCAGGTTCATTGTGCCATTTGCCCATATAAGATATGCTGGCGGAAGAATGAAGCTTGGAGGCAGGCAGGCTGAAGGAATTCGTTCGGCAGTAAGTTCTGCTCTTGTCGGTGACTACCTGACGACTGTGGGAAGCAATATAGAAGAGGACAAGCAGATGATACGGGGGCTTGGCTTTACACTGGAGTAAAAAGGATTATATAAGGATATAAATGAATGAGGCGCTTTTGAATATTCAAAAGCGGCCTGCAAAAAAAGGAGGGCTTGTTTTGAACAGGGGAATATTCATAACGGGAACTGATACAGGGGTTGGAAAGACGTTCATAACGGCAGGTATAACATATATTTTGAATAAAAGCGGAGTCAGCAGCTGCAGCTTCAAGCCCGTAGAAAGCGGTGGAAGGCGGGGAAAAGAGGCTTTTTTGTCCAATGACTCGATTTTCGTGAAACAAGTCTGCGGACTTGATGAAGATGTCGAAAATATGAATACACACTGCCTTGAAAACGAAATGTCTCCACATATAGCATTTGAGCTGGAGGGTCAGGATGTGAAAGTTTCAGATATAAAAAGGGATTATATGGCGTTATGCTCAAAATATGAAAGGGTAGTTGTAGAGGGCTGCGGAGGAATTGCAGTTCCAATAAAAAGAGACTGTTTTTATGTAGATGACCTCATAAAAGAGCTTGAATTGCCGTGCATAATAGTTGCGAGGGCTTCGCTTGGGACTATAAACCACACCATACTCACTGTAGAATATGCAAGGAGCAGGGGGGTAGACATAAGGGGAATAATAATAAATGGATATGAAGGCGGGACCATTCAGGACGACAATATAAAAACCATAGAATCGGCAACAGGGATTTATGTCATATCCAAAGTTTCGAAATGCTCCGAAATGGAAGATGCAGATTGCATGAGAGATGTCTTTGAAAAATGCATTGACTTTGAAAGGCTAAAAATGGCTTTGGAATGGGAATGATATTAAGGACAAAGAGAAGAGAAGTCAAGAGGAGTATTTGAAATAAATAGGGCATTCATGCACACGGATGAAATACTGTGGGGATAGTACCCCTATAATAATTGAAATATTAAAATATGAACGAGCATTTCGAGCCATGGCGCATAAGTGATGGCGCAAGGTTTTAACACCTTTCTTTAAGGGGTATAGTATAAAATATACTGCGCTTTGAGAGGGTGTGTGGCCATGCCAGCAGGTGGGAAGTCGAGAATTATATTTAAATTTGCAAAAACGGTTAAAACTGCAATCAGGGAAAATAAAAAAATAATATTTGCATGCATAGGAAGTGACAGGAGCACGGGCGACAGCTTGGGGCCGCTTGTAGGACACATGCTTACGCCGCGTATAAGAATACATGATGAATTTGAGGTTGTAGGAACTCTAAAGAAACCTCTGCATGCCATGAATATGAACGAGGTGCTTGGCAAGTACTCGGGAGAAGAATACTTCATGGTGGCCATAGATGCGAGTCTTGGGCGAAGCGAGGAAGTTGGGAATATAGTGTTCAGGGCTGAAGGGCTAAGGCCTGGAGCCGGGGTCGGAAAGAACCTTGGGGTGGTAGGACATGTCTCAATATATGGAATAGTCAATGTCGGATCTGCGCTGGGAATGGAAAACATGGTGCTCCAAAGCACAAGACTGGGGCTTGTATACGAGATGGCTCAGGAAATTGTGACCATAATAATGACTGGTATATACCTTTCAAAGAGCGATAACCAGCTGTATATGGACCTTGTTGAGACTGGCAGTGAGTCAAGATGAGCAGTTGGGATTGATTTAAAAGGCTCAAAGAGATATGAGTGCACTAAAAACAGCGGATTCTTGCCGTGTTTGTATCTATTTCAAAGTGGGAACAGGCGCTGTTTTTAGTTTTAAAAAAGCAATGCTAATCCAGATGCATTTAAAATTTGAGCATGCAGAGAATATTTGTGATAAAATAAAGGTGGTTGGCATCGTAAAGAGTCAAACTAAATAATATATTATTGTTAGACAATAAAACAAAATATTGGTCTTTTGTTTTACTTGCTTTGATCCTTTCGGACAAAGACTTTATAAAGGCAAAAGTAATGGCATGATTTAAAGTCCACTTTTTAATACAAGTGCTGGCTCTAAGTTTGTTTTTTGATGGTTAAAATCACTATATTGAAATATATTTATTGATATTCTTCAATATGTGAATAACATATAACTGCATCTGCCATTTTATGTCTGAGAAGCTCTTTTTGCGTCCGAAAATTTCGGGTTCAAAAAGAGCTTTTTTGATTTCGAAAACATATATGGTTTGAAATTTCCAAAACCATTTCGTGCATTAAATGTCAGGAGGTTGAATTAGTGAACATAGGGTTTATAGGAGCGGGAAAGGTTTCTAAGGCATTCGGGATATACCTGAAAGGCAGGGGATTTGAAATATCGGGATATGCCAGCAAGAGATTCAAATCGGCTGAACAGGCGGCGGTTATGACAGGCTCTAGCGCGTTTGAAAAATATGAGGATATTGTACAAAATGCCGACATGGTCTTCATAACAGTTCCGGATGATTCGATATACGGCGTGACCCGAAATATTTCAGATTTAAAATGCAAACTGGAAGGAAAGATTTTTGTACACATGAGCGGGGCGCTTTCATCAAATGAGCTTGAGGGCCTTTCTGAAAGGGGATGCGGGACGTATTCTCTCCATCCCATGCTCTCGTTTGCGGACACTGAAAAATCAGTCCATATGCTTAAAAATGCAGTATTCACACTTGAAGGCAACGGCGTAGAGTATGAAAAGGTGAGAATGCTTGTTGAAGGGATGGGAAACAAGGTGCATACCATAGAAAAGTCTCAAAAGACGCTTTATCATGCGGCTGCATGCACGGCTTCGAATTATGTTGTCGCGCTTGTGGATTTTGCCGCTTGCATGTTAAAGTCTGCCGGGATTGACGAAGAGGGGGCTTTTGAAATGATAGGGGGGCTCTCGCAGGGAGCGCTTTCAAACGTGCTTCAAATGGGGGCGGATGATTCCATAACAGGCCCGATATCGAGAGGGGACGTGGGAACCGTAAAGAGGCATATTGATGCAATAGCGGATAAATATGACAGCAATCTGCTTTCCATGTACAGTGCAATGGGGAAAAGAGCACTTGAAATTTCAAAGAGAAAAAAACTAAGGGACATTGAAAAGGCAGACCAGATAGAAAAAATATTAAATGGGGAGTGCAGATAGGATGAAAAGCGATAAATTTACTGTTAGCTCGTTTTTGAAAGCAAAGCAAAGCGGCGAAAAAATTTCAATGCTTACAGCATACGACTATTCAACTGCAAGGCTTATTGACGAGGCTGGCGTGGACAGCATACTTGTGGGGGATTCACTTGGAATGGTAGTATTGGGATATGAAAATACGCTTCAGGTTACGGTTGATGACATAATCCATCACTGCAGGGCTGTTTCAAGGGGGGCAAAAATGGCACTGGTGATAGGGGATATGCCGTTTCTTTCATATCACATAAGCCCGCAGGAAAGCGTGAAAAATGCAGGCAGGATAATCCAGGAGGGAATGGCACACGCGGTAAAGCTTGAAGGAGGAAGGGACATAATAGACAGTGTAAAGGCTATAGTCAGGGCTCAAATACCAGTGGTTGGGCATTTGGGACTTACCCCGCAGTCTGTAAACATGCTTGGAGGATTCAAGGTCCAGGGCAGGGAAGAGGATAAGGCCAAGAAGATGATTGAAGACGCACTTATGCTGCAGGAGGCCGGAGTGTTTTGCATAGTACTTGAATGCGTACCTATGCAGCTTGCCCAGCTGATATCAGAAAGACTCGACATACCCACAATAGGAATAGGCGCAGGTTCGGGATGCGGCGGGCAGGTGCTTGTGACCCAGGACATGCTTGGAATGTATACTGACTTCACCCCGAAGTTTGTAAAGCAGTATGCAAACATGAAAGACGATATAATAAGTGCCGTAAGGGGCTACATCGATGAATTGAAGTCGGGAAGATTTCCAGGCAAAGACCATTCGTTTACAATGGATGAAGAAAAACTAAAGAGACTATATTAACGGAGGTGTATTATGATAATAATAAACAAGCCAAATGAAATGAGCGAAAAAATCAAAAGCTTGAAGCTTCAGGGAAAGAGCATAGGCTTTGTTCCAACAATGGGATACCTTCACAATGGGCATATGTCACTTATAGAAAAGGCTAGAGGGGAAAATGACATTGTAGCAGTCAGTATATTTGTAAACCCGACCCAGTTTGGAGCGGGAGAAGACCTAGACTCGTACCCGAGGAATATTGAAAGGGATGAGGCTCTTTGCAAAGAGAAGGGAGCCGATATAATATTCGCGCCTCAGTCTGTGGACATGTATCCGAAGGGATATTCGACATATGTGGATGTCGAGGGAAGCATTACAAGGGGGCTTTGCGGAGCTTCAAGACCCGGACACTTCAGGGGGGTTGCAACCGTGCTAGCAAAGCTTTTCAACATAGTCCAGCCGCAGCGCGCATATTTCGGGCAAAAGGACGCCCAGCAGGTTGCGGTGGTAAGGAGAATGGCAGAGGATTTAAACATGGACGTGGAGATAGTATCATGCCCAATAGTCAGGGAAGAGGACGGGCTTGCAATGAGTTCGAGAAACACATACCTTTCGCCCGGCGAGAGAATGGATGCGCTTGTGCTTTCAAGATCGCTTTTTGAAGCAAAAGAGATGATAATGTCAGGAAAAAGGGACGCTTCAAATATAAAAAGCCATATAAAGAGCGGGATTTCAGGTGTCAAAAGCGCAGATATAGACTATGTGGAAATAGTGGATGCAGACAGCATGGAAGATTTGGAAGTCATAAGAGGAAGGGTGCTTGTTGCGCTTGCGGTAAGAGTCGGAAAGACTAGGCTTATAGACAATATAATACTGGAGGTCGAATAATGCTGGTAAACATGTTCAAGGGAAAGCTTCACAGGGCGACGGTAACGCAGGCGGATTTAAACTATGTGGGCAGCATAACTATAGATAAGGATCTGATGGAGGCCGCTGGCATATACCCAGGGGAAAGGGTTCAGATAGTAAACAACAACAATGGGGCAAGGCTTGAAACATATGTAATAGAAGGTGAAAGGGAGAGCGGGGTGATATGCCTCAATGGGGCGGCAGCAAGGCTTGTGCAGCCCGGGGACAAGGTCATAATAATAGCATACTGCTGGATTGAAGATGAAAAGGCAATGAGTTTTAAGCCGAAGGTTGTATTTTTAGATGAGGACAACAAAATTGCAGAGATTTCAGACGGTGAGACGCACGGGGAAACCAGATAACAATTTTAATTGACATGTGTTGACAAGCAGAGGGAATACGGGTATCATTGGATTATAGGTATGTAACAAAAAAATTATATGTAAAGATAAGTTTTAAAGAGGTTTCTTAAAAGAGTCTTTCTGTACGTCGTATAGCAGAGGCAGATAATAATTTAGCATATAATGCTATCTTATTATCTGTCTTTTTTTCTGCAGCAAAAATATAATGTGAAGGGAGTTTGGATGTTAATGAAAGAAAAAATAATTGATATGGCGGTAATAACACTGGGGGCGATTTTTGTTGCGGTGGGACTGTACTATTTTCTTGCACCAAATGAAATAGCGGCAGGAGGTATAAGCGGCCTTGCTATAATAATAAACTCGTACTTCCCGTCTATTCCCATGGGAATTCTTATGATAGGAATGGAAATTATACTGTTTACCGCTGGGATACTTATAATAGGACCCATATTTGGAGGAAAGACAATATATTGCAGCTTCATGCTCTCAGGGATTATACTATTTTTTGAAAAAGTCATGCCCATACAAAAGCCTCTGAGCGATGATATTTTCATACAGCTTGTAATAGGGATAATACTCACCGGATTTGGAATGTCTCTTGCGTTCAACAGGAACGCTTCTACCGGAGGCACGGACATAATAGCAAAGATAATAAACAAGTACTTAAAGTTCAACATAGGAAAGTCGGTATTGATGGCGGATGCATTAATAACGGTTTTTGCGATAGGGACTTTTGGAATAGAAAAGGGTATGTATGCTCTTGTGGGCCTTGTTATGAACAGCATAATAATAGACAGGTTCATAGAGGGCTTCAACATGTGCAAACAGATTACAATAATAAGCAGCGAAAAAGAAGCCATAATGGAGTTTATAATGAAGGACCTCGACAGAAGCGCCACAATATACGATGCAAAAGGGGCGTTTACAGAAGATGAAAAAACTGTCATAATGACAGTAGTGGATACAAAGCAGTTCATAAGGCTAAGGGAGTTCATAAAGAAGATTGACAAGAGGGCATTTATAACTGTTCAAAATGTCCATGAAGTCCTTGGAGAAGGGTTTATAGAAATAGCGTAAAATGTATATTGCTGATGCGGCGGAAAAATTTTTCTGCGCATTGGCAATTTTTTTAGGAGGTACAATATGAAATTTAGTGAATACAAATACGAAAGGCCGTCGTTTGAAAAGGTCCAGCTGGAATTTCAAAGACTTGTACAAAGTATTGGGGATTCAAAGAGCGCCGATGATGCGCTGGCTGCGGTGCGGGATATAAATGATTTGAGGGCTGAATTTGAAACCCAGCAGCAAATAGCATATATAAGGAATACAATGGATACGGAAGATGAATTGTATAAAGCAGAGCAGGAGTTTTACGACGATATCACGCCGATGTATGAAGGGCTCATAAACAGCTACTATTTTGCGCTGGCGGGATCGAAATTTGCAAATGAATTAAAAGCGCATTTGGGAGAGCAGCTTTTAAACCTTGCGAATCTAAAGACAAGGATATTTTCAGACTGCGTAATTGAGGACATGAAAATGGAAAACAAGCTCTGTACGCAGTACACAAAGCTTCTATCATCGGCTAAGATTGAATTTGAAGGTCAAATTAACACGCTTTCACAGATGAGGTATCACCAGATGTCTCTCGATAGGGACGTGAGAAAAAAGGCAAACAGCGCAAGGTATTCATTTTTTGAAAAAAACAAAGAGGAATTCGACTCTATTTACACGCAGCTTGTGGAGGTCAGAAGTGGAATTGCAGAAAGGCTTGGATATCAAAGCTTTACAGGGCTTGCCTATGACAGGATGGGAAGGACAGACTATGGCCCATTGGATGTTGCAAAGCTTAGGGAATCAGTCAAAAAGCATATAGTCCCCTTATGCACGAGACTCAGGCAGCTCCAGAAAAAAAGACTTAATCTGAAGGAGCTTAAATATTACGACGAGAGCGTGCAGTTTAAGGACGGAAACGCAAAACTTATTGCGGGCGAAAAGGAAATGCTCAGGCTTGGAATTAGTATGTATGAAGGGATATCAAAAGAGGCTGGAAGCTTTTTCAGGAACATGGTTCAAAATGGACTTATGGATCTTTTGTCAAAGCAAGGGAAGTCTCCCGGAGGATACTGCACATATATTCCGAAATACAATACTCCTTTCATATTTTCGAATTTCAACGGGACAATAGACGACATAGATGTCCTTACGCATGAGGCAGGACATGCATTCCAAATGCACATGAGCAAAGATTTCAATATTGCAGAGTACTCGTTCCCGACGCTTGATGCTTGCGAAATACACTCGATGAGCATGGAATTTTTGACGTGGCCTTGGATGGATATGTTTTTTGGAGAAGATGCAGACAAGTACAGGCTTGGACACATAAGCGAGGCGGTGCTGTTTCTTCCATACGGAGCGCTTGTAGACGAATTCCAGCATGTTGTATATGAAAATCCAGGCATGTCTGAAAGCGAAAGAAATGATGTGTGGAGAAGGCTTGAAAGAGAGTACCTTCCTCACAGGGACTACGATGGAAACGAGTTTTTGGAAAGCGGGACATACTGGTACCAGCAGGGGCACATATTCAAGAACCCTTTCTACTATATTGACTATGTGCTTGCAGGAATATGCGCAATACAGTTTTTAAAAAGGTTTAGAGGTGACAGGGAGTCTGCGTGGATTGACTATGAAAAGCTCTGCAGAATCGGAGGGAGCATGTCGTTTATGGATATTGTAAAAAGCGCAGGACTTGATTCGCCGTTTGAAGAGGAGGCTGTAAAAATGGCGGCCCAGACGGCGCAGGAGATAATATACTCATATTGTGAAATTTAAATTAAGGCCTGGATATATATCCAGGCCTTAATTGAGCATATCTACATAGACGCCATAGTATTCACATTAATCGAGAGAATCCATTTCAATACTGTAATAGCATTTGTTCACCCTTTCGCTGAAAAAGGCAGGATTATTTGTGATATTGTATTGATTTGAGATTTTGAGAAAGGCATACGCATCATCCCAGTGAAGAACACTTGGCTTATAGTGCTCGCCAACAAATCTCAAGGGGTTGTATTTGTTGACAACCTCATAAAGCTTTACATTCCGGCTGTTGCCGCAGCAGCCTATTGCAAATGCGAAGTCTATCAATATTACTTTTAAATCATCACCGTTTTTCTCAACCATGAAATTTTGGGGTTTGATGTCCCTGTGAACAATTTCGATAAATTGAATTATATTCAAAATAGTGCAAAGCTGGCTGTACAAGTCATTTTTTATGTTGTCAGACAAGCCTTCGTTGTCAGACAAGAATTCATCTAATGTACACCCGTCTATCCAATTTACCACTATGAAGCTTATCCATTCATTGTTTAGATGACCCACATAGCGCGGAAAATTTCCACTGTACTCATCGAATAGCCTGTCTATTTCGCTCAAAACGGCATACTCATTTTCAATTTGGTTTCCCCACCGAACAACCTTCACGAAGTATTTTTGACCAGAGTCGTTTTCCGCTTTGAAATATTTTGCGTTTTTTTTCCAGCTCGACGGATTTAATGAATTTATTCTTGTTATGCCGTAGTCATTTCTTAATATGCTTTTGAATTTGGAATACTTAAAAATGAACCATATTGCTTTTTCGAATATCATTCCAAAGGATTTGATTGAGTTATGGACAGTATTTATGACGAAAAGCAGGTATTTGTTTTTTACCATTTTGCTGCACTCCTTTCAAATTTATTTATATTTATATAATTACCCATAAACTTTCAAATATTGATACCCATTTTTATATATATAACTGATATTTCAATTGGATAAGTGGAAAATATATATATGAATTTTAACGGAATCATGTAAAATCCGTTTATAAAATTTGTATATGCCTTTTATGGGTACTATAATATTGTTAAATAGGCTATATTCACTTTACAAATATGTTTTTGAGGAGGAAAAAATGACAAGGGAGATTAAAATAAGCACATATTCAAGAGACCAGTTCATAGACATAACTAGAGAGGTAGATGAGATGTTAAGGCACAGCAGTGTGTCAGACGGGCTGTGTACAATATTTGTGCCCCATACAACGGCCGCGGTTACAATAAATGAAAATGCCGATACTGATGTAAGAGCCGACATAATAAGGGAACTTGACAAAACAGTACCTCACTGCGATGGATACAGCCACTTCGAGGGGAACTCCGCGGCGCATATAAAATCAAGCCTCATAGGAGCCAGTGAAACCGTAATCATAAGGGATGGGAGGCTTCTGCTTGGAACATGGCAGGGGATATATTTTTGCGAATTTGACGGTCCGAGAAACAGAAAACTGATAGTGAAAATAATGGAAGGCTAAAGATATGAATAAAAAGACTTATGCAGCTGCACTGGTGATATTGATCATAATAGTAAATCTATATGTGAACCTTGAATACGATAAGAATATAATTGAGCTCATAAATGAAGACCATAGGCTTTCAGTAGATGAAGAGCTCTGGATTGAAAACCATGGGGATATAGTATATTGCTCCGACTACAATTCTCCGCCTCTGAGGTATATAGACAGTGAAAACGGCCAGTACCAGGGAGTAATAGTTGACTATATGAATGCGCTTTCAATAAATCTGGAGACCAAAATAAAAATCAGGCCCGAGGCCTCGTGGAACAAGGCATATGAAAGCGTGAAAAATGGAGATGCAGACTGCATAGACATGATAGGATCTCCAGCAAGAAGCCTCAGTTTCAATTTTTCAAAGCCCATATACAAATTGAGGGGAACGGCGGCATTTATCCGAGGAAAAGAAGACGTAAGGAGACTATCGGATTTGAAAGGCAAAAGTATAGCGGTTCAAGCGTCAGACTATGCGGTGGAATTTTTAATGGTAAATGCACTGGAGGCCCATATAGTGCAAACTCAAAACATGAGCGAGGCACTTTTGAAGCTCAAAATGGGAGAGGTGGACATAGTAGTAGGGGACGAGCCTGTAATAAAGTTCACGGCTTCAGAGCTTGGAATTAAAAACAGCATAGGATTTGCGGAAAAGCCGCTTTACGAAGAAAATGCGGTACTTGCTGTGCCGAAATCTCAAAAAGAGCTTCTTTCAATACTCAACAAGAGCATATCGGAACTTGAAAAGAGAAATACAATGGAAAAGATACAGGAAAAATGGTTTGGCGCATATTCAATAACAGGATCACAAAACCGTGAAAAGGCTTTTTCGATACTCCTTTCATCAGTTTCAGCACTTGCAGTGATATCGTATATGTTTTATATCTGGAACAATCAGCTTAAAAAGGAAGTTGAAAAGAGGACCATGCAGCTAAATTCGAGTAAAAATGACCTTATAGCCACATTTGACGGATTTACGGATTATATGGTGGTTGTAGACAAGACGGGAAAGGTGGTCCTTGCCAACGAGTCACTCTGCGGCAAAATCAGAGAAAGCAGGGATTATATAATAGGAAAGAATTATGAAAATTCAATAGATTTTCCATGCTGGGAATATGCAAAGAGAATAATACGGGGTACTTTCAAAAATGGACTTGGTATAAGCAAGGAGTACAGGTGTGGCAAAAGCATATTCAGCGTGAATACATTTCCGATAAGCGAAAATTCAGATGAGATACAAAGGGTGCTTACGGTTATAAAGGATGTCACGAGCATAAAGGTGAGCGAGAAGATGCTGCTTCATGAAGACAAGATGGTCGCAGTAGGTCAGCTTGCCGGTGGTGTGGCACATGAGATAAGGAATCCTCTGGGAATAATAAGAAGTCATGCATATCTCATAAAAATGAATCCATATGACGGTGATAAAATAAGTGAATCGGCAGCGGCCATAGAAGTTTCTGTCGAAAGGGCAAGCGGAATAATAGAAAATCTGCTGAATTTTTCAAGGCTCACCCCCAATACTGTGGCCAATACGAATATAAAAAGCTTGATAAAATCCATATTCAAACTCTATACAAAGCCAATGCAGCAAAAAGGCATACAGCATGAGGTTACGTGCAGCGATGAACTTGAATGCAGTATAAACCAAGAATCGCTAAAGCACGTACTTATGAATCTTGTATCAAATGCGATAGATTCAATTGAAAAAAGAGGAAGCATTGAGGCTGTGTGTGATATTTCCGAAGATAATCTCATCATAGAGGTAAGGGATACGGGATACGGCATAAAGAAAGAGGATGTTGAAAGCATATTCACCCCGTTTTTTACTACAAAGGCGCCGGGAAAGGGAACAGGCCTTGGGCTTTATGTAGTATACAGCGAAGTCAACAAATGCGGTGGGGAAATAAGCGTTGACAGCAAATACGGAGAGGGAAGCACATTCAAGGTAAGCCTTCCAATAAAATAGCAGGGATTTGCGAGAGGAGTTTGTCATGAAAAAAGATAAAAAGGCAAAGATACTTTTAATAGATGATGAAATTGAATATACACAGGTTTTGGGAGCAATACTGAGTGCAAGCGGCTACAATGTTGCGGCGCTTAATGCGCCAAAAGAAGCTCTTGGCATCATTGAAAAAGAACATTTCGACATAGTGATCACGGATATCATGATGCCCGAGGTAAACGGAATGCAGGTGCTTGAACATGTAAAAAAGCACTGCAAAAGTACTAGGGTAATAATAATGACGGGATACGGCACCATAGAAAATGCTGTGGATGCCATAAAAAAAGGGGCATACACATATTTTGTAAAAGGAAATGATCCAGGAAAGCTTTTGCAGGAAATTGAAAAGATATCGAGTTTGGATCATGACAATTTGCCTGAAAATGCTGCAGGAAACAAAAAAAGCATAAAAAAACCAGAAGGGGATGCCGGAAGTTCGGGATTCTTATTGGACACAAAGAGCAAAAAATTTGCAAAGACACTCCAAATCACAGAGAAAGCCGCCAGAAGCAATGTGAACATACTCATACTCGGAGAGTCGGGAGTTGGAAAAGAGGTGTTTGCAAAATTCATACATGAAAGCAGCATGAGATCAGAGGGAGCGTTTGTGCCTGTCAACTGCCATTCATTTTCAGAAAGCCTATTGGAGTCGGAGCTTTTCGGGCATGAAAAAGGAGCATTTACAGGTGCGGTTGGAAACAGGGCGGGAAGATTTGAGGCTTCAGACGGGGGGACTCTTTTTCTGGATGAGATAGGGGACGTATCGCTTGACACACAGGTGAAGCTTCTAAGGGTGCTGGAATCGAAAAGCATAGAGAAGATAGGAAGCAATGCTTTAAAAAAGCTAGATTTTAGGCTTGTAAGCGCCACAAACAAAGATCTTCAGGAGGAGGTCGCACTTGGCAGGTTCAGGGAGGATTTTTTCTACAGGATAAGCACAATAGTCATAAAGATACCGCCGCTTAGGGAGAGGAAGGAGGACCTTGGTGATTATATAGACTTCTTCGTAAAAAAAGCAGAAGTTGAGCAGGGTATAAAAGTCAGAGGAATGAGCGTAGAAGTGGAGAAGTTTTTATACGAATACGACTATCCGGGAAATATAAGGGAACTTAAAAACATAATAGAAAGGCTTGTGGTTCTTTCAGAAGACGGCATATTTGTAAAAGAAGGCCTTCCGGTATGCACAAACTACAAAAAGGGAAAGAAAGGCCATGAGGATTTTGAAATAAGGCCGCTGAAAGAGATAAGGAAGGATTTTGAAGCGGAGTATATACAGAAGGTACTAGATGCTTGTTCGGGTAGTGTGACTGAGGCTGCAAAGCTCATGGACATAAGCAGAAGACAATTATTTAACAAGATTACGGAATTTGGATTAAGATAGCATATAATTGGGTAGCGGGTTATAAAAAATATTAAAGTGAAATAAATTTCACACTTTTGGGAAATTTATTTCAACATATTGAAAAAACAGAGCTAGCGAGTGCTGGCTCTGTTTTTTTGTTTTGAGGCGTACGAATATTGCAAACACTACACTAAGATAAAAAAATAACAAAATGTACATTTTTGGCATGGATATTGCTTTTGTTTATGGCAAGCAAGTACAAAATCAATAAATTTAATAGGGAGGTTGATATGGAAGGGAAAATAATAATGGTTACAAATAATCCTGCCTTGAAGCAGAGCCATTACCCGGATGTTGAAAAAATCTATATCGAAGAAAAAGGGATACAAAATGTACTTTGCTATGTAAGAGATCAGATACACAAGGGGCACAGGCTACTTACACACCCTCTTTCGGGAAGTCTAAAGCCAAATGAAAACCCATACAAATCTATCCTTATAAGCAAGAACTGTGTACAGGTGGATTTTGCACAGTTGGAAATAGTTGAAAACTGCATAGAATCTGCCAGAAAGTTCATAGAGGGAAAGAGATTGCCGGACTACGGGCAAAAAGTCATGAATGACTTCATGATTGTTGACAAGACCATAATTGAAAGCGGATTAAAAAAATAAACGGAGGTGCTTATATTGCGTTTAGAAATAGGAAGAATAAACATAAAAGACATTCAGTACGGAAAGAACATGGAAGTAAGAGAGGGCGTTTTATATTTAAATGAAGAAGAACTTGTAAAAATAGTTCTTGAAGACGAAAGAATAAAGAGTGCAAAAATAGAGCTCGCAAGACCGGGAGAGTCTGTAAGAATAACTCCTGTAAAAGACGTACTTGAGCCTAGAGTGAAGGTTGACGGAACGGGAAGCATGTTCCCGGGCGTTGTTGGAAACAAGGTCACTCAGGTTGGAGCGGGAAGAACTCATGTACTAAGCGGAACCGCTGTTCTGACGGTGGGACAGATAATGGGATTCCAGGAAGGTATAGTTGACATGAGTGAAATCGGCGCTGAGTATACGCCTTTTTCAAAGACTCTTAACATATGTATAGTACTTGAGCCTAAGGATGGAATAGAGCCTCACGCATACGAAGAGGCAGCAAGAGAAGCAGGACTTAAGGTGACAAGCTTTATAGGAGAAGCCGGAAGAAATGTTGAACCTGATGAAATAGAAGTGTTTGAAAGCAAGGGAATAATAGAGCAGGCAAACGAGTACCCTGATCTTCCCAAGATAGGATATGTGTGCATGCTTCAGTCGCAAGGCCTGCTTCATGACACATATGTGTACGGGGTTGACGCCAAAAAGATAATCCCTACAATAATGCACCCTACAGAGTTTATGGACGGGGCGGTAATAAGCGGAAACTGCGTTGCATCTTGCGACAAGATACCGACATATCTTCACCAGAACGACCCTATTATAGAAGACCTTTTCAAGAAGCACGGAAAAGAGCTTAACTTCATGGGAGTAATAATAACAAATGAGAATGTATTCCTTGCGGACAAGGAAAGATGCTCCGATGCGGTTGCAAAGCTTGCAAAGATGATGGGTCTGGATGGAGTACTGATATCAGAAGAAGGATATGGAAACCCTGATACAGACCTTATGATGAACTGCAAAAAGGTTGAGCGAAACGGAATAAAGACTGTTCTTGTAACTGACGAGTTCCCTGGAAGAGACGGAAAGTCAGAGTCTCTTGCAGATGCGGTTAATGAAGCTGACGCGCTAGTGTCATGCGGACAGGGAAATCTTGTAGTAACTCTTCCGCCAATGGACAAGGTTATAGGGACTCTTAAGGACATAGAGACGATGATAGGCGGATATGACGGAAGCCTTAAGGAAGACGGAAGCATAGAGGCCGAGATACAGATAATAATATCTGCAACATCTGCATTCGGCGGCAACAAGCTTACAGCGAGAATGTACTAATAGGAAATATCACACAATATAAGGAGGAGATAACATGTCAAAGCTCAGAGTAGTTCATTATATAAACAATTTCTTTGCAGGAATAGGTGGAGAAGAAAAGGCAGACATACCGCCACAGGAGACAACTGGAGCGATAGGACCGGGACTTGCACTTGGAAAGGCGCTTGGAGACGAGGCTGAAATAGTTGCAACTGCAATATGCGGGGACTCGTATTTTGGAGAAAATATTGAAAAGGCCCAAGAGGAACTTTTGGAAATGATTAAAAAGCACAACCCTGACGTATTCGTAGCGGGACCTGCGTTCAATGCGGGAAGGTACGGAGTTGCATGCGGAGCAATAGCAAAGGCTGTGGGAAAAGAACTTGGGATACCAGTTGTCACGGGAATGTACGAAGAAAACCCTGGCGTGGACATGTACAAGAAGGACATGCACATAATAAGGACTGGAAATTCCGCAGGTGACATGAAAAACTCAGTGAAATCCATAGCGGCGCTTGCGCTCAAGCTTGCAAATGGAGACGAAGTCGGACCTCCGGAAGTAGAAGGATACCATGTAAGAGGAATAAGAATGAACTACTTCCACGAGAAAAGAGGGTCTGAAAGAGCCGTGGAAATGATACTCAAAAAGGTCAAAGGAGAAGAGTATACAACTGAATACCCTATGCCTGACTTTGGAAATGTAGAGCCGAATCCTGCAATAAAGGACCTTACCAAGATAAAGATAGCCATAGTTACATCTGGCGGGGTAGTCCCTACAGACAATCCGGACAGGATAGAATCGTCAAGTGCTACAAAATATGGAATATACGACATATCGCAGTACGACTCTATGCCGGCTGACAAGTTCACGACTATACACGGAGGATATGACAGGACTTACGCCCTTGAGGACATAAACAGGGTGGTTCCTCTTGATGTAATGAGGGACATGGAAAAAGAGGGAATAATAGGAGAGCTTGCTCCTTATTTCGTAACTACAACAGGAACAGGAACAGCTGTTGGAAACGCAAGGGGCTTTGGAGAAGAGTTTTCGCAAAAACTTCTTGAAGATGGAGTGGATGCAGTTGTCCTAACATCTACATGAGGTACTTGTACTCGTTGCGGAGCAACGATGGTAAAAGAAATAGAAAGAGCTGGGATACCTGTTGCACACATAGCTACTGTAGTGCCTATAGCACTGACTGTTGGAGCAAACAGGATAATACCTGCAATAGGAATACCATATCCTCTTGGAGATCCACATCTTGAATTCAAGGCAGAAAAAAAACTTAGAAGAGGACTTGTGGAAAGAGCACTAAAGGCCCTTCAAACAGAAATTGAAGATCAGACGGTTTTTGAAGACTAGTTCTTACAATTTACATGCCAAGGGGAATCCCCTTGGCATGTAGTTTAAATAGTACAAAATGAAAATTAAATATTAACCTGTCTATTCAAGTGAAGCATAATGGAAAGGTAAAATACAGAATGAACAAAATATTGCAAAAAGAAAAAGCTTATCGCCGAGTAAACATAATAAGGAAAGAGGTGGACTGTACATGGAAAAGACGAATGTGGACTATAAAAAAGTAATGCAGTATGCTGGAGCTTTCATAGCATTTTTAATAGGATCTGGGTTTGCAACAGGGCAGGAGGTGCTCCAGTACTTTTGTGCATATGGAAATAAGGGGATACTTGGCATAGCGGCAATATTCCTACTTTTCATGTATGTAGGGGTTGATTTTATAACAGTTGGACAAAAATACAAGTTTCCAAAGGGAAGTGACATATATAAGTACTACTGCGGCAATATAGTTGGAACGTTTTTTGACTACTTTTCAATACTCTTCATATATATGTCATTCATAGTTATGATTGCTGGAGCGGGGGCAACAATAAACGAGCAGTATTCACTTCCTGTGACATTCGGGGGAATACTAATGGGTGTGCTGGCTACATCGACAGTCATATTCGGACTGGGAAAGATAGTGGATGTAATTGGAAAGATAGGTCCTGTCATTGTTGTACTGTCAATTGCACTTGGACTTTCAGCACTTTTGAAGAATCCACATGGTCTTATAACAGCAAATGCACTTATACCTGAGCTTAATATAATGAGTGCATCTACAAACTGGTTCTTCGCAGCGGGATCTTATGTTGGATTTTGCATGCTTTGGCTGGCTTCGTTCATGGCAGCCATGGGTGCGACTGCAAAGAGCAAAAAAGAAGCCGCTCTTGGAGCTACTGGTGGAGCGATTGGTTTTTCACTTGCGGTTTTAGTTGTGGCGTTGGGAATGCTTGCGAACATAGAGCAGGTTTCACAGGCCATGGTTCCGACTCTATACCTTGCAAAAAACATACATCCTTTTGTAGCCACCCTATTCTCGCTAATAGTAGTAACTGGCATATATACTACAGCTGTGCCTCTTTTATGGTCGGTATCGGCAAGATTCACGACGGAAAAGACTAATAAGTTCAAACTGCTTACAGTAATACTTGCGGTTGCAGGTGTATATATAGGTCTTGAAATACCGTTTAACAAACTTGTCAACGTGGTATACGTAATAAATGGATATGTAGGTGTCATACTGCTTGCTTTCATGCTTGTTAAGACGGTGAAGTCAAAAATGAATCCTGATGAAATAAATAAAGATGTTTTGACAAACAACGAAGGAAACGAAATGGCAAACTAGCAAAAATACAGGAAATTTCAATATGTTTCGAATATATTCAAAGTAGTCTACATGTCAAAATTGAAAAAAATGTTAATAGTTTATCTAAAATAATCATGATTATTAAATAAACTAATTTACAAAATAATCGTAATGTGATATCATTATCTATGAAAAGAGGCGGAACAATAAAAAATCTCTATTAATTATATAAATAACAAAGTGATACATTATCAGGAAAAAAATCGATATATTGTGAAGGGTTTTTCAAGTGGTACTTGCTTTTGCGAAGAGCTGGTTTATATAGTGAACTTCATGCGAGAAAAAAGGAACCCTTACCTTTTTACAACACTTATCCATTTGACGAAGGAGTTTGCAAAATGCTTGCGGGTATCCTTGGAAAACGCTTCTTTAATACTTAGCTTATATAATAATATATAAATGAATATTTTACATATTTGAGGAGGAAGGCAAAGTGGAAAACGTATATGATATAGCCATAATAGGTTCAGGACCTGCAGGACTTGCAGCAGCACTTTACGGAGCAAGAGCAAAGATGAAGACTCT
>NZ_FSRH01000013.1 GCF_900141635.1 Peptoclostridium litorale DSM 5388 | reverse complement strand
AACACTGTTTATGAAATAAGCACTGTACGTCTCATGCAAGTGTTGCCCAAGAGAATTTCCAAGTGGAATTCGATTGGCTGCAACATACTGCTAAATTCCTTTTTTCTGGAAGCCTTGAAACCAGGCCGCTAGGACTTGGTGTTTGCCGCCTTGTTTCAGCGACAAGTAATACTATACCAGCTTTATCTCTGCAGGTCAACACTTTTCAGTATAAATATTTCAAATACAAAATGACAGAATCTTTTGCATATTTCACATGCTACTATGTGAAATATGCAAAAGATTTAAAGTACTAATTCACCATTAATAAATTATCTTTTCGTATTCCTTTTTTAATTTTGAAAGGACCTTTTTTTCTATCCTGGACACAGTCATTTGAGATACTCCAAGTTCATTGGCTATGGCCATTTGTGTCTTATTCCCGAAAAATCTGTCTTTTATTATCTTCAGCTCAACCTCATTAAGCTTAGACATTGCCCTTTCTAGAAAATCTTTGTTTTCTATAGCCTTAAAACTCTTGTCTTCACTTCCCACAAGGTCCATAAGCTGAATGTCCTTGTCATCTCCGTCGTTATCATATGAAAGGTCAAGTGACTTTGGCTTGTAGACATAGGATGCATCTATAGCTTCAAGCACTTCCTCTTGTGTACATCCTAAATATTCAGCTATATCCTCAACTTTTGGAACTCTGTGGAGCTGCTGCTGAAGGTGCACACTTGCAGTATTCACTTTCTTGGAAAGCTCCTGTATCCTTCTTGGAACCCTTATTGACCATCCCTTGTCCCTGAAATATTTTTTTATTTCCCCTATTATTGTAGGTGTAGCAAAGCTTGAGAATTCAAATCCCTTTGTGACGTCAAATCTTTCTATTGCATATATGAGTCCTAAAGAAGCAACCTGATATATATCTTCATATTCTATTCCCTTGTTTAAAAACTTTTTTGAAAGTATCTCAACTATATATATGTTTCTGTTTATAAGCTCATTTCTTATATCTATGTCCCTGTTTTCAGAATACATTACAAATAGCTCTTTATCACTCTTGTCAGCATAGAAGGAATCCCTTGGAATAGATCTTTTCTTTGATATTCTTCTGCCCATCGCGTACATCAACTCCTAAAAATTCTCCTGCAAAAACTTGACCATTTTTATCTCTGTACCTGTTTCAAGTTCACAGCTGAAGCTAACTTCGTCCATAAGGCTTTTTATTATGAATATCCCCAGTCCGCCTTCATTAAGTTCTCCAAGATTAGGTTCCTTCACGTCCTTCTCATTTATTCCTTTTCCATTGTCTTTTACTGTTATTGCCAGTCTGTCGATTGCAACTTCAAACTCTACATAAAATTCATTTATTCCATTGCAGCTGTGCTGTATGGCATTTGTACATGCTTCTGCCACAGCAACTTTTATATCCTCAATTTCTTCTATATTGAATCCTATTCTATTTGCAATCGCAGAAACCGTAAGTCTTATAACACCCACATACTCCGGCTTGCTTGGAATCTTCATCGATATAAAATCAAATTCAGAAACATCTTCTTTGTATGTTAGTTGACTATTTATAGCATCCAAATTTATCCCTCCACCTTAAATATTTTGTCAAGGCCTGTTATCTTGAATATCTTTTTTACATTGAGCTTTACATCCTTTATATATATATCCTTTTCATGTTGCTTTAATCTCTTAAGCGCTCCTATAAGCACTCCGAGTCCTGTAGAATCTATATATTCGAGTCTTGAAGCATCTATTAATATATCCTGAGGCCTTTCTGCAACCATGTCTATGAGAGTCTCTTTGAGTTTATTTGCTGTATATATGTCTACTTCTCCCTTTAACGAGACGTCCCATATGTTCTTATCTTCATTGAAACTCTTGTTTATTGTAAGTGACATCAATATCCCTCCCCAAACTTATCTATTATTTTTTTATCTTTGACAATACTCCAGCCAATACAGCTGTTATATTGGTCAATTTTTCAACATTGTCGGTAATACCACTTATGTCAGCCACAATTTTTTTTATGTCTGGCTCATTTTTTTCAATTATGTCCATAGCCGATTTTATAGTCCTATCGACGCTCTTCACTGCATATGAAAGGTTTATGCACAGTACAAAAAATCCCATAGCCATAATAAATACGCCTATTTCCCAAAGACTAACGTTCATACTCATCATCCTCTGATTCATAGTCTACACTTATTACTATTTCCTCATCTGGAGGCACTATCTCTACCTCTTCGGCAATATCTTCAAGCCTTTCTTTTATATCTCTTAATATTTCATCCGAGCTTTCTATCAGCTTTTTTGCACCTTCAACTGCTATTTTTCTAAATTCAGAACCTTTTTTTGGAGCAAATGCCAAGGCGGCGGCAGCACCCACAGCTGCACCAAGTATAAAATATCTTGATCTGCCTCTCAAGTCTACACCCCTTCCAACTGTTCAATAAATAATGTATGCGGCCGGCAAAGCCGGCACGCATCTATTCTTCTTCAGCCATTATCTTGGCTATTGATACAACATTCGTCTCTTCTTCAGTTTTCATCAGCTTGACTCCGCTTGTAGCCCTTCCAAGCCTAGATATATTTTCTACTCCAAGTCTTATGAGAACACCATCTGAATTTATTATCATAAGGTCGTCCTCTGGATTTACAACTCGTGCTCCAGATATTGAGCCGGTCTTTGGATTTATATTGTATGTTTTTATCCCTTTGCCGCCCCTTGATTGCATTCTATACTCAGTAAGAAGAGTCCTCTTTCCATATCCATTTTCACTTACAATCAGAAGATCTTCACCCTCGCCTACAAGGTTGACCGATACTATAACATCATCTTCCGAAAGCGTTATTCCCTTGACTCCCATGGCACTTCTTCCCATAGGCCTGATGTCATTTTCATCGAATCTTATAGACATTCCTTTTCTGGTGACCATTATAATCTCCTGGTCTCCATCAGTAACCCTTACACCTATAAGCTCGTCTTCATCTCTCAAATTGATTGCAATAAGGCCATTTCTCTTGCTTTTTCTAAACTCTTTAAGCACAGTCTTTTTTATTATACCCATTTTAGTACATAATAAAAGATAATTTTCATCATCGAAGTCTTTAAATGGTATAAGAGCTGTAACTTTTTCATCTTTTTCAAGCGGAAGTATGTTTATGAGAGCAGTGCCTTTGGCCTGCCTCTTGCCTTCCGGTATCTCATAAGCCTTAAGCCTGTATACCCTTCCCTTGTTCGTAAAGAAAAGCACCTTGCTGTGTGCCGTAGTAGTTACAAGATGTTCTACAAAATCTTCCTCCCTGGTGCTGAGTGCGCTTATTCCTTTGCCGCCCCTCTTTTGAATTTTGTAAGTGTCAGAAGTTACACGCTTTATATATCCAAGATGGGTAAGCGTTATGGTTATCTCATCATCTTCTATAAGGTCTTCTATGTTTATTTCTGCTTCTGAAGGTTTTAGCTGAGTTCTTCTCTTATCTGCAAATTTTTCTTTTATTTCGAGCATTTCTCTCTTGATTATGTTCATAAGTATAGGCTCGTTAGAAAGTATTTCCCTCAGTGAGTTTATTTGCTCCATAAGCTCTTTGTATTCAAAGTCTATCTTCCCTCTTTCAAGTCCCGTAAGCCTTTGCAGTCTCATATCAAGTATCGCCTGGGCTTGAGGCTCTGTAAGGGTAAACTTGTTTATAAGCTCTTCTTTTGCTATCGAGCCATCACTACTTGCCCTTATCCGCTTTATCACTTCGTCCAGGTTGTCCAGAGCTATTTTAAGACCTTCAAGTATGTGTGCCCTGTCTTGAGCTTTTTTAAGTTCAAACCTGGTTCTTCTAGTTATGACTTGTTTTTGATGCTCTACATAGTGATACAGCATCTGCTTTAGATTTAGAACCTTAGGCTCTCCATTTACAAGAGCAAGCATTATTATGCTATAGGTATCCTCAAGCTGAGAATGCTTGTATAGCTGGTTGAGCACTATGTTTGGATTGGCATCCCTCTTAAGCTCTATGACTATTCTCATACCATGCCTGTTACTCTCGTCTCTAAGGTCTGATATTCCCTCAACCCTCTTGTCCTTTACAAGATCTGCTATTTTTTCTATAAGCCTTGCCTTGTTAACCTGATATGGTATTTCGGTTATTATTATCCTGTCTCTTCCCTTATTACCTTCCTCTATCTCTGCTTTTGCCCTTACTTTGACTTTTCCTCTTCCGGTCTGATATGCCCTTACCATATCATTTTTGCCCATTATGATTCCGCCTGTAGGAAAATCAGGTCCCTTTATCTGCTCTATCATTTCGTCAATAGATATGTCTGGATTGTCTATAAGCGATATTGTCCCGTCTATTACCTCCCCCAGGTTGTGAGGAGGTATTGATGTTGCCATACCTACGGCGATTCCGTTAGAACCGTTTACTAGCAGATTCGGGTATTTTGAAGGAAGAACAGAAGGCTCTTTTCTGCTCTCGTCATAGTTTGGAACAAAATCTACAGTCTCTTTGTCTATATCCCTCAAAAGCTCCGTTGCAAGCTTTTCCATTTTGGCCTCTGTGTAACGCATTGCCGCAGCGCTGTCTCCGTCTACGGAACCGAAGTTTCCATGTCCGTTTACAAGGGGATTTCTCATTGAAAAGTCCTGTGCCATTTTTACCATTGCATCGTATACGGATGCATCTCCATGAGGATGGTACTTACCCAAAACTTCCCCGACAACCGTAGCTGATTTTCTATATGCCTTTTCAGGATACAGCCCAAGGTCATTCATGGCATATAGTATCCTTCTGTGAACCGGCTTAAGCCCGTCCCTGACATCTGGAAGTGCACGGCCAACTATAACTGACATCGCATAGTCTATATACGATTTTCTCATCTCGTCTTCTATTTGTATTTCAACTATATTATCTTTTCCCTCTTCTATCATATAAATCATTTCTCCTTCCCGGACATATTTCCTATAGAATGTACTTTATTTCCAAACTAGAAATCCAGGTTGCTTACATATTTTGCATTCTGCTCTATGAACTCTCTTCTAGGCCCAACCTTGTCTCCCATTAGCATTGAAAATACCTCGTCTGCATGTGCAGCGTCATCTATTGAAACTTGCAGTAGTGTCCTGTTTTCCGGATTCATTGTGGTTTCCCAAAGCTGTTCTGGATTCATCTCTCCAAGACCCTTGTATCTTTGAAGCCCTACGCCTTTTCTTCCTATTTCACTTAATATTGCATCCATTTCCCTGTCGCTGTATGCATATCTTTCAGACTTTCCCTTTTTTATCTTGTAAAGAGGTGGCTGTGCTATATATATATATCCGCCTTCAACAAGATCCCTCATGTATCTAAAGAAGAATGTTAGTATAAGCGTTCTTATATGCGCTCCGTCGACATCGGCGTCCGTCATTATTATTATCTTGTGATATCTAAGCTTTTCAATATCCAGCTCATTGCCTATTCCGCATCCAAATGCAGTTATCATGTTCTTTATCTCTTCTGAACTGAGTATTTTGTCAAGCCTTGATTTTTCAACATTTAATATTTTTCCCCTGAGAGGCAGTATTGCCTGGGTGTTCCTGTCTCTGCCCTGTTTTGCAGATCCTCCCGCCGAGTCTCCCTCGACAAGATATACTTCGGATTTTGAAGGGTCCTTTTCGGCACAGTCCGCGAGTTTTCCTGGAAGTGAAGTACTCTCAAGCGCACTTTTTCTCCTTGCCAGCTCCCTTGCCTTTTTAGCTGCATTTCTGGCCCTTTGCGCCCTCATGCATTTTTCCACCACTATCTTTCCAACTTCAGGATTTTCCTCTAAAAACGCCGCCAAATTCTCAGTAGTTATAGTGTCCACTATTCCTCTTGCTTCAGTATTTCCAAGCTTTGTCTTTGTCTGTCCCTCGTACTGTGGGTCCGGCAGTTTTATAGAAAGTATGGCAGTAAGACCTTCCCTTATGTCCTCACCTGTGAAATTGTCTTCCTTTTCCTTTAGAATATTGTACTTTCTTGCATAGTCATTTACAACTTTTGTAAGAGATGCCTTAAAGCCTGTAAGGTGGCTTCCTCCCTCATGTGTGTTTATATTGTTTGCAAATGAATATATGTTTTCAGTAAAGCCGTCTGTATACTGCATTGATATCTCAACGCTGTAATCATCCTGCTGCTTTTCAAAGTAAATGATTTGGTCATGTATTGAATTTCTGTTTTTGTTCAGGTGCTTTACAAATTCAATAAGACCACCTTCATAAGAAAACTCTTTTTTCTGCTCTCTTTCATACCTTTTGTCCTCAAGCACTATTTTTATTCCCTTGTTTAGGAATGCAAGCTCCCTCAGTCTGTGCTCAAGCGTTTCGTACTTGTATACAGTCTCTTCAAAAATCGTGCCGTCAGGCTTGAAAATTGTGGTGGTTCCAGTTTCAGTAGTCTCCCCTACGACTTCAAGCTGCGTCATAGGATTTCCTCTTTCATATTTCTGCCTGTGAATCTTGCCGTTTCTTTTTACTATAACCTCAAGCTTTTCAGAAAGGGCGTTAACTACCGATACACCAACCCCGTGAAGACCTCCTGATACCTTGTATCCTCCGGCCCCGAATTTACCTCCCGCATGAAGCACTGTTAGAACTGTCTCTACAGTCGACTTGCCTGTTTTGGGGTGTGTCTCGACAGGGATACCCCTTCCATTGTCAGTGACAACTATCGAGTTATCCTTTTCTATTGATACCATTATATCGGTGCAGTATCCTGCAAGCGCCTCATCTATACTGTTGTCTACCACCTCATATACAAGATGGTGAAGCCCTCTTGGCCCTGTAGATCCTATATACATGCCCGGTCTTTTTCTTACAGGTTCAAGACCTTCAAGAACCTGTATTTGACTTGCTCCGTATTCTTGCATTACATTACCTCCATTTCAAAAGAAGAAAAATCATATTGATACGACCTTTTCAAAAGGGTATTCGATGATATCGAAGAATAGTACGCCTTTATATCATATCCATCAGGGCTTTTTTCCCTTGTTATTATTATAGATTTAGGCTTTTCGCCGCATATGCTTTTTATGCCTTTTTCCTTTTTTATTTTTTCTATGAAATCCCTTGATATTTTGGACGTAAGCGCTGACTTCATGTCCATTATCATCAGTATTTCATTTGCGTCTATATAATAGTTTTCTCCCAGGTGAAAAAACATTATTTACCTCCGTTTTTATGTTATTCTTCCCTCTTTAACTCTATAGACAGACATGTCATAACCTTCAAATATTTTAATGTGCGATTCTTCGGCCGTAGTCACAAATGTCTGTATTCCCCCGAGGCTGTCTATAAGACTTTTTTGCCTTTTCTCATCAAGCTCGCTGAGCACATCGTCCAAAAGGAGCACGGGATACTCCCCTGTCTCTTTTTTTATAAGCTCAAGTTCAGACAGCTTGAGAGATATCGACGCAGTCCTTTGCTGTCCCTGCGAACCGTATGTCCTGACATCTATTGAGTTTACGACTATTTTTATGTCATCCTTATGAGGCCCATATCGCGTATTGCCTCTTTGTATATCGTCCCTTCTGCTTTTTTTAAGCAAAATTGTTAGACCGCTTGCAATTTCATCTTCGCCAGGCTCCCCATCCCCCATTTTGAGCTGACTCAAATATTCAACTTCAAAGCTTTCTGGCTTTCCAACTATTTTGGAATGGATGCCCTTTGCTATTTCAGAAAGACTTTCAACAAATCTTTTCCGCGCCATGTAAATACGTGATGCGTACTGACATATTTGAATGTCATATATGTCAATGAGGTTTTCATCCACATTTTTATTTTTAAGGCAGCTGTTCCTTTGTGAGAGAAGTTTATTGTATGCAGAAAGATCATGATAATACCGCGGAGATATCTGGGAAATTTCCCTATCCATAAACTTTCGCCTTTCAGCCGGGCCATCCTTGAGCATTCTTATGTCTTCAGGTGAAAATATTACAGAGTTAAATGCTCCAAACAGCTCCGATATCTTTTGAATTGAAATGCCGTTCATTTTTATAGCCTTACCTTTTTTCCCTATGAGCATTTCTATGCCGCCCTTTTGGGCTCCCCTGCCAAAGGCAATCGAAATATAGCCCCTGTCACTTTTAAAGTTTATGACTTCTTTGTCCTTACTGGTACGAAATGACTTGCCTATGGACATAAAGTATATCGCCTCGAGTATATTTGTTTTTCCATGTCCATTACTTCCAATTATTATGTTCAGTTCCGGGTTGAAATCCACCTGCATTTCACTGTAATTTCTAAAATTCAAGAGTTTTAAACTCTCCAGCTTCATAATAAAAGCCCCTCTTTACTCTATTTCTACACTTTCACCATCCATCTCAACAATATCTCCAGGATGCAACTTTCTTCCTCTTCTTGTTTCAACCTCGCCATTAACCTTTACATGTCCTTCTTTAATTAAAATTTTTGACTCTCCTCCAGAAGACGTAATGTCTGCAAATTTAAGAAGCTGGTCCAATTTTATATATTCAGAATTTATTTTAATCTTCACAAATTCATCCTCCCGTATCAGATGCATTCATAATGCATGAAACACAAATTTCATTTCGGCTGCCTATGTATGCTTATTAAGCTTAAAAAGTATAGCCAATCAATATATTATAGCACAAAAAAACTCACTTATTGAAATAACAAAATTAAGTAATATCTTTTGATTTTCAATAAAATAAATGCCTGCATGAGCCTATTTTTGTTCCAATTGCCAAAAACCCAGACTTAATGACAGGCTGGGTTTTTGGCAATTGTATTTATGTCGCCTGGCAGCCAGGCTGTATTGTAATAAATATTTCAGTTTTTTAATTGCCGGCAGAAATCCTAACGGGAAGTATCATGTACGTATATCCCGTATCTTCTTGCGGATTTATTGTGCATGGACTAAGGTTTGTATCGAAATTCATGACTATGCTATCACATTCCATGACTTTAAGGGCCTCAAGCATATATCTTGAATTAAATGCTATTTCGATATTTCCTCCTTCAAGATTTATGGGAAGCTCCTCGTATACATTGCCGACTTCAGAATTGGAGGTTATTATCATAAGCCCGTCTGTTATTGAGAATTTTATCAGGTTGTTTTTGCCTTCTCTTGCCAAAAGAGATGCTCTTTCAATGCTGTTTTGAAGATTTTTAGTATTTACAGTCACTTTTATTCTGCTTTCTTTCGGAATTATCTGCTTGTAATTTATAAATTCACCTTCCAAAAGCCTTGTTATAATCCTTGTATTCTCAATTGAAAACAGGGCATGCTTTTGAGTGAATGCCATTTTTATATTTTTCTCCTCGCCAGAAACTATCCTGTTTATTTCAGACAGTGTTTTGCCAGGCACTATTACGTTTATATTGCCTATATTATTTTCAATACCGGCCTTTTTTATGGCCAGCCTGTATCCATCAAGAGCCACTATACTTATATCCGCACCGTCTATCTCTATAAGCTCTCCCATTAAAAGAGGTTTAGTCTCGTCTTGAGATATTGCAAATACAGTCTGTCTTATCATGTTTTTCAGGCAGTGTGCATTTATTTCATAGTTGAAATTGTCATCGACATCAGGTAGTTGAGGGTATTCGGTTTGTGAATAGCCCATTATTTTAAATTCTGAATGTTCGCATTTTATGACCACATTGTTTTTTTCATCACAATCTATTTCTATATAAGAATCTGGCAGTTTTCTTACTATTTCTCCAAATAAACGCGAATCTATTACAACAGAACCATCCCTTATGACTTGAGAATCTATTATGGTTTCTATTCCAAGTTCAAGATCATTGCCGGTGAGCTTTAATCGGTTATGGGCAGTCTCTACCAGTATTCCTTTGAGTATGGGCATTGTAGTTTTTGAGGACACTGCTTTTTGAACCACTCCTATAGCTTGAGATAACTCCTTTTGATGACATATTATGTTCATGTGGATGCCT
Source organism: Peptoclostridium litorale DSM 5388 (assembly GCF_900141635.1). Taxonomy (GTDB): domain Bacteria; phylum Bacillota; class Clostridia; order Peptostreptococcales; family Peptostreptococcaceae; genus Peptoclostridium; species Peptoclostridium litorale. Next base: position 90,144 of record NZ_FSRH01000013.1, on the reverse strand, counting down.
CCTTTTGAAAAGTTTGAAAATCTGATTAATAAAAAGAACAAAAACTGTTAGTAATAGTAGTAGGGGCCGTGGATATGTGGAAAACTATGTAGACTGGTTGAAAAATGGGGTTTTCCACAGTGAAAAACATGTTGATAAGGCTGTAGATTTGCAAATGCATATTTTCCAGCAAAAAATCAGCTTTGAAATATTATCAACAGCTGCATGTGATTATCAACATGGCTTATGGATAAAAATCATATGGGTTATATTTTAAAATTAATTAAAGGCTTGTTTTGAAACAAGCCCTGTTATTCTTTGAGTTCGCTGATTATGGTGTTCATTTTTTTGATTAAATCCTGATTGCTTGTCAATAATTGGGATATTTTCTCATACGCATGGATTACCGTGGTGTGATCTCTCCCCCCGAACTCTTCTCCTATACGAGGAAGCGAAAGATCTGTAAGCTCTCGGCAAAGGTACATTGCAATTTGTCTTGGGTATGCTATTGCCCTTGTCCTCTTTTTAGAGCTGAAGTCCTCCATCTTTATATTAAAGTGCTCAGCCACCTTTTCTTTTATAATTTCCACGTTTATTTCCTGAGGCTTCGATGGTGTGATTATGTCCTTTAAGGCTTCAACTGCAAGCTCTAAAGAGATATCGTTATTTGTGAGTGATGAGTAGGCAACAACTCTTATGAGGGCTCCCTCAAGCTCTCTTATATTGGATTTTATATTCTTTGCAATATAAGCCATTACCTCATTTTCAATTTCTATGTTTTCATTTTGAGCTTTTTTGTAGAGTATTGCTATTCGTGTTTCAAAGTCAGGAGGCTGGATATCAGCTATAAGGCCCATTTCAAACCTTGACCTTAAACGGTCTTCAAGAGTAGGTATTTCCTTTGGGGTTCTGTCGCTGGAAATGATTATCTGTTTATTGGCCTCATGCAGCGCATTGAAAGTATGGAAGAATTCCTCCTGAGTTCTTTCCTTACCTGCAATAAACTGGATGTCATCTACAAGCAATACATCTACATTTCTATACTTGTTTCTAAACTGTTCGTTTTTATCGTCTTTTATTGAGTTTATAAGTTCGTTGGTAAATTTTTCAGATGAAACATATACGACTTTGGCATTGTTATTTTGAGACAGCACATGATGTCCTATAGCATGCATAAGGTGTGTCTTTCCAAGTCCAACTCCCCCATATATGAAAAGCGGATTGTATGCTTTGGACGGAGCTTCTGCTACCGCAACGCATGCTGCATGTGCGAATCGGTTATTGTTTCCTATAACAAAGGTGTCGAAAGTGTATTTTGGATTTAGATTTGAATACACTGGAACTTCAATTTTTGAAGTGTTTCTCTTTTTTTCCTTGGCTAAAACTTCATTTTTTTCAATAGTGAACTTGACATTGTATTTTACTGTAGAAAGCTGGTTTATGGATTTTTCTACAAGATTCATATACCTTGCTTCCAATATACCCTTCATAAAATCATTCGGAACATATAAAAATATTGTAGAATCACTGATTTGCAGGGGTTCAATAGGGGAAAAGAATGCATTGTAGCTTGCGGGAGTGAGCTCTGTCTTTATTATTTTCAGAGCATTTTGCCATATTGTATCTAAATTCATTGTAAAAAGTCCTCCCAATTCATAAAAATTTTAATCAACAAAGATATCAACACAAACAATATATTTGTAAAAATGTTGAATTCATTAACACAGAGTGTGGGTAAATGGTATAATAAAATGTGAAAAACTTAGATGGTATCTAGAATAAAAAAATAAATAAACAGAGTGTGGATAAATTTATCAATACCTAAAAGACAATAAAATAGGCGATAAAAGACGATTAGAATAACTTATACACAGTATTATCCACAGATTGTGAATAAGTTGAAAAAAATATTCCCGGCACGGATACTTATCAACAGGCAAAAATATAATATCAAATATAGATAAAAACATCAATAGATAAAAGGGAATTTATCCACAGATGTAACAGTTTGTTGATAATAGCGCCATAATAATCAAGAAATATATCCACAAAACCTGCAGAATATGAAATTTGAATGAATAAGTCTTATGCCGGTGTAAAATGCATGTGCAAATTGTATGTTTTTGTGGATAAACAAAAATAAAATCCACATTGAAATTTTAAGTTGACAACGCTATTTCATCCCTTTATAATCTATATGTATGCACTATATGAATATGTGTGTTTTTTTAAAATAGAAGAATTTAAAATTAATGAAAGGCGGTGTTTTAGATGAAAAGAACTTACCAACCTAAAAAGAGACAAAGAAAGAAAGAGCATGGATTCAGAAAGAGAATGAAGTCTTCAAATGGAAAAAGAATCCTAAAGAAGAGAAGATCTAGAGGAAGAAAAAGACTTACAGCATAATAGTCATACTACTTATATGCAAATCAAAAGGCCGCGTAATGTGGCCTTTTTGTATAATTTTTTGTAGTTGCATAATCGGAGGAAATGGGAGTATGCAGTTTGAAAATGGAGTTACTTTAAAAAAAAATATGGATTTTAGAGATATATATAGGAAGGGAAAATCTTGTGCAAATAGAGATCTCGTCATATATGTAAGAAAAAATAATATCGGCCAAAACAGGATAGGTTTTTCTGTTTCTAAAAAAGTAGGCAATAGTGTTGTGCGAAATAGGGTAAGAAGATTGATGAAGGAGAGCTACAGGCTTAATTGCTGCACCATTAAGTCCGGCTATGATATAATTTTCATATCCAGAGTTGCAGCTAAAGATGCAGATTACAAGGCGGTAGAAAAATCCATGAAAAATCTTTTTAAAAGGGCTTCAATACTAAAGGGATGATTTATGTGAATGGCATAAAAAGATTGGCGGCGGTTATAATTATTTTCGTAATACGAATTTATCAAAAATTGATATCTCCGCTTTTGGGAAAAAATTGCAGATTTTATCCTACCTGTTCTGAATATTCAGTACTGGCCATTAAAAAATATGGTCCTTTTAAGGGGTCATATATTGCAGTTAAGAGAATACTGCGATGTAATCCGTTTAATGAGGGTGGATACGATCCTCTGTCGTAAAAAATACTTAAACATTATTAGGAGGTATTATTTTGGCAGCAATATCAGGAGCACTGGGTTCCCTATTAAAGCTTGTATTTGACACGGTCAATAGCTATGGGCTTGCTATTATAATTTTCACGGTTCTTGTAAAATTGGCGCTTTATCCGCTCACAAGGGCTCAGACCAAGTCAATGAAGGAAATGCAGCAGGTTCAACCTAAGATAAAGCAGATACAAGAAAAGTATAAAGACAACCAACAGGTAGCACAGCAAAAAGTCATGGAAATATACAAAGAACACAAGATAAATCCGGCAGCGGGATGCCTGCCACTAGTCATACAGTTTCCTATACTAATAGGTCTTTTCAATGCGCTTAAAGATCCAGCGAAATACGTATTCAAGTCAGAAGAAGCATATAATGCTATAAATACAAGTTTTGCATGGCTGTCAAATCTATCTGATCCAGATGTAATAATGGTTGGAGGACTAGATCTGCCATGGATATTACCAATACTCGCGGCAATTACAACATATTTGGCTTCTGCAATGATGAATGCTAAGCAGTCGGCTGGCAAGAAAGACACTACACAACTTATGATGCTATACTTTTTCCCGTTAATGATACTTTGGTGGGGAAGAAGTTTTCCAGCAGGACTTACTCTATACTGGGTTGTCAGCAATGTATTCCAGATAGCACAGCAGTACTTTATAATGAAGCCGGATAAGAATTAAGGAGGCGGTTATATGAGATTTGTAGAGTCTACGGGGAAAACCATTGAAGAAGCTCTGGGCAAAGCGTTAGAAGAGCTAAAGGCCACCTTGGAAGAAGTTGAATATGAGGTTTTAGAGGAACCGACAAAGGGATTTCTTGGACTGATAGGCGGAAAGGCCGGCAGGATAAAGGTCACTTTGAAAGACAGAAGTGGCGACATTGCAAGGGGTTTCATAAATGAAATACTTAATTGCATGGATGTAGATCTTACACCGAATATCGAAAAGGACGGCTCGGTTTTGAACATAAGGCTTGATGGAGATGGAAATCAAATGGGCCATATGATAGGAAGAAGGGGAGAAACACTTGATGCTCTTCAGTTTCTTACAAACCTTGTAGTAAATAAAAACAGCAAAGAACACGTCAAGGTGCTTATGGATGTTGGAGACTACAGAGAAAAAAGAGAAGAATCGCTTATAAGGTTCAGTAAAAAGATGGCAAGGGCTGCAGTCAAGCGTAAAAGGCCTATAAAACTTGAGCCTATGAATCCTTATGAGAGAAGAATAATACATGCAGCTCTTCAGAGCGATCCATATGTTAGGACTTATAGCGAAGGTGACGAGCCTAACAGGAGAGTTGTAATAGCAATCAAGAAATAGCCCCTACATTTTGTAGTGGCTTTATTTTTGTTGAAAAAGAAGGTGATATTATGTATATGTACGATACAATTGCAGCCATATCCTCTGCTCCGGGAGAGGGTGGCATAGGAATAATAAGGATAAGCGGCGAGGAGGCTATTTCTATAAGCCAGGGCATATTCAGATCAAAAAGCGGCAAAAACATAGACCAGTACAGTCCAAGGACAATGGTATATGGAAATATATTCAGTGGCGATGATGTTGTAGACGAAGCACTTGTAGTTTACATGAAGGGGCCAAACAGCTATACAAAGGAAGACGTAGTGGAGATAAACTGCCATGGTGGATATGTATCCCTGAAGAGGATACTACAGCTTGTGCTAAAGGGCGGAGCTAGAATCTCCGAACCGGGAGAGTTTACAAAGAGGGCTTTTTTAAATGGAAGATTGGACCTTTCACAGGCAGAAGCCGTAATGGACGTTATAAGGGCGAGAACTGAATCGAGCCACAAAGAAGCCCAAAAACAGCTTGAGGGAAGCCTTTCGGAAAGTATAAAAGACCTGAGGATGAAGGTTTCTGAGATACTTGCGCATGTAACTGTTTCACTGGACTTTCCGGAAGAGGACATTGAAGAAATCACAATGGGAGTTTTACGTGAAAAGACACAGGGGCTCATTGGTGATATGGAGGAGCTTCAAAGGACCTCTCAAACTGGAAAGATATTACGGGACGGCCTTAAGACGGTGATAGTGGGAAAACCAAATGTGGGGAAATCATCACTTCTAAATGCGATGCTCAAAGAGGCAAGGGCCATAGTAACTGACATTGCCGGAACTACAAGGGATATAATAGAAGAGTTCATAAGCATAAGGGGGATACCTCTAAAGCTCATAGATACTGCAGGAATAAGGGACACCCAAGACATAGTAGAGAGAATGGGTGTTGAAAGGACGAAGGGCATATTCGAGCAGGCGGACCTTATAATACTTGTAATAGACTCGTCAGTTCCTCTTTCCAAGGAGGACATAGAGATAATGGATATGGCAAAGGGCAGAAATTGCATAGTCCTCATAAACAAGATAGACCTTGAGCCTGCTGTAAGCGAAGAAGAAATAAGGCAGCACATGTCAGACAAGAAGATAATAAGGGTATCGGCTCTTGAAAGCAGGGGAACTGAAGATATAGAAGATGAAATAGAAAACATGGTGTATTCAGGAGAGGTGACTCAAAACTCAAATGTAATGCTGACGAATGTCAGACACATAGATGCGCTTCAAAAGGCCATAGATTCTGCAAAAGAATGTTTAAACGGCATAGATTCTGAGGTGCCTATGGATTTTGTGGAAATAGACCTTAAAAATGTATGGGACTACCTTGGCGAGATAACAGGAGAGACAGTGAGCGAAGACCTATTAGACGTCATATTCAGCCAGTTTTGCATAGGGAAGTAGATTATAGTTTCACAAGGAACAAAGGAGGCATACAAAGTATGAGATTTGACGCAGGAAGTTATGACGTGGTGGTTGTAGGAGCAGGACATGCTGGGTGCGAGGCTGCGCTTGCATGTGCGAGGATGGGATGCTCTACACTGCTGCTTACAATGTCGCTGGAGGCGATAGCCCTAATGCCGTGTAACCCTTCAATAGGAGGAACAGGCAAAGGCCATCTTGTAAGGGAGATAGACGCCCTTGGCGGAGAGATGGCAATAAATACGGATAAGACACTTATACAGATGAGAATGCTTAATACTGCAAAGGGACCTGCAGTACATTCGCTTAGAGCCCAGTCGGACAAATATAAGTATCATCAGGAGATGAAAAAAACGCTTGAAAACCAGAAAAATCTGGACATAGTAATGGACGAGGCGGTGGAACTGGTTTGTGAATGCTCAAAAGTAAAGGGAGTGCTTACAAAGCTTGGGGCGCTTTACAGCTCAAAAGCCGTAATACTGTGTACGGGAGTATATTTGAGGTCCAAGATATTCATAGGAGAAGTCAATTTTGAATCGGGACCTCTTGGACTCATGGCCGCAAGCGAGCTTACAAACAGCCTTATGAACCTTGGTGTGAAGCTTAGCAGGTTCAAGACGGGAACACCGGCAAGAGTCCATATGGACAGCCTTGACTTTTCAAAGATGGAGATAGTACATGGGGAGCAAAGGCCTGAACCGTTTTCACTCATGAATGAAACCCTGGATTTTGAAGACCATCCTTGCTATCTTGTGAGGACAAATCAGAAGACTCACGATATAATAAATGAAAACATCAAAAGATCTGCAATGTACGGTGGGCATGTAGAGGGAGTTGGCCCTAGATATTGTCCATCGATAGAAGACAAGGTCGTGAGGTTTAGCGAAAAGCCTTCACACCAGTTTTTTGTGGAGCCCGAGGGGGAAATGAGTAAGGAGATGTATATATCTGGTTTTTCAACAAGCCTTCCCTACGAAGTCCAGCTGGACATGTACAAGAGTGTAAAGGGGCTTGAAAACTGTAAGATGATGAGGCCGGCGTATGCCATAGAATACGACTGCATAGACCCTATGCAGCTAAAGCCAACTCTTGAGATGAAAGAGATAGAAGGCATGTTTTCGGCGGGCCAGTTCAACGGCACTTCAGGATACGAGGAAGCGGCAGCTCAGGGGCTTATAGCCGGAATAAACGCAGTGCTTAAGGTAAAGGGAAAAGAGCCTTTTGTGATTGACAGATCGGAAGCCTATATAGGCGTTTTGATAGACGATCTTGTAACTAAGGGAACTAATGAGCCGTACAGGATAATGACTTCGAGGGCTGAATACAGACTTCTTTTAAGGCAGGACAATGCAGACCTTAGGCTTACTGAAAAAGGGCGTGAGGCAGGACTTGTAAGCAGTGAAAGATATGAGAAATTCCTTAAGAAAAAGCTTGATATCCAGATAGAAATGGACAGGCTAAAGTCTGAGAAAATATCTCCAAAGGAAGTCAATTGGCTGCTTGAAAAAGAGGGACACTCTCTTTTGAAGGCCACCGTAAGCCTTTATGATTTCCTGAAAAGGACAGAGGCTGACTATGACATGCTCCAAAAAATCGGAAAGTCGTCCGATGTTTCAGACAGGGTTAAGAATCAGTGCAAGATCACAATAAAATATGACGGATATATACAAAAGCAGCTAAAGCAGGTAGAGCAGTTTAAAAAGCTTGAGAAAAAGAAGCTTTCACAGGATATGGACTATTCAAACATAGAGGGATTAAGACTTGAGGCGAGGCAAAAGCTGACGCAGATAAAGCCTGTTTCAATAGGACAGGCGTCGAGGATATCGGGAGTTTCTCCTGCCGACATATCTGTACTTTTGATATATATGGAGAGCATGAAGAGAAGCGCGCAGTAATCATTTGGACATATGGCAAGCACTGGTTTTAAGGTATAAAAATATAATTGTCACGACTTGTACGGCGTGTTGAAAGGAGAATTCCTTTGGAAAATATAGAATACTTGGAAAAAGGCATTGAAGAGATTGGGCTTGACTCAGATGAAATCTCTTTGGCGAAGTTTGAACGATACAAGGAGCTTCTTGTGGAGTGGAATGAAAAGATGAATCTGACGGCAATAACAGCGGATAAGGAAGTTTATATAAAGCATTTTGTGGACTCGATTGCATGCATGCTTACAGAGGAATTCACAGAAGGCAAAACTGTTATAGATGTTGGAACTGGAGCAGGATTTCCTGGACTTCCACTAAAGATATATGAAGAGGGAATAAAACTTACTCTTCTTGATTCGCTGAAAAAGAGAATAGGGTTCTTGCAGACTGTATGCAGTGAGCTGGAGCTTGAGGATGTTGAATTCGTGCATGGAAGAGCAGAGGATTTCGGAAAGAATCCTGAATATAGGGAAAAATATGATATTGCGGTTTCAAGGGCTGTGGCATCGCTTAATGTGCTTTTGGAATACTGCACTCCATTTTTAAAGGTCGGAGGAGTTTTTGTGTGTCAAAAGGGTCCGGCGGCAGGCGATGAGCTGAAAGAGGCATCTAAGGCCATAGAAGTGCTTGGCCTCAGACTCAAAAATCAGGTAGAAGTCAAGCTTCCATTTATGGATATAACCCACTATGTACTTGTATTTGAAAAAATTTCAGGGACTCCATCAAAGTATCCTAGAAAAGCGGGCATGCCTTCAAAAAAACCTATAGCTTAAATATATCAAATATATTTAATAACAACAGCAGTTGGTTTATAATATATATATTGTATATTGCGAAATTTAAAATTTAGTTTGTGAAAGAGGGATCTCATGACGGACAAATTGATTGTTGAATTGCCCATAGAAAATATATTTCCAAATCCGAATCAGCCTAGAAAAAGCTTTAGCAAATCGTCTTTAGAGGAGCTTTCAAACTCTATAAAAGAATGCGGGCTGATTCAGCCAATAACGGTAAGAAGGATTTCGGATGCGAGGTATGAGCTCATAGCAGGTGAGAGAAGGCTTAGAGCTTGCAAGATGGCTGGAATTTCAAGCATAGCCTCTATTGTCACTTCAGTCAGCGATGAATCATCTGCGGTGTCAGCCCTTATAGAAAACATACAAAGGGAAAACCTGAATTTTATAGAGGAAGCATATGCATATCAAAATCTCATGAATGAATACGAACTCACACAAAAAGAGCTTTCAAGCAGGGTAGGCAAGAGCCAGTCCACCATAGCAAACAAGATAAGAATACTGAGACTTCCTAAAGACACAATACAGACGGTAATCGATGGCGGACTTACGGAAAGGCATGCAAGGGCGCTTTTAAAGCTTCCAGACGATGGTCTTAGACTCAGTGTGCTCGAAACCATAATAAAAAATGACCTGACGGTTAAAAAAGCTGAGCAGCTTATATCGGATATACTCAGTGATATTGCAAATCCACCGCAAGAGGAAAAAACAGAGGACCCTAAAAAGAAGAGCACAAGAAACATAAAGGGCTTCATAAATTTTAAGATATATACAAATACACTTAAAAACGCATACAAGGCAATAGTTGACACGGGAATTGATGCAAAATATGATGAAGTTGATAAGGGCGATCATGTTGAAATAGTTGTAAGAATACCAAAGCTTTAGAGTTTATATAAAAAATTACTGATGTTTTCAGTAATTTTTTATTTTGCTTAAAATATTTTTAAGGTTTTTTATTGAAAAATGGATTAAACTATTTGTATATTTTATGTATAATGAACTTATAAGTTAAAATTAAATATTATTTAAAACGGTTGTCTGTTTTAATAAGGAGGTGAAAACTTGGGACAAAAGGAGATAACATGGATTCCTGTTAAAGATATTTGTACAAATAATTCTCAGCCCAGAAAGATTTTTGACGAGAAAAAACTTGAAGACCTGTCAAATTCAATAAGGATACACGGGATAATACAGCCTATAGTAGTTCAAAAAAAAATGGACAGATTCATGATAGTTGCAGGTGAAAGGCGCTACAGGGCTTCAGTGATAGCCGGGCTTGAAAATATACCTTGCGTTGTATGGGACGGAAAGTCATCAAAAGGTATAATGGAGGTTGCCCTTATAGAAAACATACAAAGGGAAAACTTAAATCCGATTGAAGAAGCCATTGCCTATAGAGAACTTTGTGAAAAATACGGGCTTACTCAGGAGAATATAGCTGCCTCAGTTGGAAAAAGCAGGCCTTATATAGCAAATATGATACGCCTTTTAAACCTTTCAGATCAGGTGGTGCTTTTTTTAAGGGAAGGAAAGATATCAGCAGGACATGGGAAAGCCCTGCTCAAGATTAAAAACGCAAATGAGCAGAGAAAACTAGCCAATAGGATAGCGGAAGAAGGGCTTTCAGTAAGAGTTACAGAGGAGATTATAAAAGGCAATATGTCGAAAAAAGAAAAGGATGGCGGCAAGGCCAAGGCCATAGATCCATTTATAAGAAACATACAGGAAAATCTTATAAACATGCTTGGAACAAAGGTCAGCATAAAAAATGGAATCAAAAAGGGAAAAATTGAAATAGAATACTACAGTGAAGAAGAGCTTGAACACATAGTCAATACAATAATGAGCGGATAGGTGCGGCAATGTGTTAATAAACCTATGTTTAGGTTGTTTTTTTTATGATGGATAAGTTATAATCAATGTAGCAAATTTAAATTTGGAGGATAAGATATGGATATACTTACATTAGGTCAAAAGATAAAGAAATTAAGAAAAGAAAAAAATATGACTCTCAAAGAGCTTGCAGGAAGCAGAGTTACGGCTGCGCAAATAAGCCACATAGAGAGAGATAAATCTTATCCGAGTCAGGACCTTCTTGAATATTTTTCTCAAAAACTAGGTGTATCTGTGGATTACCTTGTTGAGAGCAAGGAATCTCAAGTGAAAAAAATAAGTGAGGCACTTCTATTAAAAGGTGAATACTACATAAAAAACAGCAAATTGAAAAGTGCCAAGGATGAACTGACAAGGGTTATAGAACTGTGTAAGGAATATAGGGTGTATTCCATATGTGCAAAGGCCAAATTCCTGATGTCCAGCGTATACAAGGACGAGAAAGAATATACAATGGCTGCAAGCATGCTGGAAAAGAGCCTTATACTTAATATAAAGACATCAAATGTTAAAGGTTCTCTCAACTGCTATATAGAGCTGGGCAAGATATACATGCTTCAAAAATGCTATAAGCCTGCTATGGACAAGTTCATACAGGGCAAAAACTTCCTTTCTGACAGCAATATAGTTAATTATGAAATAGAAAGGCTTTTATACATAAACATATCATACTGCAGCATGGAACTGGGAGACTATGAAGAGGCGCTTTACTATTCAAAGAAAGCGGACGAGATAGAAGAAAAGATGAAAGATTACAGGCACAAGGGCAACAGCCTATTCCTTCTCGGAAACAAGTATTTGAATGAAGGAGATTACATAAAGGCGAAAAAATATTTTGCAAAAGCTCTGGATGTTTTTATGGAGCATGAGAAGACTAGTGAGCAGGCAAAGACATATGCTGTGATGTCTTACATATATAAAAAACTTGAGCAGTATCCTGAATCCATAGAAAAAATCAAAAAAGCATATGAGCTCAGAATGGATTCTCAGGACAAGGAGCTTATACATATAATATTTGACTACATAAATGTTCTCCTTTCGAGCGGGGGAATTGATGAAGCCAAGCAGCTGAGCAAAGAAGCGCTGTCCATATCGATACAGATAAAAGACAAGGTGCTTGAGGCAAGATCCATAAAATACTATGCAAAGGTAAGCCTAAATCAAGGTGAAATGGACATAGCTCTTGAGAACATGCAAAGATGCATAGAGCTTCTTGAAAAATACGGAGACAAGAAAGAGCTTGCGGACAACTATTTTGAACTTGCTGAAATATACTCTAAAATATCAAGTGAAAAAGAGCTTGAATACTACTCTAGAGGAGTAAAGATATACAAGGAACTGGAGATAATAGCCAATTAGACCCTTACATAAGGGTCTTTTGTTTATAGGCATTTGAGGTATGAACGTACAGACATATTACGCTTCGGAGCTATGTACATATTATTCATGCCATCCGCATGCCTTTAGTTAAAGATTAATATTATAAACCCCGAAAGGAAGAGTAAAAGGAATGAAGATATTCAAGACTTTTATAATAGGACTATTTATAATAGCTGTGCTTTTTGTATTGAACCCAAATGCAATGCAGATGATTAAGGGGCTTAATATGAGTGACCCTGAAATAAGCGAGATAGCAAAGTTTTCTTTTGAATACGGGCCAAATATGAGCTTTGTGGGGTTTGACGAAGGCATTGCAATATACAACGGCAGAGATATCCGTGGGGTTGACAGGAAGGGAAATACCGCATTCGACATAGAGTGGAGGACAAATGACTTTGACATAGAGGGATTTGGCGACAAACTTCTATTTTTGGACAGAATAAAGCGTACTCTCATATTAATAGATAAAAAAGGAAATATACTAAAGCAGATAAATTTCGGCGAAAAGCCACTTTCAATTGAAGCTCTTGGAAAGGGACGATTTATTGTACACTATGTATATGATCTCAATGAAAAGGCCGAAGGAATAAGGGTATTTAGCAGTTCGGGAAAACAGATAAAAGACATACAAATTGCAAATATAACTATACTCTTTATAAATACAGACAAGGATTCAAATGGATTCATAATGAGCGGAATAAGCATAGAGGACAACAGGCTATACAACAATATAATGCACTACAGCCGTGATGGAGACCTTATGAGCGGTGAAAAGACGGAAAACAAAGTTTTTGCAGGGGCTTTGCATTCAAATGGAAAATTTGTGCTTTGGGAGGAAAACTATATAGAAATAAGGGACTCGGAGCTAAAATATGTCAATTCCATATATTCTGACAGCGGCATAATAGGGGTGGAGGACATAGGAGATGCATTTGTAGTTGCTGATGAGTCAAATACCATAAGAGTTTATTCATATGACGGAAGAGAGCAAAGCATCCACAGGTATGGAGAAAAACTCAAGGGGACAGTATCAGCTGGAAGCAAAATTATTCTCTATACACAAATGAGACTTGACGTATTAGACAGCGATGATACATTTGATGTTAAAAACGACATATTGGAAGTAATAAGAATAGATGAAAAGTCCGTAGCGGCAATATGCAGAGGAGAAGCGAAAATACTTCTTGTAAATTAGGAGGTGTGCGGATGAATTATATAAACAGTATGAACCATGTAGACGCAATAATAATTACAGTGATATTATTCCTGGGTACAATGGGATATATAAAGGGATTTGCATTTTCACTGCTCAACCTGGCCAAGTATGGCATATCAATAGCATGTACAGCCATGTACTACGAGCCTATTTCGCAGACATTGATGGGGAATGAAAAAGTAATGGCGTTTTTCATGACAATATCACAAAGTGTTTTTTCAGGACTTGAAAACTACGAAGTAATTATGTATAAGGCATCTTACCTGTTTGCACAGGCAGGGGCTATAATACTCATATTTATGGCATGCAATATTGCAATAGGCATTGCTGTTGTTATTATAAACGGTTTTTTAAAGATACAACCACTGAGCATGGTCAATAAGGCCGCGGGATTTTTATTTGGCAGTGCAAAAGGCACTATACTTGTAATGCTTGCATTTGTAATAATAAATCCATTTGTGGCGATGAATCCTGACGGTGAGATTGCAAACAACCTTAACAATTCGCTGCTGGCAAAATATTTTTACATGTACAATTTTATGTTTAAATATTTCAATGGCCTCATAGAAATATTCAATAGTAATAGGTTAGGATAATCCATTTTGTGGTGATATAATTTACTTATATACTGATTGGTACTGCTGCCAAACTTAAAGGAGGAAAAAGTCATGATACAAGTAGACGCTAGGGGCCTTGCATGTCCGCAGCCTGTAATAAAGACAAAAAAGGCTGTAGAAGGAGCAAGCGAGCCTGTAATTACGGTAGTCGACAATGAAACTGCAAAAGAAAATGTGATAAAGCTTGCAAAATCAATGGAATGTGAATACAGCAGCTATGAAAAAGATGGGGCCTTCTACATAGAAATAACAAAGGGAGAAATGAGCAAGGACGCATCTCTAACGGAATGCGAATGCGCAGAGTGCGAGGTTTCAGCCAACATTGCAGACAAGGTAGTTATGATACAGTCTGACAAGATGGGAAGCGGCTCTGACGAGCTTGGAGCAATATTGATAAACAGCTTTGTGTACACCCTTACTGAGGCTGAGCCATATCCAAAGGCCGTCCTTCTTGTGAACTCAGGGGTAAGACTTACAACTCAAAACGGCCACACAATAGAAAACCTCAAGATTCTTGAGCAAAATGGTGTAAGCATAATATCATGCGGTACATGCCTTGATTTCTTTGGAATAAAAGACCAGCTCGAGGTCGGCATAGTGGGAAATATGTACGACATACTTGAAACTGCAAAGGATGCTTCGAATACGCTTGTAATAGGCTAATCAAAAAGAATATGGAGTATGAACTTCTAATATGATAGACTACATACTGTAGTCTATTTTTTTATAAAACAGGCTAGAGACTACTGGGCTGCAGTACTCTAGCCGCAAGGCAATTCTGTAGGCTGTGCTGCAAATAAGATGCACGGACAATTGATAGGATTTAGGGAGGAAATTATGAACGAGATGCATGTTGTAACTTTTAACTCTACGCACTATGCGATAAAATTTGAAAAAATACTCAAAGAAGCAGACATAAAAATGATGATGATACCTTCTCCAAGGGAGATAACGGCAAGCTGCGGGCTTTCTATTAAATTTGACAAGTCCGACATTGAAAATGTAAAGGAAAAGATAGAGGAAAGCAATGTCGACATATATGGAATATTCAAGCTTACAAAGCTAGCGGGGGAAAAAGAGAAGCAGGTTCAAAAAATATTGTAGGAGGGATATGTATGCCTTTAAAATTGAATGTAGGTGACAAGCTCATTCTCAAGAAAAGCCATCCTTGCGGGGGCGATGAATTCGAGATAACAAGAGCCGGAATGGATTTTAGAATCAAGTGTCTGGGGTGCGGCAAAGAGGTCTGGATATCGAGAGTAAATCTCGAAAAAAGGATCAAAAAAATAATACAGCCAGAAGACAAAAAGTAGGAATAAAAATTCGAAAAAAAAGTACAGGACTGAATATGTATTCGGTGTTCAAAAAAAAAACAAAAGTATGAAAATTCTGCAAATTCCAAGTATTGTAGGCAATACAAAATTTAAGTGATATAATAAATACTAGTTTAGGAAAATGTTTTCACTTGTTTTTATTAGAACGTTTTTATAGTCTCAAAACAATTTGGAGGTGCTTTTATAATATGGCTATTAAATTTGCAGATCGTATGGACAATCTTAAAGCTTCAGAAATACGTGAACTTCTAAAGTTTGCGGCAGACCCAAGCATAATATCATTTGGCGGCGGAATGCCGGCTCCAGAGCTTTTTCCTGTGGAAGAGATGAAGAAAGTTGCAGTTGCAGTTCTTGAAGAAAGCGGACAGTCTGCTCTTCAATATGCTACTACTGAGGGAAATGTAAAGCTTAGAGAGCAGATAGCTGACAGAATGAACAGAAAATATCAGTCGAAAGTTGCGCTTGACGATGTGCTTATAACAAGCGGATCTCAGCAGGGACTTGACTTTGCAGGTAAGATATTCATAAACGAGGGCGATGTTGTTCTTTGTGAGAGCCCATCATACCTTGGAGCTATAAACGCATTCAAGGCGTACGGCCCTAAATTCATAGAAGTTCCAACAGATGACCACGGAATGGTTATAGAAGAGCTAGAGAAGATACTTGACTCTACAGAAAATGTAAAAATGGTATATGTAATACCTGACTTCCAAAACCCAAGCGGAAAGACTTGGACAATGGAAAGAAGAGAAAGATTCATGGAAGTTATAAACAAGCACGAAATACCTGTAATAGAAGACAATCCATACGGAGAGCTTAGATTCGAGGGAGAAATACTTCCATCGCTTAAGTCTATGGACACAAAGGATCTTGTAGTTTTCCTTGGAACATATTCTAAAATATTCGCTCCGGGCCTAAGGATAGGTTGGGTTTGCGCGGCGCCTGAAATACTTCAAAAGTTCAATTTCGTAAAGCAAAGTGCTGACCTTCAGTCTTCTACAATATCTCAAATGGAAGCTGCAAAATTCGGAGAGATGTATGACCTTGATGCGCACGTTGAGAAGATAAAAGCTGTATACAAGGTTCGTAGGGACCTTATGATGAAGATAATGAAAGAAGAATTCCCAGAAGGCGTTAAGTGGACTTACCCAGAAGGCGGACTTTTCACTTGGGTTGTTCTTCCAGAGCACATTAATGCAAGAGACCTTCTTAAGAAGTGCCTAGAGGAAAAAGTTGCTTTCGTTCCAGGTGGAGCATTCTTCCCTAACGGAGGAAATGAAAACACATTCAGACTTAACTACTCTAACGCACCTGAAGAAAAGCTTGAAGAGGGCATGAAGAGACTTGCAAAAGCTATAAAGTCAATGATGTAATACCAACACAAAAAAATAGGCAAAAAAAATCGGGAGTGGAATTTATCCACTCCCTTAACAATTCTCTAGTATTAGGGGGAGATTGAGATAAAAAAATAAGTTTGTGGGATACCTATTATTATAGTTACCAAAATATGAAAGGATTATAGATAAAATTCAAAAAAAAATAAAATTTTTTTGAAATTTATTTTATTATTGATTTTATGTTTCAAAAATGTTAAAATACTACGGTATGTTAATCTCTGCTCTTTAAATAGAGCCATAAGTCCAAAGGGAGGTGAAATTGATGAATACAAAGAGAAATTATGAGCTAGTTTACATCCTAAGACCAAATCTTGAAGATGAGGCTAGGGAGGCTGTATTCAACAAGGTGAAGGGTATAATAGAGTCTGACGGTCAGGTTGATAAAGTTGATACTTGGGGTAACAGAAGACTTGCGTATCCAATAAAGAAGCTTAACGAAGGTTTCTACAATCTTGTTTACTTTACAGCTACATCAGAAGTTGTAAACGAAATAGACAGAAATCTTAAGATCATGGATGCTGTAATAAGACACATGATGGTAAGACAAGACGAAAAATAGTAATGAAATATAGATAAGGTGGTGTTGTAGTTGAACTGTGTTGTTTTGATAGGAAGACTAACAAAAGATCCAGAACTCAGATATATACCTGGTACTGGTAAGCCTGTAGCCACCTTTACAATAGCGGTAAACAGGCCTTTTAAGAACAAGGAAGGCCAATACGAGGCAGACTTTATACCAATACAGGTTTGGGGAAAAAGTGCCGAAAATTGTGCTAACTACCTTCAAAAAGGAAGGCAGGCTGCAGTGAGTGGAAGACTTCAGATAAGAACCTACGATGATCAGCAGGGCCAGAGAAAATGGGTAACCGAGGTAGTTGCCGACAGAGTTGAGTTTTTGGAATGGACAGGAAGGGATGAAAAGCCTTCCGGCGGACAGGAAAAGTCTTTTGAACCAGCTGGACTTGACCCAGAAGGATTCCAAGCTCTAGACGATGATGATATACCATTTTAAAGCCACGGGGCTTTAAATACATTTAACCGAGGAGGGTTGAATATGGCTGAAAGAGGAGAAAGAGGAGAAAGAGGAAGAGGCGGCGCAAGAAGAAGAAGAAAAAAGGTCTGCGCGTTTTGTTCCGATAAAAACAAGACTATAGATTACAAAAATGTAGATGGTCTTAAGAAGTACATGACTGAAAGAGGAAAAATACTTCCTAGAAGAATTTCAGGAAACTGTGCTAAGCACCAAAGAGAAGTTACTCTTGCGATAAAGAGAGCAAGAGCTATAGCTATAATGCCATACACAATAGACTAGTAATTTTTAGAGGCGAACCTGACGGTTCGCCTTTTGTTATTTGCGGATTAAAGGCAAAGGCGCTTATGCTGTTTCATAAGAAAGTACATGTGTGGTATAATAATTATTTAAGAGGAAATAGATGCACGAGTAGGTGCATGCTGTTTTATCAGGAGGGAATATTTTGATTGAAAAAAGTACCAGACAAAGATTTACGGAATCGGCAATAGTAAGCTCTATAGGAATAATATTCATACTTATGAGTGTATATGTCCCAATTTTACAGCTTCTTATATTTTTTACGGCGGTTCCGTACATACTCATAACAATGAGGAACGGACTGAAATACGGCATAATGTCGGCTTGCATATCGGCTCTGGCAGTTCTCATGTTTTCGAATATTTTTTATAGTGCAACACTCTTTTTTTTGTTTTTCATGCCGGGGATAGCCATAGGACATACAGGCAAAGGATGCAAAGAACCATATGTGCCAATATCGTGGGGGTTCATATCATCAATAACTCTTACCATGATATACATAAAGCTGCTTTCGGTAGTTTTTGGAGTGGATATAGTCCAGCTTGTAATGGAGATGTTTGAACAGGCTCTAGAGTTTCAAAGTACGCTGCCAATGCATGCGGGGGATATAGATGCTCAGGAGATATTGAGCATAATGGGCAGCATAATACCTGGGCTTATAATCGTACAGGCTATGTCAATGTCTTTTTTCAACTACTACATATCTCTTTCTATACTAAAAAGGGTGGAGAGGGAGTCTGTAAGCATGCCGAGGATAAGCGAATTCACGCTGCCGGGAAATATAGCACTTGGGATACTCATAATATATTTCCTTACAATGACCATGAAAGGCGTGCCTTGGATAAAATATGACGCGCTTGTTGCAAATATAACGCTTATAATACTTTTCATGTTCTTTTTGCAGGGATTTGCCGTGCTTGGACATCTGCTGTCCAAGACAAAAATGAATAGCGCTTTAAAAAACACGTTGCTTTTTATGGCCTTAGTGCTAGGGCCTTTTTCTTCTTTTGTTTCAATACTGGGTTTTTTAGATTCTATAATTGACTTTAGAAGGATAAGAAGATAGCAATATTAGGAGGCCTGCCATGAAAAATAAGACTAGTTTTAAATTTTGGTTTCCCGAACAAAAAAGATATATAGTCATGATAGCTGTTTTGACATTGGTAGCTTTATATTATAACAAGGTGATAGGATTTATTTCAGTGTCCGCGATAATATATTTTCTGTACTATAACAGAAAGACTTCAGACATAAGGCAGAAGGAGTGGACCAAATATATAGAAAGCCTTTCGGCGGATATAGATGAAACTGTCAAAAGCGCAATAATAAACCTTCCAATACCCATATGCATACTTGAAATAGACGGGAACATAAACTGGTACAATAACAAATTTGCAGACATAGTTAAAAAAAGAGAGCTTCTGGACAATAAGATAGAGGAAATGATTCCAAACCTGAACCTCAGGAAGGTTTTAAATGAAAAGAATGAAATGTATACAAATGTGAGCATAGAAGGAAATAATTTCAATGTCGTATACAATATAGTGAAAATAGAAAACAAGTTGGAATCAAGATATCTAATAATGGTATACTTCATAGAAAACACCAAGTTTTTGAAGCTTTCAAAGAAGTATTATGATGAAAAATCTGTGTTTGGAATAGTCCAAATAGACAGTTTTGACGAGGTGCTTGAAAGTGCGGGTTCGGACATGAGGCCTCTCATAGTGGCGGACATGGAGAGAACGCTAAAGGCATGGGCTGACTCCATAGGGGCCGCTATAAAAAAGACCAGAAGCGACAAGTATATAGTGTTCATGGAGAATTCAACTCTGGAAAAGCTAGAAAAAGAAAAATTTGCAATACTTGACGAGGTGAGGGAGATAAACTACGGCAACTCACTTCCGCTAACGCTGAGCATAGGAATAGGGGTTTGGGGCGACACCCTTGTAAAGAGCCTTGAATACGCCGAAAGTGCAATAGATCTGGCGCTTGGAAGAGGCGGCGATCAGGCCGTAATAAAGAGAAAGGACAAATCAACTTTTTACGGCGGGCGCTCTAAGGGTATAGAGAAGAAGACAAAGGTAAAGGCAAGGCTCATAGCATATGCTCTTAAGGACCTTGTAATGGACTCTGAAAACGTCCTTATAATGGGGCATAAGAATGGGGATCTCGACGCTCTTGGCGCGGCAATGGGAGTATACAGCATATGCGCCCATTTGGATGTGAGTGCGAACATAGTCCTTCAGGAGTCGAATGGTTCAATAGAACTTCTTCTAAAGAATATATTCAGGTCAGGAGGATATAAAAACCTCTTCGTAAAAAGGGAAGAGGCGATAAAGATGTGCACAAAAGACACTCTCCTGATAGTAGTAGACACTCACAGGCCTAATTTCACAGAATGCAAGGAGCTTTTGGAAATCGCCGAGAAGATAGTTGTAATAGACCACCACAGAAGGGGAGTCGAGTTTATAGACAAGGCAGTGCTGGTATACCACGAGACCTATGCCTCATCTGCAAGTGAAATGGTGACAGAGCTTATTCAGTACATATCTGAAAAGCCATACATTTCAAGGCTAGAGTCTGAGGCATTGCTTGCAGGAATAACCCTTGACACTAAGAACTTCACATTCAGGACCGGCGTCAGGACATTTGAAGCTGCTGCGACGCTTAAAAAGCTCGGAGCCGATACGGCTTCAGTCAAAAAGCTATTCCAGGGCGATGTAGAGACATTCTTTGCAAAGGCAGACGTTATAAGAAGTGCAAAAATAATAGAGAGAAAGATAGCCATATCGTCGTGCGAGGAGGGCATTGAAAACCTTAGCATTGTAATAGCCCAGGGCGCCGATGAGCTGCTCAACATAAAGGGAATCAAGGGATCATTCGTGCTTGGGAAGGGAAAAGACGGCATTGTCTATGTAAGCGCAAGGTCCATGGGAGAGATAAATGTACAGGTCATAATGGAAAAACTGGGAGGAGGAGGTCATATTGACATTGCCGGCGCCCAGATAAAGGATTCAGATATATCAGATGTAATATCAAAACTTGAAGACATAGTCACAACATATTTGAAGGAGGTAGGTTTGTAATGAAAGTTATACTACTTAAGGATTTAAAGGGAACAGGGAAAAAAGGTGATGTTGTAAATGTAAGTGATGGATACGCAAGGAACTTCCTTTTTCCAAAGGGTGTGGCAAAAGAGGCTACAGAGGGGAATGTCAAGGTTCTTAAAGAGCAAAAGACCGCCCAAAAGATAAAAGAGGACCAGCAGCTCGAAGAGGCTAAAGCGCTTGCAGAGAACATGGGAGAGATGACAGTTACTCTTTTCTCCAAGGCGGGAGAAGGCGGAAGGCTTTTTGGATCAGTAACATCAAAGGACATAGCCGAGGCTTTAAATAAAAAACACGGAATAAAGATAGACAAGAGAAAGATACTTCTGGATGAGCCTATAAAGGTGCTTGGTGCAACTAATGTAAAAATAAAGGTGCATCCTGAGGTTACAGCTCAGATAAAGGTTCAGGTAAACGAAAAGGATAAATAATAATAAGGTGGATTGGTAAAGTTGGATTTTGTAGGAAAAGTTCCACCGCACAATATAGATGCGGAGCAGTCCGTGCTTGGTGCAATACTACTCAACAAGGACTGCATAACAGAGGTTACAGACATAGTGACGCCTTCAGATTTTTACAAGGAGGCGCATTTAAACATATATGCTGCGATGCTGTCGCTTTACAACAGGAGTGAGCCGGTAGACCTTATAACACTTACCGACGAGCTCAAGAGGATGCAGGCTCTCGACATGGTAGGTGGAATAGCCTATATAACACAGCTTTCAACTGTGGTTCCCACCACTACAAACGTAAGGAATTATGCAAAGATAGTAAAGGAAAAGGCTATACTGAGAACACTAATAAACGCATCGTATAAAATACT
This sequence comes from Peptoclostridium litorale DSM 5388, assembly GCF_900141635.1. Lineage (GTDB taxonomy): Bacteria > Bacillota > Clostridia > Peptostreptococcales > Peptostreptococcaceae > Peptoclostridium > Peptoclostridium litorale. The sequence continues at coordinate 68,464 of NZ_FSRH01000013.1, read as the reverse complement.
GGATGTGAGCTATTCTGAAAATGAATCAATAGAAAAGATACTTGAGATTTCGGAAAAGAACATATTCGACATATCGCAGGAAAAGACAGGGGACAATTTAAAGCCCATAGGCGAAGTGCTTATGAGCGCATACGAGGTGATGGAGGAGCTTGCGAGAAACAAGGGTGGAATAACCGGAATAACCACCGGATTTGCAGACCTTGACAGAAAGACAAGCGGGCTTCAAAAAAGCGACCTCGTGCTTGTGGCGGCGCGTCCAGCCATGGGGAAAACGGCATTTGCGCTTAATATAGCTCAAAATGCGGCGCTCAAGGCCAAGAGTTCAGTTGCCATATTTAGCCTTGAGATGTCAAAAGAACAGCTTATACAGCGTATGGTGGCTGCTCAGGCGCATGTAGAGCTTTCGAACATAAAAAACGGAAACCTCAGCGAGGAGGACTGGCCCAAAATAATAGAGGCCATGGGCGTTCTTTCAAGGTCGAATGTATATGTAGACGATACCCCTGGAATAACTGTAATGGAAATAAGGTCAAAGTGCAGAAGGCTTAAAATGGAAAAGGGGCTGGACCTCATACTGATAGACTATCTGCAGCTTATGGAAAGTGAAGGCGGCGGAGAGAGCAGGCAGCAGGAGATAGCCAAGATATCCAGATCGCTCAAGATAATAGCAAAAGAGCTCAACTGTCCAGTGGTGGCGCTTTCTCAGCTTTCACGTGCCCCGGAGCTCAGGGCGGACCACAGGCCGATACTTTCAGACCTGAGGGAATCAGGAGCCATAGAGCAGGATGCCGACATAGTAATGTTCTTGTACAGGGATGAATATTACAACGAGGATACCGAAAAGAAGAACATAGGCGAGGTAATAATATCAAAGCACCGTCATGGGGAGACGGGAACTGTCGAGCTTGCATGGATGGGGGAATACCAGAAATTCCACAATCTTGCGAGGGAGATTTAGCATGATTTCCGCCCTAACAGGCGGAAGCTGCATTGCATTGTTAAATATATATTAAAAAATAATGACTTGGAAGGTGATTTTGAGATGAATTTTAACGAATTGGAACTGCTACAGATGGCTCAAAAAATAGAGCAGGAAGGCGAAAGCTTTTACACTGCCGCCGCAGACAGGGCAGATGACGAGAGTATAAAAGCGATGTTTTTAAACCTTGCGAAGGAAGAAAGATGCCACAGGGAGTATTTTGAAAAGCTATACAAGGAAGCAAGCGAAAAGTCATCCATCAGCGATGAATACCTTCTAGATGAACACACAAGCGCATATATAGCTTCTATAAGCAGCAGCGCCGTATTTAACAAAGATGGAGTCATGGCCGCAATGCTTGGCCAGGTGAAGACTGCCAAAGAGGCCATAATAATGGGGATACAGGCTGAAAAGGATTCTATACTTTTTTATTCGAAGCTTTACGAGAGCACAAGAATGGAGAGTGCGAAGGAAAATCTTAAAAAGCTCATAATTGAAGAAGAGGGCCATTTAAATGAACTTCTTCAGCTATATAAAAGTATTTAATACTCCGGGAAGAGATATGAGATTGCTTTCAAGGGGGAAAAAGACTTTTATAAGAAGACTTGAGAGAAAAGATGTTGACGAAATGATAGGCTGGGGATTATATGAGGAGGATTTTCTGAAGGACTACTCATTCCCGAGTCTTGACAGCGAAGAAAGAGACATATGGTTTAAGATGAAAAACAATGTCTTTAGAAAGTGTTTTGCAGTGCTCAATGAGAATATGCAGCTCATAGGATACATATCACTTCGGGATATGAATTTCATATTCAAAAGGGCTGAAATGGGCATAGTATTTTCGCCTGCATATGTAGGCCGAGGATACGGCAAAGATGCTATAATGGCTTTTTTGGAGTATTATTTTAAAGGCATGAAATACAAAAAACTCATGCTTACGGTGGCCGCATATAACAAGAGGGCTTATAACTGTTATGTCTCGTGCGGGTTTAAGATCACTGGAAGGCTGTATATGGAAACGAATTTGAGCAAAGATATGGCAGGAAAGCTTTCAAATGGCAAAGATGAAACATTCAAAATAAATGGGGATAAAGTTTGGGCGCTGTTTTACAAAATGAACATATCCACATTATCCACAAAGTGATTGTTGATAAGCTATGAAAGCAGCTGAAATACTGGGGTAAGGACAGTGAATGTTTACTATATTGTTAAAAACTATATACATTGAATTGTGCATAAATTTTATCAATGTTTTGTATTTCATGTGGAATAAAATCTTCAGTTTTGATATATTTATATGTACAGTATAATTAATGGCCTAATATTTAAGGGGGATATGTATATGTTTAAAGTGACAAAAGATATGACCATTACGGATATATTGGCGGAAGACAGAAATACAGCCTATATATTCATGAAGTATGGAATGCACTGCCTTGGATGTCCAAGTGCGAGATTTGAAACTGTTGAGCAGGCAGCTCAAGTTCATGGGCTTGATTTGGAAAAGCTTATTGAAGAGCTTGAAAAGTTTTTTGAAGAAAAAAATAAAGACGAAAAATAACAGATATGTATTTTTGCAGCATAAAAAAAAGAGCCTTACGGCTCTTTTTTATTGGTCATTTTCATACACTAGTGAATATTCCTTTGGCAATGTCGACTTGAATAGTTTTTCTATATCGTCACATAGAAGCGTGCTGACATCACCTTCATATGAAAACTTCACACCTATGCCGCAATTGGAACTCAGCTTTCTTGGAACAGGCATAAGCTCAGAATGTATGTTTTCGCCATTTAAAAACTTGTCGTATTTTATAGCACCCGAATGTGTGAAAAAAACTGCTACATATTCAACCATTAAATCCCCTACCTATTTTTTCGCTATTATAGTGCAGTCTTCGCTTTGGCCTGAGAAGCTTATGTTTGAATAGCCTGAACTTTTAAGGAATCTTTCAACATTTCCCTTTGCCGTATTGTTGTCGACTATTATGTGAACTTCATTAGGACTGCTTTTTACTGCGTTTTTAGTCATTAGAACCGGTTGCGGGCAAGACATGCCCCTTGTATCTATCTTATCCAACTTTTACATCCCCTTTCGATTTAGAAACAGAAGTTCTTTGAATATTTCCAAATGCTATGACAAGCACTGTCACAAGAAGCATTATAACTGCAATTTTTCCGTTTGGAGTAGGTCCCTTAGGGCTTGAAGCCAATCCGAAATTATGCGCAAATGCAGCTCCAACAAGCATTCCCATTACAGCAACTGCAGAGTCCGTATTTCCTTCGCCTGCAAGTATAAGCTGTCTTAAAGGGCATCCTCCAAGAAGCACAGATCCCCATCCAGCAAGAAGCATTCCCATGAAGTTCCAAAGTGCGTCGCTGTGCGCAACGGGCTGGCCTTCAAATCCAACATTAAAATATCCGAGCGCTACATTTCCTATAGTTGCAAAAACAAGTATTGAAAGGAATCCAGACAGAAGGTAAGAGTCTTTGAACATAACGATATCTCTTATTCCACCCACCATGCAAAGTCTTGTCTTTTGAGACAAAGCTCCAACTAAAAGGCCTACTGCGAGCGATATGAATATTGGTGCGTGCATTGCGCCAGGGCCATTTTCGCTGAAGAATATGAATGCTGGCGCAGCCACAAGAAGCACAAATACCGCTGCAGCCATCGCAGGGAACATGAACCCTTCCATGCTAGAAAGCTTGTAGCTTCTCTTGAGGCTGAAGCCCTTGTTGAGAAATGCTATACCAAGAAGTATTCCGGCTGCAAATCCACCTATTCCGAATATTGCATTAAGGTCTCCCCCAGCAAGTCTTAATACCATTCTCATAGGGCATCCAAGGAATACTAGAGCTCCTATCATCACTACCATTCCAAGGAAAAATCTTGTAATAGGAGAAGATCCGCCCTTTGAATTGAATTCCTTTGAAAACATGGCCATGCCAAAAGCACCTATTACAAGGCCTATGACTTCAGGTCTTATATACTGTACAACTGCGGCTCTGTGAAGGCCCACAGCGCCAGCTATGTCCCTTATGAAGCAGGCTATGCAAAATCCCATGTTGACCGGGTTGCCCAGCTTTACAAGAGCCACTGATAAAATACCAATGATAGCTCCGGCAATTATTATGCCTTTTTTCTCACCCATTTTAAAAACCCTCCCATAAAAATATAAGTTTTATTCCAGTAGATTGTAACAGCAAAAGGAGTAAAGGTTAAATTGAAAGTTCTTATACATATGCCAAATACTATAAGTTATTTTTATGGATAAAAACTATAGATTGCATATAAATGATTTAAATACCGGGTATTTTATATTATCATAGTAGGGGGAATGTTTTGGAATGTGCAAATTAATCATTTGAGCGGCTATGTGCAGTATATTGCTGTGCATTATGGCATTCACTGATGTATATAAGACCACCCGGAATCGAATTTTTGAATTTGGGCAATATAAAGTATGAAGCGGAGGTATTTTCATGAAAAAGGTATATATGGACAACGGAGCCACGGCTTTTCCAAAGGCTCCTGGCGTGGGAGAAGCCATGGCGAACTATATAAACAACGTGGGATGCAATGTCAGCAGGGGCGCTTACGACTCGGCTTTTGCCGCAGAGAGAATAGTGCTTGAAGCCAGAGAAATGATATGCGAACTTTTCAATTTCGACAAGACTGAAAATGTTATATTCACAAAGAACATAACGGAAAGCCTCAATATAATAATAAAAGGGCTTTTAAAATCGGGAGACCACGTGATAGTCTCATCCATGGAACACAATGCCGTAATGAGGCCTATTGTTGGGCTTTCGAAAAGTGGAGCCGAATTTACAAGGGTTCAGTGCAGTGAAACGGGAGAGATAGATCCTAAGGATGTAAAAGATGCAATAAAGGCAAATACAAAGGCCATAGTTATGATGCATGCTTCAAACGTATGCGGAACAGTGCTTGACCTTGAGGCCGTGGGCAATATTGCAGTAGAAAATGACCTGTTTTTCATAGTGGATGCGGCACAGACTGCCGGTGTGCTTGATGTTGATATGAAAAAGCTAAATGCCGATGCCATAACATTTACAGGTCACAAGAGCCTTTTGGGGCCTCCGGGAATGGGTGGATTTGTAATAAGCGACAGGCTCAATGAAAATGTATCACCTTTCATTGAAGGGGGGACTGGAAGCCTTTCAGAGTCTGAGGAGCAGCCTAGCTACATGCCTGACAAATTTGAATCGGGAACTCAAAACATAGTGGGAATATACGGACTTCACGCGGCGCTTTCATACCTTAAAAAGACAGGCATAGAGGGCATAAAAGAACATGAAATGGAAATAACACAGGCTTTCATAGACGGGGTCAAGGGCATAGAAGGCGCAAAGCTAATAGGTAAAAAGGATGCAAGCGGAAGAACTGCGGTTGTCTCTATAGATTTTCCTGAAAACGACAATGCCGAAATAGGATTTGCGCTTCAAAAGGAGTATAACATATCTACAAGGGTGGGCCTTCACTGTGCGCCATCTGCACATAAGACTCTTGGTACATTCCCCCAGGGAACCGTAAGATTCAGCTTTGGATATGCAACTACAATGGAAGAAATTGAATATGCTGTGCAGGCGATAAAAAATGTGCTTTCGGAGCTGGAATAGACTGTAAACATCAAATGGTAGACAAAAATGCGCTGTGAATCAGACTGATAAAGTTCATTTTGAAAATGCAAAATATGTATATAATGACCGTAGTAAGGGAGCCCCGCGTAAAAGTGGGGTTTTTTTTGTCCTATTTAGCACAAAATTATATTTTAAGATTGATTACAATCCGTATATTTGATAAAATTATCCTTGGAGTGTTCGAATATTAATGAATAATATTTTTAAATAAAGAGGTGAAGAGATTGTCGAGTTTAATAGTAGTAGGTTCGCAATGGGGAGATGAAGGAAAAGGAAAGGTAATAGACTTTCTTGCCGAAAAGGCCGATGTAGTAGTTAGATATTCAGGAGGAAATAATGCAGGTCATACGGTTGTAGTTGGAGAAGAAGAATACAAGCTTCACCTTATACCGTCTGGAATACTTTACGGAGACCAGATATGCATAATAAGCGCAGGGGTTGTTATAGACCCTCAGGTTCTTCTTTCTGAAATAGAATACCTTAACAAAAAGGGCATAAGCACGGACAACCTTAGAATAGACGAAAGAGCTCATATAATATTCCCGTATCACAAGAGCCTTGACGTGCTTGAAGAGGAAAAAAGAGGAAGCGAGAAGATCGGAACTACTAAAAGGGGAATAGGTCCTTGCTACAGAGACAAGACTGAAAGAATGGGAATAAGAGTTTGCGACATGCTTTCAGACACTTTCAAGGCAAAGCTTGAGAGAAATGTAAGTGCGCAAAACAAGCTTATAAGAGCGGTTTACGACAACGACGGATTCGGCTTTGACGAAATATACGAGCAGTACATGGGATACGCTGAGCAGATGAAAAAGTACGTTTCAGATACATCTGTAACAGTATTCAATGCCATAAAAGAAGGCAAAAAGGTTCTTTTCGAAGGAGCTCAAGGTACGCTACTTGATCTTGACTATGGAACTTATCCATATGTTACATCTTCAAACCCTGTTGCAGGAGGAGTATGTACAGGCGCAGGAGTAGGACCTACTATGATAAACGAAGTTGTAGGTGTTGTTAAGGCATACACTACAAGAGTAGGAAAGGGACCATTCCCTACAGAGCTTTTCGATGCAGACGGAGAAAGACTTAGAACAGTAGGACATGAGTTTGGAACTACAACTGGAAGATCGAGAAGATGCGGATGGTTTGACGCCGTAATAGTAAAATACGCGGTGAGAATAAACGGACTTACATCAATGGCTCTTACAAAGCTTGATGTTATGAGCGGATTTGAAAAGATAAAGATATGTGTTGGATATAAAAAAGGCGACCAGATAATATCTGAGTTCCCATCTAACATAGAAGACCTTTCTAAGTGTGAGCCAGTTTACGAGGAAGTTGACGGATGGAACGAAGACATAACAGGAATAGACAAGTTTGAGGACCTTCCAGAAAACGCAAAGGAATATGTTGAAAAACTTGAAGAGCTTTGCGGAGTTAAGGCAAGCATGGTTGCCGTAGGACCAAAGAGAAAGCAGACAATAGTAAGATCTGAGCTTTACTAAAAAATTAACTGTCATATGAAATATTCATATGACAGTTAATTCCAGAAAGACATGTGAGGCATAATACCATACACATGTCTTTTTGAACTGCTATGTAGGGGTCAATTTCATATGCAGATTGTTGATTTGGCCAGGGGAATATCCATGTCGCTTTGAAATTATATTCAAAAATTTTGAATAAATACAATTTTAATGTTGACATATATGGTAAAGGGTAGTAGAATAATAATTAGGCAATTTGAGAAATTGACGTGGGAGCATAGCTCAGCTGGGAGAGCACCTGCCTTACAAGCAGGGGGTCACAGGTTCGAGCCCTGTTGCTCCCACCAATTTTAAGCGACTGTGGCGTCACAGTCGCTTTTTCATTAAAAAAAACCATCTGCTACGCAGATGGTTTTTTTTTACCTGTTTTCCCACCTGAGGTCTTTTCCAAAGAATTTCAAAAGAGTGAAGCTGCTTGAAATTCTTGAAAATATCCGGTCTGTATATCTTTGGGAAAGCTCTCCGAGAGAAAGGTTTGTGGATATTACAGTCTTTTTGCCAGCTACAAGTCTTGAATTTATTATGTGAAAAAGCTCGCTGTTTGTAAAGGAGTTTTGGATTTCAGTGCCAAGATCGTCTATTATAAGAAGGTCCGACTCGAAAAGTGAACGGTATGAGTCCGCGCCTATGTCCCTGTTTCCCTTTTGAAACTTGTGGTTTTCGACTATTTCAAACAGTGCAAATGCTGTCTGGTATATTACAAAATAGCCCTTGTCCAGTAGGTCTTTTGCTATGCAGTTGCACATGAATGTCTTGCCAGAGCCCGTGGTGCCGTAGAAAAGCAGGTTTTCGCCCGTGTTTTTGTTGAAATCTCTTATGAAGTCATCGCATATTGTAAGTATGTTTGCCATGTTTTCCTTCTGGGAGCAAGGCTCGTCGCTGCCCCTTGTGTCTGAAAATATGTCGAGGTTGAAAGTGGATAGGTTTTCCTTTTGTATGACCTTTCTTATGTTGGACATATTATACGCTTCGCTGATTATCTCCTGCCTCAGGCATTTGCATTTTTGGCCGTTTTTTAAAAATCCCTTGTCATTGCAAAGAGGGCACTCGAACTTGATTTTAAGGTAGTCGGGTGAATAGCCGTTTGCCTTTAGTATGCTGTCCTTTTCCTGTTTGAGGGCTTCGATTTTCTGCTTGGACTGCAGGACTATCTCAGAAGTCATGTTTGGATTTTCCAGTGCAAGCCTGCTCATTTTAAGGCCTATGCTAAATATTGAACTATCTATCTTTTCAATTTGAGGAAATTTGGAATAAATCTCTTTCTTTCGGTGTTCAAGGTCTATATGGGCTTTGTCCCTTTTCTTTTCGTAATTTAAAAGAATTGTTCTTATTTTTTGCTCTCTCATGTATTTTCACCTACTTAAATTTTTTCCTTTGGTTTTCTAAAAGAATTTTTTCGAGTTCTTCAGGTGTGTATCTGGAACTACGCTCTTCCTTGTAATGAAATTTCGTCTTGTAAGGATTTTGGTTTTTTTGGTACTGAGTATTTTTGCCGGCGGAGATGATCTTTTGATTTTCTCTTTCGGCATCTTCCTTTTGGGTGTCTTCAGCTGAGGTAAAGCCTTTGGAGTGCCAGCTTTTCAAAATACCATCTATATAGGCTATTGAAGGGTTGGACGTATTCTTGGATTTGGAGCATGCCTTCAAAATAATATCCATGTCAAATGAGAGACCATCCATCCAAGAGTCCATTACTTTTCTCTCTTCCTGAGAAGGCTGCCTTGTAAATCCTAAAGACCTGAAAACCCTGCTATATAGCACCATTCTTTCAGAGCGCTCTTTGAGGTATTCTTCGAGAGCACTTATATCTGAGATATTCATATCGTACCAGTTCCTTATTATCCCTTCCACGAAATTGACATTTTTTATTCCCTTTTTATTTTTTGCAAATGAATATGCCGCCTTTATAATGTCGCATGGCATATTATAGCGTTCCATTATCTGGAGTATCTTTTGCTTTTCGTTTGGAGCAAGCTCCCTTGATATTATTTCGTTTACCGAGTTGAACATGCCTCGTATGCTTTCATTTTCATTGAGCTGTATCAGATCGTTCACGCCTATGCTTCCTGTGGAGGAGTTTAATGAGTGGGGCTTTATATTTTCTAGATAGAGCCTTTTAAGGTCCATAAACTCCACGCTGTATTTTCCGTCGTCAAATGACGAGTCGGAATGCCTTTTTACTATGCCCTTTCCTTCCCAAAATTCCCAGGCAGAAAGCACGTCTGAAAGGGGTATGCCAAGATTTTTTGATATTGTGATATTGCCAGGGGAATTTTCGCTGTCGTATGGTTCAAGCGAGTATCTGTACCCAAGAAGATACACCATTACAAATGTTCCGTTTGCCATTGGCATGAATATGTCTATGAATATATTGTCAATAGGAGTTTGGCCGAAGCTTACATCCGATTTTTCTTTATAAAACATTATTACCACCTCAATTTAAATTATATCACATGCAGATTACTACACTATCATAATATATATGTGCATTTCAACCCGAAATTTCATTGAAGCTGCAATTGGAACGCCTGCCATGGTGTTTGATTTGAGAAATCATATCAATTCACAAAAAAATAATATAATTTAAGCTGTAATTTGAAATAAGGTGCGGAAATTTGGTATAATAGAGTGTAGTTTTTATTGAAAGGAGCATTATGATGAATTCTGATAATTTAAATAAATTGGCTGACAGTATAAAGTCAATTTCAAAAAAGGCCAAAGATGTGGCACTAAAGGGCAGGGACAGCCTTGTCGAAATAATTGAAAATGCGAAGGAATCATATGGAAATGGCCATATGCTTGATAGATTTAAAGATACATACAATAAAAATACGGCAGAGCTTAAAAAGATTTTAGGCGCTGAAAACAAATGGTCGGCGCTGAATGCCAATAAGAATATTTTTTATACCGTTACTGCATCTGCGTTGATAGTCATTCTTGCAGGAACGGCATATTTTTCGACTTTGAACTACGAGGTATACATAGACGGAAAGATGATAGGGATAGTTGACAAGAAGTCTGAGGTATATGGGCTTGTCGAAGACATAAAGGGAAGTGTCCCGGCCCAGTTTGGCGAGGACATAAAGATAGGCCAAAGCATAGAAATGAAAAGGGTTCATGTTTCAAAGGCACAGATTATTGCCGGCAGCAAGCTTGAGGCGAGAATAAGACAAAGCATAGACGTTCAAATGGATGCATTCGGGATAGTTGCCGATGGACAGATTGTTACCGTTGTAAAGTCGGAGGAAGAGGCCAATGAGATACTCCAGAATATAAAACAGCCTTATGAGGAAGACGAAGAGGGCATAAGCAACAGGGAAATAGATTTCATACAGGAGGTTAAGATTGAAAAGGTGCAGGCCAACATAGCAGACATAAAGTCTAGCGAAAAGGCACTTACATACATAGCCCAGGGAACAGACAAGCTGCAGACTTACAAGGTAAAGACCGGAGACAGTGCATGGAGCATAGCAAGAGAGCTTGACATTCATGTAAGCGACATAGAAAAGGCAAATCCGGACGTGAATGTTGAAAAGCTCCAAATAGACCAGCAGATCAACGTGACAGTGCCAAAGCCCTATATAAGCGTCAAGACCACACAGGAGATTACATACGAGGAAAAAATACCGTATGAAGTCGTATATGAGGATACAAAGGCCATGTACAAGGGCGACAAGAAGGTCAAAGAAGAGGGATATGAAGGTGTAAAAAAAATAAAGGCAAAACAGGTAAAAATAGACGGGGTTCTTGCATCGACAGAGATAATGCAAGAGAATATAGTGCAGGATCCAAAGAGCAAAATAGTACTTAATGGAATAAAGGAAAGACCTAAGACTCTTGCATTCGGAAGCTTCATCAATCCGACGAGGGGAAGGCTTTCATCTCCGTTCGGCAGAAGATGGGGAAAGATGCACGAGGGGATAGATGTAGCAAATTCAATAGGGACTCCAATATATGCGGCTGATGGAGGAAAGGTAACATATTCAGGTTGGAAAAATGGATATGGAAAAGTTATAATAATAAATCACGAAAATGGGTACCAGACTTACTATGCGCACTGCAGCCAGCTGGATGTTTCAAATGGAAGCAGAGTATACAGGGGACAAAAGATTGCTGCTGTGGGAAATACGGGAAGGTCAACGGGTCCTCATCTCCACTTTGAAGTTAGAAAAAACGGTACGCCTCAAAATCCAAAAAAATATGTAAGCTATTAAAATATAGAGGACACTCAAAAGCTGTTGAATTTCAACAGCTTTTTGTAGTTAGAGCAAAAAAAGTATGAGTGTTTGCATAAATTTGTTGTCGATATAGACTAAATTTCACATGTTTTTGATGTATAATGATTCTAATTGAAGGTGTGTCCTGGGAGGGGAAAATATGAGTAAAAAAATACTTGTGGTGGACGACGAAAAACCTATTGCAGATATACTTAAATTCAACCTTGAAAAGGAAGGCTATACTGTGGAAATCGCATATGACGGCGAAGATGCGATAAAAAAGACTTGGCAATTCGAGCCGGACATAGTGCTTTTGGATATAATGCTGCCTAAATATGATGGATTTGAGGTTTGTAAAAAGATAAGGGAAAAATATATGATTCCCATAATAATGGTCACTGCAAAAGAAGAGGAAGTGGACAAGATACTCGGGCTGGAACTGGGGGCGGATGACTATATAACAAAGCCTTTCAGCGTAAGGGAGCTCGTGGCCAGGGTCAAGGCGAATCTAAGACGCGTGGATATGAGCGGAATTTCTGCAGGCAATGATGACCTGCTCAGATTTGAAGACCTGACTGTTGATCTTATGAAATACGAGGTCAAAAAAGAAGGCAGGATAATAGACCTTACCGTAAGGGAGTTTGAACTTTTGAAATTTTTGTCTACCCAAAAGGAGCAGGTTTTTTCAAGAGAGCAGCTGCTTGAACAAGTCTGGGGATATGAATACTACGGGGATATAAGGACTGTGGATGTAACTGTGAGAAGACTCAGGGAAAAAATAGAAACCGACTCATCAAGCCCTGCATATATAATTACAAAGCGTGGGGTTGGATACTATTTCAAGGGGGACTAGAATTTGTTCAGCAGCATAAGGTGGAGGCTTATAACGATATATTTCTTGCTTGTATTCATAGCGATGGTGATAGTGGGCGTTTTCATAACTAACCAGTTTGAAACGTACTACCTGAACAAGGTCAGGGACGACCTTCGGTATATATCCAACAACACAGTCAAGAAATTTCTTCCAGAAGAGGATTTGAGTGAGAACTACAAAAACATACAAAAGGACCTGTATAGAACGCCGCTTTCAATAGGGTATCAGATAAGCATAATAGATGCGGAAAATGACTTTAAGATAATCGCATCCACAAACCGTGAGATTGAAAACCTATATGCAATGGATTTTTTTGATGAATACGCGATGCTCTCGGCGTCTACAGGAAAGATATATGAAAAAGACATAAATGAAGACGACATGAAAAAATACAGGGTAAAGCATATGGTGTTTCCGTACGAGGACGAAAAGGGCGAAGTAATAGGAATAATATACTGCAAGGCAAACCTTGATGAGATATACAACATACTCGACAATTCAAAGATAATATTTATAAAGGCCATGATAGTTGGACTTTTGGTGACAGTAGTCCTTGGATTTTTGGTGTCCACATCCATAACAAATCCAATAAATGACGTTACAAAAAAAGCTCTTAAGATGGCAAAGGGAGACTTTGACCAGGTCGTAGAGGTAAGGTCTGATGATGAAATAGGACAGCTTGGGAGAATGTTCAACTACCTTACGGCAAAGCTCAAACAGACTCTTTCTGAGATATCGAGCGAAAAGGGAAAGCTTGATGCAATAATAAACCACATGGCGGACGGACTGCTGGCGGTCGATTTTAGCGGCCAGATAATGCATCTAAACCCCAGGTTCATGCAGATGATGTGTCTTGAAAAAAGCGAAATAGAAGGCAAGAAATACGACGACATAATGGGCAGGTACAGCGAGAAAATAAAGCTTTCAAATATAATAAAAAACGGGCTTGAATCCGGCAGCGACATAATAGAGATTTCAAACGGGACTGTGATAAAGGTTAGTTTTGTATCGCTAAGGGACAGCCAGAAGGAAGTGGCCGGCATAATACTGGTGCTTCAGGACATAACAGAGCACCAAAAGCTCGAAAATATGAGAAAGGAATTTGTTGCAAATGTATCGCATGAGCTTAAAACTCCTATAACCACAATAAAAAGCTATGCGGAGACCATTTTGAGCGGTGCGGTGGATGACATAGAGCTTCAAAACCAGTTTCTAAAGGTCATAGAAAAGGAATCTGACAGAATGGCCATGATAGTAAAAGACCTGCTCAAGCTTTCGAAGCTGGACAATAAAAATATGGACTGGAATTTCGAGCCCATTGACGCGGTGGGCTTCATCTCATCCATAGCCAAAAAGCTGAGCGTGGCCTTCAATGAGAAAAACCACACGTTCAGGTATATATTCACGGAGGAATCAATAATTGTAAACATGGACTCTCATAAAATGGAGCAGGCCATACAAAACATACTTACAAACTGTATAAAATACACTCCCGATGGAGGGGAAATAAGCCTTTCCCTTTCAAGGGACGAGGCGTGGGCCCACATAAGCATAAGGGACAATGGGATGGGAATACCAAAAGAATCCCTTCCGAGGATATTTGAGAGATTTTACAGGGTGGACAAGGCGAGGTCGCGGGACATGGGAGGTACGGGGCTTGGACTTTCCATAACAAAGCACATAATTGAAGAGCATGGCGGAATGATACATGTGGAAAGTGAATTAGAAAAAGGCTCTACATTTATAATATCTATCCCCACATCGCACACTGTGTAAAAGGTTGTTGATAAATCTGTGGGAATGTGGATAAATGTAAAAACATTTTAATCAGTTTGTAATCATTTTGTAATAAAAATTGTGTATAATTTATGTTAAGTAGAGTTATGATTTAGTAAAGCGGGGAGGAGTATGTCATGAAAAAACTGGCTTCAGGATTTATATTGTGCCTGATGCTCGCAGGAAGCGGAATGGTAGCACATGCCGATTCTACAAATGTGGATTTAAAAGATGCAGAGCCTGTGAAAATTGAAGACAATATTGAGAGTGCTAATCAGCAGGCGAGTATAGAACTTATAAAGCCAGAGCCTGATTATATGGTTACTACAAATTCAACAGTTGTAATATCGGGCAAGGGAATATCGGGAACATCTGTATTACTGGAAGTATATGGACAGGAAGAAAAGGTTATTATTGAGATAAAGGATAAAGATGGTGTGGATTCAAAGCCTCTGGAATCAGGCAAAGATGGAGGCGAAAAATCTGAAGGCCAGGATAAAGTGTCTTCAAGTAAGTCTGAGAGCAATGGAGACAAAAAGCCTAAAACTAAAAAATTCACTAAGCGTTTGAAAAAAGAGACATTTGAAATAGGTTCCATGGGACTGTTTGCAAAAGAAGTTAAGCTTAACGTAGGTGAAAACAAGATCATATTAAAATCAAAGACAGATGGAACAAGGATAGAAAGAATAGTAAAGTACAAGAAGATTGAAGAAGGAGATATGAAAAAATCCATGGATAAGATTCAAGGAAAGGGAATGACAGAGCTGATCAATGATATATGCTCTCAAAAATAACAGGAGTTGCTTTATATGTCCAGGGAAAAACTGAAGACAATTTTGTTGACGTTTCTTTTTATGACAAGTATAGTGCTGACAGGGCTCAACCTTAATATAATAGACTATAAAAGCAGCGAAAACACCTTTGGAAGGATAGATGCCAACAAGGCTTTAGACATGGTGCTCCAGCCGGAACGCATATTTGTCCATTTTGGAGGCGGAGGCGGTAACAATATAGAGGTTATAGAAGGCCGGATTGAATACTGGAAAGAGCTCAGGCAGATGCTAAAAAATGGAATTGCCAATACTATGCAGGTAAGTGAAAAGGATTTTAATGAAAGTCAGGAGCTAAAGCAGCTAAAGTCAGTTGAAATCAAGCTTCCGTTTGATATAAGCGGGAGCTTTTTTACCAGTGCGCTGGGACTTGAAAAAAGTAAACTGGACAAATATGACGGAATAGAATCCATAATAATACCACTGGTTGACGACAGCGGCATATATTTTTTACTGTCAGACGGAAATGCTGTCAGAATGGAAAGGACAAAAATAGAAAAATCACAAATAGTTCAGCAGCTTGAAAGCGAGCTTGAGCAGGGAAATTTAGTGAGATACTATATGATGAGCACACTTTTTCCAGTGGATAGTGATGTGCTCATGCCGGTAGATGCGTCCGGCTATAAGTACCTGTATTTCAGGGGTAGAAATTCTGTCCAGATTGAAAACGAGGGCAGAGTGGTTCAAATGGCAAAGAACATATTCGGCGAAAAATATGACTTTGTAAACCGTATTGTTGAAACAGGCGGTGCCAATACGTTCATATATGGATTTGGAGAGCGGGTTCTCAGAATGCAGCCGGATGGGGCGATTGAGTATCTGGACGAAACGATAAAAGGTTCAGGAATAAATCAGAATGATGCAATTGCAAAGGCTGTAGACTTTGCAAGTAAATTGGGAGTCAAGCCGTCGGAAATGAATTTAAACAAGGTTGAGAAGTCTCAAATATACGGGAAAGACGCATATGAATTTGTGTTTTCGTATAACATTGAAGGGTTAAAGCTTAAGTCATATGACAGCAGCATAGAAGACATAGCCATAACTGTTGCAGGAGACAGCGTGTATTCATATCAAAGCAACATAAAAAGCATAGAGGACAATATGACTGTGAATCTGTTTTCTAAAAACGATATACTAAGCCCTCAGACGATACTAAATGACAATTTCGACTTCCTAAAAAGAGAATTCGAAATCAATATGGAAAAAGGCAAAAATGACGAGGTTTCAACGAACATATTGGGAAGAATAAAGTCGGTTGAACTTGTATATTTTTTGGCGGATACGAATGTGTTCACACCTGCATGGTGCTTTTACATGGAAGGCCAAAATTATATATTTGATGCATATACGGGAGAGATATTAAACTATGGATTGGGCAAAATCTAAAGTAGTTCTTATAATTGCATTTTTAGTGACGAATGTGTTTTTGGGCTACAATTTGTATGCCAACAGTTCAAGAGACATCCCGAAATCATTTGAAGGCAGTGACTACAGGGAGTATGTGGACAGCCTACTTCAAAAAAAAGATGTCGTTTTAGATGCAAAGCTGCCTGAAAAGCTTCCAAGGCTTGGACCGGTGACGATAAAATATGAATTTGTCGACTCGGAAATTTTCAAGGAGCTCTTGACCGGGAAAAATGCGGATTTGGACGTTGTAAACGGCAAGAAGCTCCTCATAGTGGTAAAAGACGAGCACATAGGATATGATGACCAGGCGGCGAAGGATTATTCAGAAGAGTTCATAAAAAAATATAGTCTGGACAAAGGCAATATGATGCTCAAGCATGTCAAAAAAGATGGAAATGCGATTGAGGTGACGTATTCATCGCGATACGGTGAGTACTTCCTTGAAAAAAGCTATATGAAGTTTTATTTTTATCCAAATGGAGACGTGAGAATAGAAAGACTTTGGATGGATGCCGTAGATGGAAATTTTCAAAGAAAAGAAGTCATAACTCCGCTTGAGGCGGTTGTAAAGCTTTATGCACAGCTTGACGAGGGGAGTATAATAGAGGATGTAAGGCTGGGATATTATTTCAATCTCGGCGAGGACATGAAAATAAGGAATACTAAAACTGCAAAGGCATTTCCAGCCTGGAGGATAACACTATCTGACGGAACAGAAAAATATGTTTCCGCCCTTGATTTATAGATTCAGGGGCTTTTTTGTTTTAAAATTTGCAAAACCTTTAAAATTTGATATAATTTAAAGTAGTCAAAAAAATTAAAAAGGTGATATAATGGGAAAATTTATAGTAGATGGAAAAGCAAGGCTTACAGGACAGGTAAAGATAGGCGGATTCAAGAACGCCGCAGTGGCAATACTGCCGGCGTGCATACTTGCAAGCGGGGAATTCAGGATAAACAACCTTCCGAATATAAGCGATATTCGGCTGCTTTGCAAAATGCTGCAGCAGATGGGTGCACAGGTTAAATTTGAAGAGGGCAGTGCTTACATAGACACCAGGGGCATAAAAGAATGTGACGCCACGTTTGAAATGGCAAAAAAGCTTAGAGCTTCATACTATCTGCTCGGAGCGGGCCTTGCCAGATTCAAAAAAGCCAGGGTGGCATATCCGGGAGGGTGTGAAATAGGCACAAGGCCAATAGACCAGCATAAAAAGGGATTTGAGGCCCTTGGAGGCCATATGAACCTTGAACACGGCGTTATAGATGTAAGTGCGAATAGCCTTGACGGATGCGACATATACATGGATGTTGTCAGCGTTGGCGCGACAATGAACGTAATGCTTGCAAGCGTTTTGGCAAATGGAACAACAGTTATAGAAAATGCCGCAAAGGAGCCCCATGTGGTCGACCTTGCAAACTTCTTGAATGCAATGGGAGCCAAGGTCATAGGTGCGGGTACGGACATAATAAGGATAAAAGGTGTTCAAAAGCTCGCGGGATGCGAATATACTGTGATCCCAGACCAGATAGAGGCAGGAACATACATGGCAATGGCTGCGGCTACAGGCGGAGACGTGCTTGTGAAGGACGTAATACCGCTTCACCTGGAGCCAGTGAGCGCTAAGCTCAGGGAGATGGGAGTGACGGTTGAGGAGTATGACGATTCGATAAGGATAATAGGAAATGAAAACCTTTGCAGCGTCAACATAAAAACCCTTGTATATCCGGGATTTCCGACTGACATGCAGCAGCCTATGACCCCGCTTCTTTTAAAATGCGCGGGAACATCTATAGTCACTGAAACCATATTTGAAAGCAGGTTCGGCCATGTTGACGAACTAAACAGAATGGGTGCGGGAATAAAGCTTGAAAACGGGACTGTCATAATAGAGGGACCCAAAGAGCTTTCGGCAGCGAGCGTAAAGGCTTCAGATCTTAGAGCCGGTGCAGCGCTTATAATAGCTGGGCTAATGTCTGAAGGAAAGACTGAAATAGAAAACATCCAGCACATAGACAGAGGGTATGAGAACATACTTGAAAAGATAAGAGGTCTTGGGGGCAAAATAGAGAGAATAGGCGAGGAAAGCAAAGATGACTTTTAACTATGCATCTGTGGCTAGCGGAAGCTGCGGCAACTGCCACTATGTAGGGAGTGATGGGGGCAGTATACTCATAGATGCAGGGCTTTCAGGCAAGAGGATAGAAAACAACCTGCAGAGCATAGGAAAAGACATCAAAGACGTAATGGCCATATTCATAACCCATGAACATGTAGACCATATAAAGGGCGCGGGCATACTCTCGAGAAGATATGACATACCCATATATGCAAATGAAAAAACATGGATAAGCATGAAGGACAAGATGGGTAAAATGTCTGAAAATAATGTAAGGCTGTTTGAAAATGAAAAAGGCGTGGGCATTGGGGATTTCAGGGTGAAGCCTTTCAAGATACACCATGATGCGGCCGATCCCGTGGGGTATAGCATATGCAGCGGGGATAAAAAGATTTCGATAGCCACCGACACGGGGCACATATGCCAGGACATGAAAAAAGAGCTTCATGGTTCTTCGCTTGTGGTGCTTGAATCAAATCACGACGTTGAAATGCTTAAAATGGGATCGTATCCATACCACCTGAAAAGAAGGATACTGTCGCAAAGCGGCCACCTTTCAAATGACGATGCAGCCATGTTTTGCGTGGAACTTGCAAAGGAAGGCGTGGAAAACATTCTCCTTGCCCACCTCAGCAGGGAAAATAATTTTCCGGAGCTTGCATATCAAACAGCCATAGGAACGCTTAAAATGAACGGGCTTGATGAAAGCGTGAACATAAGAGTTTTGAAAAGGCAGGAAGCTTCTCCTGTCCATAGTATTTAATCACAATTAGAGGAGTTGATTTTTTCATGAGCAGATTTTTTACGGGCCTTATAGGAGCCGTTGTGGGCTGCCTTTTGACCCTTTATACAGTATTTTATGCTATGCCGGATTATTTCCTGGGTGATATCAAAGGCCAGGCGGAGTCCGGAGAGATAGTAGTAACGGAAATGCCGAAGGATTCAACAATATACAAGGCAGTAGCCAAAAAGGCCATGCCTTCAGTTGTAGGTATAACCACAGTAACCGTTCAGGAGGATTTCTTTTATGGAGCCAGAAAGACAAGCGGCGTTGGAACCGGGGTCATAGTCGATTCAAGGGGATACATACTTACGAATGCACATGTCATAGGAGATGGAAAGGCCGAGGATGTGAACGTTCTGTTTGATGACGGTTCGAATGAAAAGGCATCAGTGCTTTGGTACGACACAGTGCTTGATCTGGCTGTCATAAAGGTTGAAAAGCAGGGACTTATTCCTGCTGAACTTGGGGACAGCGACAATGTTGAAGTCGGGGACATAGCTATGGCCATAGGAAACCCGCTTGGGCTTGAGTTTGAAAGATCGCTCACTCAGGGGATAATAAGCGGACTCAACAGGAGCATACAGATAGACCAGTACCAGACTATAGAAAATCTTATACAGACTGATGCCACAATAAACCCTGGAAACAGCGGCGGGCCGCTTTTGAACTCAAAGGGACAGGTGATAGGAATAAACACTGCAAAGATACAGACTGCGGAAGGTCTTGGATTTGCAATACCTATAAACATGGCTACGCCCATAGTCAACCAGTTCATAGAAAAAGGCGAATTTGAAAGAGTGCTGCTTGGAATAAGGGGAGTCGAGGTCTCAAGGTTCGAAAGGGCTACGGGAACAGATCTTTCAGTGGATGATGGGCTTTATGTAGTTGAGGTTTCTGCGGGAAGCGCTGCGGCAAGTGCAGGGATGCAAAATGGAGATATAATAGTTAAAATAGGAAACAAGGACATAAAGATAATGGGAGACCTCATAAGGGAGCTCTACAAATACTCGTCTGGAGATAGCGTGAAAGTCAAAGTGATAAGAGACGGCCAGGAAAAGGAGATAGAAGTCACCTTTTAAATAAAATACAAAAAGGCAGATGGATAATATCCATCTGCCTTTTCAATTAATACGTTGAATTTGGGGTGAAAAAATGAGAAGATAAAGGAAAGGGATTGGCAATTTTAAATTAGTTATAAATTAGTGATACAAAGACAATTGTACTACTAGAGCAAAATCTTATAAGCTGTGAAATAAAGCTTCGGTTAAAATTTAAGGGGGGATACTATGAAAAAAATATTGGGACTATTCATGGCAATATTGCTCATGCTGGTCGTGTTCACGGGATGCGACGATACAAACGGAAACGGCACTCCTGATGAAACTGTGGATACAAAGGTTGAATTTGAAGTAATAAGCGATATGGATAGCCTGCCTGATCATTTGAGCCAGATGGTAGAGGCGGCAAAGAAAAACAGGGGATACATAGTTTATCCAGAGGAAGGCCATTCATATGTTGCCGTTTTGATGGGAGAAAAAAGCACTGCGGGCTATTCAGTGGACATCGAATCGGTCAAAGGGACTGACGGTTCAATAATTATAGAGGTTGCAGAAAAATCCCCGGGCGAGGCCGCAGCTCAGGTTATAAGCTATCCGTTTGCTTTGATCAAGGTCAATTCGGACATTCAAAGCTTCAGAGTTGAAAAAACAGATGGAGATGCATATGAGCAGATAGACCTTATAAAAGAGGCCGCAGGAGTGCTCACGGGCCAGATAGACAACAATTCGATAGAGATAAAGGTCGATGGTGAATTCAATGCATTCAGGCTTGACGAGAAGACCAGAGAGAGACTGGACAGTATTGAGGACGGGTCGAATGTAAGCATAGTGTATTATGAGAACGAGTATGGGCAGCTCATGCTTATGGAGCTTGAAAAGGCTGAATAGACTTTTGCAAAAGGACTAAAATTTACAGATATTTAATGTCATTGAGTTTGAATTATAACATAGGACAAATATTTACGAGGACTCTGGTTGGATAAACGGCCGTTAATCTTACGTTTTGGTATTTCTAAAATCTTATGAATGCGGCTCGCCGGGAAACGTTTGAAACTCGCTATGCTCAGACAGTCAAAGTTTCCATCGGCTTGGCAGCCTCATTTCGATTAGAAATACTTCAAAACTCCATAAAAACGGTCCGAGTTATCCAACGCGGAGTCCTTTTGCATGCGATGAATTAGCGGGAATATAACTGCGAGGGCAAATAATTTGGGCATATGCGAAGCATGAAAATATAAGCATAAGAGACACTATAAACATGGAAAGGCGGAAAGGATTTGAACATAAACGTAGTGGCGGTTGGGAAGATAAAGGAAAAATATCTGAAGCTTGGAATAGAGGAGTTTTCAAAGAGGCTTTCGAAGTACTGCAAGCTTTCGGTAAACGAAATACCTGATGAAAAGGCCCCTGAGAACATGAGCGAAAAGCAGGCCCAGATGGTGAGAGACAAGGAGGGCGAAAAGATACTCTCGGCGGTCAAGGACAGTTCATATGTCATAACGCTTGAGATAGGCGGCAATATGCTCTCGTCGGAAGAGCTTGCAGACAAGCTTGAAAATCTGGCGGTTACGGGAAAGAGCGACATAACATTCATAATAGGAGGCTCGATAGGGCTATCAAAAGACGTGCTGGAAAGGTCAAATTATGCACTTTCGTTTTCGAAGATGACATTCCCCCACCAGTTAATGAGGGTAATACTGCTTGAGCAGGTTTACAGAAGCTTTAGGATAAACAAGGGTGAGCCGTATCACAAGTAACTGAGGTCTTCTTTAAAAACAAGCTAAATCAAGGGTTTTGCCAGGAAAATTGTATAACTAGGAGTGTAATTAATTGAAATGAGTGATTTTTTACTAAAGGGAGAGAACAGGATAAAGCATCTTCAGAAATAAAGGTTGCATATATAAACCTATTTCATTCTATGATAAAATGTATTGATTAGTATTTAGAAAAAGGAGGACTCAAATGCAAAACTATAAGATGATTATAGCTTATGATGGTAGAAAATATACAGGGTATAATAAATCAAAAGGTAAATTAGAAAAGAGTATTCAAGGTAAGTTAGAATTAATATTATCAAAGCTTTATGAAGAAGAAGTAGAGGTTATTAGTGCAGTCAGTACTGATGCGGGGGTACATGCTAAAGGACAAATTGTTAATTTTACGGCACCACATAGTCGTTTAGATGAAGAAGACATATTTGATTATTTCGAAAAATATTTAACTGATGATATTATTATACTATCAGTAGAAATGGTTGATGAAAGATTTCATAGCAGATATTTAATGAGAAGTGCAACTTATGAGTATCGTTTATGGAAAAAAAATGCTCCTAATCGTCCTTTGTTTGAGAGACAATATGTTAACTTAATGAATCAAACAGTAGATGTAGATAAAATGAAAAAAGCTGCAGAGCAGCTTGTAGGTGAACATGATTTCTTAGCATTTACTACTAATAAGAAAACAAAAAAATCAATTAAAAAAATAGATTCTATTGATGTAAGAGAAACTAGAAATGAAATTATCATTACTATGACAGCAAATGGATTCTTATTAAACATGGAAAGATTAATAGTAGGTACACTAATTCAAGTGGGGCTTGGTCAATTGCCTATGAATACAATTGAGAAAGCTTTTAAATCTAAGGATATGAATGATGTAGGTCATAAAGCTAGTGCAGGAGCACTTTGTTTATTAAGTGTTGAATACTAGTTCGTATAAAAATCATATGAAATATAACAATTAGAACTTGATATAATCAGGTTCTTTTTTTATTTTTAAGAGTGTGATTTAGAAGCGAGGGAGATATATTAGCGCCCAATAGCTGATGCTGATATAATAGCATTATAATAAGTAGATTTTATTTCAAATAACCATAACTGGTCGGAGTCAGATTGCAAGTTGAGGATTGATATAAAGGCTACGGCTGTTGGGAGCGCTCTAGGAATGTTTATGAAAACCGCGGGTGAAGTAAAATGGTGAAGCATACCATAAGTAACTGAGGTTTTGAAAAATAAGAAATATTGATAAGTGATGAAAAATTTTCATTAGAGAACTAAGGAAGGTGTAAAATGAAAAAGAGGAAGGATGTTAATAAAAAGATGAATGTTGAACATTCTAAAAATAATACTGAACAAATAAGGTTAAATAAATTCATAAGTGGAACCGGAATTTGCTCTAGAAGAGAAGCAGATACACTCATCCAGCAGGGGAGAGTTACAGTAAATGGTGTAAAATCAGAAATGGGAACTAAAGTTACTTCCAAAGATCATGTCAAAGTCGATGGAAAGCCTTTGAAATCTAAAGAAAGACCTGTCTATATAGCGTTTAACAAACCTGTGGGTATTACCTGTACTACTGAATATAAAGTTAAAGATAATATAGTAGACTTTATAAATTATCCGAAGAGAATCTTCCCAATTGGTCGGCTGGATAAACCTTCAGAAGGACTTATATTTTTAACCAATGATGGAGATATTGTCAATAAAATTCTCCGTGCAGGCAATTATCATGAAAAAGAATATGTTGTTACTGTAGATAAACCTATAACATCTGAATTTATCCGAAAAATGGGAAATGGAATCCCTATTTTGGATACGATAACACAGAAATGTTTTGTAAAAAAAGAAAGTAAATTTGTATTTAGTATAATTTTAACTCAGGGATTAAATAGACAAATAAGGAGAATGTGTGAATTTTTAGGATACAATGTTATAAAATTAAAACGAATACGAATTATGAACATAACTGTAGGCAATTTACCAGTTGGGAAATGGCGTCATTTAACAAAAGAAGAAATAAAAATCATAAATAATTTGGTTTCAAATTCAACTAAAACTGAAGAAGGCTCTCACTTATAACGGCAAAAGAAAGCAACTATATGTATATTTTAATTATATAAAAACCGTAGTTGAATCGAAATGGTGAACCGTACAACAAATAACTGCGGTTTTTTGCACCGATAAATGCCAAACTTGCACATGGTTTGTCAATATGTTAAGACTATGATATCATATAAGCCGGTAGGGAAGTTGCCGCATGTTTATTGTGAATTTCAATTTTACAGCTACTGCCATTGAAAAGAAGCTGTGTAGAAGAAATTGAAATCTATGTGCATATATCAGATTTAACGATATCGAATGGAGGAAAATAGTTTATGATGAAACTGCCAAATTGCCCAAAATGTAATTCGGAATACACATATGAAGATGGAAGCCTTTTAGTTTGTCCGGAATGCGCTTACGAGTGGAGCGTTGAGTCGGGAGCTGAAAGTGGCGAAGACGAAAAGGTGATAAAGGATTCAAATGGAAATGTACTGACTGATGGAGATACTGTAACTGTAATAAAAGACCTTAAAGTTAAGGGAAGCTCATCGGTTATAAAAATAGGAACTAAGGTAAAGAACATACGTCTTATTATGGATGATGACCATGACATCGACTGTAAAATCGACGGATTTGGAGCTATGAAGCTAAAATCTCAATTTGTGAAAAAGGCATAGTATATTAAGTCGGAAATGCAAAAATCCCGCAAGCACTTTACAGTGTTTGCGGGATTTTTGTATTACATGGCGTAAACCACATGATTCAAAAAACATCAAATCAATGGGACCACTGTTATTATATTTTAAACCTTGAAAGGGCATGTTGAAAATCCTGGGCCATCTTGGCCAAGCCTTAGGATTTTCAACTTTCTATGGTTTCTTGTGTAGCCACTTCTCAAGAGGCCGTCACAAGTTCCTGGGATGAGGCCGCCTATGCTAGTGTATTGGAAACGCTGTAATCAGAAAAGACTTCGACACGGTTTCTTCCATTTTCTTTTGCGCAATATAGAGCCTTATCGGCATTTATAAGCAGTTCGCCAAAAGAATCCCCTTCACAGAGAGAGGAAATTCCCATGCTTACGGTAACACGGCCTACATTCACAAACTTATGATTGGATATTATAGATGTAAGTCTTTTGGCTATATTGTAAGAAGTTTGAAGATTTGTTTTTGGCATTACTATTAGAAATTCCTCGCCGCCCCAGCGACCTAAAGAATCAGTGCTGCGGATATTGTCCTTAAGAATGGAAGATATAGCCTTTAAGACATTGTCGCCTTCGCTGTGGCCATATGTATCGTTTACGGATTTGAAGCAGTCGATATCTATAAGTATAACAGAGAGGGGGTTGGAGTCCTCTTGGAATTCCAGTATCTCATTATTCAGGGTTTCTTCTATCTTCATACGGTTGAATATTCCAGTGAGGCCGTCTATTGTTGCAAGATGGCGCATTTTAAGCAGAAGACTTTCCTTTTCTTTTGAATGCCTGTTGATTTCTAAAAAGAGCCTTCTGTTTATCATGAGTATTATGGAAAAAGTAAGTGAAATGGTGAGCATCTGGCTTAGAATTACAAAAATAGTATCATTTAAAGGGCCTAAAAAATAGTCTCTATCAGATGGAACCGTAAATGCCAAAATTATCCTGAATACATCAACAGCTGTAAACATAATAAATATGATGCCTGTGCTTTTTGTTATGTTTTTAAAATTTTCACTGGTTTTCCAAAACACCAACCATATTATTTGTATTGAAATGTATATGAATGAACAAGAAAATATAATAATCCTTAAAGCTACCAAGGGCCTTATGATTCCAAAATAATAATAAGCCATAAAAAATATGAGAAGGAATATATAATTCGAGAGTTTTCTTATAGGGATTTCTACAAAGCGTCCCAAACCAAATAAAAACAGCATGGCACCGGTAATCATAAAGAAGTTTGCGATTACTATGGATGCAAAGTCGGGAATGACCCCCCTCATTAAGGACAAAGTTATGCCTATAGCCTGAAGAATATAGTCAGAAAACCAGTAGGTTATACCTTCAAAATCCTTTCTATTTTGGACCCATGTCTTATAGACTACAAATGAAAGCAATATATTGGTGAGGGTGTATATTAGTACGGTCGTCCTCGTATCAAATGAAATCATGGCATTCATCTCCCTATGAATGGCTATTCTAATTTTGAGTATTCCATTGCTGAAAATGTTTTTTGGCTTATCATGATTTTACACTATTTTAGCTGATATTAAACTACAGATTAGCAATTTTAGTCGATTAAAGTAATATTTTGAAAGGCTGTATTTCTGTATTCAATAAAAAATAAAAAGCTTATTCGGTATAATATATTTAAGTTGCGGAAAGTATCGGAAAATATCGAAAATGATTTGGGGATATGAATTTTCATCAAACCAATGTTATCGGTTTTATTTCTGAAATGATTCCTTGGTCCACTTCTTCAACAAACTCAAGCCATTCGTCTGTTACGCTTTATATATTTCTTACCTGCTTCCTGTTCTCAGCGGTTCTCGCAATGGTGCATGAAAATCTGAAATTCATATTAAAATGCTATTTTTATTTTTGCATTCGAAAAAAATCAAAAAGTATATTCTGGTATAATAGATTTAAATATTAAAAAAATGATTCAAAAGGAGCAGGGCCTATGAAAAATGCCTTACTGAGCTGCATATTAACCATATCGTCAATACTGATTGCAAACATGGCCATATACGCAATGAGAAGAAGAAAAGTACCGGGAGCATTTGCATTTTCACTTTTGTTATTTGCAATTTCATTTCATTCGCTGGGATATGCATTTGAGCTTCTGAGCGATACTGTGGATAAGATGTATTTTGGGGTAAGGTTTGAATATATTGGAATATCTTTTTATCCTGTTATAATAGCGGTGTTTGCAAGGCAGTACGCAGATGAAAGACGGATTTTAACCAAAAGCATTACAAGTTTGCTGATTACTATCAGTATAGCGACACTGATATTTGTAAACACAAACACATATCATTTACTGTATTACAAGTCTCTTGGGATAGACTCTACATTTGGATTTAATGTTTTAAAGCTTGAAAAGGGAATCTGGTATTATGTCCAGTCGGCTGCACTGATTTTTTCAAATATTTATGGAGTAGCGGCTTTTGCGGCAAAGTCTAAAAAATCAAGGGGAGACTATAGAAAAAGGGCGCTTTTCATGCTCACGGGATGTAGTATACCTGTTGTGGTTTTTGTAATATACATTTTGGGCATGGGACCTGCATACATAGATATTATGACATTTGCATACATGCCAATGAGTTTGCTGATAGGGGTGGGTATGTTTAGATACGAAATTCTTTTTTTAACGCCTGTGACCCACGAGATGGTTTTCAATTCCATAGATGAGGCTGTAATCGTTGCCGACAAAAACGGGAGATTGATAAGCTGTAACGATTCTGCAAAGAGTATTTTTCCGTCCATGAAGAGAATTGGCATAGGGGAGTCGCTTTATTTAATTGAAGAGCTTTGTGAATATGATTTTGAGTCTGATTTGGATGGGTATGAGATAGAGGGGAAAATATATAGTCTAAAGGTAATAGAAATGAAAGGCGGCAGGGGGAGAATTTATGTTGCAAACGATATAACGGAGTCAGAAATGGCTAAAAAGCAGCTGAAAAAAATGGCGATAACAGACGCTCTTACTGGAATATACAACAGACGGCATTTCATGGAAAAGCTCGAAAATGAAAAAACTGAAGGGGCATTTGCAATAATTGACATAGACCACTTCAAGAACATAAACGATACATTCGGACATGTTGAGGGTGACAAGGTTTTGGTGGGGTTTGCAAACAAGCTTAAAAACTCATTTTCAAACGACTTGGTATGCAGATATGGCGGAGAGGAATTCGCATTGTTTATGGACATATATGATTTGGAAATGGCTTTTAAAAGAATTGAAGAGTTCAGGAAGAATATAGCAGAGGACAAAAGTGGAATAAACTTTACGTTTTCAGCAGGTGTGGCAAAATACAGACGGAAAAATCTGTCGGAGTGCATAGTAGAAGCGGACAGGAGACTTTACGAAGCCAAGGGGAATGGTCGAAACAGAGTTGTCTATTAACTAATAACCTGCTTAAAGTATGTATAATGAATTTGGAAATCAATGAACAAGCATCCATCAGAGGGAGGCAGTCTATGTATAGAAATATAAGGAATATATTGATAATGTCTGCACTGGTTTTGATATTGACGGTCAGTTTCAGCATCGTGAAGATAAATCATAATGCATGGAATATGTTTAAAGGAAGCTATTCAGAGGCTAAAAAGCAGCAGATCGAATTTTTCATAGAGCAGCACTTCGATAATTTGGAAGACATATTGAATCCTCATGCAGTGTGGACGGATTCTGTTTTGAGGCTTAAAGCACACGATTCACAGTGGCTATATGAAAATGCGACTGGATATATTGTGGATGAAGAACAGTACAATGTTGACTTTATATATGTTACAACAGAAGACGCTGATTTTAAAAGATTTTACGGCAAATACGATATGGAACCGCAAATCAAAGCCTCAAAGAGCTTTGGCAGAGCCCTCCATGAGGACGAACGGGTTTCAGAAGTGATTTGGATAGGAAAGAGTCCGGCACTAGTGATTGCAAGTCCGTTCTTTGACAACGACAAGAAAAACCCAAGTGGATGCTATTTCATAGGACGAATACTTGGTGAGAAAGAACTGTCCGAGCTTGTAAAGGTTTTGACTGAGAATGAAGAGGGAAGAGTTACGCTTACAAGGGCGCCTGAATACAAAACTATGTTGCTGGCAAAACACAGCGGCATTAAAATGAGTATACCAATGTTATCGGGTCAAAATGAAAACTATGTGAATGTAATTTTACATATTGAATATTTGGACTACATATTCAACACCCAAAGAAATTTTATTTTGGGCATACTTATAATAACTACTTTGGCACTGCTAGGCTTTGCGGTTTTGAATCTGAAGAAGCTCGCAAACAAGCTGGGTCTTGTAATTAAAACGGTGGAAGAAATATCGGACGGGAATTATCACAGTAGGATAAGCTCCCCGGGCTTAAAGCTCATGCCTGAGGTTGATAACTTGATACAAGCTGTAAACAAGATGTCATATGACGTTGAGCTTCACATTGAGATCATAGAGGAACACGCAAATGCCATGGATAAGAAGTATGTCGAAATGATAGGCCTAGTGGTAAATGCGGTGGAGATGAACGATGCATATACCTACAGGCACAGCGTGTCGGTTTCAAAATATGCCCTTATGATCGGAAAGGCCATTGGATATGAGGATCTTGAGAATCTAGAGCTGGCTGCAAAGCTTCACGATGTCGGAAAAATCGCAATACCCACGGACATACTGAACAAGCCAGGAAAGCTTACAAAAGAGGAATACGAAATAATAAAGGGTCACCCTGCAGAAGGGTATAGATTGGTAAATCAGATAGACATATTTGAAACGGCAAGCCAGGGCATACTCTACCACCATGAAAGATATGACGGAGGAGGATACCCCGAGGGGCTTAAAGGAGACCAGATACCGATTATTGCCCAGATCATATCCGTTGCGGACGTGTATGAAGCGCTGACATCGGACAGGTCCTACAGAAAGGCCATGTCATCCAGTGATGCCATGAAAATACTAAAGGAAGAAGCTGGCAAAGGGCTCAATCCCGAGCTGGTAGATGTCTTTTGTGAGGAAGTGAAAAAACCTCACTGCCAGGAGTTAAAAGATCTTGCGTGAATAGAATGCTATTATGTATACGGATATTGAACGTTGGATATTCGGTGTATGAATAGAACCTATAATTTGACTGAATATAGGTGTTATAGAGACAGGGCATGAGGATAATAGGCATTTTAGATATTTTTACAACATAATAAAAGGAACGGCATCTTGAGATGCCGTTCCTTTTATTATGTTGGCAATTGGCAGGTATAATGGTGACAATTGCACTGAAGTGTGTATTTTTAAGGCTCGCCGGGTTATAATAAAATGAGTGTTAACATTATTGAGACACGGATTTATATGGAGCGGGCAGGTGAATACATATTGCACAGTAAATGGAAAATCGGCATGTCAGCCATTATGATTACTATATTGCTAGTAAGCTTTAAACTTGAAAATACAAGCACCATAAATAATGGGGATGCATTGGGAAAAGAGTACGGTGGAATTTCGGCAAGTTTCAAGGAACTCGATATTCCAGAGGGCTATGACATAAGGCAGTTTGAGGGAATGACACTGAGCTTCATAGTTGAAAACAACATATCAGCGAATATATTTTCGCACGAAAGTGAAGAATTTTCAAAGGTTACGGGCATAAATGTAAAGACCAGGGCAATGGACTACGAGACAATGGTAAAAAAGATGAACCTTGATTTTATATCCCAGTCGGGAAAATATCAGATAATATACGTTGATCCATACCAGACTTTAAACAGGTTCCATAGCTATCTGGAAGTTTTGAATCAATACAATGAGAATCCTGACTACCCGCATGTAATGGGACTTGGTGACGACTTTTTCGAAAATCAAAAATACGTGTGCTCGTATTTCGGCAAAAAAGACAGTATATACAGTATCCCTTTCGATAGCACAACCATGATAATGTATTACAGAAAGGACATATTCGAAAAATACAGGGACAGTTTCTTTAAAGAGATGGGCTATGACTGGACGCCGGGAACACCTGATTTTACGTGGAAGAGGTACTGCGAAGTGGCGAAATGGATTGACGAGAATGTGCCCGACAATGAGGTTAAATACGGCAGTGGTCATATGGCACAGGAGCACAATTCCATATTCTGCGACTTTTCAAATGTACTTGCGTCATATGGCGGGGACTATTTTTCAGATGAAGACATAAGCACTCTGGGTCTTGAAAGCTTCGAGCATGTAGACGTTTTGGATGGAAAATTCACACGGGCTCTCGACATGTACAAGGATATAGTGAAGACTTCAGCTCCGGAGAGCGTTAACTGGAATTGGACTGACACTGCGAATGCGTTTAGAAACGGTGAAATTGCAATGATGACGAACTGGGACGAAAACTACTCATATATTGACCACGATTTGCAGTCGAGCGTTCGGGGTAAAGTGGGGTACAGCATACTGCCATATGGAGACGAGAGAAGCGCCAACATATACGGAGGATCTGGAATAGGGATAAACAGATATGCCAGCGAAAGGGAGAAAAAGGCCGCATGGCTTTACATAGTCTGGGCCACTTCAAAGGACATGCAGCTGAAAGTTCTAATGCATCCTGAAGGAGGAAGCCTGCCCACGAGAAAGTCTGCATACAGTGAAGTTGCTCAGAAGTACAAAATGGATGACAATGAGCTCCTTTCGATTGAGGATACGTACCTGAAGCATGTGAAGGCCGTAATGAATGCGTGGGAGAGTCAAAACATATACCTGAGGCCCAAGATATCAAGCTTTTATGAAGTTGAGAGGGTTCTGGTCAAGAATTTGCATGAAATGGTGGAATATGACCGTGATAGTTCAGTTGTGAGCAGGGACATTTATAAGCAGCTGGAGGAGATAAGACGAAAAGAAGCGGAATTAGTGGAGGAAGACAATTGAGGAAGACAGGAGCCTTCAATACGCTAAGATTCAAACTCGGCGTAATGGCAGTAATATTAATTATGATACCAATTGCAGTAATAAGCATAACCTATTCCAAGACGGTCAAGGAAATAATAAAAGACAAATACTCACGGACGGCGCTTGAATCCGTATACGAGACGGGAGAAAAAATAGAATTCATTCTCGATGATGTCCAGGAATTTTCCACAGTGATAATATCGAATGAAGACTTTTTAAATATGCTTAGAAGCCATTCGAAACTCAGCAGGGACAAATACAGGGACGAGCTTAGGGATTTTATAACGCTGAGGGACGACATAGAGGCAATACACCTGTGTCTGGACGGAACGTTTTACCGGATAGGGGCAAAAGAGACTCCACCTCAAGAATTCATATACGACAAGGTGAGGCGGTCTTCAGGCCAGCCAATATGGATACACACAAGAAAGGTCATGGTTGAAATACTCTCGGGCGAGTTTGAAAAGAGATATTTCACTCTCGGGAGAAAGATTGTGGACTTCAACACGCTTGACGAGTACGGCTATTTGATGATGGATTTTGACGAGGTCATTTTGCAGCAGGCGTATACTAACCTTCTCGAGGATGACGGGGCGGACATATTCATAGTAAACGAGGTAGGACGGATAATAAGCCATTCAGACAAGAATAAAATAGGAGAGTCCATAATATTCGAGCCCTATGCCAATGAAATGCTTTCAGACAAGACCGGCTATAAATACATACATTATAATGACGGAATAGACAAAGTGGCAATATACTCGACAATAGAGGGGCATGGCTGGAAAGTTGTAAAAACGGTGTCCACGAGATATCTTTACGGGGAGCTTGACAGGATACAAAGATATCTGGTGTTTGGGGAACTCATATATGTGATTATAATGCTAATATTCATGATAATATTTTCAGTCAAATATACGGACCCTATGATAAGCATGATGGGAGTCATGAAAAGGGTGGAGCAGGGCGATTTAAGCGTAAGGACGGACATAAGGTCAAATGACGAGATAGGAGAGCTTGCCCATAGCCTCAACAATATGATAGAGAAGATGCAAGAGCTCATAGACAGGCTTGTAAGGGAGGAAAAGGAGAAAAAGGAAGTGGAGCTGGAGGCGCTTCATGCTCAGATAAACCCCCATTTCCTGTACAATACTCTCAACACCATAAAATGGATGGCCAAGATACAGGGCAACAAGAGAATAAGCAGCGCAATAACCGCGCTCATAAAGCTGCTTAGGATAAGCATAAACCTCGGAAGAGAAATGATAAGCCTTGAAGAGGAGATAGAGCATGTGAAAAATTATGTGGTTATTCAAAAGTTAAGGTTCAACGAGTCGATAACAGTGGAATTTGACATAGAACCGGGCTGTATTGAGCTTAATGTTCCAAAGCTCATACTTCAGCCGATTGTTGAAAATTCCATAATACATGGAATGGAAGGCGAAGAGGAGGGCATAAACATCAACATAAGGGCTGCAAGGCAAAACGGAAGCCTTATTGTCCAAATAACTGATGACGGGCCCGGCATGGACAGTGATACTCTTGATAACATATTCAAGAGGCGTTCTGCAAAGAGCAGTTTCAGTGCGGTAGGGCTCAACAATGTAAACCAGAGGATAAAGCTTTACTGCGGAGATGAATACGGACTTAATATTGAAAGTGAAAAGGGCAAGGGAACAAATGTGACTGCAGCCCTTGCGGTGAAAGGGCAAAAGAGTTGAGTGTTATAAGAGGATGGTGCTTATGTATAAGGTCTTGATCGTAGACGACGAAGTTCTGGTGAGGGTGGGGCTTAAAACTACAATTGATTGGCAAGCTATAGGATTTACCGTTGTGGCGGAGGCGTCAAACGGGGAGCAGGGATTTGAGCAGTATAAAAAACACTACCCGGATGTGATAATAACTGACATCAAAATGCCTAAAAAAGACGGATTCTGGCTTATAGAGCAGGTACGGAAGAAAAACAAGAATGTAAAGATACTAGTGCTCACATGCTACGACGACTTTGATTCTGCAAGGGAGGCCCTCAGGATTGGGGCTGACGACTATATACTCAAGTTCGAGGTTGAGGACGAAGAGCTCATATCCGTCATGAAGTCCATGAAATCAAGGATTGAGGAGCAAAGCTCTGCGGCGATACAGCAGGAGATAGTCAAAATGAACATTAATGACATGAAGAAGGTACTGCTTGGAGATATGATTGGAAATGGTTTCAAGCTGGACGACAAGACGATAGGCCGCTGCAGCGAAGCCGGTTTTGGAATACATGACACCAGATTCGTGTTTGCAAGCATATCAATTCAAGATGACGGGCTTCAGGGAAACGGGGAAAGGCCTGGGCAAAGAAAGATAAACGATGCAATGGCAGGCATAATATTCGAGAAGCTGTCTGACTCGGGAATTGAGTACATATACAGCAACGAAATAAACAAGTACACGCTTTTAGTGTCTTCTCCAAAAATCAGCATGGTTGAAATAAACAGAATAATAGCGTCGATTCGAAACGCCTCGAACCAGTATTTCGACATATCACTCAGCGTAGTGTATACAGACCCGTTTGACAGCCTGGAAGAGGCGGGGGAGGCGTATGAAAATTTCATACAAAAAGAGCAGATACTTTTTTACGAGAGTGAGAAGTCATTTTTTATAGTCAACACAAGCAACATAAGCTTTTGCGAAGCGGACGTGTTCCACCTTAAAAAGGAATATAACAATGTTTTCATAGAGTACATGGGCCAGGAGAAGCTTAAAAAGCTGGGAGAACTTATATTGCACATGAACGGGCAGTTCAACAGCAAAATGATAAAGCCCGCAGTGGTCAAGATATGGTACTCGGGACTTGTAGGTGACATATTCAAAAACTACGGGCAGCTTTTTTCACAGAGCGAAAAGATAATGCACTACGAGCACTACCACTACGAGATAATAAACTCCAAAAAGCTTGAATCGATAGCCGAGCTGGCGCTTAAATTCATGGAGGACGTTCTTGGGGAGATCAAAATATCTAGATACAAGAATTCGAAGTGGATAATAAGCAAGGCTCTGTATTTCATAGAAAACAACTACGAGCAGAAGATATCGCTTGAAGACGTGGCGTGCGAGCTGAGTCTTTCAAAGCACTACCTTTGCAATGTGTTTAAAAGGGAGATAGGCGAGAACATGTCCCTTTATATAAACAAGCTCAGGATAGAAAAAGCAAAGCAGCTGCTTTTAAAGACGGACTTCAAGATAAAGGAGATATTCGAGGACGTTGGATTCACAAACCAGCAGTATTTCAGCAAGGTGTTCAAAAAAATAACGGGAATGACCATTTCCCAGTACAGGGAAAAGGCAAGGATGAAATCGGAATAGTGGGCAAGTGACATGCAAAAGACCTCCAAGTGCGGAGGTCTTTTGCATTATATGAAACCATGTGGAATGCAGGACATTAAATAAAATTCATATTATGGACATGTGAGGTATGAACCCTCAGGATGTCTGCAAGAGAGATCAACAAGCCTCAGATTCAAGAGCTTCTGGAGTTCGCAAGAAAGGACGACGCAATATATGTCCATGATTTCAGCAGGCTCGCAAGGTCAACAAAAGACTCACTGGATATTGTGGAAGATTTGGAGAGAAAGGGCGTGGAGCTTGTAAGTTTGAAAGAAAACTTGGATACATATACGTTTGTGGATATAGCTGTTTTTAATGTTATCGTACATAAGTTACAGCGCGATTTGTTAAACTTACAACAATTCCATGCTCGTATATCTTCAATCTTTCTATATACTGGAAGTCTTGAATATATCGAAAACCCAACTAGACATAAAATTATTTTTCTGTCTAATTGGGTGTAGGCAAGCCATAATACATAAGTCATCGAAATTTTTAATGATTTTAAATACAAAATTTCAAAAACATATTGGAATATAGTAGACTTTATATTATTGTTAATATAAAGGCTAACTACCCCGTATGGACTGTGTAACCAAAATACATATCAGGAAGGAGTATTATAAAATGTTAAAGATTAAAGCAAGTATCAAGATCAATTTAACAGCATCTATTCTGGCATTGTTGATGTTTTCGTCATTATGCTTAGGAATTCTTTCGGTAGTGAAATCATCAAAGAGTATTAACAACATAATAGACTTTACAATGACATCAAAAATTGAATCGGACATAAATTCAGCACATCTGTATTTAGAAAAGCATTTTAATGAAATCAGTTATAGGGAAGGAGTTTTATTCGATTCAAACGGAAAGGAAATAGAAGGAAGAAATGAAATGGTCGATGAAATTCAAAAATATTTGGGAGACGCTGCAACCATATTTGTAAAAAAAGGTGATGACTTTGAAAGGATTAGCACAAATATTGTAAATAGCGAAGGTACAAGGGCAATCGGTACGCTGTTGGGAAAGGATAGCGATGCATACAGTGATATGGTTAATGGAAAGCGCTATGTTGGAACTGCCGACATATTGGGGAAAAACTACATAACTGCCTATGACCCTATTCTAGATGAATCGGGGCAAATTGTAGGTGTTTTGTTTATAGGGGTTCCAAAATCAGAAGCCATTGAGCTTGCAAACAGATTTTCTGCAGAGCTTAGAAATCAGATTATGAGCGTGGCACTGATTGTTTTAATAATTGGGACCATAGTTGCTTTTTATATTGGGAATTCACTTTCGAGGCCTATAGTAGATTTGGCCGGCATTATTGCTGATGGAGACTATACAAGGAATATACCAGAAAAATTCATTAAAAAGAAAGACGAGTTGGGTGATTTTGCAGGAGCAATAGAAAAAATGCAAAAAGAGGTAAAGCTATTGATGCTCACGGTAAGGAATTCTTCAAAAGAACTGCTTACTTCATCTGATGCTCTTTCTCAAATGTCAAAACAGTCAGCAGAAACAACTTCTGAGATAACAAAAGCTATTAATCAGGTGGCCGAAGGTGCGGCAATGCAAGCGGAAAGTCTTGAAAAAAGTGTGAACTCCGTAAATAATCTGGCAGACAGGATAGAAGAGGTTTCAAAATCAGTGCTTCAAATGGACCAAATGTCAGTTGGCATTAGCGAGTTGAACAGTAGCGGGCTGGAAAAGGTGAAAATTCTGGATGGAAAAGCGAATGCTACAAGGCAGTCGGTAATGCAAATCGAGGGCATAATTATCGGAATAAACGATGCATCGGAAAGAATAGGAACAATAATAGATGCAATAACATATATATCCAGACAAACCAATTTACTTGCTTTAAACGCGGCCATTGAGGCGGCTAGGGCAGGAGAACATGGCAGGGGTTTTTCTGTAGTTGCTGATGAGATAAGAAATTTAGCGGAACAATCGTCAAAAGAATCAGAAAACATAAAAAGCCTTATAGATGATGTTCAAAAGCAGGTAAAGGAGGCTGTTATCGCTGTCAATGAAACCAGCAGTGTGTTGCAGGAGCAAGATAGAGCTGTTATAGAAAATGAAAACATATTCTTTGAAATTTCAAAATCTATAGAATTAATCAGAAAAAAGGTATTGCATATGGATAAGAACACTGAGGAAATGGGAAAAAGCAAGAATGAAATAGTGGGCATGATTGAAACTATAGCGGCCGGCGAGGAAGAATCATCTGCAAGCACTGAAGAAGTTTCTGCATCGACAGAACAGCTGTTGGCTGCTATGGAGCTAGTATCTGAAAGTGCCGTCAATACCAGGAATATGGCTCAAAATCTTCAGGTTGGGCTATCTAAATTTAAAATAGAATGATTAGGAGAGAGTAAAAATTTTTACAAAAATTAAATTGGTTTCAGCACAAAAAAGAATGACTGCATGTGCATTTAAAGTTTCTAAAACCTGTTCTTGAAGAAAATAGAGCTCATTTAGAATCATGGGCGCATGTAATCAGTTATTGGATATAATTTGTCTGGCTTGAATGAAGACTTTCACAATTGCACATGCAATGTGGAGGTCTTTTTTGTGAATAAGTATGTCAGCTTTGGTTATATAAGATGTCACATTGGATTGAAATGCAATGTCATATAGGGCTGTCAGAACAAATGGGACTATTTTTTGTTAAAATAGTTCCTCGAAATATTAAAAAAGTATAAGAAAACAGGGCTTAATTTTTTTTTATGCTTTTTTGAGTAATATTAAATGTGTTCAAATTAATATAATGCATTTATCGAATAAAATTTTAGGGATATCATGAAATAGGTGTTTACAAGAAACGACAGTTGAAAGGAGAAGACAAGAACTATGGGTCAAGAAGTGAAGCTTAGAATTTCAAATATTGAAAAATCCTTTCCTGGAGTCAAGGCATTAGATAAAATCAGTTTTGCCATAAAAAAGGGAACTGTTCATGTGATATGCGGCGAGAACGGCGCGGGA
Organism: Peptoclostridium litorale DSM 5388; assembly: GCF_900141635.1. Classification (GTDB taxonomy): domain Bacteria; phylum Bacillota; class Clostridia; order Peptostreptococcales; family Peptostreptococcaceae; genus Peptoclostridium; species Peptoclostridium litorale. The sequence goes on along the minus strand of NZ_FSRH01000013.1, from coordinate 30,399 downwards.
AAATCCACGCTTATGAAGATCATAAACGGGATATACAAGCCTGACTGCGGCCAGATACTCATCGACGAAAAGCCCGTGGAGGTAAAGAATCCGATACAGGCGAGAAGCCTTGGCATATCGATGATATTCCAGGAGCTCAACTACATTCCGGAGATGACAATAGAAGAGAGCCTTTTTGTCGGAAACTGGCCTAAGGACAAGTACGGCAGGGTGGACTGGAGTGAGATAAGAAGAAGGACTCTGGAGCTTTTGGAGAGGGAAAACCTCAAATATTCTCCTGATACAAAGCTAAAGGACCTTACCGTATCGGACATACAGATGCTAGAGATATTAAAGGCCATATCTTACAATTCACAGATAATAATAATGGACGAGCCGACTTCAGCAATCACGCAAAAGGAAGTGGGCGTGCTTTTTGAAAAGATAAACGAGCTCAGATTAAGAGGCACAAGCATAATATACATATCTCACAAGATGGATGAGATATTCACAATTGCCGATGAGATAACGGTGTTCAGGGACGGATGCGTTGTGGATTCAAGGCCGGTTTCTGGGTACGACATGGACACTGTAATAGCCCAGATGGTAGGAAGAAAGATTGAGGGCAATTTCCCAAAAGAGGAAATCGAGATAGGGGAAAACGTAATTGAAGTAAATGGTCTTACAAGTCCGGGCAAATTCAGCGATGTGAGCTTCAACGTGGGCGAGGGCGAGATAGTTGGATTCGCAGGACTCATGGGGGCAGGAAGAAGCGAGGTAATGAGGGCGCTTTTCGGGCTTGACGAATACCACGGCGGAGAAGTTTTCATAAGAGGACAAAAGGCCGACATAAAAAGCGTTAAGGACAGCATAGAACAGAAAATGGTAATGCTTTCCGAGGACAGGAGAAGGTTTGGAATAATTCCTGTCAGGAGCGTTCGAGAAAACGTCTCGCTTTCGAACCTTGAAAAATTCATACACGGGGGAAGGCTTCACGCTGAAGACGAAAACGAGAAGGTTTCGCACTACTGCAGGAAGATGAACGTCAAGACCCCTGATTTTGAGACGTCAATAGAGGCCCTGAGCGGAGGAAACCAGCAGAAGGTGATACTGGCCAAATGGATGCTCACAGATCCCGATGTCCTAATACTCGACGAGCCTACAAGGGGAATAGACGTAGGCGCCAAATACGAGATATACAAGCTCATGAGCGAGTTTGCAAAGCAGAAAAAAGGGATAATAGTAGTATCGTCCGAGCTTCCGGAGCTGATAGGTATGTGCGACAGGATATACGTAATGGCAAAGGGAAGGATCATGGGAGAGCTGACAAAGGACAAGTTCACTCAGGAGAACATAATGAGACTTGCCACAGAGGCAACAGGCATTGAGGAGGTAAATACAAATGCTAAGTAAGAATAAATCGAAAAAATGGGCTGACATAAAAAGCAAATACAGCATTTTCATGGTTCTAGTGGCGCTTTTTGCAGTATGCTGCATAGCAAATGAAAACTTTGCAACGCCAAACAACCTTTCGAACATATCAAGGCAGATTGCAGTAGGAACTATACTTGCATTCGGGCAGACAATACTTATAATATGCGGAATGCTTGATCTTTCATCGGCATCGGTGCTTGCGCTTGCAGGAGTCTTTTCTGTTTCGACGTATGCAGGCACTGGCTCGCTAATGATTGCATTTGCAGTGGCTATAGCTGTAGGGGTGATATGCAACATGCTTAATGGCCTTATGGTCACAAAGTTCAAGGCTCCTCCGTTCATAGCAACTCTTGCCATGATGGCAATGGCGCGTGGAGCGGCCCTTCTTTACACCAACGGACAAAACATATACCAGATAGGGGACTACGTGAAATTTGGACAGGGATCCATAGCCGGAATACCTACCCCTATAATATTTCTTGTAGTGATTCTGCTTATCACTGGATACATACTAAAGCACACCATATTCGGAAGGTCGATATACGCCATAGGTGGAAACGAGGAGGCTGCAAACGCCTCTGGCATAAACGTTGACAGGGTCAAAATGAAGGCGTACATAATAAACGGTATATTCGTCGGAATAGCAGGCGTGATATTCATGTCGCGTGTAAACGGCGGAATGCCAAACGGAGCAGTGGGATACGAGTTCAAGGCCCTTACAGCTGCGGTAATAGGTGGAACAAGCTTTACAGGAGGAATCGGAACGGCGTCTGGAACGCTTGCGGGCGCTTTCATAGTGGGCTTTCTTGACAACATAATGGTTCTTACAGGCGTAAACTCATACCTTCAGCAGATAGTAAGAGGTGCGATAATAGCGCTTGCCGTAATATACGACATATGGGCCAAGAGCAGAAGGACGAAAGGAAAGCTCGGAAACATAGAAAAGGCAAGCTAAAAAGAAGCAGTATTAACATAGAGAAATCTATTTTAATAAAACATTAAAATTCAAGGGGGAATTTAAGTGAAAAAGAAGTGGTTAGCAGTTCTTATGGCCATGATGATGGTAGTTTCAATGCTGTCAGGCTGTGGAGCAAAAGAAGAGGCAAGCAGTGAGCAAAAGGACGGATACAGAGTTGCGTACATAGCAAGAGCTCAGGCTGACTCGTTTGCAGCATGGCTTGCAAATGCAGTTGTAGAGGAAGCAGACAAGTATGAAAACATAAGCGTTGACGTATTTGACGGACAGGCTTCAGACGATACAGAAAACGCTCTAATCGAAAGCGCTATAACAAACAATTACGACGCTATAATAATACAGCCTAACAACGGCGAAGCTCAAAGGCCATACGCTGAAAAAGCTGTGGCTGCAGGAATAATAACAATAACAACAAACGCTCGTATATCGGGAATAGAAGGAGCATCTTCAGTAGACGCAGACCCATACACTCAGGCCAAGGTGAACGCAGACCTTGCAGTTGAGCAAATACCTCAAGGTGCAAAAGTTGTAGTGCTTGAGGGGCCTCCAGGGAACTTCCACGCTGATGAAAGACTTAAAAGCTGGAAAGCGGAATTCTTTGCAAAGCGTCCTGACGTAGAGATAGTTGGACAAGAAATAGCCAACTGGAACAAGGACGAGGCTATGAACTACATGGAGACATGGGTACAGGCTAACGATAAGATAGACGCTGTAATAGCAATGAACGACAACATGGCAGCAGGAGCCCTTGAAGTTGTAAAAGACAACTCACAGTACGACGGAATACTTGCCTACGGTGTTGATGGAACTGCAGAAGCGTGTCTTCTGATACAAGATGGAAAAATGACTTCTACAAGCCTTCAGAGTGCTTACGCTCTTGCAGAAGCTCTACTGGACACATCTAACAAGCTTCTTACTGGAGAAAAGGAGCAAATAGACATAGACATAGACTGCCCTCTAATAACAACAGACAATGTTGCAGAGTATATAGAAATGCACAAAAAGGCAGGAGCTATAAAATAATAGTGTAAAACATCCATTGGTACATGAACCCGCAGAGGTCATGTACCAATTTTGGTAGTGCAGAATAAATAATGAAAACAGGGAGGCTATATAATGGAAAACAAGGCTTTTTTCATGCAGGGTACAAACAACATGGTGGTTAAAGATGTTCCGGTTCCGCAGGTGGGAGAAAAGGACGTTCTTATAAAGGTTGACGTGGTAGGAGTGTGCGGTTCTGACGTTCACTACTATCAGCACGGCAAAATAGGCGATTTCGTTGTGGAGGGAGACTTCATATTGGGCCATGAATGCGCAGGAGAAGTTGTCCGAATCGGAAGCGGAGTGAACAATATTGCAGTCGGAGACAGGGTTGCCCTTGAGCCTGGAAAGACATGTGGAAAGTGCGAATTCTGCAAGACTGGAAAGTACAACCTGTGCCCTGATGTGGAGTTTTTCGCGACTCCGCCGTATCACGGAGTACTTCAAAACTATGTGATTCACCCGGAGGACATGTGCTTCAAGCTTCCAGAAGGGGTTTCAAATGCGGAAGGCGCGCTTGTCGAACCTCTTGCGGTTGGACTTCACGCGGCTGACCAGGGAGGCGTAAAGCTTGGGGATACTGTTGTGATATTCGGCTCTGGCTGCATAGGGCTTGTGACTCTCCTGGCTTGCAAGGCAAGAGGTGCTTCAAACATAATACTTGTAGACGTTTTGGAAAACAGGCTCAAAACTGCGAAGAAACTTGGGGCTACAAGCGTTATAAACGCGAAAGAGGCAAATGTAATAGAGGAGATAGAAAGGCTTACAGGCGGGAAGATGGCCCATGTTTCAATAGACACTGCGGGAGCAGACATAACAGTGAAGCAGACTGTGGACGTTATAATGCCTGGAGGATGCATAGTGCTTGTGGGAATGACTCCTAAGGACGAGGTGGAGTTCAACTTCATGAAGCTCATGGGCAAGGAAGGCGAGCTTAAGACAATATTCCGTTACAGAAACCTTTACCCTGTTGCAATAAACGCAATCGCAAGCGGAGCGATAAACGTAAGGGACATAGTGAGCCACGAGTTTGACTTTGAAGACACTAAAAAGGCATTTGACTTTGTTTCAAACAATGCAAGCGACGTTGTAAAAGCTGTAATCAATATCAAATAGGCTGGGAGAGAAGCATATGTATTTTATAGGCATAGATCTTGGGACTACATCTGTAAAAATAATCGCAGTGGACGAAAATGGAGCCGTGGCAAAGTCGGTGAGCAAGGAGTACCCTCTTGACCTTCCGAAGCCTCTTTGGTCTCAGCAGAGTCCAAATGACTGGTGGGATCAGACCATTTCAGGCCTAAAGGAGCTTTTGGGCGGAATGGACAAGAGCATGGTGAAGGCTGTAAGCTTCAGCGGACAGATGCATGGAATGGTCACTCTTGATGAAAACGACGAAGTGGTAAGGCCTGCAATACTTTGGAACGACCAGAGGACTGCAAAGGAATGCGAATACCTAAACGGCCAGATAGGACAAAGCAAGGTTTCAAAGTGGACTGGGAACATGGCGCTTACGGGATTCACGGCTCCAAAGGTCCTTTGGCTTAAAGAGAATGAGCCTGAAAACTTCGAAAAGGCCAAAAAGTTCATGCTCCCCAAGGACTACCTGGCGTACAAGATGTCAGGAGTTTTCGCATCGGACATGTCCGACGCGTCGGGAACGCTTTACCTTGATGTAAAGAGCAGAAAGTGGTCCAAGGGCATGATGGAAGTGCTTGGAGTTACACAGGAGCAGCTGCCGAAGCTTTACGAATCTTACGAGCCTGTCGGAACCATAAGGGCGGAGCTTGCAAGTGAGCTTGGACTTTCAAATGACGTGAAGGTTGTAATAGGCGGCGGAGACCAGGCGGTTGCAGCTGTCGGCGGCGGAGTAGTTGGAGACGGAGCCTGCTCGGTTTCGCTTGGAACTTCGGGAGTAGTTTTCAGCTCGACTGACAAGTTCTTCGTGGACGGAAGCAACAGCCTGCACTCGTTCTGCCATGCAAACGGAAAATACCACCTCATGGGCGTTACTCTTGCGGCGGCTGCGTCGCTTAAGTGGTGGGTGGAGGAGATAAACAAGTCTTCTGACTACGACGGACTTCTACAAGAGGCCAGCGGAACTAAAATAGACGACACGATATTCTATCTTCCGTATCTTATGGGCGAGAGGACTCCTCACAACGATCCAAGCTGCAGGGGAACGTTCATAGGAATGGACATGACCCACAGCAGGGGCAACATGACCCGCGCAGTCCTTGAAGGCGTTGCATTTTCGCTGAGGGACACTTTCGAGATAATGAGGGACATGGGAATCGACATAAGCGAGATAAGCATAAGCGGCGGGGGATCGAGCAGCCCGCTTTGGTGCCAGATAATGGCCGACGTGCTCGACGTTAAAGTGAACAAGCTTCAGGCGAACGACGGGCCTGCATACGGCGCGGCGATACTTGCAGCCGTTGGATTCGGGCTGTTTGATTCCGTAGAGGACGCGTGCAGGGAGCTTATAAAGGTCAAAGAGAGCATAGAGCCTGTGAAAGAGAATGTCCAGCTTTACAACGACAAGTACGGCAAGTTCAAGAGGATATATCCTGCTACTAAGGAGCTTTTCAAAGAGCTGGTGTAAAGGGGTGTAGTTTTTGGCCTTATGAGAGTGAAACGTGGAAGTAACAGCATAAAAGAGTACTAGCAAGTGAATAAAGATAAAAGAAAAACAGTATAAGAGCAATATCAAAAGATTGAAAAAGAACAGACTAAAAAGGGGAAGCCCTGCACTGAGCGTGCAGGGCCTCCCCTTTTGTTTTGAATTCTATTGCTATTAGGCTTTCTTATAGAATATATCCGTTTAATGATATTTTACAATTTGAGTAAATGCCAAAACTAATTATATAATAATAGTATAAATAGTGTGAAAAAATCAGCATATGGAGGTGCTTGCTTTGGATTGGGACTTTTTAAGAAGCTGCGATTACAAAACAAGGGAAACTCTCCTCAGGGGAGATTTGACTGGGGAAAAGTGCAAAGTGCTCGACAAGTACGGTCTTACTTCGAATTCAAGGCTTTACTGGGAAAAAATTCAGGAAAAATACCCTACTCAAGAATATTTTTCTCACAAGCTTGCGAGAAAATCCACTGTTATAGGGATGATATTTCACATACACAGGCTCTGCTTTGCGAAGGTGAAGTATTTTGAAAACAATTGGGATGACTATGAGCCGTGCAAGTACATATGGGACCAAGGCGGTTTTGTTAATTGCGAGCTCTACGATATGGAAGCCATAAGGCAGAAGGCGACGGGAATAGTTATAGACCTTAGGGATCTTGCAAGAATAAAATGGCTTCGAGACTTCCATGCAATGTGTACACATCTGGAGCAGAAGAAGGAGGAGGCTGTTGCAGCGTAAAAGATTAGCAAGCCATAAGAGATAAGTAAAGCCCATGGAAAAATTCCATGGGCTTTTAATTGCTTGTCTATACATTTGATTTAAAGTGCCGTTAGTCAACCCTCGAAGTCTCTCTAAGCACAAGGCCTTCGTTTCTCTCAAGGACATTTCTTACAGACCATTCGTTTTGAAGAAGTATAACCGGGTTTTGGTCCTTGTCCTCAAGAACTACCGTGTCCATTGCAAGCGAGAATCTTGTGTAGTTGAAGTTCTCCATTTCAATCCAACGGATATGGCCGTATGGAAGCTTGTGCATCAGTATGTCCACGCCGTACTCGTTTTTAAGCCTGTATTCAAGGACTTCGAACTGAAGCACGCCGACAACCCCTACTATAAGCTCCTCTACTCCGGTGTTGGGACGCTTGTAGACCTGTATAGCCCCTTCTTCCGAAAGCTGGCTTATCCCCTTCAGGAACTGCTTTCTCTTCATAGAGTTCTTTGCAGATATCGTGGCGAAGTGCTCAGGCGCAAACTGTGGAATCCCCTTGTACTTGAGCCTTGACTGGTCCTGGCACAGGGTGTCCCCTATGTTGAATATTCCAGGGTCGTGTATTCCTATTATGTCTCCAGGATACGCGGAGTCCACTATCACACGGTCCTGGGCCATGAACTGCTGAGGCTGTGAAAGCTTTATCTTCTTGCCCTGCTGGACGTGGTTTACAGCCATTCCCTTTTCGAATTTGCCCGAGCATATTCTAAGGAATGCAATTCTGTCCCTGTGGGCAGGGTTCATGTTTGCCTGTATTTTGAATATGAATCCTGAGAAGTTGTCAGACTCCGGATTGACTTCTCCCAGGTCGCTCATTCTCGCCTTGGGAGGAGTGGTTATGTCCAGGAACGACTCCAAAAACGGCTCGACGCCGAAGTTTGTAAGGGCGCTTCCAAAGAATACAGGCGTGAGGTTTCCTGCGAGTATCTCGTCGATATCGAAATTGTCGCCCGCTATGTCAAGAAGCTCTATGTCGCTTAGAAGCTGCTCGTGAAGCGACTGGCCAAGAAGCTCTGTGAATTTTTCGTCCGATATGTCGCCTGTTGTAGACTGCGCTATCGCCTGACCGTGGTTTCCGTCGTTGAAAAGCTCAACCTGGTTTTTGTGGCGGTTGAAAACCCCCACAAATTCCTTTCCAGAGCCTATAGGCCAGTTGACAGGGCATGAACGGATCCCAAGCACGTTTTCTATGTCCTCAAGAAGCTCGAAAGGGTCCCTTCCCTCGCGGTCCATCTTGTTTATGAATGTGAATATTGGGATTCCCCTCATCTTGCAGACCTGGAAAAGCTTTTTGGTCTGGTCTTCGACACCCTTTGAGCAGTCGATAACCATAACGGCGCTGTCCGCCGCCACTAGTGTCCTGTATGTGTCCTCACTGAAGTCCTGGTGTCCCGGAGTGTCTAGTATGTTGATGCAAAAATTGTTGTACTCGAACTGGAGAACACTCGATGTTACGGATATTCCCCTTTGCTTTTCAATCTCCATCCAGTCTGAAACGGCATGCTTTTGGGACCTTCTCGATTTTACGGAGCCTGCTGAACGAATAGCTCCACCGTAAAGAAGGAATTTTTCGGTTAGAGTTGTCTTTCCGGCATCCGGGTGGGATATGATGGCGAAGGTTCTTCTTCTTCTGACCTCGTCAACAAAGTTAAAGTTTTTTTCTGACATTATAATCTTCCTTTATTTTAAAATTTATATTTACAGTCAATAGGCAATAAAAGTGCATTCTTATTGAGGATATCCTTTTATTGAGAAGATGTCAATTCCTATTGGGGAGATTGGACATATTAAAGAAAGATTTATTTTTGAAAGGCTATGTTGACTGATGTGTAGTATCTGGAATCAGAGGGGTTGCGGAAGAATGCCAGGAGTTTCAAGCTCTTGCAAAAAGTGCATGTGTGAAAGCGCACAAAAGCTCCTGCAAGTTTAAAACACAGGAGCTTTTGCAGACTATACATTATTTTTGCAGCATTGACATGGCCGTTTTAAGCATTTGAGGCCAGTCGTTAAAATCGGTGACTTTTGAAATATATTCATTCAGCTTTTCAACCGGTATGCCGCTTAACCCTTCCATGCTGTCTACTCCAAAGCCGCTGGCTTTCAAAAATTCAAGCACGGTTGAAAAACTGGAGTGCTCCGATATGAAGCTGTCTGTTATAAGGCTTGAAAGGTCTATGCCGCTGGTGTCCAAATCTTTTTTATGACCCATAAGGCCCTGCGCCATCTTTTTAAAGTCCATAAACTCATCTCCTGTCTAGTATGATATCATCCTTGGAAGTTCTTTGGCCTGTTCAACCCAGTCTGCAACCTGCTTTTGGGTAGGGAGTTTCTTTACGAGAGATATTTTGGCATTGACTTCGACTATTTTTTCAAAAAGGTGTTCCGGATTTCGCCTTGCAAGCGCAGGAACGGTGTCCACGCCGCAGGCCTCGAGAAGCTCCGCGTATTCCATTCCGACTCCCTTTATCCTCTCGAGGTCAAGTACCGTAGCCCATCTGAGCATGAAATGCTCGGGTATTCCGGTTTCTTTGGCAAGCGATTTTCTTGAAGCTTTTGAGGTGCATCTTTCGAACAGTTCGGATGTTGAATGTATTCCGGCCTCATTCAGTTTTCTCTCGTCATCAGAATTCATGCTCTCGATTGTGCTGAGCCTGGACATCACGCTTAGTTTAGTCATAAATCAAACCTCCCTTTAAATATCAGTTTAAAAGTCTATTTATTAGCTTATTACCCCGTGGAATGCGCCTGAATCGGTTTTCGGGCATAATTTGGTCACTTCTGGACATATTTCTCCAGCGGGTGAAATTAAGAGGGGGAATGAGAATGTACAAGAAGCATTGGTCGCATTGAGATTCAAAATGGTCGCAGGAATAGCGGTCTTGCAGAAACTGACTTTGAAATGTTTTATGAAAGGGATGACAGGATAAGAATATTCATAAGGGACAACGGCAGGTGCATAAATCCTGGGGATATGGAGCATATATTTGAAAGGTACTACAGAGGCACTGATACTCAGATAATATTTTAGGGGGTGAGTTTGGGTGGGCGGCTTTAAAAACTGCGTGATAATAAGGATTTATGCGGACCTCAACTATTTCTTGGATAAAAATGAAAGGCAAAGTGACATAGAAGTATGCTTTTACGGAAAGAGGTCTGTGAAAGACCTTATAGAAAGCATGGGTGTGCCTCATGTGGAAGTCCACAGGATACTTGTAGACGGAGATGAAGCGGGGTTTGACCACATACTGGAAGGGCATGAGAGGATTAGCGTGTATCCAAAACTCAGTCTTATGAAAGAAAGTGGTGAAAATACGTGTGGAGATGAGTCGAAGTTCATTCTGGATGTTCATCTTGGAAAGCTTGCGATGTATCTTAGGATGCTTGGGTTTGACGTTTTTTACGATACTGGAATTGACGATCCTGAAATAGCCAGGATATCTGCGGATGAAGACCGGATACTCCTTACAAGGGACAGGGGGCTTCTTATGAGGTCAATAGTCAAAAGAGGACTCATAATAAGGAATTCAAACCCCGTGCTGCAGGCGGCTGAGGTGATTGAGTATTTCAATCTGGAAGACAGCATAAGGCCGCTTGCGATATGCCTTGAGTGCAATGGAAAAATAGAAAGGCTCACAGAAGGCTCGCCTGAGTTTGACAAGGCAAAGAAGCAGGTGCCTCCAAAGGTGAGGGACTGGTGCGACGAGTACTACATCTGCAGAGGCTGCGGCAAGGTGTATTGGAGGGGGACCCACTACTATGACATGGTTGCAACGATATTGAAAATGCTGGGGAAAAGCGGTGGCATATAAATGAAAAATGAGGGGATGCTCCAATATTGGAGCATCCCCTCATTTTTGAATAGTGGAAGCCATGCTTTATCTGCCGTTTTTAGGAAGAAATACAGTGAATATGGTGCCTATGCTGTCATAGCTTTCCACTTCTATTTTTCCGCCGTTTTTTTCAACGGCATGCTTAACTATGCTAAGGCCGTAGCCGTGGTCGCCCCTGGAATTGCGCTTGGTTGAAAATCCCTTCACCCATATTTTCTCGCAAAGCTCAGGGCTTAGCACAGGGGATGAATTCCCGACTGATATTATATGCTGGCCTTCAAATTCATATATTTCTATAGATAGAATTTTTTCGCACGAGCAGGAGTGTTCAAGCTCGTATATTGCATTATCAATCAGATTGAAAAGTATTTTTGAAAGATCCACGGGACTTATTGACAGTCCGTCCAATGTTGAGGTTATGTCCAGATCCACAGTTATGCCCTTGCTTTCTGCTATGGCGTATTTTTTATATATTATTGCCGCGATTTCAGCGTTTTCTATTTTTGATATTGAAAAAACCTCATTTGACTTGCCGCAGACCTCATTGATATAATCGGCTGCCCTGTCGGTCTGGTTCATCTGTATATATACTGACACCATGTTCATATGGTTGTTGAAGTCATGCTTTTGCCCCTTCAGGGCTTCAATGATCTCATCAGAGCTGTTGAGCTGCTTGCTGAACTTTAATTCCTGCTTGAACGAATTCAGTATATATATTATCCATACTATTGAGCTTATGCCGAGGATGTGGATAAGCAGTTCTATGAGATAGGGATATTTGTATACGGGAAGTACATAATCCATTTTATACAGGAGAGTCTCATTTACTGACATCATTGAAGCTGTAAATTGAATGAGGACTATAATCACAAGAATATATGTCCTCCTGTAAAGTTGTTTATCCATGTCGAGCACCATTTTACTTCATTCTGAAATATTCAAGGTCTATGGGGGCGAATTTGAACACATAGCCTACAAAAAATGCAATTATCAGCGGTATATCGGTAAGTGCTACTGCGGTCAGAGTAGCTCCTAGTTTGACCCCTATGCTTGCAGGGTCAAATTTGATTATCTGGATCAACGGGATTAAAAAAGTGCCTTCTCCCCAGAGTATCAGTAAAAGTGAAATGGAAGTAGCCACCAAGCTTTTAAGAATATGCTGCTTGCCGATAAATTTGAGTAAAATTACATAGACGGCATATAGAATGAAAAGATGAGTTCCAAATGGTATCCCGTTTGAAATATAAAATGTCCTTACTGCATGTATGGCAAGAGCGTATATGGATGCTATAATCAGCATTTTACTCAGCTTGAGCCTTGTGCCTATCATGCCAAGTCCCGCGCCTGCCATAAGAAAGCCTTCAAGACAGTATGCGAGTGATTTTTCCAAAAGAAACAAAGCGACACCCCTTTCGTAGAGAGCGTAAAATATGCAACTCTCATGATTGTACTATAATTTTACTATGAATATGCAAGGTATTCAATGAATATTATAATTCGCATTATATACTGCCCGTATTTATCTGCCAATAAACGACCTAAAGAGTGTTTTATTTGAAAATAAAAACACATGGAAGTCAGTATTTGTAAAGCGCAGCCTAAAAAAGGCGCAGAAAAAAGTACGGCTGCTATAAACTATAACACATATGATATGTCAGTAAAACAATTTTTAACGTAAAAAAATCCTGCACTGCTTATTGAATCCGCAGCGCAGGATTTTTCATATTAGGATTAAGCTATATTCAGTTTGTATCTATCTGTTTCCGACATATCTCACATCGTCGAAATAAGCCATGTACAGCATGTAAAGCCCTCCCAGGGGAGGAAATACAAGGCACAGCACTATTAGCAGATCCGGTGTGTCGAAGGCCCTGTAGAAAAGGTAATAGAAATAGATGTATGCGACCACATTGACAAATGGAACTATAGCGATCAATATCCAAAGCGGATTTTTCTTTATTATTCCGAAAAACAGTATGAACTGCAGCACGGGTACGAATGCAATCCACCTGTATGACAGTCCGGCCTTTTCTGAAAGCTTGTACCATGCAAACGCCTGCACAAGATACATCATCACCATGAATGTAAGACCCACTCCGGCTGTTATGAAACTTAAAAATCCTTCCAAAAGACTAAAATCATGCATTTAATATACTCTTCCCTTCAAAATTTATATTTGTATGAGAATATATTACCACCTTAACATTAAAAAGGTATTAAAAATGGAAAAATTCTTGATAAGAACGGTATAATGTAGTTATGGAGATGATATTATGGGAAAAACAGGGATGAAAAGGAAGTTTTTTAAATTCTTGCTGCCTTCGGTGAGCGCCATGTGGGTGTTTTCGATATATACAATGGTGGATGGGATGTTTGTGGGAAAAGGCGTGGGACCTACGGCGCTTGCCGCTGTAAACATTTCAATGCCATTTATAAATATAGTGTTTGGGATATCGCTGCTGATGTCGATAGGGGCGTCCACAATGGTGTCTATGTCCATGGGCAAGGGGGATTTTAAAAGGGCGAGCAGGCTTTTCACCATGAGCAGCATGATTCTTTGTGGGACAGGACTTTTGATAACAGCGATTTCAGTCGGAAGGCTTGAAGGCATAGCCACATTTTTGGGAGCCGACAGTGTGACAATGGACTACGTGAAAGACTACCTTGGAATAATAATTCCGTTTTGCTCGTTTTTCATGGTGGCCTACTATCTAGAGGTTCTTGTAAAGGCGGACGGGTTCCCGAGGTATGCGATACTGTTTGTAAGCGTCGCGGCCATTACGAATCTGGCGCTGGATTATGTTTTCATAATGAAATTCGGATGGGGCGTACGGGGAGCCGCGTGGGCCACCGGGATTTCACAGCTCATATCGTGCATTGGCTTTATGGCGCATTTTGTTATGGGGCGTTCAAATATGAAACTGACAAGGCCTGTATTTGACATGGGTGACATATTGGCCATGGTCTCGACTGGATTCCCGGAGGCCGTGACGGAATTTTCAACGGGAATAATGGTATATTTTTTCAACTTTTCAATACTAAGGCATATCGGGGAGGACGGAGTTGCCGCATTTGGAGTCATGATGTATGCAAACTCACTTGTGGTAATGAGCATGATAGGCATAAACCAGGCCATGCAGCCCCTTGTCAGTTTTTTTTGCGGAAGGCGCGACAGCGAGAGCGTAAAGGGAATACTCCGACTAAGCTTCAAATCGGTTGCGGCGGCGTCGATACTTTTTGCGCTGATATCCCAAGTGTTTGCGGGGGAGATCGTGGAGCTTTTCATAAGCAGGTCAGACAGCCATATATACGAACTTTCAAAAGGGGCTTTCAGGATATTCAGCGCTTCATTTTTGATATGCGGATTCAACATAATAATATCGGGATATTTCACGGCTACAAGGCAGGTGAAAAGAGCTCTTTTAATATCCAGTGTGAGGGGGATTGCGCTTGTGGCCATTTTTGTAACGCTGCTTCCAATGGCATTTGGGGAATTTGGGATATGGATAAGCCTTTTCGTAAGCGAGATAGTTGCGCTTGGTATATCAGCTTGGATGCTTTCAAGGTCCATGATGCCTGCGGATAGTGTGCAAAGAGATGCCAAAAGTACAAAGACCGCATAAATACAGGTGCGGAGGGATTGGCTTGGATCCCAAGAGTACATGCAAATGCCTTTTGGCTAAATTTCACAGCATCCAAAAACCATTTGATTTGCAGATATTGAATAATACTATTAAGGCTCATTTATTAATCACCTTTTTCGATTAGACTATTGAGACGTATGCATCTAAAATTTTAGTGTAATGCATTAACCGCACCAATCAGCATTCAGAGTATGCAAAAAGGGAGATGAGCCGATGGGCATAATGGAGAGGATACAGGAATTCAGCGATGCGAGAAGGGACGGGTTTTTAAAGATAAAGGAGCTAAAAGACCAAGGCAAAAAGGTCATAGGCGTATACTGCGGATTCGCGCCTTGGGAGATAATTGCCGCGTCAGGGGCGGTTTCGACATGGCTTTGCGGCATGCACGAGGAGACAATACCGGATGCTGAAAGGCATCTTCCAAGGAACATATGCCCCCTTATAAAGTCTAGCTACGGGTTTGGGATAACCGAAAAGTGCCCGTATTTTTATTTTTCGGACATGCTTATAGGCGAGACTACATGTGACGGCAAAAAGAAGATGTACGAAATACTCGGAAAAGTAAAGCCAATGCATGTGGTATACATACCTCAAACGCCTGAAGGCGAGCAGGCTTACAGGCTTTATAGAAGTGAGATGGTAAAGCTCAAGGAAGCAATAGAGGAAGGGCTGGGAGTAGAGATAACTGAAGAAAACATAAGGAAGACCATAAGTATAAAAAACGAGGAGAGAAAGGCGAAAAGGGAGTTTTACGAGCTTGGAAAGCTCTGTCCGCCGCCAATTTCGGGGTTTGACATGAGAAGGGTTCTTCAGGGAACACTTTACATAGCCGACAAGGAGGTTGAAATCCAAAAAATAAGGGAGCTTGCGGCAAGGGTAAGGGAAGACTATGAAAAAAACGGCAGCAGGATACCAAAGGATGCAAAGCGGATACTTGTCACAGGCTCTCCTCTTGGGGACTCGACAGAAAAGGTGATAAAGACAATAGAGGAAAACGGCGGAGTTGTGGTGTGCTTTGAAAACTGCTCGTCAGCAAAGGATGTAGACGACCTTGTGGACGAGTCGGGCGATCCAATAGATGCTCTTACAAGAAGGTACATAAATTCGGGATGCGCATGCATGAGCCCTAACAGACACAGGAAAGAGATGATACAAAGCTACATAGACGAATACAAAGTAGATGGAGTGATTGACGTTATACTCCAGTCGTGCCACACGTACAACGTTGAAACGGCAGTGATAAAAAACGTTGCAAAAGGAAAAGGGACTCCCTACATGTCCATAGAGACGGACTATTCCCATTCGGATTTAGGACAGCTTTCCACGAGGATAGGCGCGTTCATAGAGATGCTGTAACACAAAAGCCCGCAGACATTTATTTTGTCTGCGGGCTTTTTCGATAATTATGCCTGTGTTAAAGGACTCCCTTTTCGGGGCTTCTGAACTCAGACGGGTCAAGCTCAAGCGCCTCGTCTATATCATCGAGCATTTTCTCCCTGTCGCCAGGCAGTACGCCCTTTATGTTTTCGTAGTTTGAAACGTGGTCGCTCAAAAACTGTGAGCCCTGAACATTTAAATGTTCCACGAGAAGCCTTGTTTCAAAAAGGGCCTCATGTGGACTTAAAAGCTCGAATTCACCTGACTTGTACATATCGTATATGCGAGTGCCCTCAAAAGGCATAAGGGTCCTTAGCCTTATGAAATCCGGGTTTATTAGGTTTATTATTTTTGCGCTGTTTAGAGCGTGCTGCCTTGAGAGCTTTTTGCCGCCCACCCCGCACAGAAAATACACGCTCAGCTCAATTCCCGCCGACTTTACCATGCGGCCGGCCCTTGCCATCTGCTCGGCAGTATAGCCCTTGTCTATTAGCCTTAGCACTTCGTCGTCACCAGACTCCATTCCGGAGTGTATCCTTGACAGTCCGGCTGATTTCAGGGCATTAAGTTCGTCCTGGGATTTGAGCAGTATATACTGGGCGGAGCCGTACATTGTGACGCTTTTTAGGTTCGGGAACGAATCCCTACAAAAGCGGAGTATGTCCAAAAGCTCATCTGTCTTCATGAGTATTGTGTTTCCGTCTGCAAAGAATATCTTTTTTACGCAGTCGCCGAATTCTGACATGGCCTCTTCGAGGTCCTCTTTTATCTCTGAAACGGGCCTTATCCTGAAGTTTCTGTCGCTGTACATGTTGCAGAATATGCACCTGTTGTGGGGGCAGCCTATCGTGGCCTGCACTATCAGGCTGTCGAACTCGCTTGGAGGCCTGTACACTACGCCTTCATATTTCATATGATCCACATCCTTAAAGTTCAAGATTTACTATTGTCTTTTTGCTGAGCCTTCCATTTAGAATCATGTCTATTTTGGACTCTAGCTCTTCAAGAGATATCTCATGAGTATATTTTTCTAAAATGCCGCAGCTCCACTCGCTTGAAAGCATGTCCCATATATGCGTTCTCAAATACATAGGGCACTGGACTGAATCTATTCCAAACAGGTTCACGCCCCTTAATATAAAAGGGTATATCGAAGAGTTGAAGTCATGGCCGGTTACATTGCCGCAGCATGTTACAGCGGCGCCGTATTTGGACGACTTGAGCGCTGTTGAAAGCATCTCTCCGCCGACGGTGTCAACAACACCTGCCCAGGCTTCCTTAAGAAGAAGCCTTCCGGAATCGTCTGCAAGGCTGCGCCTGTCCACGACATTTGAAGCCCCCAAATCCATGAGCATATCACTTTCTTCCATTTTACCAGTTGCGGCAGTCACTTGGTAGCCGAGTTTTGAAAGGATGGCCACAGCGCAGCTTCCAACTCCGCCTGTAGCCCCGGTAACGAGTATGTCACCGGACTTTGGAGTCACTCCCGCACTCACGATCTTATAGACGGAAAGCGCGGCAGTAAGCCCCGCGGTTCCAAACATCATGCTATCCTTTAGTGACATGTTTTGGGGAAGGGGAAGCACCCATCCGGAAGGGACTCTTATATACTCTGAAAATCCTCCAGAAGTGTTCATTCCAAGATCGAATCCAGTAACTATGACATTGTCCCCCGGAGTGAACCTGCTGCAGCCGCTCTTTGCAACGACACCAGCGGCATCTATTCCCGGCGTGTGGGGATAGCTTTTAGTGACTCCCCTGTTTCCGGATGCAGAAAGTGCGTCCTTGTAGTTTAGCGAAGAATATTTGACTTTTATAAGCACGTCGCCCTCAGGGAGCGAGCCCATGTCCCTTTTGACTATATCTATTGTAAATTTATTTTTGTCCAATTCACTTACAACCACTGATTTGAATTTTTGTTGCATTTAAATTCCTCCCTTGAAATAGTTTGATACAAAACTATTCTAACTTTAAAATGATTTTATGTCAAACTGTTTTGGGCTGAATTGACATTCAAACCACATGAAGGTTATAATTTAAGCAGATTATTTGAAACTGTCTAATATATTATAAAAACAGAAACGAGGCATATGTCGTGAATGATAAATATATAGTTTATTTTATAAGCAAAACCAAAAAAAAAATGTTGAAATTCATAGAAAAAAAACTCAAAGAGAAAGGGCTTGACGATCTGATACCGTCGCACGGCAATGTGCTTACGGCTCTCTATGAAAATGGCGGAAGGCTTACAATGAAGGAAATAGCAAAGAGGATAGGAAAGGACAAGTCAACCGTAACTCCTCTTGTAGAAAAGCTATTGAAGCTGGGCTATGTAGAAAAGGAAAAGTCCCAAAATGACAAGAGAGTGACATATATTAAGCTCACTGCTAAGGGAAGGCAGATAGAATCAAAATATGACCAGATTTCAGGTGATGTCTATGATGTGGCATACAGGGGTTTTTCAGATGATGAGAAGGAGATATTTCTCGGGCTATTAAAGCGCCTCAATGACAATTTCACAGAAACAGAATAAGCAAATACGGGCCCGATTTAAGGCCCGTATTTTTATTGTATTTTTGAATGTAAAATACACAGGGATTCTGAAGAAAGATGTTAAATTCAAGGCAATGAAGTAGACTGACATAATGCATAAAATATCAAAAAATGCATATCGTATATTGCGTAAACTGTTCAATATGAATAAAAATTTAATAAAAATTAGTCAAAGTGTCTAATTAAACATTTTGAGAATAACTGTAGAATAGAATCAATCAAACCAACGATTGTTATCAAATTAACGTTAAAATTATAATCTTATAGAGACAGGAAGGAGGAAATGGTCAATGAAATAAAAATGATCTAAAACAGGTATTATGGCTGTGGGGTAGTGAAACATATTAAATCGCTGAGAAACCCATTGAAACTAAGGAGGTATGAGAATGCTGGACTTGCTGATAAAAAATGGAAGACTTGTAGAAAAAGACAGGATATATGAAGCCAATATAGGAATAAAGGATGGAAAATTCGAAGTCATCACTAATCCGGAGAGAATGCTTGAAGCGGCTGAAACTGTAGATGCCAGGGGGAATTATGTTTTTCCGGGAATTATAGATTGCCACGCTCACATTAATGAGCCGGGATTTACATGGAGAGAGGATTTTGAGACGGGGACCAGAGCGGCCGCAGTCGGGGGGACTACAACACTTATCGACATGCCGCTCAATAACGAACCACCTTTGACAGACACAGACACATTTGAGAGAAAGCAGGAGCTTGCAAGCAAAAAGGCTGTAGTGGATTACAGCTTCTGGGGCGGGCTTGTAAATGACAATCTAAAAGACTTGGAGCCGCTTGCGCAAAAGGGAGTGGCCGCTTTCAAGGCGTTTGTTTGCCCGATGGGAGAAAGCGTTTTCACATCTGTGAATATGGGTCAGGTGCAGGAGGCTTTGAAAATACTAAAGCCGCAACAGGTTATATCCGGATTCCACTGCGAGGAATATGGAATAATACAGGAGAATGTTGCAAGGGCTAAAGCTGAAGGGAAAAATAGTGTAAGGGACTTTTTGAACGCCCATTCAGTGCTGTCGGAATATATAGCAGCCAAAAATATAATAGACATATCGCGTGAAACGGGAGGCAGGGTGCATATATGTCATGTAAGCCATCCTTCGGTTGCGCAGATCGTAAAAGATGCCATTCATGAAGGGCTTAATGTTACAGCTGAAACCTGTCCTCACTATCTTGGATTTACAGAAGACCTGGTTATAGAAAAAGGCGCTCCGGCAAAATGCACCCCTCCATTAAGAACTAAAGAATCGGCAGAAAAGCTTTGGGACTATGTGCTAGATGGAACTCTTTCATGCATTGGTTCAGACCATTCGCCTGCAGATGAAAAAGAAAAGAGCAATGAAATAAACACAATATGGACTGCCTGGGGAGGCTTGAATGCCATTCAGTTTCTACTTCCGATGATGTTTGACATGGCTGTCCACAAAAGAGGCTACAGCCCGACTCTGTTGAATAGGACCCTGTGCTACAATCCGGCAAAGCTATTCAAACTATATGGAAGAAAGGGAGCATTTGGAATAGGATTTGATGCTGATGTTGTTATAGTAGACCCTGACAGGGAGTGGGAAATCACAAAAGAAAGCCTTATGACCAAGAATAAAGTCTCTGCATTTGAAGGGGTGAAGGGGCGTGGATGTCCAACCCATACGTTTGTAAGAGGAAAACTGGTTGCTGAAAATGGAATGTACAAGGATATGTTCGGTCATGGAGAATACATTTATCCGGTTAGGGAAGGGGTTGAATAGTCAATGGAGGATATAAAAGGTGTAAACAATCAAGTTGACGATACACTATGTCCAATTCCAGACGACAAAAGGATGTTAAGCAGCACATCATATCTTTTTGCCTGGCTGGGGGGCTGCGTGTCCATAGGGACTTTCAGCCTGGGGGCCAGCCTGGTGGCTGGCGGGCTTAATCTGATGCAGTCGGCTCTTGCAATTGCACTGGGGTCACTCCTTTTGGTAGTCTGCCTTGTGATAAATGACAAACTATGCTATACAACAGGGGTGCCGTATGTGGTGCAGCTTAGAAGTGCTTTTGGAATGAACGGTACGATTTTTCCGGCGCTCATAAGAGCCGTGCCTGCGGTGGTATGGTATGGGTTTCAAAGCTGGCTTGGAGGCTCTGCTTTGAACGAGGTTTCAAAAACTCTGTTTGGGTATGACAACATGATTTTGTTTTTCATAGGATTCCAGATATTCCAGATACTATTGTCGCTGCTTGGATTCAAAGGTGTCAAGTGGCTTGAAAACATCGGTGCGGTATTCATAATACTGGCGCTTACGTACATGTTCTATGTGGTTTTCACTCAGTATGGAGATGTGATTAGCACTAAACTAATCCACATTGAAGGCTCGTGGGGGCTTCCGTTCTGGGGTGCTGTGACTTCGTTCTTCGGAGTTAATACTGCGGTCATGCTAAACTGCGGAGACTACGCTAGAGAGCTCAAAAAAGGATACAGCAACAAAAAAAGAGCCGTTGTCTATCTGCTTTCGATGCTTCCGCCTACGCTTTTCATGGGCATGATAGGGCTTATGATTTCAGTTGCTACGGGGATTATGAACCCTGTGGTCGCATTCTCAACGGCGGTTGACAATAAGATTCTTGTTGTTATGACACTTGGGTTTATAATATTTGCCCAAATCACAACTAATCTTTTGAGCAACGTGATTCCGCCTGTATATGCGCTGGTTGATATTTTCAAAATCAAGTATAGGACATCTGCTGTGACAGTAGGGCTCTTGGCATTTTGCACTTTTCCATGGAAACTTATAAGGCCTGAGTCGGCTTCAGGGCTTGACCTGTTCGTGCTGACATATACGGCATTTATCGGTCCTGTTTTCGCGGTTTTGACAGTGGATTACTACCTGCTTCGAAAGCAAAAGATCTCTCTGAACGAGCTGTATAATGCGGACGGAGCATTTAAGGGCACCAACTATGCAGCTCTTGTGGCAGTATTTATAGGAGCGGCCTGCGCGTTCATTCAAGTCAAATTGGCGTTTTTCATGGGATCAATTCCAGCTGGACTGGCTTACTATGTGCTTATGAAAAGGCTTCCGATTTCAAAGCCGTTCACAAAGGGAACCGTATTTGAGCAAGCGAGCTAAAAATAAACAGCATCAACAAAAGAGGAGCCCTGCGACATGTCGCAGGGCTCCTCTTTTGTCTGAATTGAAATGGACGCAGGGGACTGCGATTTGCAATTGGAGCGTTGCTGAGCTAAGCAGATACGAATACTTTAAAAAGCTTTCAATTGTGAATGAGATTCAGATGTGTGAATTTGGTGGGAAATACAGGAGGGTTCGAAAAACGCATGCTGAAATTGTTAAAAACTGGGCAATTGATATTGGCCAAAGGAGTGGCGAATTACAAAATAGCTGTCTAAACTGTACAAAGTGGATAAAAATTTAATAAAAATTAGTCAAACTATCCAATTCAATATTTTGAGAATTATTATACAATGGAATAAATCAAGAAAACAAACAATCGATTGTTACTGAATTAACGCAAAATGAATTTTAAAGACAGACAAAATGCATGATTATAAAAAGGTGATATTCAAGTTTTATACCAGAAGGGGTGTGCATAATATGTTTGACCTAGTTGTTAATAATGGAATAATCGTAACATCAGATAATGTTTACGAGGGAGACATTTGCATAAAGGATGGAAAAATTACAGCAATAATGGAAAGTGGAAGCGATGCAATAGGGAAGCATGAGATCGATGCAAAGGGAAGATATGTACTTCCGGGAGCTATTGACAGCCATGCGCATTTGAATGATCCGGGTTTTACTTGGAGAGAGGATTATGAACATGGCACAGCCGCCGCTGCGGTGGGAGGAGTAACCACTATTGTAGATATGCCCATGCAGAATGAGCCGGCTTTGACAAGTAGAGAGACACTGCTCAAAAAGGAAGAGGCCGTTTCAAAGAATGCCTATGTTGACTACTGTTATTGGGGCGGATTTGTAGACTACAATTTTGACAATCTGAAAGAATTAGATGAAGAAGGCGTGGTAGCGTATAAGTCTTTCATAGGTCCCGTATCTCCGGATTATGTATCCTTATCCATGGGACAGGTGAGAGAGGGGCTTGAAATATTAAAGACATTTGATGCCAGAGCGGGTTTTCACTGTGAGGACTATTCAATAATAAAATGGGAAGAAGCTAGGGCAAAAAGGGAAGGCAGAAAGGACTGGAGGGCATTTTTGGATTCTAGGCCGCTTTCGGCAGAACTTATAGCAACAAAGGGTATAATCGACCTTGCCAAGGAAACAGGGGCCAAGGTGCACATATGCCATGTAAGCCACCCGGATGTGGCAGAGGAAATAAGGGTTGCACGCCTTCAGGGAGTTGATATAACAGGAGAGACATGCGGCCACTATCTGACATATACAGAAGAGGATGTGCTTAATAAAGGAAGCATATTCAAATGTGCACCACCATTAAGAGACTCTGAGTCAAGGGAAAAGCTGTGGGATTATGTGAATGATGGGACTCTTTGCTGTGTGGGCTCTGACCATTCGCCTTGTGAGGAGAGTGAAAAATGCGAAGAAAAGCATGGGGTATTCGGAGCATGGGGAGGAATAAGCGGAATCCAAAATGTAATGCAGGTTATGTACAGTGAAGGGGTCAATAAAAGAGGATACGAGCCTCAAATGCTTGCAAGGGTTCTCAGCGAAGGTCCTGCTAAGACTTTCGGGATATATGGAAGAAAAGGCAGCATAGACGTAGGGTTTGATGCAGATATTGTAATACTTGATCCAGAAAAGGAATGGGAAATAACTGCCGACTCACTTATGTATCTAAATAAAATTTCAGCCTTCGTGGGACTTCGGGGAAAAGGTTTGCCTGTATGCACTATAGTACGAGGAGACGTTGTCGCCATGGACGGTGAAGTGGTTGGAGAGAAAGGTTTCGGAGAATTAGTAAAGAAAATCAAATAATAATGAAAAATACTGGCAAAGGAGATTATTATTATGATAAATACAGTTGACGAAATGAAAATTGACAGCAGGCTGCTGAAAAACACAAAATCAGAACTGCTTCCAACTAATGAAAGAATAATGGACAAGATCTCTTATCTTTGCGCCTTCCTTGGAGGATGCGTATCGATAGGTACGTTTTCGATGGGTGCGAGCCTTATCGGAATACTTAATTTCACCCAGGCGATTGTTGCGATGGCAATAGGATGTACGGTGATAGCCATAGCCCTCGTATTTGCGGGCAAGGGGGGCCATAAATATGGAATTCCATTTACTGTGCAGGCAAGGGGAGTATTCGGAATAAAAGGCGTTGCAGTGCCAGGCCTGCTAAGAGCCATACCGGCTATAGTCTGGTTTGGATTCCAAAGCTGGGTTGGAGCAGGCGCGTTAAACAGCTGCTTTAAGACCATTTGGGGATTCGACAATATGATGATGTGCTTTATACTGTTTACAGCACTTCAGGTAGCACTTGCCATAAAGGGTTTCAAAGGAATAAAATGGGTTGAAAATATAGGCTCCGTATTTATTTTGCTGACCCTTGGATACATGTTCTATTCGGTTTTAACAAAATATAATGCTGAGATAAGCTCGACCATAATGGGAATAGAGGGAACATGGGGACTTCCATTCTGGGGTGGTACAACTGCATTTTTAGGGATTTACTCTACCATGATAATCAATTCGAGCGACTATTCAAGGGAGTTAAAGAGAGAAACAAAGTCACTGATGACAGGAAGTCTCTACTGGCTTGCAATACTGCCGGCTACGCTGTTCATGGGGCTGATAGGGCTGATGGTTTCAGGAGCGACTGGGAATGCAGATCCGATTGCAGTTTTTTCTTCAGCGGTTGACAACCAGTTCCTGACTATAATGACACTAGTGTTCATAGCTTTTGCACAGGTGACTACTAACATACTGAACAATATAGTGCCGCCGGTATACGTGCTTATGGATAATTTTAAGATATCATACAAGAAGGCTACTATATTGGTTGGAATACTGTCACTTTTGACATTTCCGTGGATACTTGTAAGACCGGAGTCTGCAGGGGGACTTGCCTTATTCACTCAAATCTATTCGGCTTTTCTAGGTCCTATATTTGCGGTTTTAGTGGTTGACTACTTCATACTTAGAAAACAAAAGCTGAACCTTAATCATTATTATGACATTGAAGGACCATTCAATGGTGTGAACTGGGCGGGCATTATTTCAATATTCACAGGAGCGGCAGTAGCACTTATGTTTGTGCAGGTTTCATGGTATGTAAGCCTTGTGCCAAGCGGCCTTGTATATTACGTATTGATGGGAAGGATGAAGTCAAGCAGACCGTATGCAAGGGGAACAATATTCGAGGGGAATGACAATTCAGGCGTCTCAGGCCGTGCGGCAAGCAGTACGGGAGCATAAAAGGGCTATGGCTTACTGCAAAAACAGTTAAACTGACTTGAGAAATAAAAAGCCATATACATTTGAAGCAAAAAGAGGCAGGTGATATTCTCACCTGCCTCTTTTGAATGATTTGACTATTTTTTTAATAGAGATTGGAACTCCAAAGCTATTTGAATGGAGAAGACATCGGAATAATCGCGAAGATCCATGTCTAAAAGCTCCTCGCATTTGGAAATCCTGTATTTCACGGTATTTCTATGGAGAAAAAGCTCCCGGGATGTTTTTGAAATATCGAACCGATTTTGGATAAATGAATTTAAAGTCGTCAAAAGCTCCTGGTGTTCCTTTGAAGAGCTAGAGGCAAGATCCTTTAATATATTTTCTGAAAACTCAAGTATTGTCCTTTCGGGCAGCATGCAGAATATGTCTTTTGCGGATTTTGCCTTGTAGCTTTGTATAAAGTTTTTCTTTTCCGAATCATATCCGTAGTTTAACGCCTCAAGTGAATCCAGGTAGGCCTCCTTGATTTGCTCTATGGAACGAACCGATGTGCTTATTCCAAACGAAATAGCCATACATTCGAGCATTGTGGATTGTGCGTTTCTCAATAGAGACTTTATCTTCAGTTCTGTTTCCGCGCTGTACGTATCGACTTGGACTATTACTATTATGTAGTTGTTTTGAGTAAATATAATGCTGTCCAGTGACAGCTTCTTAGACTCGTTTTCCAGAATTTCCGTAATGTCCGAGATGGCCAGATGTACCCGGTTTTGGTAGAAGTAATTCATTTTGACCTGCTCCATGACGTCGTCAAAAGCGCCGGAAATGCAGATATATTTCATATTCTCCTTTAGACCGTATTCAGAAGCCTTTATTAAAAATGAGTTTTTGTTTGTTATGTTTCCATAAATCAAGTCGAAAAACAATGCAGATTTAGCCTTTTGAATGTTTTCGCTTGAGATCTGTTTTTTTATAAGTGTAAATGAAAGTGAGTTTATAACCTGCTCGATGGCAGAATGAGATAAAGGGTGAACTAGTTTATCGCTGTTCAAAACTACCAGGGTGTTTTCGTTGTCGTAAATGGTTGAGACCTTAAAAAATGAAAAATATGCTGAATTGCAAGTGTCAGACGGTTCTATAAATATGTCCTTGTTATCGGCTGGATTGAATGGCTTGCTTAAATATTCCAGTATGGAATCGAGAAGCAGCTGATTTTTCAGGCCTATGTTTTTAGAAGAACAGATCATGTTGAGCTTATTGTCCAAAAGGAACACAGGGCAGTCTAAAGCTGAACTCAGCTGTTCTATGAAATGGTTAATGCTGCAGTCTCTAAGCATCATGTCTGTGAATTTTTTTTGGAAATATATGGCGTAAAACAACTCTTCGCTCTTGTAATCGCTTAAAAAGCTTATCACCTTGAATGAAAGATCCCCCAGGCTGTTGGATCCGCCAAAAAACAGTATGGGAAAATTCAGCTCATCCGCCAGCTCAATTACCTCAGAAGGAAGCGCTAGTATGAATCTATTCTTTTTTATTATCAAGCCAGAAACATTTATGTTATTGAGGTTGCGTATGAAATCCATCAGTTGAGAGGGATCGTCGCGAAAAGCATATCCCGTTGTAAGCAGTAAATCATGTCTTTTCAAAAATTTGGCAATATCATGGGTGTCGGATATGTTTACAAATTCCACCGGACGGTCCAAGCCGTTTTTTCCAGCCGCTATTTCACAGGTTTTAAAAATATCGAGTGAAAATAAGTCCTTAAGTATTTTCATTTAAAGCCCCCCTATTAGATCTGTTGTCATTGAAGATTTACTTTTGAGAAAAAGCTGCATTTATAAAAGGCTGAAATACATTGTATACCTGTATATCCAGTATAAGCATTGTTTGCATTTTGATAAAGCTTTTCTATATGTATTTATTTTGCATATAGAAAATTTATACTGACATAACACTAATATAAAGCAAAATCTTCAATTAACATCGGATAGGTGAGAAAATTTACTTGTAAAATTGTTAATAAGTAAAGCTTCCCACCTGTGACGCGGTCATATTCCTAAAAAATTCACAATAATATTGGAAATTGCAGCTGAAATGAGCAAGTGCGGCTAGAAAAGCATATTTGAAATTACTACATTATAAAGACTATATTTCTTGTGAAACATTTTTTAAATGTACACTTTGCACAAAAATATTGTTTAAATTGTTTGGATGGTACAATGACTCTGAAAAGGATAAACTATATAATTAATTAACAAACAAAACAGGCAAGGGGGGACTTGGATGAAGTTTGACAAGAAGGACAACTTGGGAAGAAAAGCTACTGAGCTTTTAAATGAAGTCAGTGCATTCGGAGAGCTTGATGAGGGTGGAATGAGCAGACTGCTATACACCCCAGAATGGCTGGGTGCACAGAACTTTTTAAAAGAATATATGGACAATAAAGGATTCACTACCTATTTTGACAATGTAGGCAACCTTTATGGAAAAATAGAGGGCACGAACTGTTCGGACAAAACGGTTTTAACGGGATCACACGTAGATTCGGTTAAAAACGGAGGGATACTGGATGGACAGTTTGGGATAATTGCAGGAATAATAGCAATAAACTATCTGTATGAAAAATATGGAAGCCCTATAAGGACGTTAGAGGTGGTGTCATTTGCAGAGGAGGAGGGAAGCCGGTTTCCATACACCTTCTGGGGGAGCAAGAACATATTCGGCATAGCCAACAGAAATGACGTCATAGGCATACATGACGAAAATATGGTTCCTTTCAGCGAAGCCATGAAGAAATGTGGATTCAACTTCAAGAGCAATGACAGCCTAAGAAGGAATGACATAAAAGTATTCGTTGAACTTCATGTAGAGCAAGGAAATGTGTTGGAACTGGAAGAGAAAAACATAGGGGTTGTAACAGCTGTTGTAGGGCAGAGAAGATTCAGCATAAAAGTTGTGGGCCAGGCAAACCATGCAGGAACGACCCCGCTGAAGTATAGAAAAGATGCGATGTCTGTATCGAGCAAAATAATAAACAGGATAAACGATATGGCCTGGGATTATGGAGAGCCATTGGTAGCGACGGTTGGAAGAGTCGAACTTACTCCCAATATAGTCAACGTAGTGCCAGGCGAGGTCGAATTCACGCTGGATGTGAGACATCCGCAGGGAGATGTAATAAAAGAGTTTACACAAGACATAAAGAAAATGATTGAAGAAGAGGGCATAAGGGCAGGCGTGGACACGAATATAGATATGTGGATGGATGAAGATCCTGTCTATATGGATTCCAGGATGGTAGACATAATAGAGGAAAAATGCAAGGATAACAGCGTGGAATACAAAGTGATGCACAGCGGTGCAGGGCACGATGCTCAAATCGTTGCACAGTTTGTTCCAACAGGTATGATATTTGTGCCAAGCAAGAATGGCATAAGCCACTCTCCTGATGAATTTACTTATGAGGCAGACCTTGAGAGGGGAATAAAAATTCTAATAGAAACGTTGTATGAACTTGCTTATAAAGAGACATTCAAATAAATCGTAAAACATGGAGGTGAATCATGAGAAAGAGAATGGGCGACTTCTTTATAGAGAAGACAGAAAGGCTAAAGGATGGAGAGGGGACCACAACAGTGGTGAACTTCTTCGACAAGACTGACTTTGCAGGTAAAGGAAGGCTTTATGGCATAAGCATTATTGAACCAAACGGTTCGATAGGAGAACATTGCCATGAGGGTGACCAGGAAGCCTATTATATTCTGGATGGTATAGGAGAATACAGCGACAACGGGGAGGTGTACACCGTCGAACAAGGGGACTTGCTTATATGCAGGGACGGTGACAGGCACTCTTTAAAAAACATAGGGCTTCACGATTTGAGATATATAGCTCTGATACTGTACACTGACTGATGAACTTATGAAAGCATATCAATAAGATTACGACTTATATAATATAAAAGGAGATGTTATTATGGGATATCCAAACGGACTATTAGAAACAAGGGCGGTAATAAAACCAGGCAGGTACACAATCATACCTCCAGACGGGCTGGTAAACAATGTGATACCAAGCTTTAAAAATATTGTCACTAGTATAATCGCATCACCAAAGTACGGAGCCAGCTTTGTCCAGTACCTTCTCAAACTAAACAAGGACGGAGAGTGTACAGAGACATTTGGAGGAGATGGAAGAATCGAAACCTTCATTTACTGTCTTGAAGGAGAAATAACTGTTACAGCAGGAGAAGAGGAATACAAACTTACTTCGGGAGGATATGTCTACTCACCGGCAAAGCTTGGAATGAAGTTTAAAAACGCTGCAATCGGAGAGTCAAAAGCGCTTCTTTACAAGCAGGTATTCGTGCCGACAGAAGGAAAAGAGCCGTGGGTGGTTTTTGGAAATACAAACGACATAGAAGAGCAGATATATGACGGAATGGAAAATGTGAAGCTAAAAGACCTGCTTCCAATAGATACTGCTTTCGACATGAACATGCACATACTTTCATTTGAGCCGGGAGGATGCCATCCATTTGTGGAGACGCATGTTCAGGAACACGGAGCATACATGCTGTCAGGCGAGGGCGTGTATAATCTTGACAATGAGTGGATACCTGTTCAAAAAGAGGATTTCATATGGTTTGGACCATATACTCCTCAGGCAGTATACTGCTCGGGAAGAGAAAACCTTACTTATATATATTCTAAAGACTGCAACAGGGATGTAGAACTGTAATTAAACTATTTGAGTTCCCCATGCGGATGGGAGTGGATGGGGAACTCGAAGCCCTTGACATTCTCACCCGTGGAGGGATAAAAGTATTATAAGTTAACAATTGATGACAGGGAGAGTCAATGCCTGTTCGCAGGAAAAAACCAGCCGTCAAATTCCAAAAAATATCATATTTTCAATAAAAAAACATAAAAACGGACTGATAAACGCATGACAAATAATAAGACAGAGGTTATCTGTAGAGGAGGAAATAAAAATGAAGAATAAGAGACTAGTATGCATACCGGGGCCAACACCAGTTGCAAGATGCATTCAAGACCAGATGGCAAGAGAGACGGTTGCCTTTGGAGATCCGGACTTTGTAAGGGACTACAAGCAGCTGATAGAGGATTTGAAATCCATATTCGACTGCGATGGAGAGGCGTTCCCGCTGGCGGGCACTGGAACTTTGGCTATGGAAATGGCCATTGCAAACAACACTAAGTCGGGGGACAATGTTCTGATAGTTTCTCATGGATATTTCGGAGACAGATTCATAGACCTTTGCGAAAGAAAGGGACTGCATGTAGACATAATAGGATGCGAATGGGGAACAGTGGTTTCACCGGCGGAAATAGAGAAAAAGTTGAGTGAAAAAGAGTATTCAGCAATAACAGTGACCCACGTGGATACCGCTACGGGAGTTGCAGCACCTATAAAGGAAATAGGGGATGTAGTCAAAAAGTTTGAAAACACAATATTCATAGTTGACGGGGTATGCGCAACAGCTGCAGAGGAAGAGTACATGGGAAACATGGGAATAGACGTGCTGCTTACGGGTTCTCAAAAGGCGTTTGGAGTGGCTCCAGGACTGTTCCTTGTAATGGCAAGCAAGAAGTCGCTTGAAAGAAGGGCGTCGCTGGGAAGAATACCAGAGTTCTACTGCGATTATGAAAAATGGCTGCCAGTAATGGAAAATCCGGCAAAATACTTTGCGACTCCTGCAATAAACCTTATTTGGGCCATGAAGGAATCGGTTGAAATGA
>NZ_FSRH01000021.1 GCF_900141635.1 Peptoclostridium litorale DSM 5388 | reverse complement strand
TGATTGAATATATTTAAAGATTTAATGGAGTGATAGGGGAAAGTGACGGTTTGAAAACCAGTCATACAAAGGGATAAGAATTATGATTATCCCTAATATTTTAATTTTGGAGGTGAATGCTTTGAGAAAATATATATATAAACTCTCACCCCATTTTTCACCTAAGATATGGGGCTGGGAAAAGTGGAACCTGTCATGCCATGTTGATGGCATGTCTGTGATAGACAATGGAATATACAAGGGACGTTATCTTTTCGATGTAATAGAATCTCCAGACCAGTTTCCAATACTAATAAAAATAATAGATTCAAAAAGCACCCTGTCCATACAGGTTCACCCCGATGACAAATACGCAAGACTGCACGAAGGTGACAACGGGAAAACCGAATGCTGGTATATACTTGATGCAAAAAAAGATGCTACTGTAATACTCGGAATCCACAATGGACTCGACAGGCTCTCTTTGGAAAAGATCATCAATGAAGAAAAAATACAAGACTATGTAAACCACGTACCCGTGTCTAAAAATGATTTCATATACATTCCTTCCGGGACAGTCCATACACTTGAAGCCGGCATAAAACTAATTGAAATCCAACAAAGCAGCAACGTTACATACAGGCTGCACGACTGGGGACGCGGCAGAAAGCTCCACATAAAAAAATCACTGGATGTAATTGACTATAATGGTAACTCTAACGCAGGTAAAATAGAAAATTTCAAACACATTTCAACTCCACATTTCACGGTTGAAAAAGTTCAAGTAAGCGGCTCTTATAATGGTTTTTCAAATAGCTCGTTCCATTCATATACAGTCGCTTCAGGCTTCGGACAAATGCACGATGAATACAGCAACGTCATATCGCTCGAACCTGAAAACACTGTGTTCATACCAGGCGATATAAGGTATACTATAATTGGCAACTTGGAACTGCTTAAGGCATATTCATAAGCCCGTTCCAAAAATAAGCGTTAACTTCAACTTTGAATGTAATCATTATCAATACGCCTAACCATTTACTTTTTCATAAATGGTTAGGCGGGTGTATTTTGCTAATATATAGATAAATTTATCAAGGGGGTTCAAAATGGATATTAGAGTTGTAAATCTTAGGGATTGTGACGGTCTTTCAGATACACGGGTTGTTCCTTTTTATGAAGGGATAGACCTTTCAGAATCTTTAGATTATCTCGGTTTAAACATAGAGGCTATGGTAAGCCACCTTGTCCGAGAAGAAAAGTTCACAGGAAAATATGGTGAAATCGAAAGTTTTAGAATTCCAAGGGAAAAAAACCCAAAAAATATAATACTAATCGGGCTTGGAAAAGAAGATGAACTCGACTGCGAAAAGGTAAGGAAATTAGTCTCTAAAATAATCAACGAGTCCCAAAAACTTGACGCAAAATCAGTAAAGCTATTTCCATTCCATTTAAGATCCAATTTTCCTGTTGAAGATTTTTCAAAAGCCGTTTCAGAAGCTGCAATAATGGCTGCCTACAAATTCGATAAATACAAAACTGACGAGGACAAAAAAGACTCTTCATTAAAGGAGTTCAACATAATATACAAGTATGACGAAAACATTGAAAAACTAAACCTTGGCGTAATAGAGGGAATGATACTTGGGGAGGCGACAATACTCGCAAGAGATATGACCAATGAGCCCCCAAACAACATGACACCTGAAATAATGGCCGAAACTGCCGTAAAAGCCGGAGAAGATTTTGGATTTGACGTTGAAATACTCGATGAGCAAAAAATCCAGTCACTTGGAATGGAAGCATTTTTAAGCGTTGGAAAAGCATCTGACAACCGTCCTAAATTCATAATAATGAGGTATTCAGGAAATAAAGACAATTCAGAAGAAGTTCTCGGCCTTGTCGGAAAAGGAATCACTTTTGACAGCGGAGGCCTTTGCATAAAACCTGCCGCATCAATGCCTGAAATGAAATCTGACATGGCCGGCGGAGCCTCTGTAGTTGGTGCCCTTTGCGCCATAGCAAAGCTTGGACTTAATATAAACGTAGTGGGCGTTGTAGCCGCATGTGAAAATTCAATATCAGGCAAAGCTTACAGGCCTAGCGATATAATAGGCTCCATGTCGGGAAAGACCATAGAAGTAATAAATACAGATGCAGAAGGAAGGCTCACGCTCGCAGATGCGGCATATTACGTCGTATCCAATGAAAACGCCTCAAAGGTTATAGACATAGCGACGCTAACAGGCGCAGCTCTTGTCGCCCTTGGAACTTCTACAACTGCAGTTGTGTCAAATAGAGATGATTTCTACAGGCTTGTCGAAGATGCGTCTTCAATTTCAGGTGAAAAAATATGGAGGCTGCCTGCATTCGATGAATATCGAGAGCTTTTGAAATCAGACATAGCAGACATTAAAAACACCGGTGGAAAAAATGCCGGAACAATAACTGCCGCTTTGTTCATAGAGTCATTCATAAAGGACACGCCATGGATTCACATGGATATCGCAGGAACCTCTTGGGCTGAAAAAAAATCGGATTACATACCAAAGGGGGGAACCGGTGCAGGGGTCAGAACGCTGTACCATGTGGCAAAAATCATGTCACTTAGTTCAAAAAATAAGGTGTATCACAAATAAATAATATAAAGAGGGTGCGAATTATTCACACCCTCTTTATATTACTAAAATTGCAAATGTATCTATATAGTTTTGAGATAATATCAATCCTATAAAAAGGCATGTTCATGGCATGAACCCGCCCGGCTTAAGGTGTTTTCAGCTCCAAAGAGCAGGATGTTCGGCGGTTCATACCTCATGTGCCTATGTCTACTGTATATCCAGCTCTATATTTCTCGATATGGCATCCATATATCTCGAATTCAGGCTGCTAAGCTTTTGTGCAAGCTCTCTGAGAAAAAGCATTACAACCTGCATGCCTGCCTTGGGGTTTGCATCTATGAGATTAAGCATCTCATCTTCGCTGAATGTTATCAACTGAGTAAGATCCTCAGCTATTATATCCACATTTATATCTTCGCTTATTATATTGCTCTCCCCAAAGTAGTCCCCTTCTGACAGCCTTCCTAGAACCACCTCCTCACCTTCACTATTGAGCCTTGATATACGAACTGCCCCCGTCTTTATTATATAGAACGAATTGTCCTTGTCCCCAATTTTGAGTATATACTCGTCAAGTTCAAACACCTTGACTTTGGCTATGCCCGCAAGCAGTTCCCTGAATCCCTCGTCCATCTCCGAGAAAAACTCCATTCCAGAAAGCATGACTTCCACTTCCTTGCTTGTCATATCCTGTACATGCCTTTCCTGTTCATATTCAAACGCGCATCCCATGTCGCACTCATCAAGTATCTTCCTTATCTGCATCATATTCTCCTTTGTAAACTGCAAAAGGCTTCTCCAGCTTCTTTGAAGCTTTCTAAGATGGGTGAACACGTCGTCTTTTGGCATGGCGTCATATTTCGAAAGGTATATGTTTCTTATGCTTTCCCTTGCCGAATCCACATCTCCACACGCCATATAGTCCATTGACAGCATTACATTCGCCTTGAATATCATATCCTCAAGCTCTTCCTTCAAGAAACTTCCTGGATACGGGTCGAAATCCTCGGGTGAAACCATGTTCATATTCGGAACCTCATACTGGGTCTCGATTTTTCTCTTTTC
Source organism: Peptoclostridium litorale DSM 5388 (assembly GCF_900141635.1). Lineage (GTDB taxonomy): Bacteria > Bacillota > Clostridia > Peptostreptococcales > Peptostreptococcaceae > Peptoclostridium > Peptoclostridium litorale. The sequence continues at coordinate 25,949 of NZ_FSRH01000021.1, read as the reverse complement.
ATACAAGAACCTGTATATGTCCTCCCTGAACCTCTTCCATACGGGATGCGATTTTGGCGGAGGAAGGTGCTTTATTGAAAGCTCCCTATCCAGAAAAAAGTAAAAGCCAAACATCTTTGCATTTATAAGATAGTCTATGTCCTCTCCCCTTGTTATCCTCGGATCAAACGGAACAGTCTTGAAAAGATTTCTGTGTATTACCATTGCGCCTCCAAACGCAAACGGAGTAGGCTTTATCCTGGGCTCACTTCCTATTATCTTGTCAAATGCGGCGGCCTTTGACCCGAATCTGTCCCAGTATGTCATCCAAGGCTCCATGCTTACATCATCATAGTAGTTGTTGTACTTATTCAGATAATAGCCTGCTATCCCATCGACAGTTTTTCCATAAAGCCTTCCCCCTATGAACTCCGTGGCCAGTTCCATAAAGTTTTCCTTTTCCACCAGCTCATCATCATCTATCAAAACGGCCACGTCGGCACCTGCTATATAAGATATATAAAGGCACATGTTTCGCACATTTGCATATCCATAAAGGCTCAGCAGATCGGTGCACTCATGCCTTATTTCATTTTCATATGCCATATACTTGATCCTGTTGAGTTCGCTCGGGGTGAATACATACGTTTGAACATCAAGCCCCACAGCTTCTATTATCTCGAATACCCTGCTCCGGGCCTCGCTTGCTATCTCCTCTGCTGTCGGACACAAAAGAATCACAAGAGTAAAATCCCTGCAGCTCATGCCCTTCAGGCTGTCAAGCGTCCTGCCTAAAGTCCCTTCTGCATCTATAGGTGTAGGATGATCGTAAACTGCATCGCCTTCCCTCCACGACTCATCTTTGGCCCTGGACCAATATGTCGGTATTACTATGACTTTTCTCATATTCGCCTCCTACATATTATCTACAAGCTGTTTGTAAAAATCCAAAACATCATCCACAACCCTCGACCATGAAAACGACCTTGCCGCCATGCTTGCTGCTCTTTCTCTGCGCTGTGCCTTTTGATCATGCATAATCTCTTCCACTATAGCTTCAGCAAGCGATATGTCATCGTCAACGGGCACAAGTTTACCTATTGAATCATCAATAAAGTCAACAAGCCCGCCCTGGTTTGTCGCTACTACAGGGGTTCCACAGGCAAGAGCTTCTATCGCTACCAGTCCAAAAGGCTCATTCCTAGAGGGAACCACCGAAACATCCGCTATATTGTATATGTCCGCAACGGTGTGCTGACCCTTGTGTCCTATGAAAAATACATTTTCAATCCCCAGGCTTTCCTTGAGCCTGTTGAGCTCATCATATTGTTCTCCGTTACCCACTATAAGCGTGACAACGTCGTCTATATCCTGGGAATATATCTTGGCCGCCCTTATCAGCACATCCACACCTTTAAACTCTGTGAGTTTTCCCACAAATGACACCACATGCTTATGCGAGGGCCTCAAGTGAAGCTTTGACAGCACGTCCTCCCGGCTTACGTACTTAGGCCTGAATATCTCCTCGTCAAAACCGTTGAGTATAAGCTTTCTCCTTGCAGGTTCAACGCCATAATGCTTCTGCACATCTTCATCCACCTGCTTTGATATGGTTATCACCCCTGCGGCTTTTTTTGCGCCCTCAAGCGCATACGGCCTGTACCTTTCATCCTTGCAAAAACCCTTTATATCTGTTCCGTGTGCAGTTATGACATAGGGAATATCGAATTTCGACGCACAGTAGGGGGCTATCCAAAGATGCTGGCAGTGTATCATATCCGGCTTGAAATCGTCTATGCACTCGCCTATTGCCCTCTTGAAAACATCTATATACCGCTGTATCTGATTTTCGCTCAGCTCGTAATATGTCGTATAGCTTTTAGGATGAGTAGTGAAACATGGAAAATTAAAATCCAGTTCGTAAGAGCAGTTTTTTCCGCTATTGAATATTATGGTCCTAACCTCAAACTTCTCATGTTCTATCTTTGTGTGGTCTGGGACTATAACCTTTACGTTGTGGCCCTTTTTTATAAGCTGATATGCCAGATTCTTGGTATATATGCCGCTACCTGACCCTTCCAGAGGAAAATGGTTCACCAAAAGAACATTCAAACTTTTCACCTCCAATTATCCTTTTCACTATTCCATTGAAGCCTTCAAGCGTATATTCATATTCATATATCACTCTGTCGAGCTCTCCATAGGCCGTGTCTATTGCCTTTGGAAACATTAAGAACCTGTCATCCTGAAGATAAGTCGAAATCTCACAGACCGATTTCGAAAGCAGCTCCCTCTGCCTTTCATATATCCCCCTGTAGTCGCATCCGTTTATATAATTCAAAAATACATTTCTGCCTATCCATCCCATGCAGGCATAATAGAACCGGTCTTTTACAGCCTTGTCCCTTGTGATATCCGGGATTTTGGGGAAATCGCCATATGTGTCATGGAATATCAGAAGATCTATATCTAGAGCCCTTATTCCCATTTCCCTGGCGCATATCCCCATCAGCGTATCTTCTCCCCGCGTCAAAAAAAGCTCTCCGTCCACCATGTATGTTGTCGAGAAAAACGGCGGCAGTTTGCATAGCGTGCTTGTCTTTATCGCCATGTTCCCTCCAAGGAGCTTGTCCGTATCATCCACCGCCGGATTTCCAACCTTGCCAAAACTAAGGCATTTGTGCTCGCTACATCCGCTTACAAAATGGGTGGCGGACTTTTTTTGGATTCCTTCAAAAAATTCCTCCATGCGCTCGAATTTCATGGGAGGTATTATATAGTATCCCGAATAGTCGCTCGTCGTAATACACACATCCTCTTTTTTTATAAACTCCATATGGGACCCGAAAAAATCCACTTCCTCAAATCTGTTTTCATCCACAAGAAGTTTGGGATATATGTCCGTATCCACGAAAAAAAGTACGTCTATGCCGTCAAAAAGAGCCTGTAGCAGAGCTATGTTCCTGTACTTTCCATACTCAACAAGCCCATGCCTCTCAAGCGTCTTTGAGTATATTATGTTCCTGTATTTTTTTTCATCTATTCCAAGGCTTCGTATACTTTCTTCAAGTTCATATGCCCTGTTTATGCATACAAGCTTTACATTTGAATAAGCCCTTATTTTTTTTACAAATTCCTTGTCGCATCCATGGGAATAAACTATTATTATCTGGTCTATTCGCCTTCCAAATTTTTGGGCATTATTCAAAAATGAGAGTATCGAAATGGATTCGTTTACATATTTAGTTATTATGGCCAATCCAATCTTCAAAAAAACACCCCCTCTCATAAAACTTTGTAAAAAAAAACTGCACCTGACGGTACATTTCTTATAAATAAAAAATACCCTTAAATTTCAGGGTATAAACAAAGCAAAGGGTATATTTTCTGCATTTTTTAAATTTGTTTTAACATTCTATTTAATACATCAAAAAGCTTTTTCTCTCCGAGTTCCAAGTGCGCCATCACCAGTATTATTTCAATGTCATTTTCCACTTCATCATATCTGAATGAAAAAATCTTGTATCTTGCCTGCTCAGGAAGCATTTTCAGAGCTTCATTCGAATACTCATCCGCCTTTTTCATCAAAGCGTCCACTTTGTCTTCATATGCCATTTCATTTATATCTTCACAGCATATTTCATTTGCACTAAGTCTAAATAAAAACGCTCCCGTGTCCTCTCTCTTTGTGCTCTTTGTAAGATCGCATACCAGTCTGAGCTTTGTACCCTCTTCAATATTTTTCGCAAGTTCTGCGCTGTCTAAAACTTCATTTCCAAATACAAAATACATGTTCCACCTCTTTTATAGAATAATTTAAACATACTATATACATTATGCCACATGAGCTTTAAAAAGATAACACAAATATTATTCACCAGCCATTTTGACTTTTTATGGCTTTTCCGCTTGTCACTACATTTTGGCAATACAAAAGCGGGGGCATTCGCCCCCGCTTCATTTAATGAAACGTTTTATTACATTTCAGCCATTTTTTTGTAGCCTTCGTATCTTTCCTTAGCGTCAGCTTCTGCCTTTACAAACAGTTCTTCAGCTAGTTCTGGGAATGTCTGAGTAAGAGATGTGTATCTTACCTCTCCCATTAGGAAGTCTCTGAATGATTCTGTTGGCTCTTTAGAATCTAGTGTGAACGGATTCTTTCCTTCTGCCTTAAGCTCTGGATTGAATCTGTATAGATGCCAGTATCCAGCGTCAACAGCTTGCTTTTCTCTAGTTATAGTTTTGCCCATACCTATCTTTATACCGTGGTTTACGCATGGAGCATACGCTATTATTAGAGATGGTCCGTCGTACTGCTCAGCCTCAAGTACAGCTTTCATAACCTGGTTCTTGTCTGCTCCCATAGCTATTTGTGCCACGTAAACGTATCCGTAGCTTGCAGCTATCATACCAAGGTCTTTCTTCTTAACTTTCTTTCCTGATGCAGCAAACTTGGCAACCGCTCCTGTAGGAGTAGCTTTCGAAGACTGTCCACCAGTGTTTGAGTAAACCTCTGTATCGAATACGAATACATTCACATTCTCGCCTGATGCAAGTACGTGGTCAAGTCCGCCGTATCCTATATCGTAAGCCCAGCCATCTCCACCGAATATCCAGTAAGACTTCTTAGCTAGCTGGTCTTTGTATCTGTCTATTGTCGCAAGAAGCTCGTTAGCTTCAGCAGATCCCAGGTCTTTTCCTATGATCGCTTTAACTTTTTCCGATGCAACTACGCTCGCATCTCCGTCTTCTTTAACTTCCATCCACTCGTTAAGAGCCGCTTTAGCGTCTGCATCTATGTCCATTGCAGCAAGCTCTTCTATAGTTCCTACAAGCTTAGCTCTCAGCTGCTTTCCAGCCATAGCCATACCGAATCCGAACTCAGCGTTGTCCTCGAATAGCGAGTTAGCCCAAGCTGGTCCTCTTCCTGCAGCGTTCTTAGTGTATGGAGTCGATGGTGCAGATCCTCCCCATATTGAAGAACATCCTGTAGCATTTGCTATGAACATTCTGTCTCCGAAAAGCTGAGTTACAAGCTTAGCGTATGGAGTCTCTCCACATCCAGCACAAGCTCCAGAGAACTCAAGAAGCGGCTGCTGGAACTGGCTTCCCTTAAGAGTGTTCTTAGCCATAACATCCTTCTTAACCGGAACTGTAACAGCGTAATTCCAGTTTTCTATTTCTTTTTCCTGTGTTGCAAGAGGCTTCATTTCAAGAGCCTTAACCGGGCATATGTCAGCACAGTTTCCGCATCCTGTACAGTCTAGAGGCGTTACCTGCATTTTGTATTTGTATGCGTCTACGCCTTTTCCTTTTCCTGCTAGAACGTCCTCTTCTCCGAATGGAGCGTTTGAAAGCTCTTCATCTGTAAGAAGCACTGGTCTTATAGCAGCGTGAGGACATACGTATGAACACTGGTTACACTGGATACACTTGTCCTTTATCCACTCTGGAACATTTACAGCTATTCCACGTTTTTCGTAAGCAGCTGTTCCGTGCTCGAATGTACCGTCTTCGTATCCATTGAATGCTGAAACTGGAAGCTTGTCTCCTTCAAGTGCATTCATAGGTCTTAGTATGTTCTTTATGAAGTCTGGCTCTTGAGCTTCAACTACATCCTTAACTTCAACTGCGTCTTTCCATGAAGCTGGAACGTCTACTTTAACAAGGGCGTCTACTCCAGCGTCAACTGCAGCGTTGTTCATTTGAACTACTTTCTCACCCTTCTTGCCGTACGACTTAACTATAGCGTCTTTCATGTATTTAACAGCATCTTCTAGAGATATAACTTCTGAAAGCTTGAAGAATGCCGACTGCATTACCATGTTTATTCTGTTTCCAAGACCTATTTCCTGACCTATCTTAGTTCCGTTTATAACGTAGAAGTTTATGTCGTTTTCTGCGATGTACTTCTTCATGTTTGCTGGAAGCTTCTCATCTAGCTCTTCTGGCGACCATATAGTGTTTAGAAGGAATGTTCCACCTTTTTTAAGTCCTGCAACAACATCATACTGATTAACATATGCTTGAACGTGGCAAGCAACAAAGTCAGCCGTGTCTATAAGGTAAGTAGAAGTTATAGGGTTCTTACCAAATCTAAGGTGAGAAACTGTAACTCCACCAGACTTTTTCGAGTCATAAGAGAAGTATCCCTGTGCGTAAAGATCAGTGTGGTCACCTATTATCTTTATAGAGTTCTTGTTAGCTCCAACTGTACCGTCAGAACCAAGTCCCCAGAACTTACATCTTGTAGTTCCTTCTGGCTCAGTAACTATTTTCTCTCCTACTGGAAGAGATGTATTAGTAACATCGTCATTTATAGCAAGAGTAAATCTGTCTTTTGGCTCGTCTAGCTTAAGGTTGTCAAATACAGCCTTAACGTGAGTTGGAACAGTGTCTTTAGATCCTAGTCCGTATCTTCCTCCAACAACCACTGGAGCGTCAGCTTTTCCGTAGAACATGCTCTTTATATCAAGGTGCATAGGCTCTGCTATAGCACCCGGCTCTTTTGTTCTATCCATAACAGCTATCTTCTTAACTGTCTTTGGAAGTACTTCAAGAAGGTACTCTGGAGCGAAAGGTCTGTAAAGGTGAACTTTTATAAGACCTACTTTTTCTCCCTTTGATACAAGGTAGTTTACAACCTCTTCAGCTGTCTCTGTGATAGATCCCATAGCTACAACCACATGCTCTGCATCAGCAGCTCCTATGTAGTTGAAAGGCTTGTATTCTCTTCCTGTTATATCGCTTACCACCTTCATGTAGCCAGCAACTATTCCTGGAAGCTCGTTGTAGTACTTGTTTGCAGCCTCTCTAGCCTGGAAGTAAACATCTGGGTTTTGAGCTGTACCTCTTGTAACCGGATGCTCTGGGCTTAGAGCGTTGTCTCTAAATCTTTGAACAGCATCCCAGTCAAGGTGCTTAGAAAGCTCTTCGCAGTCCATAACCTCTATCTTTTGAATTTCGTGTGAAGTTCTGAATCCGTCGAAGAAGTGAAGGAATGGCACTCTTCCCTTTATAGCTGCAAGGTGAGCTACTCCGGCAAGGTCCATAGTCTCTTGAACTGATCCCGACGCAAGTAGTGCAAATCCTGTATTTCTTGCAGCCATAACGTCTGAATGGTCTCCAAATATTGAAAGAGCCTGAGCTGCAAGAGCACGAGCAGATACGTGGAATACTCCTGGAAGAAGCTCTCCAGATATCTTGTACATATTTGGTATCATAAGTAGTAGACCCTGAGAAGCTGTAAACGTTGAAGTTAGAGCTCCTGCTGCAAGTGAACCGTGTACAGTACCAGCTGCTCCCGCCTCTGACTGAAGCTCAACCACGCTAACTGGCTGTCCAAATACATTTTTTCTTCCGTTAGCAGCCCAAACATCTATGTTTTCTGCCATTGGTGAAGATGGAGTTATAGGATATATTCCTGCAACATCAGTAAACGCATAGGCAACGTGAGCTGCAGCAGTATTTCCATCCATCGTTTTCATAACTTTTGCCATTGTAGAACCTCCCCTTATATTTAAAAAGTTAAAATAAAGTTGACATTGTTTAAAATGCATATGAAAGGTTAAAAATATACTGTATATTGAAGCCAAACGTACTCGTCCGAATAATAACATTAATTTCACAAAGTAACGTTTTCCCATTACAGAGCAAATATTACAATATTCATCATATTGTATATTGTATTTAGTAGCATAAATTTAAAATCTTTTGAAAGTTTCTAACCTTTAAGAAAAAGTATAACATCAGCCTAAATTATTGTCAACGAATCCCACAACTAATAAATATTCTCTATTTAATGTTACATTTTTGCCTATTTATGTAATACACTCCATATAACATTCAGGATACATGATACATGTCATGTACTTATGCTGATACATTTTTTATATTTTTTTAACAATTTTTATTTTTTGCAATTCAATCTCTATAATATTGTATACACAACCATTTATACAAACCAATTGTGTATACAATATTATGGTTTGCACGTCATTAATTCATCATATAGACACCAAAAGTATGTCACTATATTTGTGTTTATCAAAAATACATCTTATACTTATTCCAATCCATCTTATTAATGTGTAAAACTTTTTTATCCCAGAAAAAAAACTTTCAATAAATATGCATAAACTGCATAAATATAAAAAAAATTAATATTTCTTTTCCCACCAAACAATATTGCCAGAATATATATCCTGCATATCATATCAACCCTGACTCTTTATTACAATAGAAAAGCCCCCTGTAGCGGGGGACTCTATTTTATCCTTAATCCTTCTATTACCCACTGCCTAAATACAAGAAGCACCTTCTTTATGTCTATATATATTTCATCTGCCTGCTTTATGTTCTTTTGTATAAATACCTTTACGCCTTCATATTCGTATTCCGTGTACATTCCAGAATGCTTAAAATCATTTACAAGCCCTGCACGGAGCTCTTTTACACTTGGTCCGCATCAGCCTCCGGCTTTTACAACCTTGTAATCTATAACGACATCCTTGCCTGTATTTTTGGCATGTCTTAAAATATTATTTCCTAGCTTCAGCATAGTAGCACCACCTTTCAAATTTACAAGCCTAGTTTAAAATACTGTTTTTAGTTTTTATACCCTAAAACAAAGCCAATATCCAAATCTTGAGATCTGAATATTGGCTTTATGCTAATTTCATCCGCTTTTTTTGATGTGACTTTAAGATTTTATTGTGATGCTTCCTGAAGTGATATTATCTGCATAGTCTTCGAATTCACATACACACTGTTTGGATTTTCCTTTTTAAGCCTTTTCATAGTTTGTATAGCGTTTTCAATGTCATCAATTTTATAATATATAAGCCCCATGTTGTACAGCGAGTCATCATAATAGTGCCCATTCCTATCGCTGTCTATATATCTTTTATAGTATTCTATGGCATTTTTAAAGTCTTGCGTTTTTTCAAATGCCAAACCTGCCAGATACATAGATTCTATTACTAGTTTTTTTTCCTTCCCCATCTCTGCAATCCTGGCAAACATGGGTGCAGATTCTCTGTAATTTGACTCTCTGTATAGTTTCAGAGCACTTTGGTAGTACTCTTTTTCATTTTCAATAAATTCATCTGTACCGTTACCCTTTAAATCCGAAGCATTTGATTTATACTGCAAATTTCCATCCGATCGTTCTGGCAATTCATCACTGTTCTTGGCTTCTTCTTTGGGCAATTCCCCTGTATCCTTTGCCTCGAAATGGTCACTCTTTAGCTTTTCTATCTTCACTTCGGCGCTGTTATTTTGACCTGCATCCTTGGCGTCTTTCAAAGATGCCGACCGGAATGTGAAAGCTGCTACAAATAACACTGCAGTCATCAAAGCCGCAATGCTGATTTTAGGCCATTTGCCAAGCTTTTCAGCCCTAGTGTTTTGTTTTTTTGAAGCGACGTCGCTCTTTTCATTATATTGTTTTGGGGAAAAATCTTTTTCCCTGAATAAGTTTATATATTTTTTAGCCTCTATATTTCCCCTGTCTTTTTGAAGGCCCTTTTCAATATATGAAATGCCTTCTTCAAAATCTCCCATACTTGCCACTGATATTCCGGCAATTATATACGGCTTTACAAGCTCCTTCTTTTTGGATATGACATTTATCATTTTAAACGCCGCATTCTTATAATCCTTCTGCTCAAAATAAGCCATTCCACTTTCATACTGACCCCTTATTATTTTGAACTCACTACTTTCCACTATGTCCATATACATTGTGGCCTTATTGTCATTTGGCTTTATGGACAGGCTGGCTTTCCAGATCCCTACTGCCTTTCCAAACTCGCACAGCATGTAATGGCAAAATCCCAACAAGTTCAAAGCATCTGTATTTGCCCTGTCCATCTCCAGACTCCTATTCAGTTCCGGGATTGCATTTGTAATATCTCCGTTTTTGACGCCATTTAGAGCTTTTGCATAGCACAGTTTCGCAAAATTACAGTTTTTATCCATATCGTACAAAACTCCCTTGTGTCATTCCCTTGTTACTGTATAATTTATGTTATCATGTTGCTTAAACTACATATATATTTTAACATATATTAACCTCGACTACTTTTCAATATGAAATTTCATGATACTATCAAGGAGGCCCAGATGATACATATAGATATTCCTGGATTTAAAAATTTGGAAATAGAAAATATAGTGTTTGACTATAACGGAACCATAGCCCGAGATGGAAAAATGTCTGACGAAATAAGAGAAATGATAATCGATTTGAAAAAAGACTTGAATGTATATGTTGCAACCGCAGATACTCATGGAAGCGTAGAAAAAGAATGCACAGGCCTTGGCATCACCATAGAAAAATTCCCAACAGAAAACGCTGCCAAGTTCAAAAGAGAAATAGTTCGCTCATTAGGAACTGAAAATACAATATGCGTTGGCAACGGGCTAAATGACATCGAAATGTCTAAAGAATGCGTAGTGTCAATTGCGGTAATAGGCCCCGAAGGATGCAGCGGCAAGCTGATATCAAACTGCGACATAGTAGTGAGCTCAATAAGCGATGTATTCGGCCTTTTAGCCAATACAGGCAGGATAATGGCTACTCTTAGGACCTGATTTTCATTTCCGGTTTGCTCTTTTTTCCTGCTCAATTACGGCATTTATCTTTTCCTTTATGTGATTGTATTCATTTTTTTCATATGTACTGTTTTTTATAATGCTGTCCGTTATCCTGTACGATGTGAAAAATGAGAACAGCGAAACCATAAATGCTATGGCTATAAATTTCAATATGCTCTTTAATATTTTAATAGCGCATCCCTCCCCCATCGCAATGCCCTTTATGTTTTAATACCCGGCTGCAATGGGGTTGAAATTCCAATTCAAAAATAAAATAAAAAAACAGCCTTACGCTGTATCTTTTTAATGCAAATCGTATATCCATTTTGGAGGCGGCATCCAGATTTGAACTGGAGATCAAGGAGTTGCAGTCCTGTGCCTTACCACTTGGCTATGCCGCCCTTTTTGTTATATATTGTCATAAATGGTCTGAATTGTCAATTTAATTCATTTTACTTTTTCACTGATATTGTAATCTCTATGTGCCCGCAGTCCGTATCTACAGGTATGCACATATTGTCCATGGCCGCACTTGAAATTGAAAGATTGTTTCCAGTCATAAGGCTTGGAGGAGTTATGTCTATTTTGATGCCCGCCCCTTCAAGCTTTGTCGCTCCAGTTCCCATTATCATGTTTCCAAGCTCTGAAAGTGCGCTTTTTGCCATGTCGTCAAGAACTTCCACAGGCATTCCCATCATCATCTTTGATGCCACTGATTTTGCAACCTCTTCATTCATGCTTATCATTGCATTTCCCTTGAGCTGCCCAGTAATCCCTATCATAACTACTACATTTTCAGCATGTATAGGCGTCGCTGGAGCATACGGCTGCTTAAAAGTGCACTGAAGCTGCGCCATTGTAGATAATACTTGATTCCCCGCTTCTATAAATGAATTTATGTACTCCATACATTTCCTCCTCTTTTCAATATAAAACAGTTAACTTATTTTCTACCCCTGTAATTATATTTTAAATCATTCCTTAATATTTTTACCATGTTTTTTTTGATAAATATTAAAATAACAATTATAATGTATACATCACTATATTGAATTACTGGAGATGTTAACATGAACAAACAGACAAAAGCAATACTTCTAATGCTTTTTTCATCCCTTTGCTTTTCGGCTATGGGTGTATTCGTAAAGCTTTCTGGAAACATTCCCACAATAGAAAAGACTTTCTTTAGAAACCTTGTAAGCTGCTTTATTGCCGGTGGCATAATACTGTACAAGAAAAAGCCTTTTTTCGGTTCGAAGGAAAACATGCCATTTCTTATTGCAAGGTCTACTCTTGGGGTTCTCGGGGTGATATGCTATTTTTACAGCATTGAAAACCTGGTGCTTTCAGATTCCGCCATGCTAAACAAGCTCAGCCCTTTTTTCGTTAGCATATTCGCATACGTAATACTTAAAGAAAAGTTTACAAAGATACAGGCTCCTGCGCTTTTTTGCGCATTTGCAGGAGCCATTATGATAATAAAGCCCCAGTTTAACATATCGGTGTTTCCTGCCCTTGTAGGGCTTTCAGGCGCTGTATTTGCAGGGGGAGCTTATATAGCAGTAAAGTTCCTCGGCAGCAGGGAAGAATTTTACACCATAGTGTTTTTCTTCTCGTTCTTTTCAACAATGGTTCTGCTCCCGTTTACGGCGATGAACTTTACAATCCCTTCGCCTGCACAGCTTTTATACCTTGCTGGCATAGGGGTGTTTGCCGCACTGGCTCAGTTCAGCATGACAATAGCATACAAGCTGGCTCCCGCAGGCGAGATATCCATACTGAGCTATACTAACGTCATATTTTCCGCGATGCTTGGATATGTCATCTGGAACGAGACTGCCGACATTATAAGCATTATGGGATATGCCCTTGTGATATTGTCGGCCACAGCGATATATTTTTACAACAGAAGGGCTTCTGTTCAAAAGGCAGCCGCCTAACCTATATTATATGTATCGGCAAAAAAGAGAAGGTCTTTAAGTATACCTTCTCTTTTTTATTCTCCATAAATCCCAAATGGCTTTTTATGTCGATTATACAGTCGCGACCGTATTTGTAAGAGTCCCTATATTCTCTATTTCGCATTTCACTACGTCGCCTGACCTTAAGTATTTGAATGGCTTAAATCCAAGCCCCACTCCCGACGGAGTCCCCGTTATTATTATGTCCCCTGACCTTAAATACATGCTCCTTGATATGTCGCTTATGACATAGTCTATGTCGAATATCAGATCTCTCGTATTGGCATTTTGCCTTTGCTCCCCGTTTACAGCGCACTTTATGTCAAGCTCCACCGGGTAATCCACTGCGCTCTTGTGTAAAATATAAGGCCCCATTGGACAAAACGTCGAAAGGGATTTTCCCCTGAACCACTGTTTGTGGCCTGCCTGAAGATCCCTTGCCGAAATGTCGTTTACTATTGTATATCCGAATATATGCTCCTGTACGTCGCCCTTTTTTATATCTATTCCGTCCCTGCCTATTATCACTGCAAGCTCCACCTCGTAATCGACTTCCCTTGTGACGTTTTCATCGAAAACTATATAGGCCCCGTCGCCTATTGCCGGATCGGCTATTTTGGAAAAGTATATTGGATGGCTTGGAAGCTCATTGCCCTTGTCTACGTCAGTTCCTTCTATTTCCTTTGCGTGTTCATGGTAGTTTTTCCCAAGGCATATTATGTTCCTCCTTGGATGCGGTATCGGCGCATCGAGCTTTACATCTTCATTTCTCAGAGCAAACTTTTGAAGCCCTTTTTCCTCTATTGCCGCCCTCATAACCTCGATAGTCTTGTCGTCCACTGAATCTATGAGCTCGTTCATGTCTTTTGGCGGCTGCATGCCAATCTCTTCAAATACCTTTTCTATGGGAATTATGCCTTCCCCCATATTCAAAAAAGCTCCGAGCCTTTGCTCGCCTTTAAATTCAAATGTTGCAAAATACATAATAGACCCCCCTTTCGTTTAGTCTATTGTATTCCTTTTAGAGCGTGAATTGCAAGTATGTATCCATGGATTCCAAGTCCGCATATCTGCCCCGTGCAAGCAGGTGCCGTCACGGACTTTCTCCTGAATTCCTCCCTTGAATGGATATTGCTTATATGTACTTCCACAGCCGGTATTGAAACGGCCTTTAGGGCGTCGTGTATGGCTATGCTGTAGTGGGTGTATGCAGCAGGATTTATGACTATTCCTTCGTAACTGCCAAGCGATTCCTGTATCTTGTCCACTATTGCCCCTTCGCTGTTGCTTTGGAATATATCCACATCGACGCCCATGTCCTTAGCCTGTTCCCTTATGAGCGAGCACAGCTGCTCATATCCGGCCTTTCCGTATATCTCTTTTTCCCTTGTTCCCAAAAGATTTATGTTGGGCCCGTTTATGACTATTATTTTCATGACACTCCTCCTATACCATGCTGTCCACTCGCCTGTATATATCCTCCACATCGCCATCAGAAATCTGGACGTCGTTCCATATCTCCTGCGCCTTTACTGCCTGGCCTACAAGCATGTAAAGCCCGTTCACGGCTTTTATTCCATGGGCTCTGGCCTGCTTCATAAGCATTGTCGTCTTGGGGTTGTATATGAGATCCACCACGCAGCTGAATTTTTGAACTGACTTTTCATCCAGAGGGGATTCCTCTGTACAGGGGTGCATTCCACATGGCGTGCAGTTTATAGCCGTGTCCATATCCTCAGCCCCTGCCAGTTCATTATAGTCAATAACCTCTATGTCTGTAAACTCAGCCCCTGCCATTTTTGCATTCCTGCTGACCATACATATCCGCTTGGCCCCGAAGTCCTCAAGGCATTTTACCACAGATTTTGCGGCCCCGCCTGAACCCAGCACTGCAAAGCTTTTGCCCTTTATTTCCACTTTGAACTTGTCGAGCATCATTTTGAAGCCGTAATAGTCGGTATTATAACCCATTGCGGCTCCGTCCTTGAAATGGATTGTGTTAACAGCGCCTATTGCCGCCGCCTCATCCGAAATATAGTCAAGGCTTTCCATTACATTCTGCTTGTATGGTATTGTTACATTCACGCCCCTGGCCCCGAGTGCCAAAAGCCCCTTTACCGCGGGCTTTAAATCCGCCTTCTTAACCTCGAATATGTGATAGCACCCGCTCTTTTGTAGCTTTTCAAATATTATGGAGTGTATCTGCGGCGACATGCTGTGGGAGAGCTTTTCCCCCAGTAGCCCATAAAGTCCGTTTTTCAAAGCTTTCACCTACCTTAATGCCACGTGTGACTTGTAGTTTCCAAGAAGTCTGAAATGGTTGCTTGATTTTCTTATTACATCCATGGCCTCTTTCACCTTTTCGTCCTCCACATTTCCTTCAAAATCCACATAGAACATGTATTCCCAAGGCCTGTTCTTTATTGGCCTCGACTCTATTTTAAGCATGTTGACATCCTTGCTGTGGAAGCTCTCAAGAGCCCTGTAAAGCTCTCCCGCCCTGTGTTTTATTGAAAACATTGTGCTTATCTTGTCGCTTGAGCTGTCCACTGTCATTTCTCTTCCTATTACCACAAACCTCGTATAATTGAATTCGTTGTCGTTTATGCCGCTTTCAAGCATCTCCAGCCCGTAAATCTTTGCGGCGTTTTCACCGGCAATCGCAGCCTTTGAGATGTCACCCGACTGTGACACGAATTTTGCGCTGTAAGCAGTATTGTGATACGGTATAAGCTTCCAGCCTGGATATCTTTTGAGGAAAGTGCTTGACTGCTGGAATCCCTGGCTGTGAGAATAGACTTCCTTTACATCCTCGATTTTAGCTCCCTTTATTCCCATTAGGTTTTGCTTTATTCTAAGGCATATTTCGCCGACTATGTGAAAACCGTATTTCCCTATGAGGTCGTATACACTGTTTATGCTTCCCGTTGATGAATTTTCTATCGGAATCACACCGTACTGGATTTCACCGCCTGAAAGCCCGCAAAACACGTCTTCAAATTCCATGTACTCGAATGCATCTGCCTCTTCGCCAAAATACTCTGTTGCCGCCTGGTGTCCAAATGATCCTTTCACACCCTGAAAGCCTATGCGTATTCCTTCCTTTCCAATTCCTCTTATCCTTCTTTGCTGGACATTTTTGCTCAGCTCCATCAGATTTTTAAGGAATTCCTCCAGCTCTTTTGAGTACTCCTTGTTTCCAAGAAGGGATATCCCCTTATTTATGACATTTTCTTCCCTTGAGCTGTTTAATATTCCTATTTTGTTTTGAAGCTTTACATCGGCTATCTTCTCTACAGTACTCATCCTGCTTTCAAACAGCTCTACAAGCTTTTTGTCTATACTGTCTATTTCGTCTCTAAGTTTTTCAAGCTCGTTCAAAAGCATTCTCCCCTTTCCATTATCATGTCTAAAGCTGCAATTGCAGCACCTGCTTCTATAACCGGAATGGCCCTTTGTACTATGCACGGGTCATGTCTTCCCTCTATTTCAAGCTCCACTTCGCTCATTTTTTCAATGTCCACGCTGCTTTGAGGTCTGCCTATGGACGGCGTAGGCTTTATTGCAGCCTTGAAAACAATAGGCATACCGTTTGTTATTCCTCCGACTATTCCTCCATTGTTGTTTTTTCTGTGGAGTATTTTTCCGTCTTTTATATAAGGTTCATCGTTTGCCTGTGAACCCTTCATATTTGAAATGTCAAATCCTGCTCCGAATTCAATTCCCTTTACTGCAGGCACCGAAAACATAATATGTGCTATGTTACTTTCCACAGAGTCAAAAAACGGATCTCCAACCCCAGCACGTACTCCCGTGACAGCACACTCTATTACTCCTCCTACAGAGTCCAAATCATCTTTTGCCTTTATAATTTCCTGCCTCATAAGATCTGCCTTTGCATTGTCGAGTACTGGAATCTCCATTGCTTTAAGACCCTGTGCAATTTCAGGGTCTATGTTTTCAAAGCAGAAGTCATCGTCCTTTACAGATCCTATGCTCTTTACATGGGCCATTACACTTATGCCCATGCCCTGCAGAATCTGCTGGGCAATGGCCCCTGCAAATACAACCGGAGCGGTAAGCCTTCCCGAAAAATGGCCTCCTCCCCTGTAGTCGTTGAATCCGCCATATCTCACCATGCCGGTATAGTCAGCATGTCCGGGCCTCAGCATCGATTTTGTCTTTTCATAGTCATTTGACCTTCTGTCCTTGTTTCTTATCATTACCGCAAGAGGTGTTCCCGTTGTCTTTCCATTGAAATATCCGCTTAATATCTCAAATTCATCGCCTTCGGCCCTTGGCGTGGAAAGCTTGTTCTTGCCCGGAGCCCTTCTTTTCATATGCATTTTTATATTGTCTATGTCAAGCTCCACTCCGCCCGGCAGTCCGTCTATTACAGCACCTATGGCAGTCCCGTGGGATTCCCCAAATATTGAAATTTTAAAATTCCTACCCCAAGTCGCGCTCATTTATATCTCCTCCAAGCGATTTGAAATCCTCCCAAAAGCCAGGATATGATTTTGCCACTGACTCAGACCCGACTATCGTTACAGGAGAGCTGCATCTTGTGGATGCCACTGCCATGGCCATCGCAATCCT
Organism: Peptoclostridium litorale DSM 5388; assembly: GCF_900141635.1. Lineage (GTDB taxonomy): Bacteria > Bacillota > Clostridia > Peptostreptococcales > Peptostreptococcaceae > Peptoclostridium > Peptoclostridium litorale. Next base: position 8,811 of record NZ_FSRH01000021.1, on the reverse strand, counting down.
GTGGTCGTTCCAGCTTCTTACAGTGCCTCCTTCAAGACTTTCAACCCCGTCTATCACAAGCCCCTCTTCAAGCTCTTTTATGTTTGCCCCCAGCTTTGAAAGCTCGCTTGCCGTGGACTTTATCCTGTCTGACTCCTTTATCCTTAGCCTTGCAGCATTTTTTATCACAGTGGTCCCCCTGCTTAGAGACGCCAGCACAGATATTATAGGGACAAGGTCCGGAATCTGCGATGCATCTATCACCATGGCTTTTGTGTCTCCGCTTAAAGCCTTTATTGTGTTTGCTTCACTGCTTTGAATCTGTATCCCCATTTTCTCTATTATGTCCACTATCTCGCGGTCTCCCTGAAGCGATTCCATGTTGAGGTCCATGCAGTCTATATCCGAGGATATGCAGCCTGCCACAAGCCAGAATGCTGCCTGAGAAAAGTCTCCTTCGACCCTGTAATTGCATGCCCTGTAGCTTTGGTCCCCTCTTATGATGAATCTTTCATAATTGTCATTTTGAATGTCAATTCCAAATTTATTGAGCACTTCTATTGTAAGGTCTATGTACCCCTTCGACTCAAGAGGCGTATCCATTACTATGCTTGAATCTCCATGGAGAAGGGGCAGCGTAAACATAAGCCCTGTGATGAACTGCGAGCTGACATCGCCTCTAATGTGGAACTGCCCCGCCTTCAGTTTTCCGTCCACTGTGAGCGGAAGCTTTCCGGAATCGTTTTTATAGCTTATTCCCTGCTCTTCGAATATGTCATAATATATGTCCAGAGGTCTTTCCACAAGCTTTCCTCTTCCTTCAAACCTCATGGGCCCGTCTGAAAGCGCCGCTATCGGTATTAGAAATCTCAGAGTCGACCCCGACTCTATGCAGTCTATGGCATCTTTGGAATGTACAGGTCTTTTAACTCCTTTTATCATAAGCGTCCTTCTGCCCTCGCCGCCTTCAATTTCATCTATCTGCGCGCCGTATGACCTCATTCCGCTGCATGTGGCCTGCATGTCCTTTGACATTACAACATTTTCAATTCTGCTTTCGCCTTCTGAAAGCGCCGCGGCTATTATGGCCCTGTGGCTTATGCTCTTTGACGGAGGTATTTTTACCGTTCCTCTCAGCTTTTTAGGATTTATGTCTACTGCCTTCAAATCCCTCTCTCCCTTCTACTCTTATATGAACTGCTTCAGATTATTTTTCCTTATCTTTTTTATATATCCTTTTCCAATCGCTTCTATCATTATAAGGTTTATGTCGTTTGAGCTTGATTTCTTGTCGAGCCTCAGCGTATCTTCAACGACTTTGCTTTCCATTTGCGGATATTCAACAGGAAGATTGTACCTCTCCAAAAGGCCCTGTATCCTGTCCGATGTGCCCGGTGCTACAATGTCCATATTTTCTCCCTTTCGGGTCATGTGGACCATTCCAAGGCCTACTCCCTCGCCGTGAGTGTATTTTGAATACCCAAAATATTTTTCTACGACATGTCCGAAAGTATGTCCAAAATTGAGAAGCATCCTCTCGCCCTTGTCCTTTTCATCAATTTGGACTATATCCCTTTTTATGGAGCAGCATGTCATTATTATATAGTCCATGCACTCCTTCACGGAGTCTATGTTCAGTTTTTCAAGTTTTTCAAAAAGCTCCCTGTCCTTTATGCAGGCATATTTTATGACTTCCGCCATACCGTCCGAGAAAAATCTATCTTCAAGGGTAGACAGGACATTCGGGTCTATTATTACCGCCTCGGGCTGATAAAAGTTTCCTATGAGGTTTTTACCTATTTCAAGGTTTACTGCGACCTTGCCCCCTACGCTGCTGTCTATTTGAGCTATGAGAGAAGTCGGAACCTGAATGAATCTAACACCCCGAAGAAGTGTTGCGGCGGCAAAACCTGCAAGGTCTCCGATCACTCCACCTCCAAGCGCTATTATCATGTCGGATCTTGTAATTCCGCCCTCTAAAAGCTTGGTGCACACCCTCTCGTACACGGAAAGCGACTTGCTCTTTTCTCCCGGCTCGACCTCTACCGTGAATGGCTCAAACCCTGCATTTTCAAGATCTTTTGAAAATTCATCCCCGTATATTCCGTTTACATTCGAGTCGCTCACTATGCCTATGCGCTTTCCCGAATATAAATCCTTTATTATTTCTGCACTTTTTGAAATGATTCCTCTTTCAATATATATTGGATACGTTTTATCTTTTGTCACTACGTTTAGGATGTTCAACAAATTTCACCTCTCCTGGCACTTGCCGTGTCCATTATCTTTTCAAGCTCGCTTTCATCCGAGTTTATTATGGCCTGTTTTATGACTTCCATACTCTCTTGCATCTTTTGGATCTGGTGCGCAACATTTTCTTTGTTCTCCATGAACAGCTCTCCCCATAGCCTGCTGTTTATCTGTGCCACCCTTGTAGCGTCCTTGAAGCTCGTCCCCATGAAATCCTTTAAACACTCCGGGCTACCCATACTCATAAGTGCAAGTGCGACTATGTGAGGCATGTGGCTTGTAAAGGCTATTGCCCTGTCGTGCTCTCCCGGTGAAAGTCTTGTTATGTTTGTGCAGCCTATCTGCCCTGCAAGTGCTTCAACTTTCATTATAGCTCTTTTTGTGTTGGACTTGCACGGGGTTATTATATAATTCGCCCCTTCGAACATTGAAGAATATGCATGGTTTACTCCCTGAGACTCGCTTCCAGCCATGGGATGTCCGCCTACAAACTCGAGATCGCTTCTCATTATGCTCTCTATCTGGTCTATAAGTCCTTCCTTTATTCCTGAAACGTCTGTGATTACTGCTCCTTTTTTGAAAATGTCCATATGACTCTTTATGAACTCGACCGTATCATGGGGGTAAAGGCATATTATGACTAAGTCCGCCTTGGGAATTATCTCACCCGCCTCTGTGGATCCCCCGCTTACAAGGCCCCTTTTCACTCCAGTGTCTATAATGCCTTGGTCAATGTCTATTCCCCATACGTTTTCAAAACCCTTTTGCATAAGGGCTCCCCCTATGGAGCCCCCTATTACCCCCAGTCCTACAATTGCAATGTCCTCAAATCTGCCTATAGAAAAGTCGCATTCACGCACTCTTCTCACCCGCTAAATGGATATGGTCTTGTTTTCTATTTGTGCAATCTGTTTTATAGACTTCATGAGGTCTTTGAACTGGTCTGGGGTTAATGACTGCTGTCCGTCACATTTTGCGTTCGCCGGATCATTGTGAACCTCTATCATAAGTCCGTCTGCCCCTACGGCTATTGCGGCCTTTGAAAGGGGCTCCACCATCCAAGAAAGTCCTGCAGCGTGGCTTGGGTCCACAACTACCGGAAGGTGGCTTAGTTTTTTGATTGCCGGTATTGCGCTCAGGTCTAGAGTGTTTCTTGTGAAGTTTTCGAATGTCCTTATCCCTCTTTCGCAAAGTATTACGTTTTCATTTCCGCCAGCCATGATGTACTCTGCTGACATTATAAGTTCTTCTATGCTCGATGACATGCCCCGCTTTAGAAGCACCGGCTTTTTAGACCTACCTACCTCTTTTAGAAGCTCGAAGTTTTGCATGTTCCTTGCGCCTATTTGCATAACGTCCACGTGCTCTTCGAAAATCTCCAAATGCGATGCTGACATTATCTCTGTGACTATAGGAAGACCCGTCTCCTTCTTAGCCTCTTCGAGAAGCTTAAGCCCCTCTTCCCTAAGACCCTGGAAGCTGTACGGAGATGTTCTAGGCTTGAACGCCCCTCCTCTTAGGAATCCCGCTCCAGCCGCCTTTACGTCTCTTGCAATTCCTACTATCTGCTCTATTCCCTCAACCGAACAAGGTCCAGCTATTATTCCAATATGTCCTCCGCCTATCTTTCTTCCTGCAACTTCCACTATGGTGTCTTCAGGCTTGAACATCTTGTTCGCCTTTTTGTAAGGCTCCTGGATGTTTACGACCTTTTCGACGTTCTTATTTGAATTTATAAGCTCTCTGTCTATATTGCTCGTATCCCCTACAAGTCCGAGTATATGGTAGCTTTCTCCCTGAACCTCGTGAACCTTGCATCCAAGGCTTTCCATTTTGTTTCTTATCTTGTCTATGTCTTCCCTCTTTGTTCCTGCTCTCATAACTATCACCATTTTGACCTCTCCCTTACATTTATATTGTTCGTATTTTTGTTGTAGTGTTTCATTTCCTGTAAATTTGTTTTCTCGCCATACGTAATTTCCAGTCCGAAAAATGTAATAAAAAAAGCCCCATTGAACTTCAATGAGACCCATACCGCCGCAAGTTCGGCGCTTGTTATAGTCTATTTAAAATCCAAATTCCCTCGGAGGGTTTATTTTTTTATATTTCAAGTGGCCAGCGCTAAAATAATAAAAGCCCCAGTTAAAAAGGTAAAATCTAAAATATTCGTTTGCTGCTATGCTCTTATTTGTATTCAGGCTGTTTTCCACTGTATTTCCCTCCCAGTCTTATGTTTATATTCTAGTTAAGTCCTCTTATCACTTCAACTGCCAGCGCACTGTCCGGCACTCCGTTTTCGATTGCCGCCGCCAGAATGTTTTCAAGCTTTTGAGCCTCTTCCTTCATGTCCAGCGTGCATCTTAGCATCATTATCGATGATATTATGCTATCCCTGATTGAATCCCCTGTACTGCCGTGTATGTCTATTCCACTTGATCCTACATTTACGAATGCTGACGGCTTTCCATCCGGAATAAGCTTTTCATTGATTCTTGTCTTTACGATTGACTCGCCTGCACATTTTTCCACTTCTGATACATCTATGCCGCTGCAGATTCTTTCGACTCTGCGCCCTATATCGCAAATACTTGAATTCGATGCGCCTGCTACGTTTTGAGGAACAATTTTCGCAAATGTTCTGAGCCTCTTCTTGAGGTTTTCTATGCTCTCATCTGCAATGTTTCCGTGCCCTATAACCACCGCATCGCTCTTTGTGCACTCAATTTCAGTGCTTTCACACGTAGCGTCGAGCTCTTCAATGTTGATTCTGTGGCCGAACACCTCGCCTGTCCTCTTGAGTACTCTAAGTCCAACCCTTGTAGACTCCAAAACCTCTCCTGCATTTGATAAAACAGCTACCTTAACCTTCATTTTCCCTACCTCCTGTTTTATTAGCAAATTCTTTGAATTTTTGAATTAAAAAAGGCCCCATTGATTTTTCAATGAGACCCTAACAGCAATTTTGAATATGCCCTTAATCGTATGTCCTCTAGGCCGTCTGAAGCTTGCAGCCTAAATTCTCTTTTAATCTCATTGTAAACAGCTCATATAGATTTTTGAATGCAAAGTAACCAGCGCTAATAAAATAAAAGCCCCAGCTAAAAAAGTAAAAATAGAGTTCATTTTGTAATTTTGCATTCATTCTGTTTACCATAAGACCCTTCATAAGTGCATCCTCCCTTGAGCTTTTGACGTTAGTATCATGCTCTCTACAGTTTCATAAGTTTTACAATTTTTTATATTGTAGTCCATTCTACCATGCATTTTACATAAGTCAATAGATTTTTAAGATCTTTTTTCAGAATATTCTATTTTTTTACGTATAGTTTTTTTTGCATTTACGCAATTGCAAGGTTGCTCGCGGATACAGCATTTCGCGAATATTTTATTATTTAATCATAAAAATTTTCGTAAATGTTAGTTTTTATCCATTATGTATACTGCAAATTTGAAGCAATAAATACTTCATCAAGTGCCCTTATATATATGGTTCCTAAATTCACAAAAATTTTTATGACTCCATAATTTCTGACAATTTATGCTTTTTAATTTATCCATTCATGTTTTCAATAGCAATCCTCCCGCTTAAAAAGTTTCTTTAAGCGGAAGCTTTATTTGCTCTGTCGATTCACACGATATTCATATTATACGTATATCATATCCCATATTCCGCCGCCCGGCCTTACCATGGGCTCGACGTTCATTTCCTTTTCTGTCACGCACTCTATTACGGCGCTTTTGGACCCGTCCACTCTTGAAAGAACGTCCTCAAGCTCGCCGTAGCTTTTCGCCCTGAACGAACTTATCCCAAATGCCCTCGCCAGCGTGCAGTAGTCCGTGTTGTCGCAAACGTCGACTGCGCTGTATCTCTCCTGCGTGAAAACCTTTTGAAGCTGCCTCACCATTCCAAGCGCGCTGTTGTTTAACACAACCACCGTTATTGGAATGTCGTAGGCGTTCATTGTCGCAAGCTCGTTGAAGTTCATTTTGAAGCTTCCGTCTCCTGTGATAAGCACTACTCTTTCAGCCCCTGCAGCCTTTCCCCCTATTGCCGCGCCGAGTCCGTAGCCCATGGCTCCAAGTCCCCCCGAACTTAAAAAGCCTCCTTTGGCTTCGAACTTCCAGTGCTGGGCAGTCCACATCTGGTGCTGTCCGACGTCAGTTGCGACAACGGCGTTAGCGAATTTTCCGTTTATCCTCGATATTATCCCCTTTGCATTGAAATTGATCCCCGAATGCATTGACTTTATCTCATTTTCCCTTGACCTTGCCTCTTCTATCCACGAGCTTCTGTCCATCTCTTTTGAAATGTCTGTAAGCCTAGGAAGCAAGGTTTTTATGTCTCCCCTTATCGGCATTGTATTTTGGACATTCTTGCCCATTTCCGTCTCGTCTATGTCTATTTGTATGACTGTCTTTCCTAATGCGTCCCCCTTGCATACGCTCCTGTCGCTGAATCTTGCGCCTACGGCGATTATAAGGTCGCTTTCAGCTATGGCCATGTTGGCAACTCTGTGGCCGTGCATTCCGCACAGCCCTAGTGAAAGACAGTGGCTTGACGGGAATGAGGAAAGCCCCATTAGTGTGTTTGCAACCGGTATGTCGCACTTTTGGGCAAACTCCAGTAGCTCTTCAAACGCCTTTGACCTTGTAACCCCCCCGCCTGCGTATATTACGGGCTTTTTGCTCCTGCCTATCTCTATTGCCGCCTCTTCAATCTGCCTGATTGTATCAGGATGTATTTCTGAAATCATGCTTTTTTCTTCTACAGCCCTCTGCTCATAGTCGACTATTTCAAGGAATACATCCCTTGGTATGTCTATGTGCACAGGGCCCGGCCTGCCTGAAGAGGCTATTTCAAATGCCTCCCTCACGGTCTGAACAAATCTCGATGCATCCGTAAGACTGTAGTTGTGCTTTGTGATCGGAAGCGTCATGGCTGTTATGTCAATCTCCTGGAATGAGTCCCTTCCAAGAAGCGCCGATGGTGCCTGCCCAGTAATTACCACCATCGGTATGGAGTCCATGTGGGCTCCTGCTATTCCCGTTATGAGGTTTGTGGCCCCAGGTCCGGATGTTGCTATGCAAACTCCAGGCCTGCCGCTCACTCTGGCGTAGCCGTCCGCCGCAAACACAGCCCCCTGCTCGTGGGCGGTCCTTATGTGTTTTATCCTGCCCGTATTTTTGTGAAGGGAGTCGTAAAGGGGCACTACGGCCCCTCCCGGATATCCAAACACCGTGTCTACTTTGTTTTCAAGTATTATCTCTATAAGTGCGTCCGATGCGCTTATCCTCAATACATTCACCCCCAAGGCTAGCGTTTTAGCCCTTGATCCAAGTCATCATAGATCTTAACTCTTTTCCAACCTCCACTATAGGATGCTCCAGCTCGTTTCTCTTTATCGAGTTGAAGTTAGGCCTGTTCAGAGCATTTTCCATAAGCCAATTTCTTGCGAACTCCCCGTTTTGGATTTCAGTAAGCGCCTTTTTCATTTCGGCCCTTGTCTCATCTGTAACTATTCTTCTTCCTATCATGTAGTCTCCATACTCGGCAGTGTCAGATATGCTGTATCTCATGTTCTCGAAGCCTCCCTCGTAAAGAAGGTCCACTATAAGCTTTAGCTCGTGAAGGCACTCGAAATATGCAACTTCCTTTTGGTATCCCGCGTTTACAAGTGTATCAAATCCTGCCTTTATAAGCTCTGTAACCCCTCCGCAAAGCACTGCCTGCTCTCCGAAAAGGTCTGTTTCAGTCTCCTCTTTGAATGTAGTTTCAAGTACTCCTGCTCTTGCAGATCCTATTCCTATCGCATAAGACATTGCAATGTCTCTTGCCTTTCCGCTGTAGTCCTGATGAATCGCTATAAGAGCCGGAACTCCTCCGCCTTCCGTGTACACCCTTCTTACAAGGTGTCCAGGTCCCTTTGGCGCAGCCATGAATACATCCACGTTTTCAGGCGGGTTGATCTGTGTGAAGTGGATGTTGAATCCGTGCGCGAATGCTAGCGCGTCGCCTTCCTTTAGGTTATCCTTTATGCTCTGCTCGTAAACCTCCCTTTGCTTTTCGTCAGGGATAAGCATCATTATAACGTCTGAAAGTCTTGCAGCCTCTGCAACTTCGTACACTTCGAATCCGTCTTTTCTCGCCTTGTCTGCAGACTTGCTCTCCTTGTGGAGTCCTATCACAACGTCTGCTCCGCTTTCCTTTAGGTTTAGCGCGTGGGCGTGTCCCTGGCTTCCGTATCCGATTATCGCAACCTTCTTGCCCTTTATTATTCCTGCATCTCCGTCTTTTTCATAGTACATCTTCGCCATTTTAATTCTCCCCCTTGATTTCTTTTATTTCTGATATTCCAAAAAGTTTTTCAACGTGCTTCATTGCATATTCAGGCGCGTATTCCGAGTCATCGCCAAGCGTTATCATCAGGCTCGTAGCCATACCTTCCACATGCTCCATGTTGACGTTTTTTATGTCAAATCTTTTTCTCTTGAGTATTCCAACAATCCTCAGTAGCGATTCCACTCCGTTTTCTGCCCTTATCTCAAAACTCCTGGCCATGCTCTACACCCCTTTTCATATTT
>NZ_FSRH01000022.1 GCF_900141635.1 Peptoclostridium litorale DSM 5388 | reverse complement strand
GACTTCACTCTATATCCGTAGTTTAATCACTCTATAAACGTAGTGACTTCACTCTACTTTTGTAGTTACTTTCACTCTACATCCGTAGTTAAATGGCTTCTGTCTTTATCTGATTGCAATGGGTCCAAGTGTCGGAAAACGGTTTAAAACGAGTTAAAACGAGTTAAAAGTTGTTTATTATTTATATCTATATTCAGCAAAGACCATGCCAAAATAACTTATCCCTAAGAAATATAAGACATATTATGTAGCTTCCCCATGTATTTTATACTCATTTGTGTAAACAAGTGGTAAAATGCTACTATGAGGAAAAGTTTATATTTTGTGAGTATTTACTTTTCCAGCTATGCGCTGATTAAAACATTGAAAGGGGGAAGTTTTTGATGGGATTTGAATTCGAAACAATTTCATCAGATGAATTCGAAAAAAGAAAAGAGCTCGGAGAGTTCGGGGAAGTCTCCAGCGTGATAGAAAGTAAAAAATCGCCGGATATGATGAGCGATGAACATTCATCTGAAGAAGGTCAAAATGAAAAGGCAGCCGACAATAATAAGAAAGACTACATAAGGCAGACGTTTCTTCTAGACAAAGATTTGAAACGCGCCATAAGGAGAAAAGCTGCGAATGAAGACAAAGGCCTTAATGAGATTGTCAGGGATATACTTAGAAATAGCATAGAAAACAAGTATTTTGAAGCATATTAAATTCTAATATTACAATTTTCATAGCTACAATTACAAATAATACAAATACTATATGTAGGATAAAATGAATAAAATACAACTAGTGGAATCAGAAGATTATATAGCTGTGCTACTCGCTGAAAAAGAATTGAGTATATTGGATTGTGATAAAGATTATGTCCTTGCAGAATGCAATCTTCAAGACTTAGTTGGTATAGAAATAATAGATTTTCCAGAAAAACTACATCTTGAAATACATGATTCAAAAGGATTTGAAACGTATCTTTTTTATGAAGTCCAAATAAAAAAGATGGATTGTAAAATGAGCTTAGAGTTTATTTGTCATATACCGAACAAGTATTGGGATCATAAATGGGGCCTTGCAACTTACTTAGAGGCAATAAAAAAACAAGTTGCTTTTTCAGAGTCTATTAAAATCGGAGATTTTGACTTTGAGGATACTTGGAAAAGACTATCACTTATTGTTGAGTATGATTTCCCTAATAATATTAGTTCTTGCATATCAGATGCAAGTAACCAAATTAAAACTCTAATAAAAACTGCAGAAATAAGTCTTGGAGGATTTGTTTGGAAAAATGAATATGAACAAGATGAAATGCTTTTTTGTAAAGAGATTCTGACCCCATTATTGCATCACGACTATAGATGTAATCGATAATTGCATCTGTGTCATAACCTTTATCCGCCAGGACATCGCTTCCATATAAGTTGACATGGGATAAAAGTTCCACGGCATAGGTGCTATCATTCTTTTGGTCTTCGGATAATATAAAATAAACAGGATAACCAAGGGCATCAACTGCAGCATGAATTTTTGTGCTTAATCCGCCTCGGCTTCTTCCGATTTCTGGAGATGGGCCCCTTTTTTTGCACCTGCCGAAGACTGGTGTGCTCTTACAATTGTACTGTCGATACTCAACTCTTCAAGTTCAGCATCCAAGCTGAGTATGCGGAAAATGTTGTCTAAAATACCATCATCAAGCCACTTGCGAAAGCGACTATAAACAGTTTCCCATGGTCCGTATCTTTCTGGGAAATCACGCCATGGAGCTCCACTTCTGGCAATCCAGACAATACCATTAAACATAGTACGATTATTTTTAGATGGACGTCCTTTTTTGCCTGTACGTTCTGGTGGCAGTAAATGTTCAATTTTTGCCCACTCTACGTCTGTTAACTCGTAACGTTTTAATCCCATAACGATCACTTTTCCTTTCATGTGCTTTTATAATATTTTAGCATATGTTGGGAATTTCTATGCAAAAACTATTTTTCAAACACGCTCTAGAACAAAGCTTAATAAAATATTCGCCACAAACAAATCACAACTACTTAGGAGGAAAATATTATATGTCTAATAAAAAAAATACATACATAATACGACTGTCAACTATAGTTATAGCCTTATCGATAGTCTTTTCTTATCATATAACAAAAAATCATTTCCACAATTTAAGTACACTATATCTATTTATTTCTGTTATTTTTAGTATGATCCACCTTTATTTTGCTATATATTTTTCCAAAGAAAAAAAGCAAACATATGAATCTATCGTAATTAGAAAATTTATAAATTTCTTATTCGTATGTAATTTAATTATTTTTTCATTTAATTTATTCATATATTTCTTCCTATATGTACTTATGACTATTGATATACCATAATACCGCCTATTTTTCACCAGCAGACATTATGCTTTTTAATTCATGATGTCTGCTGGCTTTTTATACTCCTACAAACTATAGTATGATGAGTAAATTTTCTATTTTAACGCGCTTTTTCTTCTATTATTTCTACAAATCTATTTCCCGCAGCTTTAATTTCATATCTGCCTGCATTACCACCTAGCACCTTTTTTAGTATGTATTCCGAAAGTGTATTTTCTACATATTCAGCAAATCCGCTTTTTCCGCCAAGACTATCATAGAAGTCTTTAAATCTATTTCTATTGCCTCTGGTATAATAATCTTCAAAGATACTAATCAGATATGATCCAGGGGTATTTCCGCCGGAACCTTTATATCTTTTCATTATATTATAGCTATCCACATCAGAATAAAGGTCGTCTAAAGAACAACTTGATATAGATGTATTTACGCCTATAATTTCTTTTGCAGCTTCCTCTCTCGATACATCCATTCTTCTTTTGTAATCATATATATTTTTTGCTCCTGTCATTACGTCACCAGCCCAACCAAAGTAATCCGCATTCACACCAGGTGTTCCAAAGAGACCGACGCCTATGGTAGCCATCATATGAATAGTATTTAGTGTATTGCCCTCTTTATCTTTGACTATTGCTCCAGGTGAAAGTTCATTTCCAAAAAATTCAGCTAAATATTTATATTCATCATATTTTTTTACAAATCTCGTAAATCCTGTGACTTCACCTTCTCCCAATACTACATCCCACTTAAAACTATCATAAATTTCTCTTATTACAAAATTCGTTATTAATTCGTCTATATTATAATAATGACCAGAATAATTTATATATTCATGCGCCGCTTTTTCTAGCATTTTTAGGTTATGTATAAAGTCATCTATTTTAACTTTATCCCCCTAAGTTATATCCAATTGTATATCATTATCACCGAATAAATAACAATTCAATTCAGACGTATGCTTTTTGTAATATCTTGAGTTATTTGAAAATAAAAATATACCACAATTATCTTCTCCGTCTAAATGAAGTCTATTGATAAATCTAGTCAAATTAATGTTTTTTTCTTTAAGACTGCCTATCTTTAATATTCCCTGTGATGTGCGATAATCATAATCTCTTTCATCATTAGTATTTAAATGTTTGCTTGATTTATCTCTAAATATTTCTTCACATCTAAACATTTCATATATCCCGGTCTCCATAGATGGCTTATAAGGAGACCCTGCCTCTAAATAGCGTCCGCTTGGATCTACGCTTAATATTGCTTTTCTTATTACTTTATCTTTTGAAAGATATATAGGTAACTTTGCAGCAATGCCATAATGCCTTCTTCTTACGTCAATACCTAATTTTTTATCACTTCCATCTGGCCTTTCTATCTTATCTTCTCGAACTTGCCTTAGATTTGCTATTACTGGGGTCTCGCCAACATTTCCGACAAAACCCACGCTAAGGCATGATTTAGTCGATGATCATGATTTTGTACCACGCTATGAACAAATATAAGCCATCGCCTCGTACTGGCAATGGCTTTTGTAATCATGAACTAGATTCTATGATGTTTATTGCTTTACTTTCAATATTTAGCGGTCTGAGTTCATCATATTCTGGTACTGTAGCTGAATCAAAACGATATTCACCAAGAAAATTGATATGTTCCCAGCCTAACGGTGCAATATGCTTTATTAAGCTTTCATCAAGACCGCCATGTTGTTGAGTATATTCAATTGCCTTTTGCAAATAGACTGTATTCCAGATGCTAATAGCGTTGATTATAATGTTTAGCGCACTGGCACGTTGGAGTTGGTCATAAAGCTCACGTTCACGAAGTTCTCCACGCTTGCCAAAGAAAATGGCTCTAGCCAAGGCGTTGACTGCTTCGCCTTTGTTTAGTCCCTTTTGAATACGTCTTCTCAACGCTTCGTTGCTGATGTAATCGAAAAGGAAGATTGTTTTTTCAATACGCCCCATTTCACGCAGAGCTGTTGCAAGTGAATTTTGGCGTGCGTATGAACCCAGCTTCGACATTATCAATGATCCTGATACCTTGCCTTCAAGAATAGAGTATGCTAGTTTAAGCACATCATCGTAGTTTTCCTGAATGACCTTGGTGTTGATCTTGCCTGTTAGTATTTTTTCTAGTTTTGTATAGTCTGAAGGTTTTCCAAATGTATAAAACTTCAGCTCGGAAATGTCACGGATTCTTGGCGCAAACCTAAAACCAAGCAAATGTGCAAGTCCAAATACTTGATCGGTGTATCCTGCTGTGTCTGTGTAATGCTCTTTAATATCAAGGTCGGTTTCATGATACAAAAGTCCGTCTATGACGTGAACAGCATCACGTACATTCGTGTTAATAAGTTTTGTGTAGTACGATGAAAACTGATCACTTACGAATCTATACATAGTAGTGCCACGATTAGATCCATAGTGTGGATTATGTTCAGCGTTCATTGAAGAAACGCCAACTTGAACACGCATACCGTCTGATGAGGACGTACTACCGTCACCCCAATAGGACGATAAGAATAATCTATGATGAGAATTGACCAACGATGCCTGCGCCCGTTGCATGGCATCATCATACATTCGCCATTGAGCTACATTAGCTATTTGCCTATAAGATATTCCTGGCGTTGAGTCAGCCATCTTTGAAAATCCGATATTCATACCCATTGCCATGAGTGCTGCCACTACGATGTTTTTTTCATCGGTTCGAGCACTCTTTTTTGTTGATGCATGTGTAAAATGCCTAATGAAGCCTGTCCACTGATCTACTTCAATGAACAGATCGGTCAGTTTGATTCTAGGGAGCATTTTGTATAGATGCTGTGAAAGGTGTCGTGCTGCATCGGGTGTTTGCTTCTCTAGTTTCTCAATGTAAATACGACCATTTTTAATTTCAAGACCACTGAGAGAGTTAAGGTTTCTATTAAGCCATTTGGTACGGTGTGTCAGTGTTGCGATCCGTTCTTCCAGATAAGAATTGACGTTTAGATCCACCGCAAGTTTTGATTCTACGTTCTTGCGCTGTGACCATTCATTATCGGTCAGAAGATATTCCTTAAACTCTTTGAAATTCTTACTACCAGAGACCGCTATATCTCCAGATCGTATTCGATTTTTTAATTCTGTGAGTGCAGCCATTTCATAGTAGTGGCGGTCTATACCGTCTTTCTTGAATACGTATTTTGACCAACGCTTTGATATGAAATCAATCGGGACGTTTTCTGGTATCTTTCTTTTGCCGGATTCATTGGTTTCATTGATGATTTCTAGTGCTTCAATCAAAGAGCTAAACGACTTATTATTAGCTGAAAACTTAAAATGCTTAAGCAGGATCGGCGTGTACTTTCTGAGTTGGTTGTACCTTTTATCAATAAGATCAAGATAGTCATAGCCAATCGGTCGTGCAAGTTCCTTGGATTCTTCAACTGATTTAATAAATTGATCCCAGCTCATGACTTCTTCAATTGCTTCAAATGGATCAACACCTTGTTCACGAGCTTGAATTAGAGCTTTGCCTAAATCTCTGAAATGAACGACTTTTTCATTGAGTGATTTACCGTTGTTCTTTTGCTTCTTTTCAAGCTCTTTACGACCTTTGGAAAGAAGAATATTGATTTGCCTATCGTGTATTTCTATGGCTGTATCTACAAGCTGGTGACTAAGTTCATGAAGATATACAGCGAGCATGGCGTGGCGTTTTTCTGAATCGAATCGTCTGAAGGAATGAGGTTCATATTTTGAACCGAGGCGTGCAAGTTGTCTAATTCTGTTTGGATGAATTGCACTTATATTCAGCTCCAAATCAAGTGAACGTATGTATTCAAGCTTTTGAATGACTTCTTGAAATGTCTTTGCAGAAGGAAAACCAGTTGGCTCTTTGAGCCATGCAAGAGGTGTCCGTTTTTCATCTTTGGCGTGAATGAGCTTGTCTAGATTTTCCTTTTGAGAATCAGTTAGAGAGTTGTTAATCGACTTCATCACAGTGTTTTCAGCAGCAGTTCTCGCCTCGATGACAATACGCTCCAGAGTTGTGATACCAGGAAGGATGATTTTATCACTACGAAGTTTGTCAATTGCAATTTTGAGCAGTCGGATGGCATTGTCATTCTCTATCGCAAATGGCATAAGATTATTAATAATCTTGTGAGAATCAGTGACATCATTGAAAGAAGTGTAATTGTATACGCTTCGGATTTCTTGTAAGTGTTCCAGTCTAGTATTGTCACGAATAGCATAGTTTTGAAACTCTTCTGGCTCTATACCGAACTGATCCGCAATGAAGTGTATGACCTTAAAAGGAATCATATTTTTATCTATAAGTGGCCATCCTGGATAGCGAAGCATACATAACTGTACTGCGCATCCTAGTTTGTTAGAGTCCCTACGATGGCTTAAAGCGAAGTCAATATCATCACCTGAAAGTGTGTAATGTCTTGCTAAATCCCATTCGCTTATTTCTTCAGATATTCGTATAAGTTCATGACGTTGATCCTTGGTCAATAGAAGTTCGATTTCTGACAAGTTATTCACCCCTTTGATGTTATTAGAAAACTAATCCAATTATATCATCGTTGATAGAAAATTCAGAAAAGGTCTGAAAAACGTTGGTTTTTCGTACTCTTTATAAATGCGCTGCAAATATATAGAAAAAGATGAAAAATTAGTACAAAATCTTATCCTAAAAACAAAGTCCTATAACTTGACTTTCAAGTTGAGTTATAGGACGATTTTATTATCTTTGAAATGATCATACCAGGAGGTAAATTTTATGAAAATAGGATATGCTAGAGTTTCAACTAGAGAACAAAATCTAGATTTACAAATGGATGCTCTTAAAAGCTCAGGATGTGAAAAAATTTTTACTGATAAAGTATCAGGAGCAAAAAAAGAAAGACCAGGACTAAAACAAGTTCTTGAATATGCAAGAAAAGGAGACATTGTTGTTGTTTGGAAATTAGATCGAGCTGGAAGATCATTAAAACATCTTATTGAAATTGTAAATGGATTGAATAATAAAGGAGTAGGCTTTATAAGTCTTAAAGAAAGCTTAGATACAACAAGCTCTACAGGTAAATTAATGTTCCATATTTTTGCTTCTCTAGCTGAGTTTGAAAGGGATATTATTAGAGAGAGAACCTTAGCTGGACTTTCATCCGCAAGGGCTAGGGGAAGAGTTGGCGGCAGACCGCCTGTAATGGATACAAATAAAATTGCTATGGCCAAGTCCATGATGGCCGACAAAAGTATCTCTGTTAAAGATATATGTAAAGCGTTGAGTGTTTCAAAATCAACTTTATACAAATACTTAAATGAAAATAAAAAGGATTAAGCCATAGCAAATATATACTCGGCTATGGCTATATTTATCTCTTAACGTGGTGCAAATTTCAAAGTTTAGACTAAATCGTGTCTTAGCGTGGGTTTTATCGGAAATGTTGGCGAGACCCCAATAGCTCCGGATAATCATCATAAATGGACCTTTCTTTCATGTCATTCATGCAAATCCCCCCTCAGCTAAACTGATTTCAACCCTCATTCAAAAACATAAAATACAAACATCTTTTCAAAACCAGGAGCTTTCCCCAATCTTTCTGCCTTTTTTTATTGACAACACTTTCAACAGTATTAGAAAATTCAGCAGGTGTTAGGCTGGGAAAACGGCCTGGAAAACGGCAGAAACCCCCCTTTGCAAAAAAAGGGCTGGTTTCAACGATGACATTCTTCGGGTCCATTTCAGCAGTACGCTGAGTTTGGGTATCCGTTTCTGGTGTCCGTTAAAGCGCAATATGTACTGTTTCTCATTATCCTTTGCGCAGCATGGGTCTATCTTGCCCAGGTGTAGCTTTACCAAGCAGAAACGGGCCTTGCAGCCCTGTTTCCCTCGCAGGGATGTAAGCCCCTGCTACTCCCCATGCTCCCCCTCTACTCCCGCCTTGCGGCCTCGCATTTTCAGGCTCCCCCTGATGATACAAAACCTACAACGGCGGTTTCGACTACGACGGTCTCTCCGGTCTGGGACGGCTTGCTATTGTAATATAGTTTCCCCGGCAGCCAGCGGGACAGTTTTTTTTGACTTCAGTGTTATTCCTCTAACCACTGGATCCATATTCAGTTTTAACCTCATTCCCCCTGTTTCGTCCAAATTCGACAAAACAAAAGCAGGGCATCCGAAGTTTTCCCCTCCAGACGCCCTGCTATACGGCCATAAAATAGAATTCCGCACGAAAATTATAATATTTGTATAATTTTTCGCACGCTCTATTGAATTTTAGCTTTAAAATTGCTATACTTTATGTATATACGCAGAAAGAGCCTATCGCTCTTCAACTAAAAATGTATATCTAGCAGTGCGACGGTAAGCTAAAAAACTTTATGTCTGGGGAGATATTCAGTTGTAAGTAAAAACCGTACGCTGCAGGCTGAAAGCTTTGGTCTTTAAGGAAATCTCAGTGGTATGAGAATGTTCTGTGGTAGGAACAGATCCTTATTTTATAAATGCGCTAACATTTATATTGACCGGGGCTTTTTTTTTATGTAATACTTCATATAATACAATGTGTTTTTTACTGCAACTAATCACATCATACCACCGCCGAAAACAGTTTTCAACCGGTTTTTGCATTTTCCCAAGGCGACCCCTGGTTCCGAAAGTGGAACCATTAAGTGTTGCGATTCCAGCACAGCCGTTGTATAATCAGAGTATCAGCATGCGCTTAATATTAACCACACTCGAACAGGAGGTGCAATTTTTTTGAACAACCACGACATGGGCAACACGAAAATAATAACTTTCACCAACCTGAAGGGCGGCACAGGAAAATCCATGGTATGCTTCAACGTGGCGGGATTCCTCGCCGAAATGGGCAACAAGGTACTTGTTGTCGACTTCGACCTGCAGGCCAACATGACCCACAGGTGCAACGTAAAAAACAACAACTCCATATACACGATAAAGGAGATCCTCGAGGACAAGACCACGGATCCTTCCGAGGTGATAGTGAAAGGCCCCATCAATGAGCTTCCTACACTGGACATAATACCGTCCAACTTCTACTTCACGTTCACAGAAATGCGCATAATATCGTATCCCAACAGGGAGAAGCTTTTCCAGAACCACATAAAATCACACAAAGACATATACGACCAATACGACTACATCCTGATAGATACCAATCCGAGCTTCAACGTGATATCCATAAACGCGCTCGTTGTCTCGGACGCCGTGTTCATGGTGAACGACATAGACATTGAAGCCCTGGGCGGATCAAAAATAATGATGCAAAGATGGCTGGAGCTTGCGACGGAACTCGAGCTTGAAAACAACATAAAAGGATTCATAATAAACAAGTACGACAAGAGAAACTCCCTTTCAGACCAGTTCTTCGAAGCATGCAAGCAGACGCCTTTCATACAGGACATACTTTTTGAAACCGTGATCCCGGTGAACGTATCGCTAGTAAAAGGCGTGGCCTACAAGCTGCCTATAAACATATTCAGCAAGCGTACCTCCGGCAACAAGGCATTCAAGGAGCTTACAAAAGAAATAATAGAAAGGGTGAACCCTGAAGATGAGTAAAAGCGACAATGAAAAGAAAAACGCATTCGAGATGGACGACGACTTCGGCCTAGAATTCCAAAAGACCATAGAAAAGAACAAGAAGAAGAAGGAGGTCAAGCACGACACTTCCGATATGCTCAAGATAGGAAAACTTGAGGAGGTCCTCCAGCAGGACGCCGACCAAAAGAAGCCTAAAGTGAAACGCGAACAAATCCTTGAGCTTGAAGTCAAGGACAGCGGAAGAATGCTCAAGCGTGCAACATACACGATAGAGCTGCGCCACATAGACTTCATTACAAAATACGCCGAAAAGACTAACAGGTCCAAAAACGCCTTCCTCAGATACATGATCGACAAAATGATGGAAGCCGTTGGCGAAGATGACTAAGCCACTACTTTAAAAAGCACGCCACTGTGATTACGGCGTGCTTTTTTGATTTCAAATTCACATCCATATGTAGGTTCAAATTGTAAACCATTTTCGAAACTCTTTACAGAACCATTAATGGTTCCAATTTAAGCACACACCTTGCGGTGCAAAATGTTCAGTGTATGGGTCTCCCGCATGCAATACCTTCAATCACACGCCTATGTTCTCTATTATCTTGAATAGTTCCTTCCTGCTCACCTGCATGTACACTTCAGTAGTGCTGAGCTGGTGGCCAAGGAGCTGTTTTATTATGGCGGAATTGACCCCTGTTACTGCAATGTTTTTGGTGTACAGGTGCCTGAATGCATGGGCGTGGACCTTCGATTTTTTTACATGGGCCTGCCCCGCATAAAACTTCAGTATCTTGTGAATCGTGTGCCTGGTGAGTGGCCCCTTCTGCCCCGAAAACATACAGGCATCATGAGGCATTTCAGATTTTTCACCCAGGTACTCAGCCCATGCCCTTGAAAGCCTTTTGGGTATGAACAGCCTCCTGTGTTTTTCACCCTTGCCCACTATCCAGATCTCATCCTTGTCCGCATCCCTAACTTTTATCTGCAGTATCTCTGACACCCTGGCTCCAGTGAAAAAAAGTGTACATATTATGGCCGCGGCCCTCGAATCGCCTTTGCGCTTTGCTGCGGCCAGCATCCTTTTCACATCACTGTTGCTGAGCATCTCCGGAAGTATGTTCTGGTGCTGGACCTTCTCCTGCTTCACCACAACGTCCATGTCAACGCCGGCTTCGCTTTTGAGGTAGTCCAAAAACTGCTTGAGTGATACGAGCCTTCTGTTTATGGTCTTCACCGACAACAGCCTGCCGGTTTTTTCATTTATCTCTTCCTGCAGGTGTCTCTTGTACTCATAGATATCCTTTTGGGAGAGTTTAGATATATCCCCCCTGTAGAATCTTGAAAACTCTCTCAGATCCATCAAATAGCTTTTTATTGTGCCACTCGATAGGTTCCTGTTTATGTCGTTTTTTGCAAATTCTGCATAATTTCCGACGTATTCCTGCATGATTTTCACCCTCCAAAAAAGTATAATTCAGTATAAATCCATTATACCCCAGCAATTTCAATAATTATACGCAGGTTTCAAAAAAGCAACATAATACATATTATGTTGCTTTTTTGTGTCTTTAAGCTTTATTCATGTAAATATATGGTATAATATTAGTATTATAAAAAGTTTACTTGTTCAAAATGTTTACAAAGGTGTGCAGACAGTTTTTCTGCATTTGAAAAGGAGGTTTTCACCGCCATGGACTTCAAGTTCGAAAGCATTTCCGAGGAAGAGTTCGAGAAAAGAAAAAATGACGGAGAGTTCGGTGAGGTGTCCAGCGTGATTGAAAGCGACGATTCCGCCAGCATGCTCAAAGAGCAGGATACCGAAGAAACTAAAGAAAAGAAAGAATACGTCCGACAGACATTTCTGATAGACCCCGATCTGAAGCTGGCCATAAAGCGCAAGGCCGCAAACGAGGACAGGGGCATAAATGAAATTGTGCGTGAGATATTGCGCAACGGAATCGAGGACAAGTACTTCCGGAAGTACTGATGAAACAGCATACAATCCATAAATAAACTTTTAAAATCATAAGGAGGCTTTGAAATGAAAGACATATCGAAAGAATACGGATCCCACGACCTCATGTTCTCATACTTCAAAAGGGAACTGCAGAGCCGCTGCCCTAAAATGAACGACGACAACCTGAACTTCTGGGCCAGGGAGCTCACTTACAAGTACGACCAGATGCTCGACAGGGGCATCGACGAATATGTTTCCGAAAACGAACTGGACGAGGCGTAATAAAATTACCCACCATTCAATTGCATCGCCATACCCTAAAAAGCAGGCTTTCGAAATGAAAGCTTGCTTTTTCAGCTACGCATTGATTAAAAAAATCGAAAGGAGAGAAGTTTATATGATTTCAGCTCGGCTCATAGATAAAAAGTATAGAAAACGACTAGAAAAATATACAAAAAACAACCATAACGAAACTGCAATAAAATTAAAATTGGTTCAAAACGTCTTAGTAACTATAAAAAAGGATCAAATTAAAAACAGTAAAGATAAAATCAGATCTCTTATAAATGTTTTAAAAAATGATATTAAACAACTTAAAAAAAATAAATCCAAATTAGAAGATGCTGTTAACAGCCCATGGACTCTCTACACCAAAAAAGGTTCTAAAAAAATAAATGCAATCGACGAAGAAATCAAAGCTCTTGAGAAAATAAAAAAAATAAAGGACAAAGAGTTAAAAAATCTATCTTCAAAAAAAGGTAAAAAGAAATATGAAAATAAGCTTGCGAAAAAAGCTAAAGAAAATTACTTACATTCAACTTGTGTATATATGATTGCCAAAGAGATTTTTACATGTCTGAATAATGAAAATGACATAACAGAAGAGCTGGTACGCTATGCATCATATTTTCATGATGCGGTAAAAGTAGTTGATAAGTCACATAATCATTCGAGGAATGGACATAACTTATTTAAGAGTTTAAAAGGTATCAGTGATTTGAACGTTAGTTTATCGGAAGAGAAACTTGATCAAATTGCAAAAGCAATCTTTTTCCATAATAAAAGAGAAAAAATAGACCCCTCCAATATACCCAATAGTAATATTCTATTAGCCCAAATAATTCATGATGCAGACAAAATATCTAAACTCTACAAGTCCAAAACCTGGAAATCTAGTAAATCAAACTACCTAAGTCCAAAACAATATCAAAAAGAACTTTCAAAATTAAGAAAAAAACTAATATTAGTTGAATCTGAAAATGTATTTGAGAATCACATAAAAGATATTCACTCTTATATCTAGCAGGACATCCTATATATGCATATCAAAGCAGTATCCCTATCTAGCAATGTTGTAACGGGATATATTAATAGCTACGGCAAAAAATCGCCGGACATGATGAATGATTAAGGTCCATATGGAAAGAACTCAATGAAAAAGTTACAGACAATGATAAGAAATACTACATAAATCAGACTCACACACAATTTAACAGTGTATTAAAAAATAACATGCAATTTCTGTCAAAGGCAGCCTTCCAATGGAAAGCTGCCTTTCTTTATCCTATCACGACCCCAACCGGTCCAAAGCCTGAAGCTCTTTCCCAAACAAACTTGTGAGCTTCAGACTTTTACAATCTTGTTTCCTATAGCCGGGCCACCTGCCGGCATGATCCATCGCTTCATCCAAAGACACTGAAGGAAAAGGAACCGGCCCCCGATGCCGAACCCGCCCTCCTTCTCCCCCCCTTGCATCCCCCCCACAACACCTTCCGGCCAAATATCAGTGAAAATAGGTATGCCGCAAGAGCGCAGGGGGGGAGCTTATGAGCCCGGCTTCGCACTTGGTGTGCGGCATGTCCATTGTTGTTTCACCTGCGCCGGGGTGCGTCAGGTCCCGTCCTCCAACCAGCCTCCACCGGCCGGGATCTGACTCCCGGTTCCTTGAAAGATTCCATTTGAAAGCCTTCGAAGCAGGGCATTCGCTTTGCGCCGGTCCAGGCTTGGACAGCCGCCCGCTCACCCAAAATAAAAACACATCGAAAGCTGAAACAGGCCATAGGATATTCCCATAGCCTGCCTTGTCGTGTCACAGATCCTCCGTGCCGGCGAAAATGCGCCGCAAGGACATATATGCATATTCGCCGGATACGGCCCCTCACGGGTTGCCCACAGGGCCCACAAGAGCCGGCGGCGACTGCTGGCTTCAAGGTCAAAACAATGCTCTGTGGGCTTACGGACAACCCTCTATCGGCAATGGTGGTTGGAACTCTGCGGAGTTCCGGATTCATACATGTTCCGGCCGCTACCGCGGCCCACAGTGACATACCATATAAAATAATTATATTGTAATACAAATACTATGTAATATTTATGTATTACAATATGGTAATTAACTAATAATTGTATTGTATATATATTGATAGTATAATTACAGTATTATACAAAAATACAAATTTCATTTCTTGTAAAGGGGCCAATATATGAATACGAGTGTTCTATCTATACTAGAAAAAATACAATCAGAACTAGACGACAACACAGAATTTTGGAATAGCATTAATTCATGGGGCAAATTCGAGGAACGCATAGCTGAGCGTGTCAAGGATATAAGCAAGGATCAGCACTCACACACAATAAAACACGTGGACTACCAAAAAGGCTCAAATGCGTTTCCTGATATAGTTGTCCATGGACACAAAGATGAAAAGATCGGCATAGAAGTCAAGTTGAAAACAGCCAAGAGCGCAGGTTGGAAAACCATCGGCGGAAGCGTTTACGAAACAACAAAGCGTAATGAATTCGAGAGCGTCCATTTAATTTTCGGACACAAGGTATTGGAAAAAGTGAAGCATACCGATTATTACAAGTCCATCGTCGATATAAAGGTGACTCATTCCCCAAGATACTACCTTGACATTGACAACATGTCGGAAACTTTCTTTGATACGCTTGGAGTTGACTCAGGAGGGGCTGATGAAATTATCGAGGCCTTTAAAAAAAGAACCTTGGAGTCATTGGAAGACGGGCAATCTCTTTGGTGGATAGACAATCATAATTCCGTTGAAAGAGACCAATTCTTGATTTCAGCTTTAAAACCATGGGAGACATTAAGCAAGGACGAGCAAAATAATGTTTTAGCGAAAATAATGGTCCTTTTCCCTGAAATTTTTGACGTGCAAGGTCCAAATAAATACGGTAGATTGACTAAGTTTTTAATGATGCGTGAAGGTATTTACAGTCATTGCTTGAGAGATAAGTTTTCAGCCGGAGGGAAAAAAGTTTTCGTTTTGCCGACGGGCGAAAAAGTGAAAATTCCGGCTTTCTACATCAGGTTATTCGAGAACGCAAAGCATGTTAGTACATACTTAAAAATGGACGGGCTTGACGAGTTCGAAAAGCAAGCCAGGTACGAGGACATTATCGAGTGTTGGGAAGTACATAACATCGATAAATCTCAAATCAACATCGAAAACCTTGAAGACGAGTGGCTTAGTGTAGCGGCAAAACTTGCGGGAAAAACATTTGAAAGAGAAAACCTCCACATAACCATTGAGCAAATTTACAAAACAGGACTTGATAGTTAACTATCGAGTCCTGTTTTTTTTCGAAAAATACTCTCTTACTTGTTTTGAGATATGCCAAGCCAGAACCGGCGGAACAGCGTTTCCCACTTGGACATAGGCTTTTGACGCCGAGCCCAGCAGTTGAAAATCATCCGGGAATGACTGTATTCTAAGGCACTCGCGCACCGTCAGCCTTCGAGTCTCATTGTAGTGGAACTCTATATTGCCGTGGTGCTGGGCTCTTATCGTGGGCCCCGGAAAATCTTTTTTTATCGGCCTATTCCCCTGAAGGCGACTGCCGTAATTTTTGGCTTTGCTATACTGGGTTTGGTTATAATACTCGTCTTTCATACGTCCATCATACTCGAATAAGTCGTCTATAGCCTCGTACGACGTCACCCACGGCTTCCTTCCGTCACTGCTGTCCGCCGCATGCGTCGGAATAGGCTCGTAAAAACCGATATTCGAATCAGCTCTAGTGCCGACTATAAAAACTCTTTCCCTTGTCTGCGGAACTCCATAATCAGCGGCCATTAGCAAATAATGGCTTATATTATACTTTGGCTCAATAGAGGCAAAGTCGTTTTTTATAATATCCAAAGCATTGCCGAGCCTTGTCAATCCTTTTACGTTTTCAGCTATGAAAATCTCGGGTTGCGTCATCTCAATAACTCTCTTCATTTGAAGATACAGCAAACCTCTCTCGCTGCTCAATCCCTTTCTTTTTCCCGCTATGGAAAAGTCTTGGCACGGAAAACCACCTATCACAACATCGCATTTAGGAATCACGTTTCCACTATCCAGATACTCTTTAATGTCCTGGTGGACTGGAGTGTGGTTGAAATAATTTTCATAGCTCATACAAGCTTCTTTAAAAATGTCATTAGCAAATATAACCTCAAAACCGTTATTTGGGTATACATTACCTAAATATTTAAAATCGCCTCTAAATCCCAAATCCATGCCTCCGCATCCAGAAAACAAGGAAACCACTTTTAATTTCCTTTTCGACTCGGTATCCGATTTAATAAGATAGGACTCTAGGGCGTCGTTAACAACCTCAGATTTTTTTCTATGTGGATTTTCGTCACAATACTTTTCAAGCAAGTCTAGCACCTCGTTTTTTATGTAAAATGTTTTTCGTTTACCTTGATTCGATATTGATAATGAACTTTTTTTAGGGCCTTTATTCATACATATATCACCTCAAATCCCAATATTGTTTACAAAGTAATTCTACTTTGTAAACAATATAATGTCAAGGAAGTGATTTCAATGAAAAATGACACAAGAAGTAAAATAATGAGCGCTATCCCATCAAAAGACACCTCTATAGAACTCTCTGTGCGCAAGTATTTGTTTAAAAACGGGTTCCGTTTTAGAAAAAATGACAGCCGTTATCCTGGGAAACCGGATATTTTATTGCCTAAATATAAAGTCGCAATATTTGTTAACGGCTGCTTTTGGCATGGCCATGGATGCGCAAACGATCGCAAGCCAAAAACCAATATCGCATATTGGCAAAATAAAATTCAAAACAACATCGCAAGAGACTTAAAAAACCGGATAGAGTTGAAGAATATGGGCTTTAAGGTTATAACTATATGGGAGTGCGAGCTTATGGATAATCCAACAGAGAGACTTGAACGATTAATTAAGGAGATTCTTGACACTCGGTGACGTCACCAACTCTATGCTTTCGCACTAAAAAGTGAGGTTTTTATACATCAAAACCCCACTTTTTAGCTGCTACTACACTTCTTTATTCAATTCTTCAATCTCTTTCTTCAGTTTCTCAACAGCTTTTTGATGTTCCCCGTTCAAAGCCACAATTCGTTCGCCGCAGGCCCTTTCTGTTTCATCAACGGCATTTTCAGACTTGCTTTTCAACTTGGCCATTTCTTCCTCGTGCGCCTTCTTCAAGTCCATCAAGGCCTTTTCGGATTCAAGATCCTTCTTCTCTGTCATGAATCTTAGCTTCTCCTCAAACTCGGCTTTTGTCTTTTCATATGCCGCTTCAACCTCTACCTTCGCCGCTGCCTTCGCATCCTCCTCGTGTTTTCTGTATTCTTTTATCTCTTCTTTCAGCTCGTTTACCTGGTTCTTGTAGAAGTCCGCCTGCCCTTCGCAGTTTTCAGCTTTCAGCTGCAGGTCCCGGATCTCGTGCTTTTGATCCTCGGAAAGCTTGCTCTTTTCGTCAAGCTTCTTCTGGACATTCTTTATCTCTTCTTTGTATCCCTTGTACTCGTTCACAAGAGTGGACAGGGTGTCCACCTTCTCCTTGTACTGCTCCACAAGGTCTGCGTTGTTTTTGTTTATCTCCTCAAGGTGCTTGTTGGTTTCCTTGAGAGACTCCAATTCCTTCTCCGCTTCGGCCTTCTGGTCCCTGTAATACTCCTTCATTCCTTTTTCCTTTTCAAGCTGCTCCTGCAGATTGTCTATGACGGAGTTCTTTTTCACCAAGGCCTCCTGGTACTTTTCTTCTATCCTGCCTTCCGCATTCTGGTTAAGCTCCAATGCATTCAGAAATATCGACACAAGACGCTGCGCATGCCCCTGGAACTCCTCGATCTCCTTGCCCCTGTCAACAATCTTCTCCTTGGCCGACTCCAACTCGTAGACGCCTATGAGGGAATCGAAAAACTCCCTCTGCGTCATGTTCATCTCGCCCGCAAGCTCCTTGAACCTCTCAACCGCACTTTCGCTTACCCTGAAGCTTGTCGCTTTAATATTATCAGACATCTTTGCACTCCCTTTCCATATTTTCCGTTTTATATTGTAATACAAATACTATGTATTACAAATATATTATGTTTATATTATACCCTTTTTCATGTTTGAGCACCACTCAAAATGGAATAATCCAGCATATACAGTGGTTTTCCCGCAAAAACTGGAGGTGTTTTCAATGTCCGACGTGTTTTCAAAATAGAAGCGCAGCGAAGTGATGTCGAAGATAAAAGGCAGGGACACCGGCATAGAGCTGGTTGTAAGGAGGTACCTCTTCTCGTGCGGCCTGCAGTACAGGAAGAATGACAGTCGGTACTCGGGCAGTTCCGACATAGTATTGCCGAAATACAGGACCGTGGTGTTCGTGAATGGCTGTTTCTGGCACGGCCACGAGGGCTGCAGGCTATTTTCCACGCCAAAGTCCAGGAAGGCCTACTGGACAGATAAGATATCAAATAACCGCGAAGGAGACGAAAAAAACATCCGGACAGGACTGAGTGTCAGTCCCAAGACAGAAAAATGCACAGCTTTACGCCGTGCATCATCCCTGCTGGTCCTTCTTGTACTTCAATGCCTCCTCTACCAGCCACAGATCCTCACTCATGCGTTCGATGTCCATGCTGTTACCGTGGGCCATCATGCACGCCCTGACTCCAATCGCCATGGCTAGGCCGGATATAGCCAGTGTAAAGGCAATGAGCCCGTATGCAATATATACAATGTCCTCCATTACGCATCACCATTTCCATACATACCCATATTCGCCTTTTTCCCTCCATGCATGCGTCTTTTTCATGCTTTTTTCTCCTGTTCCCTTTTTGGTTGCATTCATGGTTCCAAAAGCGCAACCAAAACCAGCACACGCATTGCAAATACTGTTCTTCATCCGCATGTTCGCTTTTGTTTTTTCCAGAAAAGGAACTCGGATGAGTTCCCTCCTTTGCTCTAGAAGCTCTACCGAGCCCTGTCCACAAGTCCGCATGGCGGGTTTTTCATTTCCAGCAACCGCAGGCCCTGCGGACCCTGTGGGCAGGGCGGCAACGGCGAAATCTGCAGGGTTGTCCATAAGCTCACAGAGCATTGTCCTTATCTTTAAACCAGCAGCAGCCGCCGGCTCTCGTGGGCCCTGTGGTCAACCCGTAAAAGGGTCTTTTCAGCTGGCGAATATGCGACTGCTTCTGGAGCATTTTCGCCGACAAGGGCATATCCTGATTTACCGGGCCATCCTTTGGGAGCGTTTCTTGCTCCTATGAGATGGCTTCTTTAATTTTATTTACCTTGCGGAGCTTTCAAATGCCCTGAAGGAACCGAGTCCGTTCATCCGGTCGGTGGAGGTGGTTGGAGACCGGGGAATGGACGCACCCCGGCGTCGGCGAAACAACAATAATCCGTGCCGCGCGCCGAACGCGAAGCCGGGCTCATAACTTCCCCCCCTGCGCTCTTGCGGCACACCGCTTTTCACTGATATTTGGCCGGAAGGTGTTGTGGGGGGGATGCAAGGGGGGGGAGAAGGAGGGCGGCTTTGGCACCGGGGGCCGGTTCCTTATCATTCAGCGTCTTTGGATGAAGCGGCGGATCCCGCCAGTGATATTTTTTTCAGTTTTTTAAAAATAGTGGTTTACATTTCATGACTGAAATTCGTCTTTAATCTATGGGGGCATTTTTGTGTTTTTTAACCTTGAATATGGCAGCTACCGTCGGATCTTGCCGGCAGCAGGCCCAGCTATAGGAAACAGGATGGTAAAAGTCTGAAGCTTGCAATATTTTTGGCGGAGAGCTTCAGGCTTTGGGCCGGTTGGGGTCGTGATTGAATAGAAAAAGGCAGCTTTCCAATGATTTGATGGAAGGCTGCCTTTGACAGTATGAATACATCATATGATTTTTAAAACTCTTCGAATGACTCCGGGCTTACGACAATGTCGCCTATGTCCGCATCGTCGAACATCGCATGGAAGTTCATCACCGGAAGGATTATCTTTTCGTAGTCAAGCTGCGACGTGACAAGCGACACAAGGGACCTGAGGTACGGGAAGAGTATGGCGGAAGCGTTCACCGAAATGAGCCTCAGCTTTTCATCGTCGCCCATGCCCTCGTTGACTGTAAAATTTCCCTTTATCACGATTTCAAGCTTGTACTGGAAATCCTGCGACGGCTCAACAGATATGCCCTGGTACACATTGATCTTTTCAAAGTTTTTCTCCTTGTCAGGAACGACCTTGAACAAAAGTCCAAAAGGTTCGCTTTCATTTGTGCATTCCTTGGTCTTGTTCAGGTTTATTTTTTCAACCTCATAATTTTCAAAGCTCAGATATACTGATTCTCTGCTCATGACATCCCCCTATATGCAGTTTGCGAAATCACGGTTCTTGTTGAGCTTGAAGCTGATTGGCTGCTTCGCTTTAGCCTTTTTTTCAAACTTTATGACTTCGCTGGTTTTTTTGAAATTCCTGTCTTCGATTATGATTTCCTTGTTCATTCCCATAAGCACCTTGGACACGAAGCTCAGCCTTGGATCGACTTCGCCCTTTTCAAACCTGGATATCATCTGCTGCTTCACGCCTATTATGTCGGCGAATTCGGTCTGGGTGAGTCTTTTTTCCTTCCTGAATGACACAAGCTCGTCAATTATGCTGTACTTGAGCTCCAGAAGGTCCATTTCTTTTTTTATATTTTCATCGCTTGATACTATGTCCTTTAAAAAATCATCATAGTTTATGCTCATTTTGCGCCTCCTTTTCAGCTGTTGTCGATTCTCTTGTCAAGCTGCCTGAAATACTTGTCGTCAAAAGCATCCACCTTTTTTCTTCTTCCGGCCACAATCAGTATTTCACTGCCCACTTCCTCGACTTCAATATAAAAAACCCTGTATGAAGACGGATATTTTATCCTTATCTCCAAAATCTTGTTCTTTTTATTCTTCCTGCGTATGGGCTTGATGTCCAGCTGCTCGACCTTGCCTTCGCCAAGATATTTTATCTTTTGATTAACTTCGGCAAAAAGCTGTGCATCTTCTTTTGCAAGTTTTTTAAGCTCTTTCTCAGCCTGCTTTGTAAGTTTGATTGTATACATTCTGTATTCTCCCGTGTATTTGGATACTTCTTTACTTGATTCAATAATACAACCAATTAGTTGTATTATCAAGTCGTTTGAATATCATATTCATATATTTTTGATTTTAGAGATACAGCTTATGTACCCAACTAAATTCCTCAACCATTTTGCATTTAAGCTTTTTCCTTCCGGATGTATCATTGAATTGTAGCAAGATACAAAACATATACGGGAGGTGAAGCATAATGGCTACAGCAACAAATCTTGATTCGAGCATAAGACTCAAGTACAGCTACGGGGTTGACGGCGACGGACATGAGATCTCGAAAAGAAAGACGCTTTCAAAGGTGAAATGTGACTCGACAAACGAGGACATATACGCCGTGGCGCAAAGCATAGGAGGCCTTCAGGATCCAAGCCTGGTTGAGGTTGTCAGAGAAGACAGCAAGATGCTCAACGAATAGCATAGTCAAAATGAAACCAACGGTGGGAGGTGAATCAGATGGTAAAGAAAAAGCTTGTGCTTACATTCATTAACAAGGGCGGCAAGAAGTCCAGCCTGTCAATAGACGATCCCAAGGAGGACGTTACACAGGAGCAGGTCAAGGCTGTCATGGACGACATAGTCGCCAAGAACATATTCAACACCAATGGCGGGGACCTTGTGAAGGTCGACTCCGCAAGAATAGTTCAGACAGATACTACCGAATTCGAGTATGCAGACTAGGCATGATTGGACAACGGTGAAAAGCGAAAGCGGCCGCATATGCGGCCGCTGGATCTGCATCCATAAGAAAAGGAGGGATGGCGATGGAGGATCTGGCTGTGAACATAGCGAACCTCGGATTTCCCATAGCGGTTTCCGTGTACCTTCTCGTTAGGATAGAAGGAAAACTCAATACGCTTACGAATTCCATAAACGACCTTTCGAAGGTTATCGCCGGAATCAAGTGAGAAAAGATTAGCCCAAGTCCTGGCCAAACAAAAGCATTCCAGGTTTTGGGCTAATCTTTTTCAGCCACAATTTTTCGCACCTGGGTCTCACAAAGGCCGTACCTGCAGGCAAGCTGCCTGTAGTTGCCGCCGTCGAACTCGCTTCTTATGTGCATGTCCCTTGCAGGCCTTGTCACAGAGCCCGACTTTGGAAAATACAGCGAAGTCCCTCCGAATTTCTCGCAAAGAGATATGAAAATCTTGACTCCGGCCACTTCGGCTATGTCCCTGTAACACTTTGGAATCATGTCGAGAGTCAGATCTTCTGCTATGCCAATGTCCATCAAAAAACACCCCCGTATATAAGTATATCCAAACCATTGTAATTTTAACATTTAGGGCATGGAAAATGCTTGCTGAAAGAAAGGAGATTATCATGGAAGACACAGAAAAGAAAACATTTATAAAAAGTATACTCGGCGGAGCTCTCGATGGCCAGAAAAAGTACGGCTTGTTGCCGTCAGTCACAATCGCTCAAGCGATACTCGAATCAGGATGGGGCAAACATGCCATAGGCTTTAACCTGTTTGGAATAAAAGCCAGTAGATCATGGAAGGGCAGGACGGTATCAGCAAAAACCTATGAATGCCGTAATAGCGAGATCATACAGACGACTGCAATATTCAGGGACTATGGCTCCTTCAATGAATCTGTAATGGACCACAACAGACTTATCGGGGAGTCCAAACGCTATAGCTCTGTTATAAAAGCCAACAGCTATAGGGCAGCAGCAAAAGCGCTCCAGTCGTGCGGATATGCCACCGATCCGGATTATCCAGCAAAGCTCATAAGTATAATAGAGTCGAATCACCTGGACCAGTACGACAGGCAGCTTCCGGATCCAGCGCAGGTTTCACCATATGCCGCATCGGCTAGAAAGTGGGCAATGGATAAAGGCATATCCGACGGCAGCAGACCCAAGGAGCTTGCAACAAGGGAGGAAGTGTGGACTATGTTATATAGAAATGATGTAAAATAAATGAAAATAAATTAAAACATGGAGAGATTGCTAAAAAATGGAATAGAATTATGGTATAATAGATTCAGCCATATATTAATATTCGGGAGGTTATAATGAAAAAACAGATAAAAGCCATACTTCCTTTTACAGTCACGCTTATAAACTTAACTATTGTGATGTTCATTTGGCATTATGATATACCTAATGATGCATCAGTACAGTTTCGCAGATTTATCATAAATTTCCAAATCGGTTATGGGATCTTCTCTATTTTGCCTGCTATATATGGTGTTTTTTCTTCAAAAGGACAACTAGAGCCTGATATGAAACTTCAAAGGTTTACCTTTCTTGCCAATTCAATATATATTATTATGTATGTAATCTATGTAACTTATGTATATAAATCATTTGGATAAATGCTTATATGCTGGAAATTATAATACTTAAGTATAAATAAAGACGCCCCAACTCTCGGCTAAACTGAGAGTTGGGGCGTCTTTATTTATATTCACCCTATTTTTTTCCCTTATATTCAACTAGATCTATATCAAACTTATCAGCAATACCATTATAGTGTTCTATAGCCTCTTTACTCTCAAGAAACTTATCCTTACACTTAAATGCTATATCATTTTCTGTACTCATGCCTCTATTGGTACCTCTTATGTTTCCATACATATAAAAAGGAATAATATCGTACATAGTATGATCTCCTTTCTGATCTCCTTTCTTTGAAGGACTTGCGTAATTATAAGTACCCATGTTTCTATAGCCAATATTGTCGCCAGATCTTGTATTTTCAGTTACTAGATTTCCTTTTCTGTCATATACAGCTTCATACCTACCATCATCCTTTGAAACAAATTTTAGATTAAATATTCCCTCTTCCTCTCCAGTCATATGAAAAATCGCTTTATCATAATCAAGCATGATCCATTCTGACTTTTCATGGCTTATAAGGTCATCTAATGTTTTAGGTGCTCTATTTAGTTTATTACGGAAGAAATGAAAATCTTCAGCCTCATTGTTACCAATTCTTTTAAAATAATTAGTGATATGAACTATTTCATTGAATTTTTATGTAAGGAAATAAAAAACAGCACAATTGACATTGTGCTGTTTTTTATAACGACTGTATAGTTTTTTAAACAATTTTTAAGTAAAAATTAATCTGAAATTACATTTTTTGTATTGTTATATGTCTTTGATATCACACCCCCAGGTTCTCTATTATCTTGAATAGGTCCTTCCTGCTCACCTGCATGTACACTTCGGTGGTGCTGAGCTGATGGCCAAGGAGCTGTTTTATTATGGCCGAATTCACCCCGGTTGCTGCAATGTTCTTGGTGTAAAGGTGCCTGAAGGCATGGGCGTGTACCTTCGTCTTCTTGACGTGGGCGTGCCCTGCGTAGAACTTTAGTATCTTGTGTATGGCCTGCCTTTGCAGCGGCCCCTTGTGCCCGGAAAAAAGAAAGTTGTCAGGCGCAAGCTGCGGGTTTTCGCTAAGATACTGCGCCCATATCCTCAAGAGCCTTTTAGGTATGAACAGTCTCCTGTGCTTTTCGCCCTTGCCCACTATCCATATCTCTTCCTTGTCTGCGTCCCTGACCTTTATCTGGAGCATTTCAGAAACCCTGGCTCCCGTGAAAAACAGGGTGGATATTATGACCTGGGCCTTCAGGTTATCCCTTTTTTTTGCTGCGGCCAGCATCCTTTTCACGTCGCTGTTGTTTAGCATGTCCGGAAGGATATTCTGGTGCTGGACTTTCTCCTGCTTCACCGCCACGTCCAGATCCATATGCTCCTCGCTTCTGAGGTAGTCGAGAAACTGCTTCAGAGACACCAGCCTTCGGTTTATGGTCTTCACCGAAAGCAGATGCCCTGTCCTTTCGTTTATCTTCTCCTGAAGGTGTCTCTTGTAGGCGTATATGTCGTTTTGAGTGAGTTTGGATATATCCCCCTGGTAGAATTTCGAAAACTCTCTCAGGTCCATCAGATAGCTCTTTATGGTGCTGTCAGAAAGGCCCCTATTTCTGTCGTTTTTTGCAAAAATTGCATAATTTTCAATGTATTCCTGCATGATTTTAGCCCTCCGAAAAAGTATGACTTAGCATATGTCCATTATACTCCTGCAATTCCAACAAGTATACATGATTTTTACTAAAGCTACATAACTCTGATTATGTAGCTTTGGTGAGGTTTCTATAGCCTATTTATGTAAACAAGTGGTAAAATGCTACTGTAGGGAAAAGTTTACATTTTGCGATTGTTTACTATTCCCTTTGCTGTTTATTTTCGCAAGAATTTGAACTCACATCAAAAATATGCTTTCATCAGGAAGGAGCCAGTGAAAATACATATGGATAAAAAGATAATCTCAAACATAATTTTAACCGCGTCCCTGATTAACATCATCTGCATGGTAGTTTCACTTTTTAAGAGCAGATCATTTGTTTTTATATCAATCGCTTTTTTCATTTCAATTGCCCATGTTTTCATTATTTCGACGCTGTCAAATGAAAAAAAGCTGTTGGAGGGCACTACAAATGAATATGTAATGGATTCAATTGACGATGCATTGTTCTTGAATAAGCTCCTGCTGGGTTTCAATATGGTTTTTCTTGCTCCGCTATATTTCTTTCCCCGTATGGGTCATAAGACTACTTCTGCTCATCCATGACAATCTTCACTGCGGCTCCGGAAAAGTCCTCGCTTATTTATAAGTAACTGTGAACGGTGAAAAATCAACATATTTCCCAAATAATCCATGTAATCTCATAGGGGTACTTGCATGAATTGTAAGCTTATTTTTGTTTACACTTACAGCACCAACAATGTTAATTCTACCATCATATTCATTTAATACTTTATAGACCATTGATAATTTTGCTGATTCATACAGTTCATTTAAAATGTCTTTGCGGTCAGTACCTTCAGGTAAGTCTTCAAATGATATTGCAATATCTTCTTTAGATGTAGGGTATACACCTAAATGTCTGTCGGCATCATACTTTAATTCAAAGTATATCCTATCCTCTATGCTGTAAGCACGATACTTATGCTTATGCGCTACAAGTTCCTGTATTGTAATAGGTTCCGTTATCTTAAATACATCATCAGCGTTACATTTAAGTTTGAATTTTTCCTCTTTTTGTATTCTGCTTGCGCTTTTCTTTTTAGGTTTTTTAATTTTAGGTTTATCCTTTTTGATATAAGGCTTAAACTCAAGGTCTTTCAGTTCAAATGTTGGAATGTCTCCGTTAACACTTGATATATTGTGTAGGGGATTCAACTTGTTAATATAGTAAAGTTCGTATATATCCATATCAGTTTTAGAGTTACACTGCGCTACTTCAATTCTAGTTAATTCATCTTTCCATCTTAAATCTAATTTGTGGGTTGTCATTCTAGTTTCTAAACTAGTTGTCTTACCTACATAGAGTAACTTATCGTCTTTATCATACAGTCTATAAACATAATACATTTCTATACTTCCCTTCTCATTCAACTACAAATGTAGAGCGTTTAACTGCCTTAAATTACAAGCGTAGTGACTTACTCTATAAACGTAGTTAAATCCCTTCTTCAATTAATTCGGTTATTATTGTTGCTTTGCCTTTCTCTAATAGCTTTTTCAAGTAAGAAAACTTATATTTAACATCTTTTTGCTTTAACATGATTTCATATCCCTTACTTATATATTTGTATGGTGTAATATTAAACATGTCATTAAGGTTGTCTGTAATTTCAACGGATTTAGTGTAAAGCTCCATTACTTGCTTATCACTAAAGTTAGATTCAGCAAGCCCACATTTTTGTCTTATTTCGTCTCTTTCATTGGAAGATGTTAAAGCTTCAAGTACCTTTTGGTCTTCGTCCTCTTCTTTAGGTATGATTTTGAATATGATTTCAGATATTTTTCTACCTGTCTTCTCTTTCTTGTAGCTTATCTTTATATCAGTTTTAGCGTTTATTTCTTCTTCCGCTTTTTTAAGTATCCTTCTTTCAAAGTTATCAAAACGTTTGTAACTCTTCTCTTCAGTAACATCCAGTAAGTCCTTTAACTCTTCAAGCTTAAACTCCCGGCTTCTTTTCTTTTCATATTGCTTTAAAAGTTCATATATCCGAATAGAATAACTGCTGTTAAGCTTTAAAATGTTTTTAACGAGGTATTTGGTAAATGGGGTTTCTTCACCTTTTATAGCTAAAAGATAAGGTTTTAATTCAGGGTCAATTCTTATAGTAATGTATCCTATGCCTTCTATGATTTTAGTGTAACCGATTAATCCGAATGTTTCCCATTCCAATCTTTGTGTATCAGGGTTGTATCTTTCAATTTCTATGCTCTTCTTTTTTAGGCTTCTGATTGCTTCTCTTATTTTCGTATATACTTCTCCGCTATTTAAACCTATGAATTCGCCCACCTCTTTTATATCGAGGCGGTATTTCTTAAAGTCTTCATCTTCCATTCTTATTTCTGAAATGAGAGTCGCTAAAAGCTTTTGCTCTAGCACTCCAAGTCTACCTTTTGCTTGTATAAATTGATTGGCTTTCACTACATAGTTATCTTTATATAAGTCCATTTTTCCTATCACGAAATCACCATCTTTTCTCTCATATTCACACTATATCAGCGTAAATAACTACATGCTTTTTGTCAAGTAGTGACTTCACTCTATATCCGTAGTTTAATCACTCTATAAACGTAGTGACTTCACTCTACTTTTGTAGTTACTTTCACTCTACATCCGTAGTTAAATG
>NZ_FSRH01000012.1 GCF_900141635.1 Peptoclostridium litorale DSM 5388 | reverse complement strand
GTGGCACAGCTGGGTAGCTATGTGCGGAATGGATAAGCGCTGAAGGCATCTAAGCGCGAAGCCAACCTCAAGATAAGATTTCCCACTTCATAGAAGGTAAGATCCCAGAAAGACTATCTGGTTGATAGGCCCAGGGTGTAAGTGCAGCAATGCATTCAGCTGATGGGTACTAATAGATCGAGGACTTGACCAATAATATTAAAACTTTGCAGTTTTGAAGGTTCGATAAATCTTCATAATGCAGTCATTATAGCGAGGAGGATACACCTGTTCCCATACCGAACACAGAAGTTAAGCTCCTTAGCGCCGAAGGTACTCGGACCGGAAGGTCCCGGGAGAATAGGACGTGGCTGCGTAAGTAATGAACTCTGGAAAATATTCCAGGGTTTTTTTGTTATATATGCATAAAATCAGGGGGAAGATATGAAAAACATTACAATAATAAAGGGTAATATAGCATACACAAAGACACTGGAAAAATTTGAAATACATGAAGATAGCTTTATTGTCGCCAAAGATGGAAAAATAGAAGGCATATATGCTGATATTCCGTCTAAATACAGATCGTTTGAAATCGAAGACTATGGAGACAGGATAATAATACCTGGATTTGTAGACCTCCATGTTCATGCTGCGCAGTATATGCAAAGCGGAATTGGAATGACAAGGCAGCTTTTGGAATGGTTAAACGACTACACTTACAATCTGGAGAGAAAATTCCAGGATGAGGAGTTTGCCGAGATGGCATATGAGGCTTTTGCAGACAAGCTCCTTTCAGTGGGAACGCTTAGGTCTTGCATTTTTGCATCATCTTCAACAAAGGGCACTCAGATACTCTTTGAAGCCCTAAGGAAAAAAGGGCTGGGCGCTTATGTGGGCAAAGTCAACATGGATACAAATGCTCCTGGCTTCATAATAGAGAGCACAAAAAATTCCATTGAGGGAACAAAGCAATTGATAGAAATGTATAAGGGCGAAGGGCTCGTAAAGCCAATAATAACGCCAAGATTTGCGCCTACAAGCACAAAGGGACTGTTAAAAGAGCTGGGGGATTTGGCTGTAAAATATGGCATTCCAGTGCAGTCCCATGTGAATGAAAACAGGGAGGAGATGGAGTGGGTAAGAGAGATTTTCCCAGACAATAAAAGCTATATAGATGTGTATGATTCAAACTCACTTTTCGGGCAGACTCCAACAGTTATGGCCCATGCAATATATCTTGAGGAAGAAGAGATAGAATACATGAGGGAAAAAGGCGTGTTTATAGCTCATTGTCCTGATTCGAATATAAACGTGCGAAGCGGAATAATGCCACTTAGAAAGTATATCGACAGAGGGCTTAAGATAGGCCTTGGAAGCGATGTGGCTGGAGGGCACAAAATAGGAATGAACGAGGCCATAGTAAGGGCGGTGCAGCTTTCCAAGATACTCAACATAATGGACAAATCGTATAGGCCTGTGGAATTTTCAGAGGCGTTTTACATTGGAACAAAAGGCGGAGGAGAATTTTTTGGAAATACGGGAAGCTTTGAAGACGGATACAGCCTGGATGCGCTTGTAATAGAGGATGAAAAGGCCATAGCGCAAAACTACTCTATATTGGACAGGCTTGAAAAATTCATATATACGGGAGACGACAGGAATATATGCGCCAGATATGTGGAAGGCGTGAAAATAGGATAGCATGAATATTCATGTACATGCTTTTTTCAGAGGCTTAATGTTATCCAGAATCTATATAGACTAAATTAATGAAAAATTAATTAAAATGGTTTTGATTTATGATAAAATGAATGTTATGGGGAAAATAAGCGGTATGTAAATAAATAGAAACACATGAATTGGAATTTTATAGAATGTAAAATACAAAATAAAGACTGCGAAATGAGGTACATGGTTATGAATTTTTTAAAAGAGCTTATATTTGGAGGAAATAAAAAAGAAATAAAAAAAGTAGAAAAGTTAGTAGACCAGATAGAGGCAATAGAGGACAGATTTACAGCTTTGAGCGACGAAGAGCTAAAAGGAATGACTGGAAAGTTTAAGGAAAGAATCCAAAAGGGAGAGAGCCTTGACGATATACTTCCTGAAGCGTTTGCAACCGTCAGGGAAGCAGGAAAGAGAGTACTTGGAATGAGGCACTACAGGGTCCAGCTCATAGGAGGAGTTGTGCTTCACCAGGGAAGAATAGCGGAGATGAAAACGGGAGAAGGTAAGACGCTTGTTGCAACGCTGCCAGTGTATCTAAACGCACTTACTGGAAAAGGCGTCCACGTTATAACTGTAAACGACTATCTTGCAAAACGTGATATGGAATGGATGGGCAAGCTTTATGAATTCTTGGGACTTTCAGTGGGGGTGGCTGTTCATGGACAGTCTCCGTCGGAAAGAAAATATGCTTATGCATGCGACATAACTTACGGTACAAACAACGAATTCGGATTCGACTATCTTAGGGACAACATGGTCATATACAAGGAGAGAATGGTCCAAAGGGAGCTAAACTTCGCAATAGTCGATGAGGTTGACTCAATACTTATAGACGAGGCGAGAACCCCTCTTATAATATCTGGGCCTGGAGACAAATCCACAGGACTTTATATACAGGCGAATACATTCGTTCAAATGCTACAGGGAAGAAAAATGGATCCGAGCGAGGAAAAACAGAGTAAATTCGACAGGGAGTACAAGGAAGAAACTGTAGACTTTGTAATAGATGAAAAGGGCAATTCGGTAATGATCACTGAAAACGGAGTGGAAAAGGCCGAGAAGTTCTTCGGGGTTGAAAACCTTGCAGACTCAAGCAATATGGAGCTTTCACACCATATAAACCAGGCCCTCAAGGCAAACAACCTTATGAAAAACGATGTAGACTATGTTGTCAAGGACGGCGAAATTATAATAGTTGACGAGTTCACAGGAAGGCTTATGTTTGGAAGAAGGTATTCAGACGGGCTCCACCAGGCCATAGAGGCAAAGGAAGGCCTTGACGTGCAGAGGGAATCCCAGACACTTGCAAGCATAACATTCCAGAACTACTTTAGAATGTACAGTAAGCTTTCGGGTATGACAGGTACGGCAAAGACAGAGGAAGAGGAGTTCAGGTCTATATACGGCATGGATGTAGTACAAATACCCACAAACAAGCCTATAAAGAGAAAAGACGAGCCTGACGTAGTATACAAGAGCGAAAAGGGAAAATTCAAGGCTGTAGTTGAAGAAATAGAGGAAAGATACAAGACAGGCCAGCCCATACTAGTGGGTACAATAGCTATAGAGACATCTGAAATGCTTTCTTCGGTTCTAAAGAGAAAGGGAATAAAGCACCAGGTCCTAAATGCAAAGCAGCACGAAAAAGAGGCCGAAATAGTGGCTCAGGCGGGAAGGCTTGGAAATGTAACAATAGCTACGAATATGGCCGGAAGGGGAACCGACATAGTACTTGGAGGAAACCCGGAGTTCATGACTAAAAAAGAGATGAGAAAACTTGGATATAGCGAGCACATAATATCGCTTGCAACAGGCTTTGCGGAAACAGATGATCCGGAAATACTTGATGCCAGAAATCACTATAGTGAAGTATATTCAAAAATAAAAGGTGAAACGGATGCAGAGCAGGAAAAGGTGAAAGCTGCGGGAGGACTATGCATACTTGGAACTGAAAGACACGAGTCAAGAAGAATAGACAACCAGCTGAGAGGTCGTGCCGGACGTCAGGGAGACAACGGTATGTCAAGGTTTTATATAAGCCTTGAAGACGACATAATGAGGCTTTTTGGAAGCGAGAAAATAAAGGGTGTAGTAGAAAAACTGGGAATGGACGATGACACTCCTATAGAACATGCTATACTTTCAAAGTCTATAGAGAACGCACAAAAGAAAGTCGAAGGAAGAAACTTTGGAATAAGAAAGCACGTACTCCAGTTTGACGATGTAATGAACAAGCAAAGGGAGATAATATACAAGGAGAGAAGAAGCGTTCTAGAGGGCGAGAACATAAGGGAAAACATAGTGTCAATGATACAAAAGACCATAGAGCACTATGCGGATATTTACACATCTGACGGAAGCTATCCAGAAGAGTGGGATATTGCGGGGCTTAAAGAGCATCTTTATTCGACATTCCTTCCAAAGGGAAGCATAGATTTCGGAGACATAGAGCAGCTTGACAGGCAGAAGATAAAGGATATGCTTATAGATACTGCAATGGGTATATATGAAGAAAAGGAACAGATGATAGGCGAAGAGCGAATGAGGGAGATAGAAAGGATAATGCTCCTTCAGGTAGTGGACACGAAATGGGTCGATCATATAGACGCCATGGACCAGCTTAGACAGGGAATAGGCCTGAGGGCGATAGGACAGGAGGATCCGGTAAGGGCGTACCAGTTCGAAGGATTTGACATGTTTGAAGATATGATAAGACTAATACACGAGGACACTATAAAATATCTGTTTGGATTTACAGTAGAGGAAAAAATAGAAAGAAAACAGGTAATAGATGTAGACAACCTTTCTCAAAGCTCGGGTGAAGACCAAAGGCAGCCTGTAAGCAAAGAGGACAAGGTTGGAAGGAACGATATTTGTCCATGCGGAAGCGGCAAGAAATACAAGAAATGCTGCGGTAAAAACAAATAAAAAGGGGTGATTATATGCTTAATCTACAAGAATACAACCAAAAGCTTGAAGAGATAAGTGAATCAATAAAAGAACTGAGGGTTTCTCTTTGACATAGATGCCATGAAAGAAGAGATGGAAAACCAGGAACAAAAAATGCTTCAGCCAGACTTTTGGAATGACAATGAAAAAGCCCAAAAGATGCTTCAAAGCAACAAGGCTCTTAAGGAAGACCTTGAAAACTACAGGGGGCTTTCAGATTCATATGAAGAGATACAGATAATGATAGAGCTTGCCCAAGAAGAAGATGACATGTCTCTTGAAAAGGAAGTGCAAAATGAAATTGAATCGCTTGAAGTAAAAATAGAGGGGATGAGAATAAAGACACTTCTTTCAGGGGAATATGACAAAAATAGCGCCATACTCTCAATTCATGCAGGTTCAGGTGGACTTGACGCCCAGGACTGGGCCCAGATGCTATTGAGACTTTACAAGAGATGGGCTGAAAGCAAGGGATTTTCAACTTCAATAGTTGACATTATACAAGATCCTGAAGCTGGAATTAAGAGTGCAACAATACTCGTGGAAGGGCTAAATGCATATGGATATCTGAAGGGCGAAAAAGGTGTCCACAGGGTGGTAAGGATTTCGCCGTTTGATTCTTCAGGAAAAAGGCATACCTCATTTGCATCTATAGACGTAATACCTGAACTGGATGAAAATGTTGAAATCGACATAAACCAGTCGGACCTTAAAATAGACACGTACAGGGCTTCGGGTGCAGGGGGGCAGCACGTCAACAAGACAGACTCGGCGGTCAGGATAACCCATATGCCTACGGGAATTGTAGTTCAGTGCCAAAACCAAAGGTCACAGCACAGTAACAAGCAAATGGCCATGCAGATGCTTACGGCAAAGCTCATAGAGATAAAGGAGCTTGAAAACAAGGAAAGAATAGAGGACATACAGGG
Source organism: Peptoclostridium litorale DSM 5388 (assembly GCF_900141635.1). GTDB lineage: Bacteria > Bacillota > Clostridia > Peptostreptococcales > Peptostreptococcaceae > Peptoclostridium > Peptoclostridium litorale. Next base: position 103,609 of record NZ_FSRH01000012.1, on the reverse strand, counting down.
CGAATACTCCCAGATAAGCTGGGGAAGCCAGATAAGGTCTTATGTATTTCATCCGTATAATCTTGTTAAAGACCACAGGACAAATGCTGAAATGGGGAACATACAGGCTGTAATGGACGGGGATATAGACCTCTTCATAAATGAGTATTTAAAGTCATTAAAGAATTTGAAATAAAAAGTGCAAAACGTAAAAAAGCTGGCTAGTGGATTATAACAATCTACTGTCAGCTTTTTGCTTTACATCATAACGTCCACTAAAAGCCCTCTTATGGAATCTATGCTTTTTAGAACTCTGGCGTGATCAATATGGTTTGTTATGAAGTCGCGGGTTATGGAGTCAAGCTCCCTGTCTACTTGCTTTACAATTGAGTAGACCCTGTGCCTTCCTCTTCTGTCAAGGAAGTTTTGCTGTGAGAAAACGTGTGAGTTTTCAACGGCAACTCCAAGAAAGTGCTTAACAAGTTTTTTATACTCCAAAACATCCTTAAGATACAGGTTGTCTTTGAGATGATCCGACTTTTCAACGATTTTTTCAAATATGCCCTCAAGCTTTTTTCTGACGTCGTCAGATTTTATCTTTTCAAATGTCTTGAGGAATTCGCTCTGTTTGGGTTTTAGTTTTTTTTGAACTGAATCCGTACCTTGAAGATTATGTATTTTAGGAATTTGAGATATATTGTTTATGGGTGCCAATTCATCACATCCTTATTAACGTGTATATAATACTATTATATATTATCGGCATATATTTTCACACTCTTTAATGGAATTTGCGACAATAAGCCCAAAAGCGGGGCGAACGGTTATTTGTTTTATTGTGTGGAATTAAAATTAAACAAATGCTCGTGGAATGACGATAAATAAATATAAGTAAAATACGCGAGGTGGCTTCGTATGATGGAAAAAGTTTTACAAGGCAAAGTCAGTGCCGCGGCAGACGCATACACTGCGCTTACCGCAGCGCCTAAAATAAGAGGAACATTGATTGAAAAGGATGAAAAAAACATAAAAATCGACATGGGTGATAATACCGTTTTGGAAGCTCAAGTTAAAGAGGAAATAGATTCAAGTGTCGGGGAAGTTGTGCTCATAGACAGAAAAAACATAGTAAAGTCAAAGCTGACAAGCAAAAAAGAGGACACGAGAGTTGAAAATGGAGAAAAACTTTTTTACTTTGAAATACTTAAAAAACATGGCATTGAGGCCAGCGAATATAACTTGAATGCGGCAAAGGAGCTTAATGTAAATGGAGTCGACCTGACTAGAGAGAACATCCAGTCTTATGCGGCAGGCAAGGTCTACCTTGACGAAATTGCAGCTTCGCTTGACTATGACAGTGCCATAAAGCTCGCCAAAATGGATGTTGACATTGAAAATGCATCCCTTCAAGAAATTGCCATTTCGCTGGAAGAGCTGAAGGAAGAAAAAGAGGGCTTTTCTATACTGAAGATGTTTGGCAAAAAGGAGATTACGACAGAAAAGGCGGAAAGCATAGCAAAGAGAATATATGGAAGCAGTATGGGAAAAGATATAACGGATATAATAAAATCACTTCACAAAAGAAATGTAAATATCACAAAAAAGAACATAGAAAAGATAAACGACGTGTTTTACAAGCTGGATAAGCTGCAATATGTAGAAAACTCCACTTTCATAGATACGCTTAAGAACAAGTTGGATGTAAGCATAGGAAACCTGTATAACATAAAAAGATTCGTAAAAAAGGGAAGTATAGAATCGGCCGGATTGGAGCAAAAACTCAATTTAAAGGGATATGCACCGGTCAAAATTGGAAAAACAAGGGTTACTGAAAAGGAACTTAGGCTTTTGAAGGAAGACATAGTGAGATTGCTTGGAGAATCTGGATTTGAGGCGTCTGATGAAAATATTAAGATCTCAAAGGATTTCATAAAAAGTGAAATAGATATTACAAAGGAGAACATAACCGGCATAAAAGATATGAAATCGGCGCTTTCAAGCATAATAAAGAATCTGGACAGGGACAAGGCGGCGCAGCTTGTAAAGGAAGGCGTGGACATAGAAAAAGTAGATATAAGGGAGATTGCAAAAAAGATAAGCCTGATGGAAAAGCATGCCAAGTCTGAAGCTGTGGAAACAGATGGAATGAAGATGGCGGAAAAAAAAGCCGGCGAAATACAGATAAATCAGGTGGCTATAGAGAATAAATACAGGCAAATGGAGAAAAGAGACTTTAAAGAAGCTTCAGCTCAAAACAGCTCAAGTGAAGGGAAGCAGTCTGAAAATACTCAAAACAATGACATTCAAAGCATAAAACCTGAAAAAGCCCAAAGGCCGCAAAATGGCGAAGATATAAAGCCTGTAGAACAAAATATGGAAGCAGAATATGAACAATTAAAATCAGCAGAGGATAAAGGCTTAAAAACTGAAACAAAAAACAGCGTAGAAGATATAATTGAAAAGGTTGAGATGCTGAAAAAAATAGATGAAAAAGACCTGTTAACGCTCATCAAAAAGAATGTAGACTTCAAGATAAGCAAAATAGAAAAGGTGTTGCTTGGAAAAAATGAAACTTCGCTTCAGCCGTCAGGTTCAGACTATTCACAGATACTGAGATTTCAAACAGGCACAGAATCAAATACATTCGCCCTTACAGCCTCCAAAGCAGGCAGCCTGGCGGCGGCGTTAAAAAACATAGGGGAACTTGATTTTAACGTAGTGGCGTTCCAGATGAAAAATCAAATCCCAATGACTATTAAGAATATTGAATCTAGCAGTGTTTTGCTTATGAGGCAAAACACACAAACTGATATTAAAGAGAAGAGATACATTAAAGATATGCAGTTTCCAAAGCTGCTGAGCGGTGAAAGTGAACGGGAGGTCAAAAGATATGTAAATCAACATATTGAGCCAAACAGGAATGCTTTAGAAGTTGCAAAGGCACTTGTTCAAAATGGGCTCGGCCTAAGCAGGTCAAATATTCAAAGGGCATATGATGTCTATGGAAACTATATGAATGTAAGAGGCAAACTGTCGGCGCCAATGGTTTTGGATAGTATTGTGAAAAATATAGATGTCGAAAACATGGATATCGATATGGTGTCTAAATACGTTGACAAATACGAGGAGCAGCATATTAAAAATGAACACTTAAACCCAAAAGTCAAACAAGAATCAGCAATAAAAAACCAACCGGAAAGCTCATTGGAGAATCCGGATGAAATCGCAAACTTAAGGGATTCAATTTTAAAAAGACTTGTTGACGACATAGGAACATCGGGTGCAAAGAGAGAAAGCACTTTGGCATTTTTGATAAAAAACAAGAGGCATATTTCACTGGGGGAGCTTCAAAAGACATACTCACTTGTGGAAAACAAGGGACAGCTAGGGCACAAGGTTTCGGAAATCATCAATTTTATAGATGAAAAAGGAGATATGGAAAGCCGAGAAAAGATAGATGGAGTTAAAAATACTATAAAAAAAATATCAAAGAGCATAAGGGAGTCAAACTGGAAGTTTGAAAAAGAATATGCAGATATTGAAGAGGCCCTAGGCGAGATTGAAAGCAGTATTAAACTTTCAAATGAAGAAGAAAGCAGCGCACTTAAAAGAAAATTCAAAGAACTGTCAGAGAAAATGCAAGAAAGCCAAAGGCTTAGCAGAGAGAGCAAAATATACCAGATCCCAGTATATATGAACGAGCAGCTGACAAATCTTAACATGTATTTCAGGGATAGAAAAAAAGGGTTATCAAGACTGAGCAGTGAAGACATGTCGGTAGTGCTTAGCATAGAAACGGAAAACCTTGGAAATGTAAACATGAACATAAAAGTTGACAGGAATAATGTGAATGTGAAAATAGGGCTTGAAAACGAGCAGGATAAAGGCCATATAGAAAATTATAAGGATATTCTGGAAAATCTTCTTGAAAAAAGCGGATATTCAATGGGTGAGATTTCATTTTATGATGAAGGAAACGCAGGCATATTGGATGCGAATATAAGTGAAGGTGAAGAAGAAAACCGAGAGCTATTTGAAAAAAGGGGAGTTTTAGACCTTAAAATATAGGAGTGTTGGCCTTGGACAATAGATTAAAACCTAGGAATTTAGAAGGATTTATGAAAAAAAATGCAGACTCTAAAGAATTTAAAATGCCTGATGAAGTCCCCAAAGAGCTGTTTGACATAGTTTCACAGGTTTTAAGCTTCTTAGAAAGAGTAGATGAAATTAAAAGCAAAAGAGATTAAAGTGTATAGGTGTTCCAGTCGATAAAGTATATGTAAACTTTAAAAATGCAGGGAGGAATGTTAAATTGAGAATAAATCACAATATATCAGCTATGAATGCCCACAGGCTTTTGAACAGAAACAATGCCGTGGGAAGCAAGACACTTGAAAAGCTTTCATCAGGAAAGAGGATAAATAGAGCAGGAGACGACGCTGCGGGAATGGCAATAAGTGAAAAAATGAGAGCCCAGGTTAGGGGACTTCAAATAGCTTCGAGAAACTCCCTTGACGGCGTGTCGCTTGTTCAAACGGCAGAAGGTGCAATGGCGGAAGTTCATTCTATGCTTCAAAGGATGAGGGAGCTTTCAGTACAGGCGGCAAATGGAACATCGGCAGAGTCAGACAGACAGGCGATACAGGATGAGATAAACCAGCTTACATCTGAAGTCAACAGGGTGGCAAACGGAACGGAATATAATACGAGAAATGTACTTAAAGGAAATGAAGGACCTGACTCAAATGCGCTAGTACACAGAATGTCTACAGGAGAGCCGGCACAGGTTACTGGAAACGTAGACGTTGAAGCGCTGGGAGCTGGAGACTTCAATCTTGCAAGCGAGCAGCTTTCCGTATGGGTAGACGGCGAGGAGAAGGTTGTAAACCTCACTCAGACAAACAATGCGACTACGCTAGACAACTTCATGGACCTTGTAAATGATGCTATTGGAGATTCTGCAAAAGCTGTTATAGACAAGAACGGCTTCATAGAAATAACAACGGCTTCCATGGGAGGACTTAGTAAAATTGAAGTAAAGGGAAGTGGAGATGCGGTCAAAATGATAGACTCTACATTCGACTCGGCAGCGCCAGTATACCCTACGGATACAGGCGTGGCGGAAAATGCGACAGGAACAGCTGCGGGAAGCTTTTATTTCGACGATATGCCTGAAGTTGGATCCACAATAAAAATAGGAAATGAGACCATAGAATTTTTTGACAGCAGCGTGGCGCCATATGTGGGTTCAAACAGACCTATAGACATAGCTGGCAAGGCGACTCCTGAAGCAGTTGTTGATGAGATAGTAAACAAATTTGCAACGGGTATAGATGGAGTTACAATGAGCAAGGACGCAAAATTTGACTCGGGAGCAGGAACATCTGACAATGCAAGGCTTATAGTTACATCGAATACAGCGGGGTTTGACGGAAACCTCATCTATCTTGAGGCAACGCCTAAAGAATTCACTACGAGCCTTCAGGTGGGTGCCAACACAGGTCAGGGGTTCAGGCTTGAAATCGGAGACATAAGGGCTCAAAAACTCAAGCTAAGCGCAGACAACCCTACAAGAAACCCGGGGGTAAAGGGAGCGTCGTATGTTAAGACGGGAGCGACTGTAACTGACGGAATTTCAGCAAGCATGGTTGAATATGCAGTGGACGTTACTTCGGAAGAAAAGGCTTCTGCTGCAATATCGGTATTTGACAATGCTATAGTACAAATTGCATCTGAAAGGTCAAGACTTGGAGCAACTCAAAACAGGCTTGAGCATACAATTGCAAACCTTGACAATACTGCTGAAAACCTTACTGCCGCAATGTCACGTGTGGAAGATACTGACATGGCTCTTGAAATGGCGAATTTCCAAAAGGTAAACGTGCTTCAGCAGGCCGGGGTTTCAATGCTTGCGCAGGCCAACCAGCAGCCGCAGTCGATACTTAAACTTCTAGGATAAAAGAGGTGCATTAGATGATAGAAAAGGAATATCTGGCAGGCAGGGTGGCGTCGGCCAATGATGCCCAGCTTGTGGCAATAGTATACGAGGGGCTTATAGATTCTTTAAATGAGTCCATAGACAATATTAAAAAGGGCGACATTCAAAGACTTGGCGAATCCATAAACAAATGCAGGGAGATATTGGCCGAGCTTATTGCAACCCTGAGCGGAGATTCTGAGATAGCAATGAACTACAAGAGCCTTTACATGTATGTAAATGAACTCATAACGAAGGCTCATATTTCAATGGATACAGAGAAACTTTACGAGGCCGTGAAAGTGGTAACTCCGCTTCACGAGGGCTGGAGCGAGCTTGGAGAAAAATTGTTCAAAGAGAGCATAGAAAATGGAAAAGCATCTCAAGCAGTATCTGGAATGACTTATGGAAACGGCTACCTGAACGAACAGTTCACAGGAAGCGGAAACAAATGGGAAAAAGGTTAAAATCAAAGGGTTAAAAACTAAAGGTCATTTCACTGGATTATATAAACTCCAGTGAAATGGCTTTTTTGTTGACTCCATATTTAAATGTCAAATTATAATCTGTTTTTTTCACCAGAAATTCCATATGTGATATAATTTATAGGACGAAAACAATACGATGCAAAACAGCATAAGTTGGGAGAGATTTTATGGACTTGATAAAGGTTCTTCAAGATGAATTTGAAATTTCAAAAGGTCAGGTTGAAAATACTGTTAAACTTATAGATGAAGGAAATACAATTCCATTTATAGCAAGATACAGAAAGGAAATGACGGGCGGTCTCAGCGACATCGTGCTGAGGCAGTTTGGAGAAAGACTTTCATATATAAAAAATTTGGAGGGCAGAAAAGAAGAGGTCATAAGGCTTATAGGCGAGCAGGGAAAGCTTGACGAAAATCTCAAAGATAAGATAATAAGGGCAAATACACTTCAAAAGGTGGAAGACTTTTACAGGCCTTTCAGGCAGAAAAAAAGCACAAGGGCCTCAAAGGCCAAGGAAAGGGGACTTGAGCCTCTTGCAGATGCGATAATGGATGGCCGGGAAGATATAGAAAGCTATGCGATGAGCTTTATAAATGCGGAAAACGAAGTGGGCTCAGCCCAGGATGCCATTCAGGGGGCCAAGGACATAATAGCTGAGGTCATATCAGACAAGCCTGAATACAGGGAGTGGATAAGAAAGGCTTCTATGAGAGAAGGGATACTCTCATCGAGGGCTGCAAACAGTGAAGAAAAGAGCGTATATGAAAACTATTATGAATACGAGGAGCCTGTTTCAAAGGTGGCCGACCACAGGATTCTTGCAATAAACAGAGGAGAAAAGGAAAAGTTCCTCAAGATCAAAGTGCTCATGCCTGATGACAAGGCGCTGGAGTATATAAAGAAAGGCGAGGCAATTGAGGGCAAAGTGTTCCAACAGGTTGAGGATGCAATAGAAGACGCATATAAAAGGCTCATACAGCCTTCGATAGAAAGGGAGATAAGGTCAAGCCTTACAGAACGCGCCCAGGAGAATGCGATAGAGATATTTGCCAAGAACATGAGCCCTCTTATAATGGCTCCTCCTGTAAGGGGAGTTAGAGTTCTTGCGATAGACCCAAGTTTTAGGACGGGATGCAAGCTGGCTGTTCTTGACGAAACTGGAAAGCTTCTTGAATATGCGACCATATATCCCAATGAGCCGAAGAATGAAACCCAAAAGTCAAAAGAGGTTCTTTTAAAGCTCATACAAAAATATGACATAGACATAATACCGATAGGAAACGGAACCGCTTCAAGGGAGACGGAAAGTTTCGTGGCTGAGAGCATAAAGGAGATTGAAAAGAAGGTATGCTATACAATAGTCAGCGAGGCGGGGGCATCTGTATATTCGGCTTCAAAACTGGCAAGCGAGGAGTACCCCGATGTGGACGTATCCATAAGAGGGGCAATATCGATAGGAAGAAGGCTTCAAGACCCTATGGCAGAGCTTGTTAAGATAGACCCAAAGAGCATAGGAGTAGGCCAGTACCAGCATGACCTCAATCAGAAAAGACTTGACGAGACTCTTGCCGGAGTTGTAGAGGATTGCGTAAATGCAGTGGGAGTCGACCTCAATACTGCAACAGTATCTCTTTTGAAATATATTGCGGGAATATCGGAGAGCATAGCCAAGAATATAGTTGCATACAGGGAAGAAAACGGAAAGTTCAATTCAAGAAAGCAGCTCAAGAAGGTAAAAAGACTAGGGGGAAAAACTTTCGAACAGTGTGCAGGATTTTTGAGAATATGCGACGGCGAAAACCCTCTTGACAATACATCGGTCCATCCAGAGTCCTATGAAGCTGCAGCATCACTGCTTGGCATGATCGGAATGAGCATAGGGGATATGGACAGAAAGACACTGGATGCTGTAGATATTGAAAACACGGCAAAAGAGCTTGGAGTAGGGGAGATGACACTCAGGGACATAATAGACGAGCTCAAAAAGCCCGGCAGGGACATAAGGGATGAAATGCCAAAGCCTATATTCAAAAGCGACGTATTAAAGCTTGAGGATCTTAAAGAAGAGATGATACTTTCGGGTACGGTCAGAAACGTAGTGGACTTTGGAGCCTTTGTTGACATAGGCGTTAAAAACGACGGACTTGTTCATATATCCCAGATAAGCAACAGGTTCATAAAGCATCCTATGGAGGTTTTAAGCGTTGGAGATGTTGTAAGCGTAAAAGTAATATCCGTAGACCTGGAAAGAGGAAAGGTGTCATTGAGCATAAAACAAGCGAAATAGAAGGAGAAAACATATGTTACTTATAAAAAATGGAAAAATATACACTATGGCCGACCAGATAATGGAAGGAGCAGATATACTTGTAAAAGACGGGAAAATACAAAAAATAGAAAAGAACATACAGACATGTGAAGATGTTCAGGTTATAGATGCAAGCGGCAAATACGTATTCCCTGGGTTTATAGACGCACATACCCATATGGGACTATGGGAGGACGGAATGGGTTTTGAAGGGGCTGACGGGAACGAGGAGACGGATCCCATAACGCCTCATATGAGGGCCATAGACGGAATAAATCCTATGGACAGGACCTTTTCAGAGGCGCTGCAGGGAGGAATAACATGCGTGGGCACGGGCCCAGGAAGCGCAAATGTAATGGGGGGGCAGTACATCGCGATAAAGACGCACGGGGACAGGATAGACGAGATGGTAATAAAGGACCCTGTGGGATTCAAGATAGCGTTTGGGGAGAACCCAAAGAGCGTGTATGGTAGGGATGACAGAACGCCTCAGACGAGAATGGCCATAGCGGCCCTTTTGAGAGAGACTCTCAGAAAGGCGGATGACTATATGGAGGAAATGAAGGAGTATATGGAGGACGAGGAGGCTGAGAAGCCTGAGTTTGACATTAAGCTCGAGTCTATGATGCCCCTGATGGAAAAAAAAGTTCCCCTGAAGGCTCATGCCCACAGGACTGACGACATATTCACTGCGATTAGGATTGCAAAGGAGTTTGGCCTCAAGCTGACGCTGGACCACTGTACTGAAGGCCATCTGATAGCGGACCATCTTTCAAAAGAGGGATATCCGGCGCTTGTGGGCCCTTCGCTTGGGGAAAGGTCTAAAATAGAGCTTAAAAATCTTGACTTCAAGACTGCCGGAGTGCTTTCGCAGGCCGGTGTAAAGGTTTCTATAATAACAGACCACCCGGTGGTTCCAATTCAGTACCTTCCGCTTTGCACGGCCCTTGCTGTCAAGGCTGGAATGGACAAGTACAAGGCGTTAAAGGCCATAACTATAAATCCAGCTGAAGTGCTGGGAGTATCAGACAGGGTCGGAAGCCTTGAAGAGGGAAAGGATGCAGACATAGTTATATGGGATGGATTCCCTCTTGAAATCCAAAGCAGGCCGGTATGCACAATAGTGGACGGAAAAGTAGTATACTCTGAATAAAGAGGCTGTAAATAATGATATGAGTGTATAAGCTTATATTGACATTTATTCCCTCGTATAATAGAATTAAGATGTAAACAAAATAAAATATTGATTGTTTCATAATCTTCAGGGCAGGGTGAGATTCCCGACCGGCGGTTAAAGTCCGCGAGCCGATAGGCTGAACTGGTGAGATTCCAGTACCGACAGTAAAGTCTGGATGGAAGAAGGTTTATAGATTTAAATTTTTAGGAAGCCCAAAGATTGCGGCTTCCTTTTTTGTTACCTGGATTAGGACAATCATATAGAGGAGGAAAAGAAATTGGATAGAGTTTTGGGTTTAAAAAGGGAAAGGCTTTTTACAACGTCAAACCTTGTGAAGATATCGGTGCTTGGAGTGCTTTCGTTTTTAATAATGTATATAGAGTTCCCTATAATGTTTTTCCCGGAATTTTTGCAAATTGACATATCGGACATTCCAGCAGTAATAGGAGGATTTGCACTTGGACCGGTGGCGGGACTAGTGATAGAACTCATAAAGAACATACTACACTTCATGTTCAAGAGCCAGACTGCAGGAGTAGGCGAAGTGGCAAACTTCCTTGTAGGAGGAGCTTTTGTATTTGTATCTTCTGGAATATATTTTGCATCCAAGACTAAAAAAATGGCTTTAATAGGATGTATAGCAGGAACTTTGGCCATGGGAATTGCGGGAGGGCTTGCAAACTATTTCATACTGCTTCCATTTTACACAAAATTCATGCCTATAGAGGCTATAATCCAAATGGGAGCCAAGTTTAACAATGCCATAGTCGATATTAAGACGTTCATATACTACTCCATAATACCGTTCAACATAATAAAGGGCACCATCGTGTCAATACTTACACTTTCAATATACAAGAAGATATCGCCGATTATAAAGGGATAGGCAGACAGGACATGGTTGGCATAAACGTTTGGATATTTTCAAGACTATATAAATAGGACAACATACTACAAAAATACGGCAGCAGGATTATGATTTTCCTGCTGCCGTATTTTGATTTTAGTCAGACTGCATAAATAAAAGCTCAAAAAAATAGTTATAAGCACGTCTTTTTTGTTATAATGAAGATTGGCAAATATGTTTTTATTTAATTATTTAAAATGAGGATTGGCAAATATATTTTGCCCGCTTAATTATGATGAATTTAAGGAGCTTTAAGATATGGAAAAGATTATACTAAATGGAGAAGGTGAAACCGCCAGGCTGGGATTAAAGCTCGGGCAGATACTCAAATCACCGTCTATCGTATGCCTTACAGGGGATTTGGGGGCAGGAAAGACCACCTTCACAAAGAGCATAGCTAAGGGGCTTGGCATTGAAGAGCACATAACGAGTCCTACGTTTACTATAGTGAATGAATACGAGGGAAGAGAAAAGCTTTACCATTTCGACGTGTACAGGATATCGTCACCAGAGGAAATGTATGAAATAGGGTTTGAGGAGTACCTGGCTGCAGATGGAGTATGCATAATAGAATGGGCAGATATGATAAAAGAGCTTTTGGAAGGCGTAGAGCTTTTGTGGATAGAGATAAGGTATACTGAAGACATGCAAAAGAGGGAAGTAGAAGTCAGTGCAGTAGGGGAAAAATACGAAAAAATTATCAGGGAGCTGTTATAGATATGAATATCCTTGGAATAGATACATCTTCTGAAGTGGCTGCAGTTGCAGTGATTAACGAAGAAAAACTCATAGCTGAATATATACTTAATTATAAGAAAACCCATTCTAAAAATCTAATGCCCATGATAGACCAGCTTTTAAAGTCATGCGACATGAAAATGGACGATATAGACCTTATAGGTGTGTGCACGGGCCCGGGTTCGTTTACGGGGCTTCGTATAGGGGTTGCAACTGCAAAGGCCATGGCCCATGTCAAAGACATACCTCTTGTATCTGTGGATACGCTAAGCGCGCTTGCTTTCAACATGAGCACGTCAAAGGGATATATAGTGCCGATATTGGACGCCCAAAGGGGACAGGTATACTCAGCATCATATTTATGGGAAAGTGGAAAGCTTCAAATGGTAAGGGAAATAAGGGTTGAAAAGCTGGAAGAGCTTATAGATTATGTTAAAACTCTGGAAGGCATTGCTGTAGTCCTCGGAGAGGCTGCAAATCTCTACAGGGAAAGCCTTGAATTGGTCCAAAACGTAGAGATACCGCCATCAAGCCACAGGCTTCCAAGGGCGTCGAGCATATGTGAGATAGCAAAGGAGAAATACAGCAGGGGAGAGACTACAAGCCATTTTGATATGAGTCCCCTGTATATAAGAAAGTCACAGGCTGAAGTGCAGTATGAAGAAAAGATGAAGAGGAAGAAGGCGAATGAGTAATATATTTTCAATTAAACAAATGGAAAAATCGGACATAGACGGTGTGATTGAGGTTGAAAATAAGAGTTTTTCAATTCCATGGAGCAGACATTCGTTTGAAAAGGAAATGGAAAATGAACTGGCCTACTATGTAATAGCCAAATATGGGGATGACGTGGTAGGCTATGGAGGCATATGGTTTATAGCCGGAGAAGGGCATATAACAAATATAGCAGTGCATCCGTCAGGCAGGAAAAAGGGAATTGGAAAAAAGATACTTGATGAACTTATCAGGGAGTCGCTAAAGAGGAATGTGCTTGCTATGACACTTGAGGTCAGGGTTTCAAACGAGGTGGCAATAGGGCTTTACAGCTCTTATGGATTCAAGCCGGCGGGCACAAGGCCTAAATACTACCATGATAACGGAGAAGACGCGCTTATAATGTGGAAGGAGCTAGACAATGAGCAGTATAGTGACACTGGCAATTGAAAGCAGCTGTGATGAGACATCCGCAGCCATACTTAAAGACGGAAGGCAGGTACTTTCGAACATAGTGGCCACACAGATCGAGGAGCACAAAAAATTCGGAGGAGTCGTGCCGGAAGTAGCCTCAAGAAGACATATAGAAAATGTTCAGCAGGTTGTGCAGGAGGCTTTAGACAGTGCAAATATGACGTTTTCAGATATAGACATAGTGGGGGTGACTTACGGAGCGGGGCTTGTAGGCGCGCTTCTTGTGGGGCTTTCAGCTGCAAAAGCGATTTCATTTTCACTTGGAGTGCCTCTTGTAGGGGTGAACCACATAGAAGGGCATATATGCGCCAATTTCATAGCACACAAGGAGCTTGAGCCTCCATTCATGTGCCTTGTGGTGTCGGGAGGGCACACCCACCTTGTGGAAGTAAAGGATTACGGAAAATACGAAATACTTGGCCAGACTCGTGACGATGCGGCAGGAGAGGCCTTTGACAAGATAGCAAGGGCGATAGGCCTGGGATATCCCGGCGGGTCAAAAATAGACAGGGCGGCAAAACTTGGAGACAAACAGGCGATAGACTTTCCGAGGGCATATCTTGAAAAGGACAGCTATGACTTCAGCTTCAGCGGGCTAAAGTCTGCGGCGCTCAACTATTTAAACAGCAAGAAGATGAAGAATGAAGAGATAGTTATAGAGGACATAGCGGCCTCATACCAGGAAGCCATAGTAGATGTGCTTGTGGAGAAGTCTGTAAGAGCATGCAAGGGCAAGGGGTTAAAAACCCTAGTGCTTGCAGGTGGAGTTGCTGCGAATTCAAGGCTCAGGGAAAAACTTGAGCAAAATGCCGCGGAAAACGGAATCGATGTAAAATACCCGCCTATAGACCTTTGTACGGATAATGCAGCAATGATAGGTTGCGCCGCATATTATGACTATAAAAATGGAAGGGTGTCGGGGCTGGATCTCAATGCAGTCCCAAACCTTAAAATAGGAAAACACATGGGATAAATACAAAGACCTCATATGCGTCAGTACATGACTGCCGCATATGAGGTCTTTTACATATCAGTTGAAAATTATATGAAATTTTCCCATTCAGAGTAAAGCTCGTCCAGTTTTTCCTGTACCTCTATTTTTCTATTGTGTATTTCCCTTGACTTTTCAGGATTTGAATAGACATCCTCTTGGCACATCAGCTCGTCTATGTCCTCGATCTCTGATTCTAGAAGCATTATTTCATCTTCTATGGATTTTCTCTGCCTGTCAAGCTGTTTGATCTCATTTTGAAGCTGTTTTTGCTTTCGCTTTTCTTCTTTTACCTGGGTTTTAGTCTTCTCGGCTGCATCCTCAGGAGAGTCCATTTCCTCAAGTAGTTTTTTCTTTTCGACATAATAGTCGTAGTTTCCAAGATACTCTGAGCAGCCATCATCTTCAAGCACTATTATCTTGTCTACAACCCTGTTTAGGAAGTATCTGTCGTGGGATATTACAAATACAGTGCCCGAATAGTTTAAAAGAGCTTCCTCCAAAACCTCCTTGGAGTCTATGTCCAGGTGGTTTGTAGGCTCGTCCAAAAGCAGAAGATTTGCCTTTGAAAGCATGAGCTTTAGAAGTGAAACCCTTGCCTTTTCTCCTCCGCTCAAAGAAGATATGCTCTTGAACACCTCCTCTCCTTCAAATAGGAATGCACCTAGAAGCGTTCTGATTTGAGTCTGCAAAAGAAGCCTGTTTTCCTCCCATATCTCGTCTATTATTGTATTTTGGGGGTTAAGATTGGACTGTTCCTGATCGTAATAGCCTACAGAGACGTTTGTGCCAAATGAAAAGCTTCCACTTGAAGGCTGGATCACATTGCAAAGTATCTTGAACAGTGTAGACTTGCCTTTTCCATTGGGGCCTATCAGGGCGACCTTTTCTCCTCGGTAGAGATTGAAATCCAGATTTTTGAACAGCTGCTTGTCTGAAAAACTCATTTCAAGTCCCTCTGTCCTTAAAACGTCTTTTCCGCTTTGGGACTGCGGTTCAAAGTTTATCCGTGCGCGTTTCCTGTGAATGGAAGGCTTTTCAAGCTCCTCAGTTTTTTCAAGCGCCTTTTCGCGGCTTCTGGCCCTTTTAACGAACTTTTCATTCCCGTAGCCCTTGAGCCTGTTTACAATTTCCTGCTGCCTTTTTATTTCGGTTTGTGCTTCTTCATATTTTTTAAGTTCAAGCTCTTCCTCTTCCTGCTTTCGCTTTACATAATATGAATAGTTGCCGTTGTATTTTCTCAGTGTCCTGTTGGATATCTCATATACGTTTCCGACAATCTGGTCAAGAAAATACCTGTCGTGGGATACCATTACAACAGTTCCGCTGTAAAGCTTTAAAAATGTCTCCAGCCATTCAACAGAATCTATGTCCAAATGGTTTGTGGGCTCATCCAGAAGCAGTATGTCGGGCTTTTGAAGCAGAAGCTTCGCAAGCAGAACCCTGGTTTTCTCACCACCGGAGAGTATGCTTACCTTCTTGGAAAGCTCGGAGTCTTTAAAGCCAAGCCCTTTAAGTATGCCGGTGACCTCGGACTTGTAGCTGTACCCGTTTTTGCTGTTGAAATCGTCAAGCAGATTTGAATATTCCTTCATAAGCCTTTCCAGGGAATCAGAGTGGCCTTTTTGTCCCTCCTGCGATATTTTGACCTCGAGCTCCCTTAGTATATTCTCATGTTCAATGAGATTTTCGAAAACTCCAAGAGCTTCCTCGTATACAGTCTTGTCAGAGTCAAAATGGGGATTCTGCTCAAGATATCCTATGCTGCTGTCCTTATTTATAAATATATCACCAGAATCGTATTCATAGGTTCCTGAGAGAATTTTAAACAATGTGGACTTGCCAGATCCATTTACGCCTACAAGACCTATTCTCTCCCCGGCGTTTATTGAAAATGTTATACTGCTTAGTATGGTGTCTATGCCGAAGCTTTTACTTATTCCGTTACAAGATAAAACTATCATATAAAAAATCCTCCTCCAGTAAGATAATTATAAGTTTTATGGAGAATATCTTCAAGCTTTAAGGCATTATACATATTGATATCGGCATTTAATGCAGATTTGACTTTAAATTAACACAAGTAATTGTAATAAATCAAAACGGAAAAACATATGCGCGTGCTCTTAATCATTGGAAAAGCACGTTAATAAGATTGAAATACGAGTAGCATTTTGAGTAGCACATATATTATAATTGATATATAAAATAATGATTTTCAATATAAAATCTCAAAAAGTGTTATAAATTGTTTTGTATTCAAAATGGTTTATGGTATAATTTTTCTTGCATATAAATAAATGCATACAAATAAAATAGCAGGAAATTAAAAGGATGAATTCATTTTACAATTTAAAGGGTTGAAAATTATTATTTAAATTTAAAAAAAAATGAACAAGATATTGACATACAGCACAGACTTTGTTATAATCATAACAAAGTTTAGAAAAAACAAACAGAAATGGGTGAGTTTTATGGCGAGACAAATATCAATGGCTGTGATAAGAAGGCTGCCAAAATATCACAGATATCTGAAGGACCTTCTTGAAAAAGATGTAAACAGAATATCATCTAAGGAATTGAGCAAGATAATAGGGTTTACAGCATCTCAAATAAGACAGGACCTTAACAACTTCGGGGGATTTGGACAACAGGGATATGGGTACAATGTGGAGGAACTGCACAGAGAGATAAGCAAGATACTTGGACTTACTGAAGAGTACAATACTGTGATAATAGGTGCGGGAAACCTGGGTCAGGCAATAGCAAATTATGCAGGATTCAAAAGTTCAGGATTCAAAATAAAGGCTCTATTTGACATCAATCCAAGAATGATAGGGCTTAGGATAAGGGATCTTGAAATACTGGATATAGAAACAATACAAGAGTACATAAAAGAGAATGACGTAAAGATAGCTGTAATATGTACTCCGAAGGAAAAGGCCCAAAAAATAGCTTCAGATATAGTTGAAGTTGGAATAAAGGGAATTTGGAATTTTGCACCTATAGATCTAGAACTGCCAGAAGAGGTAATAGTTGAGAATGTCCATTTGACAGAGAGTCTTTTCACGCTTTCATATCTATTGAATGAACAAAAATTAAAAGATGAAGAATAAAAAGTCTGCTGTTTTACAGCAGACTTTTGTTTTTGTTGTAGCGGTTAAGATATTAGAATACAGGGGTATAAAATAAAGTATTGGACTTATATCCACATAAAATCGTGAAGCGAGAACAAAGGGCAGGGTGATATTATATGAAAGAGAGAAAGATAGCCATAATAGCAGAAGACGAATTTGAGGATTTGGAACTTTACTATCCATACTTTCGCCTTATTGAAGCGGGATTTAGGGTTGAAATAGCGGGAGTTGCAGACCGGGAATACTATAAAGGAAAAAATAATTTTAAAATAAAAAAAGATGTGAATATTTCAGATGTCGACCCGAGTGATTATGAAGGCGTTATAGTTCCGGGGGGGTGGGCTCCAGACCGGATAAGAAGAAACAAAAATGCATGTGAGTTTATACGCGGAATTTATGAAAGCGACAAGCTTGTGGCATCAATATGTCACGGTCCCTGGGTCTTAATATCTTCAAAGGTAGTAAAAGACCATGTGATGACATCCACTAAGGCCATAAGGGACGATATTGAAAATGCGGGTGCAAAATGGGTGGACAAGTCAGTTGTAAGGGACAAGAATATAATCACATCGAGAAATCCTCATGACCTTCCCGTGTTTATGAAGGAGATACTCTTATTTTTATCATAGAGGAGTAAAAAGGAGACATATTGCTTATGGAAATATACGCACTTATAGGCCCAAGTGGTACGGGGAAAAGCCATAGGGCTTTAAAAATCGCATATGAAAACGGCGTGGATTATATAATAGATGACGGAATATTAATATACCAAACTAAAATACTTGCGGGCATATCTGCAAAAAATGCAAATACAAAAATGGAAGCGGTCAAAAGGGCAATATTTGAAAATGAGAGTCACAAAAGAGAAGTCAAAAGGGCGATATTCGAAAATAAAGTGGAAAAGATACTGATAATAGGGACATCTGAAAGGATGGTCAACAAGATAATAAAAAGGCTTGACATAGGCGATGAATATCAAAAGATATCAATTTTCGACATAGCTTCTGAAGATGAAATAAACGAGGCCATAAAGATGAGAAAAGGGCAGGGCATACATGCAGTTCCACTTCCGACATTTGAAGTTAAAAAGCATTTTTCAGGAATACTGAGAAATCCTATAAAACTCATATTCAAAATAAAGGACACAGATGAAACCAAGACTTTTGAAAAGACTTTAATAAGGCCGAATTTCAGCTATATAGGTAAATTTTTCATTTCAGAAAGGGCCATAGTGCAGATAGTAAAGAATGAAATGGATAAGTTTAGCGATATAGTGAAAGTATTTGCAATTGATGTAAGTCAGAATAATGACGGCATAGAAATAGACGTATCAGTTGGAATGAAGCCCTGCATGCTTAATGAAACTGCAAAAGATGTTCAAAAGAGCATATCTGAGGCAGTGGAAAATATGACTTTGATAAACATAAAAAATATAAATGTAAATATAATTAAAGTTTATACGAGGTTAAAAATATGACGAAATACAATGAGGATCATTGCATACAAGGATTGTCTATTTATAAACAAAAAAAGGAAAACTAGAATGAAAAAAACATGGATACAGACATTCAAAAGTTTTAATTTTCTGAAAATACATCTTTATACAAGTATACAAAAAAACATAGGCCTTGTATAGCGCTTGAAATTAAATAAGAAGTATAAATATTCAATTTAAATACAATATTATAATTCTTCTTGATTTGACACTAAAATATCAAACTTAACTTGTTTACATGCAAAAATAGCTGTGTTATAATTTAGCTAACAAAGGGGGAAAATGTTTTCACTTGTTTTCCTCTTCTCTTTGTGGGGCAACATTGTTTATTGTTCTACATACAAATATATAAAAAAATATATTATTAAAGAGGAGATGTAAAGATGAGCTACGTTGAAAGTGTATTGGAAAAAGTTAGAAAAAGAGATGCGGACCAACCAGAATTTATTCAAGCTGTTGAAGAGGTTCTAGCATCACTAGCACCAATAGTTGAAAAGAATCCTGCATGGGTTGATGCAAACCTTCTAGAGAGATTTACAGAGCCAGAAAGACAAATAATGTTCAGAGTTCCATGGGTTGACGATGAAGGAAAAGTTCAAGTAAACCGTGGATTCAGAGTACAGTTTAACGGAGCTATAGGACCTTACAAAGGTGGACTTAGATTCCATCCAACTGTTTACCTTGGAATAGTAAAATTCCTAGGATTCGAGCAAATACTTAAGAACTCACTAACAGGACTTCCAATAGGCGGAGGAAAAGGTGGATCTGACTTCGACCCAAGAGGAAAGTCTGATGCAGAGATAAGAAGATTCTGTGAAAGCTTCATGACAGAACTTTACAGACATATAGGACCAGACGTTGACGTTCCAGCTGGAGACATCGGTGTTGGAGGAAGAGAAATAGGATTCCTTTACGGACAGTACAGAAGAATAAGAGGAGCTTTCGAAAACGGAGTTCTTACAGGAAAAGGACTTTCTTACGGAGGAAGCTTAATAAGACCAGAGGCTACTGGTTTTGGAGTAACTTACTTCTGTAACGAAATGCTTAAGCATGAGGGAACTACTTTCGAAGGAAAGACTGTTGCAGTTTCTGGATTCGGAAACGTTGCATGGGGAGCTTGCCAAAAAGTTAGAGACCTAGGCGGAAAAGTTGTTACGCTTTCAGGACCAGACGGATACATCTACGATGCTGACGGAATCGTAACTGACGAGAAGATAAACTACCTTGTTGAAATGCTTAACGAAAACAAAGGTGCAAGAGTTAAGGACTACGCTGACAAGTTCGGATGCGAATTCGTTGCTGGAGAAAAGCCATGGGGAGTTAAAGTTGACATAGTAATGCCATGTGCTATTCAAAACGACATAACTATAGAGCATGCTAAGAAGATAGTAGAAAACGGAGTTAAGTTTGTTGCAGAGGGTGCTAACATGCCTTGTACAAACGAAGCTGTTGACTACTTCCTTGAAAAAGGACTAGTAGTAGGACCTGCTAAGGCTGCTAACGCTGGTGGAGTTGCTACTTCAGCTCTTGAAATGTCACAAAACAGCATGAGATATGGATGGACTGCTGAAGAAGTTGACGCTAAGCTTCATCAGATAATGATCAACATACATGACAACGCTATGAAGGCTGCTGAAGAGTACGGATTCGGATACAACCTTGTAGCTGGTGCAAACATAGCTGGATTCCTTAAAGTAGCTGAAGCAATGATGGCTCAGGGAGTTTACTAAGATATAGAATATAATATTCATATAAAAAGATAAGGACCGCCAGAGGCGGTCTTTTGTCTTTTTTCAGCAGTATTCACCAGATGCTTCAGATTTAGCGTTTAAAACAGTTATAATAAGGTATATATAATATAAGAGAGATATAATGACACTCAACAACTTAATATGAGAAATCGCATTAGTTAAGAGGTGTAATAGAGAAATATCAATGCTTATGCCTCACACAATGAAGATAACAACAAAAGACTAAAAACTATTGGAAGAAGGTAACCTGTTTATATGCCGATAAAGGGAGGTTTGTTGATGGAAGAAAACCTTAAAAATGTAGATTGCTGTGATTGTCTCATATTAAAGAGTTGTGAAGTATAAAGGGCTGGATTTTCAATAGAGATTGAGGATTCAGCCCAATTATTTGCCAAAAACTATTATATTCAGAATTAAACAGAGCATTATTTTTAGCAGGTGAAGGGGTGAATTGTCAAATTGAGATTGAACTTTAAAGACCAAAATGATACACTTATCCTAGAAGGATGTGAAGAAATGAGAATACTCGTAGTAGATGATGCAGCATTTATGAGAGAGTTCATATCATCAAATCTTATTGATGTCGGATACGATGTCGTGGGAATTGCTTGTGATGGAAAAGAGGCTGTTGAAAAGTACATACAGCTTAAGCCGGATATAGTTACAATGGACATAAATATGCCTAAAATGGACGGGATAGAGGCTCTTGAAGAAATATTAAAGCTTGATAAAAATGCGAAGGTAATAATGATATCGGATATAGGCCAGCATTCTAAAATAATAGAGGCAATAAAAAAAGGAGCTGTAGACTTCATAGTCAAACCTCTTCATCCAGACAGACTTAAACAGTCACTTGAAAAAGCAAGGATATAGCTTGCTTTTTTTTATTTTTTGATTTAAAATACCTTCAAGGGGTATAAAGTGATAATAGTTTTCAAGTGTGTATAAAAATTTTACAAATTGAGAGGATGTGGGATGTTTTGGCTGTCGAAAAATTTAAAGTTACGGGAATGACATGCGCTGCATGTGTCAGTGTTGTTGAAAAAGCCGTATCTTCAATAGATGGAGTAATCAGTGTCAGTGTAAACCTTGCTACAGAGGATATGAATGTGGAATACGACGATAAAAGACTCGGAGTGGAAGACATAATAAAAGCTGTCGAGAAAAGAGGATATGGAGCGAGCCTTAAAGAAGATTTGCGAGAAATAACAATACCGATACAAGGAATGACGTGCGCTTCGTGCGTAAGGGCGGTAGAAAAGGCACTTTCAAAATTGGATGGGATTAAAACTGCCAGCGTCAACATAGCTACGGAAAATGCAAAAATTGTGTATGATGCCGACGAGGTTAGAATATCGGGGATTAAAAAGGCCATAAAGGATGCGGGTTATGAACCTTTGGATATAAGTGTTGAAAGCGTTGATTCGGACAAGGAGGAAAAGGAAAGGCAAATAAGGAGTATGAAAAAAAGATTCACTGTTGCAGCATTTTTTGCAGTTCCCCTGCTGTATATAGCAATGGGCTCAATGATGGGCCTTCCGGTTCCAACTGGAATAAGCCCACAGCACAGTCCGCTTACATTTGCAATAGTCCAGATACTCCTTGTGATGCCTATAGTTATAGCGGGCAGAAAATTCTATACGGTGGGGATTAAATCCCTTGTGAAAATGAGCCCCAATATGGACTCTCTTGTCGCCATAGGAACAGGGGCGGCCATTGTATACAGCCTATATTCGACATACATGATATGGAGTGGGAACTATCACTATGCACACAACCTGTATTTCGAGTCCGCAGGAATAATAATAACTCTCGTAATGCTTGGAAAATATCTAGAGAGTAAATCAAAGGGAAGAACATCAGAAGCCATCAAAAAGCTCATGGGGCTTCAGCCAAAAAAGGCAGTCATAGTGAGCGATGGCGAAGAAATTGAAATCCCTATAGAAGAAGTGGAAAAAGGAGATGTGATTGTCGTACGCCCCGGGGAGAGGATACCGGTTGACGGGACTGTAGTTGGAGGACATACTTCGATTGATGAGTCAATGATAACGGGTGAGAGCATACCGGTAGAAAAGGCAATAGGAGACAATGTAATAGGTGGAACTATAAATAAGCAGGGCATGATAAAGTTTGAGGCCACAAATGTAGGCAAAGATACGGCCCTCTCGCAGATAATAAAGCTTGTCCAAGATGCCCAAGGTTCGAAAGCTCCAATAGCAAAGCTTGCAGATATAGTGGCGGGATATTTCGTACCGGCTGTCATAGCTGTAGCGCTTATATCATCGTCTCTTTGGTACATCATTGAAAAAAACAGCGTATTTTCACTTACAATATTTATATCGGTGCTTGTAATAGCCTGCCCCTGCGCACTCGGGCTTGCAACTCCCACTGCAATAATGGTTGGAACTGGAAAAGGCGCTGAAATCGGGATACTTGTAAAAAGTGCACAGGCGCTTGAAGGCGCACACAAGATAAATGCGGTAGTTTTCGACAAGACTGGAACAATCACAAAGGGAAAGCCGCAAGTTACAGACGTTGTAAGCTTTGGTATGGATACGGATGAATTTTTGAAAATCGTGGCATCGGGAGAAAAGGCATCCGAACATCCTCTTGCAGAAGCGATAGTGAGGCATTCAAATGAAAAAAATATAAGGCTAGAAGAGGTCACAGGATTTTCAGCGGTGACAGGAAAGGGTATAATATACTCGGTAGACAAAAAAGACATAGCACTTGGCAATAAGGCGCTTATGGATCAAATGGGCATAGATGTTTCAAATGTTGATGAATACGAACATATGGCGAGGCAGGGAAAGACCGTTATGATTGCAGCCGTTGATGGCAAAGTGGAAGGGCTTATAGCCGTTGCGGACACAATAAAGGAGACTAGTAATAAGGCCGTTGAAAATCTGAAGAAAATGGGCATAGAAGTAATAATGATTACAGGAGACAATGAGGTTACAGCAAATGCCATAGCAGGCCAGGTTGGAATAGAAAGGGTGTTTTCGCATGTGCTTCCAGAAGGTAAGGCCCAGAAGGTAAAGCAGCTCCAGGAAGAGGGGAAAAGAGTGGCGATGGTCGGAGATGGAATTAACGACGCGCCGGCACTTGCCATGGCCGATATAGGAATAGCGATAGGTTCTGGGACCGACATAGCGATGGAGTCCGCAGACATAGTTCTTATAAAAAGTGACATACTGGATGTTCCAAGAGCAATATCCCTTAGCAAAAAGACAATAACAAATGTAAAGCAGAACCTGTTTTGGGCTTTCATATACAATACCATTGGAATACCTGTGGCGGCAGGACTTCTCCACATATGGGGAGGACCTCTTTTGAATCCCATGATAGCGGGTGCTGCCATGGCTTTTAGTTCGGTTTCTGTTGTTACAAATGCATTAAGGCTTAGAAATGTAAAGCTGTAGAATATATATTGGGAGGGGTAATATTGAAAAAGATTATAAGTATAGAAGGTATGAGCTGCGGCCACTGCGTAAAGCATGTTGAAAATGCGCTTGGAGAGATTGAGGGCATAAAGGCTATTGATGTGAGCCTTGAGGCTAAAGAGGCCGTTGTAGAAATGGACGGCGAAGTTTTGGATGAAGACATAAAGGCTGCAATTGAGGATTGGGGCTATGAAGTGACTGGAATTAAAAAGGTTTAAATACTGGACATGGGCATCTCAAAAGAGATGCCTATTTGTCATTGGAAACGCAAATGCAAGTGAATTGAGAAATATAGGCAAAAGGGGAATATATTATGAAACTGTATAGTGAAAAAAATAGGGTTATAGCAAACGGGATGCAGGACTTTGATCCGAAACACGTATTTGAATGCGGACAGTGTTTCAGATGGGACAGGGAAGAAGACGGCTCGTATACGGGAATTGCCCATTCTAGGATTTTAAATGTGAAAAAGGAAGATGACATAGTAATATTTGACAACACCACTGTGGAAGAATTTGAAAAAATATGGGTGGATTATTTTGATCTGGAAAGGGATTACTCTATTATAAAGGAAAGGCTTAAAAGATATGATGAGCATCTTGAGGCATCTGTTGAGTTTGGAGCGGGAATAAGGCTTTTAAGGCAGGATGTATGGGAGATGATAGTTTCATTTATAATATCTGCAAACAATGCCATCCCTAAAATAAAAAAGACAATAGAAAAGCTAAGCAAGGCGGGCGGAGAAAGCATAGGTATCTACAGGGGGGGTGAATACTATTCATTTCCCGATGTAAAGAACATATATAATCTGCAGCAGGAGGAAATAGAAAACTGCAAGGCAGGGTACAGGGCAAAATATATAAAAGACAGCTGCGGCATGATTGCAAGGGGGGATGTTGAAATTCAAAAGCTGAAAACCATGGATGCAAAAGAGTCGAGAAATGAGCTTTTGAGGCTTTCGGGAGTGGGACCCAAGGTTGCGGACTGCATAATGCTTTTTGGACTGCAAAAATACGAAGCTTTTCCAGTAGACGTATGGGTAAAAAGGGTAATGGAGCATTTTTACGTAGAAGAAGAGATGAGCCTTAAAAAGATGAGGGATTATGCAGTGGATAAATTTGGAGACCTTTCGGGGTTCGCACAGCAGTACCTATTCTACTATGCTAGGGAAAATGGGATAGGGAGAAAAAAATAGGGGGATTGTAATGGACGCAGCAAATATAATAACGATTATACTTGGATTTTTCATACTTTCTGCCATATTTGCATCGATACTCATATTCCTTGAAAATAGAGATCCATCAAGGACTCTTGCGTGGCTTTTGGTACTCATGGTGTTTCCTGTGGTTGGATTCATGATATACCTGTTCTTCGGGCAGAATATAAAGAAGAAGAAAATATTCAAAATGCAAAAGCTTTACTCGGATATAAAGGCGTCAAAGATATTTGACAGTATAAGGGATTTTGAAAACCTAATAGAAATACAAAAGCAGGCCATAATGGAGGACCTTATATTTGTTGACCCGGAAATAGATATAAAAAGAAGGATTATGAACCTGCTTCTTAATACTGGAAGGTCCCCTTTCACACTCAACAACAAGATAAAAATACTCAAAAACGGCGACGAAAAATTTGAATGCCTTATTGAAGATATATCAAATGCGAAAGAGCATATACACATGGAATACTACATAATAAAGGATTCCCAAATAGGAAACCGCATAAAGGACGTTCTCATACGAAAATCGAGGGAAGGTGTGGCGGTAAGGATACTTTATGATGATGTGGGATGCTGGAATATGTGGTTCAAGAGGGGTTTTTTCAAGCAGATGCAAAAGGAAGGCATACAGGTGGAGCCCTTCCTTCCTGTGTTTCTTCCGTTTTTAAACAGGAAACTCAACTACAGGAACCACAGGAAGATAGTTGTAATAGACGGAAAGATAGGCTATGTGGGGGGGATAAACATAGGGGACGAATACCTTGGAAGGAGCAGTGAATTCGGTTTTTGGAGAGACACCCATATGAAAATTGAAGGTGAGGCCGTATACATGCTTCAGCTTACATTTCTTCTGGATTGGTATTTCTCAACAAAACACAAGCTGTTTGACCCCAAGTATTTTCCGCCCATATCGTACTGCGGCCACGATGTGATGCAGGTGGTGGCAAGCGGCCCGGATTCAAACTGGGAGGCCATACACAAGGCTTATTTTACAGCCATAACGCAGGCGAAAAAGGCCATATACATACAAACACCTTATTTCATACCGGATGAAAGCCTTCTTATGGCCTTGAAGACGGCATCACTGAGCGGCGTGGACGTTCGGATAATGTTTCCGGGAAAGCCCGACCACAAGATGGTGTATTATGCATCTTTTTCGTATTTTGAAGCCATACTAAAAGCTGGAGGCAGGGTTTTCATATATGACAGCGACAGGTTCATACATGCAAAGGTCATGATAGTGGACGACGAGGTGGCGTCACTTGGAACTGCAAATATGGACCTTAGAAGCTTCATGATCAACTTTGAGATAAACGGGTTTATATACAGCAAAGATGTGGTTTTGAGGCTCAAAGAGGATTTTATGGATGACCAGGAGGGCTGCAGGGAGATCACAATTGAAGAATATAATAGCAGGGGAATTGTGCAAAAACTGAAGGAATCCACTTCTAGGCTTTTTTCTCCTATGCTGTAGCGGGCACAAGTGCATTACAAGCGCCCGCTTTTTATGTGTATAGGCAAAAGAAAAAGCATAAAAGGCTTGCAAAATCAGGAATTGATTGAAAATGGGAATAAAAATGAGTAAAATGAAGCAAATTGGATATAAATGAACATGAATGGCTTGAATGGCTTGTAATCGAAAAAATATACTCTTGCCAACAGGGAGCCTTTTTTATACTATTATATATGTGATTAGCACTCGACGCTGATGAGTGCTAACATTAAAAATGAACATAAGATGTAAAAATATAAAAATATATCCAGGGAGGTTTGTAATATGAAGATAAGACCACTTGCAGACAGAGTAGTAATAAAGAGACTAGAGGCTGAAGAAAAGACTAAAAGCGGAATAGTGCTTCCAGGAAGCGCTAAAGAGCAGCCGCAAATGGCAGAGGTTGTTGAAGTTGGACCAGGCGGAGTAGTAGATGGAAAAGAGATTAAAATGGAAGTTTCAAAGGGAGACAAGGTTATATTCTCAAAATACGCGGGAAGCGAAGTCAAAATCGATGGAGAAGAATACACTATATTAAGACAAAGCGACATACTGGCGGTAGTTGAATAATACAAACACAAAATAGAAATACAATAATAAATTTCACTCAGGGAGGGTTTATAAATGGCAAAAGAGATTAAATTCGCTGAACAAGCTAGACGTGGACTAGAAGCTGGAGTAAATGCACTTGCAGATACTGTAAAGGTTACGCTTGGACCAAAGGGAAGAAATGTAATACTTGACAAAAAATTCGGAACACCTCTTATAACTAATGACGGAGTTACAATAGCAAAGGAAATAGAGCTTGAAGACCCATATGAAAACATGGGAGCGCAGCTTGTTAAAGAGGTTGCTACAAAGACTAATGACGTTGCGGGAGATGGAACTACTACAGCTACAGTTCTTGCTCAGGCCATAATAAGAGAAGGGCTTAAGAATGTTGCTGCAGGATCTAACCCTATAATACTTAGAAAAGGAATAGCTAAGGCCGTAGAAGCTGTTGTAGGAGAAATACAGAGCGTTTCGAGACAGATACAAAACAAGGAAGAGATAGCTCAGGTTGCCGCAATCTCAGCAGGAGACGATGAAATAGGAAAGCTTATAGCTGATGCAATGGACAAGGTCGGAAAAGATGGTGTAATAACTGTAGAAGAGTCAAAGTCTATGATGACAGACCTTAAAGTTGTTGAGGGAATGCAGTTTGACAGAGGATATCTTTCTCCATACATGGTTTCAGATGTTGAAAAGATGGAAGCTGTCATAGGTGATGCATATATACTTATAACAGACAAAAAGATATCAAACATACAGGAAATACTTCCTGTTCTTGAGCAGATAGTTCAGCAGGGAAAGAGACTTCTTATAATAGCTGAAGACGTGGATGGAGAAGCTCTTGCGACTCTAGTTGTAAACAAGCTTAGAGGAACATTCGAAGTAGTAGCTGTCAAGGCTCCTGGATTTGGAGACAGAAGAAAGGCCATGCTTGAAGACATAGCCATACTTACTGGGGGAAGAGTTATATCTGAAGAAATAGGACTTGAACTTAAAGAGGCTACTCTTGAAATGCTTGGAAGAGCGGAAACTGTAAAGGTTACAAAGGAAGAAACTACAATAGTAAACGGAGCTGGAGAAGAGTCGGATATAAAAGACAGGATTGCTCAAATAAAAACTCAAATTGAAAACACTACTTCAGACTTCGACAGGGAGAAGCTTCAGGAGAGACTTGCAAAGCTTTCAGGAGGAGTTGCGGTAATAGAGGTTGGAGCTGCCACAGAATCAGAGCTTAAGGAAAGAAAACTTAGAATAGAAGATGCCCTTAATGCGACTAGAGCGGCGGTTGAAGAGGGCATAGTAGCCGGTGGAGGTACTGCACTGGTAAGTGCTATACCGGTTCTTGAAAAGCTTATAGAAGAAACAGAAGGCGAAGTTAGAACAGGAGTTAAGATCGTTAAGAAGGCCCTTGAAGAGCCTCTAAAGCAAATAGCTATAAATGCAGGTCTTGAAGGTGCTGTAATAGTTGAAAAGGTTAAGAATACAGAGCCGGAGATAGGATTCGACGCACTTAAGGAAGACTATGTAAACATGGTTGAATCGGGAATAGTTGACCCTACAAAGGTTACAAGATCAGCTCTTCAAAACGCAGCTTCAGTTGCAGCCGTATTCCTTACTACAGAGGCTGCGGTTGTGGATTCGCCAAACGAGAAAGAGGCTCCAATGATGCCAGGCGGAATGGGTGGCGGAATGCCAGGAATGATGTAATCAGGGTTGAAAAACGTTTAAATCAACACGTTCAAACGTTAGAAATATATATTTGCTAACAATTTGTTGACAATTTAATTATTAAAATAATGAAAAGGCCTTTCGAAGTTATATGAACTTTTGAAAGGCCTTTTTTTATATTCGAAATTTTTTTAGTTATTTAGCTGTGAAAGATTTTTGGATGAGATTTTACATTTCATCGAACATCCTTTCAAAATATCAAATCAATTTATATATGCGTATTTATTGAAAAAACAAAGAGGCTCTTTTCATATAATGCAGGTCTTTTCGATCCTGAAATTAAATGAATAAGCCTCTTTGCGCTTTGACAAATTCCCTTTTTATTGGAATCTGCCTCCTTTCTTGATAAACTCCAGTTTTGGAATTTACCTTTTCCAACTAAAATCAGCTTTGGTTAAATATAATGTTTTTGAAAGGTCATTGCCTTGATGCATTAACCTTAGCCTATCAAAACTTTTTAAATAGATTGTCCATATGGAATGATAGTCAAACGAACTTTCATTCCTGCCGGTAGACATGAATTTAAAATTATTTGCTTTGACCTACTTGAGGCGACCATCACAAGCTGTTCTTTCGGAGTATATTTTGTAAAAGCTTAGTTTTTAGTTGTAATATATTATTACCCGGGAAAATTGATATTAAACGAAAAATAAAAGAAAAATTTATAAAATACACTAAGGGAAATGCGAATATATCGCATAAAACACGTAGAATAAAATTTAGATAATAATATAAATATTTATAAAAAATTTTTTTTAATTGACAGTAAAAAAATGATGCTGTATAATTTTACTCAAATTGAACTTGTAAATCTGTTGACGGGAAGAGTAGGTATGATTGTTGTTTAAGCGAGGCGGCGTTTGGTGTGAGGCCGTTATCAATGACTTACTGAAGCGTATCCCTAAGGAGCCTTTTTGAAATCATAGTATGAAGGGCCGGCGTTCTCCGTTAAAGAATAATGAGTGGGTGCTTTGCGCCAATAAGAGTGGTAACACGGATTATAGCTTTCGTCTCTTAAGAGTATTATTTCTTTGAGGGCGGGGTTTTTTTTGTTTTCCGGCATTATTTGGAATATTAAAAACAAAACATTAGAGAACTAGGAGGTTGTGAAAAATGTCTAAGAAATTTAAAAGTTTAGTTGCAATTTTAATGATGGCTTCAATGTTGTTTACTCTTACAGCATGTTCTTCATCTCCAAAGGAAGAAGGATCTGATTCGGCTGCTGCAGCAAAGGTGGAGCAGATAAAGGAAAAAGGCAAGCTCGTGCTTGGAACAAGTGCAGATTATCCACCATTCGAGTTTCACAAGCAGATAGACGGGAAAGACGAGATCGTTGGATTTGACATTGAAATAGCAAAGGAAATAGCAAAAGAACTTGGCGTTGAACTTGAGATAAAGGATATGAAATTTGACGGTCTGCTGGCTGCGCTTCAGACTGGGAAGGTCGATGTTGTAATAGCTGGGATGAATCCTGATGAAGACAGAAGAAAGGCAGTGGACTTTTCAGACGTATACTATAAAGAGGTTCAAAGTGTAGTTACAAAGACTGACAATGTTGACAAAATAAAGACCCTTGACGATCTTAAGGGCAAAAAGGTTGGAGTTCAAAAGGGAACTACAATGGAGTCGATAGCACAGGAGAAAATGACAGAATCGGAAATAAAGGCTCTTGGTAAGGTTACAGACATAGTGCTTGAACTTAAAAACGACAAGGTTGATGCCATAGTTATGGAAAAGCCCGTAGCAAAGGCATATATATCTGCAAATCCAGACATTGCAATGACAGGAATAGAGCTTGAGCCGGAGGATACAGGTTTTGCGGTTGCGGTGAAAAAAGGAAATGAAGATCTTGTTTCAAGCATAAATGACGTTCTTAAAAAGCTTTCGGACGAAGGGAAGATAGACCAGTTCATAGCTGATGCAAACATACTTATGGAGCAAGAATAGTACTTAGGGGCAAATACTTTGTATTTGCCCTGATTAACGTATATGTTTAGGAGGGTGCAAGGTGGATTTTAGTTTTGTTAAGGACTATCAGATGTTTTTTGTAAACGGAGCCAAGATAACGGTATTTCTTGCGGCGTTTACAGTGATTTTTGGAGTCGCGCTGGGAATAGTGCTTGCTCTTATGAGGCTTTCAAGCAAGAAGATACTCAATGTGATTGCAGGAGCGTATATAGAATTTTTAAGGGGTACTCCTCTTCTTGTCCAGCTGTATATAGTTTATTATGGACTTCCTGTAATAGGGATAGATCTTCCGGACTTTCTGGCAGGGGTTATAGCCCTTTCTATGAACAGCGGAGCCTATGTTGCGGAGATAATACGTGCGGGCATACAGGCGGTGGACAAGGGGCAGACGGAGGCGTCGAGATCTCTTGGGTTCACATACGGGATGACAATGAGATATATAATAATACCTCAGGCGTTTAGAAACATACTTCCTGCGCTTGGAAACGAATTCATAGTTGTAATAAAGGAGTCGGCAATAGTTTCAATAATAGGTATACACGATCTTATGTACAATGCCGATACAATAAGAGGCAATATATACAGGCCTTTTGAGCCTCTTTTAATAGTTGCTTTGATATATTTTGCAATGACATTTACGCTTTCAAAGCTTCTGGGAGTTGTTGAAAGGAGATTGAGAACTGGTGATTAGTGTAAAGAATCTTCATAAGAAATTTGGAAGTCTGCATGTCTTAAAGGGTGTGGACATAGAAATAGAAAAAGGAGAGGTTGTGGTTGTAATAGGGCCTTCGGGTTCTGGTAAATCAACTTTCCTAAGATGTTTGAACCTTTTGGAGGAGCCTACGGATGGAGAGATAATATTCGAGGGAGTTTCAATAACTGACAAGAAAAACGACATAAACAAATTGAGACAAAACATGGGAATGGTGTTCCAGCAGTTCAACCTGTTCCCTCATATGAGCGTGCTTAGCAACATAACGCTTGCACCTATGAAGCTCAAGGGGCTGAGTAAGGAAGAGTCGGAAAAGGTCGCCATGGACCTTTTGAACAGAGTAGGGCTTGCTGACAAGGCTAACAGCTATCCGGGACAGCTTTCAGGAGGACAAAAGCAAAGGATAGCAATAGCAAGGGCTCTTGCCATGTCTCCTGACGTTATGCTTTTTGACGAGCCTACATCGGCTCTTGACCCTGAAATGGTAGGAGAGGTTCTTGAGGTTATGAAAGAGCTTGCAGCCGAAGGTATGACAATGGTGGTGGTAACTCACGAGATGGGATTTGCAAAAGAGGTTGGAGACAGGCTTGTGTTCATGGATGGAGGAGACATAGTAGAAGAGGGCGATCCGAAAGAAATATTTGCAAACCCTCAGCATCCTAGGACTCAGGATTTTCTTGGAAAAATTTTATAGCATAAAACATATAAGTAGTCAGCCGCACTCGTGCGGCTGTTTTTTATTGAAGTACAAAAAAATGTATAAATAAAAAAATAATACGGAGTGACAATGGTAAAATTTTGTCTGTCTCAGCATTTTCAAAAGGAATGATACTATACTGAATATTCTAAAAATTCCATGCGTGTTGACATGGATAGCTAATTTTGATATATTATGAGGAACAAAAACTGAATATTAAATATATAATCCCTCATATACATTCGGTAATATGGGCCGACTGTCTCTACCGGAAAACCGTAAAAATTCCGACTATGAGTGGAATTGTTATTAAATCTTAAATAAGATGATTTTGTGTGATTGGTTTTCATTTGTCGGGGTATCGCGAAAAAATATCCCTGTCTTGTCGTCTTTTTGATTTATGCCTGAATAATGATTCTGCTCTTTACTTCATTGTTCAGGTTTTTTTGATATAATATAGAATATAAATAAAAATAAAATTAAAATTCGGAGGTATACAATGGCAAAGATACTGAAGGAAGCCTTAACTTTTGATGATGTGCTTTTAGTACCGCAAAAATCAGAAATACTACCAAGAGAAGTTGATACGGCTACGCATCTTACAAAGAAGATAAAACTGAACATCCCACTTATGAGTGCGGGAATGGATACTGTAACGGAGTCGAAAATGGCAATAGCAATAGCAAGAGAAGGTGGAATAGGAATAATCCACAAGAACATGAGCATAGAAGAGCAAAGCCTCGAGGTCGACAAGGTAAAAAGAAGTGAAAACGGGGTTATAATAGATCCGTTCTATTTGAGCAAGGAGCACACGATAGCTGATGCAGACGAGCTTATGGGAAGATACAGGATATCAGGTGTTCCTATAGTGGATGAAGGCAAAAAGCTAGTTGGAATAATTACAAACAGGGACATAAGATTTGAAGAAGACTTTTCAAAGAAGATTGACGAAGTAATGACTAAGGAAAACCTTATAGTTGCAAAAGAGGGAACTACTATGGAGGAGGCTCAGACTGTACTAAGAGCCAATAAGATAGAAAAGCTTCCTATAGTTGACGACAACTTCATACTAAAGGGACTTATAACTATAAAGGATATAGAAAAGAAAATAAAATTCCCTAACTCTGCAGTAGACGAAAGAGGAAGACTTCTTTGCGGAGCTGCAGTTGGAATCACAGGGGACATGCTGGACAGGGTCGAAAAGCTTATGAAGGCTCAGGTTGACGTTATAGTTCTTGACAGTGCACACGGACATTCAAAAGGTGTTATCGACAGCGTTAAGAAGATAAAGGAAAAATACCCTGAAGCTCAAGTGGTAGCAGGAAATGTCGCTACAGCTGAAGCTACAAGGGAGCTTATAGAGGCGGGAGCTGACTGCGTAAAGATTGGTATAGGACCTGGCTCAATATGTACTACAAGGGTTGTTGCAGGAGTAGGAGTTCCTCAGGTAACTGCAATAATGGACTGCAGCGAGGCGGCAGCTGAATATGGAATACCTGTAATAGCAGACGGTGGAATAAAGTACTCGGGAGACATAGTGAAGGCTTTGGCATCGGGCGCTGACGTTGCCATGATGGGTTCTATGTTTGCAGGAACAGAAGAAAGCCCAGGAGAGAAGATACTCTTCAAGGGAAGAACTTTCAAGGCTTACAGGGGAATGGGTTCTGTAGAGGCCATGAAACACGGTTCGAAGGACAGATACTTCCAGGACAACACTAAAAAGCTAGTTCCTGAGGGCGTTGAAGGAATGGTTCACTTCAAGGGTGCAGTTGCGGACATGATATTCCAGCTTGTAGGCGGAATAAGAGCCGGAATGGGATACTGCGGCTCTAAAAGCCTTGCTATTTTAAAGGAAAGAGCTACATTTGTCAGAATTACGGGAGCGGGACTTAAGGAAAGTCATGCACACGATATTACAATAACTAAAGAATCGCCAAATTACAGTGTACAGGGAGAGGTTTAATAATGAATAAAGAGCTTGTTTTAGTTGTAGATTTTGGAGGGCAGTACAATCAGCTTATAGCCAGAAGGGTGAGAGAAGCGAATGTCTACTGCGAGGTAGTTCCATACACATACTCAATAGAGCAGATAAAGGCAAAAAACCCTAAAGGGATAATATTCACAGGAGGACCTTCAAGCGTATATGGCGAAGGCGCTCCAAGAGTCGACAAGGAGATATTCAGCCTTGGCGTTCCTGTACTTGGAATATGCTACGGAGCCCAGCTTATGGCGCATACACTTGGTGGAAAAGTGGCAAAGGCTGAAAAGAGAGAATATGGAAAGACTCGCATAGAGTACAAGGATTCCGTACTGTTTGAAGGAATGGACAAGTCTAACCTGTGCTGGATGTCACATACCGACTATATAGAAACTGCACCAGAAGGCTTCGAGGCAGTGGCAAGCACTGAAGACTGCCCTATAGCTGCAATGCAAAACACGGCTAAAAACCTTTATGCTGTCCAGTTCCACCCAGAGGTTGAGCACACAGTTGACGGATACATGATAATAAGAAACTTCCTTCACGCGGTATGCAAGCTTGAAGGAACTTGGACTATGGGATCATTCATAGACGAGAAGGTAAAAGAGATAAAGGACAAAGTAGGAGACAAGAAGGTTCTATGCGCCCTTAGCGGAGGCGTTGACTCTTCTGTTGCAGCTGTACTTGTACACAGGGCAATAGGGGACAACCTTACTTGTGTATTTGTTGACCACGGCCTTCTGAGAAAGGACGAGGGAGACCACGTAGAGGCTATATTCAGGGAAGAATTCCACATGAACCTCATAAGGGTGAATGTACAGGAGAGATTCCTTTCAAAGCTTAAGGGAGTTACAGAGCCTGAGAGCAAGAGAAAGATAATAGGAGAAGAGTTCATAAGGGTATTCGAAGAAGAGTCTAACAAGCTTGGAAAGATGGACTTCCTTGTTCAAGGAACAATATACCCTGACGTAATAGAGAGCGGATCGGGCGACAGCGGTGCATCTGTAATCAAATCTCACCACAACGTTGGAGGTATTCCAGAAGACATAGAGTTTGAAATAGTGGAGCCTTTAAGAGAGCTTTTCAAAGACGAAGTTAGAAGACTTGGACTTGAGCTTGGAATATCAGAAGAACTTATATTCAGACATCCATTCCCAGGACCAGGACTGGGAATAAGGGTAATAGGAGAGGTTACACAGGAAAAATGCGACATACTAAGAGAAGCCGATGCAATATACATGCAGGAGCTTAAGTCTGCAGGACTTTACAAGGAAATATGGCAGGCGTTTGCAGTTCTTCCGGACGTAATGACTGTAGGAGTAATGGGAGACGAGAGAACATACGCACATCTTGTAGGAATAAGAGCCGTGGCGAGCAGCGACGGAATGACAAGCGACTGGTACAAGATACCTTACGAGGTGCTTGAGAGAATTTCAACGAGGATAGTTAACGAAGTTGACCATGTAAACAGAGTTGTTTACGACATAACTTCGAAGCCTCCTGGAACAATAGAATGGGAATAAGAACTATTGGATGAGAAATACAACATAATGTTCGGAACATAACGAACTTACTTGAAAAATAAATTGAATAAAATACACAAAAATATTGACTTTTATCTTCTACCTGATATAAAATAAGTATGTAGTTAGGCAAGTGGATAAAAAGCATTTTGCTTTGCTCATATAATCCCGGTAATACGGTCTGGGA
The DNA here is from genome assembly GCF_900141635.1 of Peptoclostridium litorale DSM 5388. Taxonomy (GTDB): domain Bacteria; phylum Bacillota; class Clostridia; order Peptostreptococcales; family Peptostreptococcaceae; genus Peptoclostridium; species Peptoclostridium litorale. The sequence continues at coordinate 67,973 of NZ_FSRH01000012.1, read as the reverse complement.
GTTTCTACAGGAAAGCCGTAAAATTTCCTACTATGAGCAAAACTTCTTGAAAAGAGTCTGATGGAGGTTTTGCTTATAATGGGCAGGGCCTCCATATTATTTTTTGGAGAGCCCAGCCTTTGAGTGATCCATGAATCCATTAGATTTTCTCCCCCGAGAGGGCATTTAGGGCTTTTGCCTTTAGAAAAAAATCTGAGGAGGAAAACTAAAAAATGGAAAACAGCAATATCAGCAAATCTGCTGGAAATGGAATTTTGGAAAATTTATTTAAGCTTTCACTGCATGAAACCGACATGAAAAGGGAACTAATTGCAGGAATCACTACGTTTATGACAATGGCGTACATACTTGTTGTAAACCCTCTTATACTTGGAGATGCCGGAATGGACAAGGGAGCTGTATTCGTGGCCACAGCACTTTCAGCAGCACTTGCAACGTTCATAATGGGATTCTTTGCAAACTATCCTTTCGTACTTGCTCCGGGAATGGGACTTAATGCATTCTTTGCATATGGAGTAGTAATAAACATGGGCTACAGCTGGCAGTTTGCACTTACTGCCGTTTTGATTGAAGGTATTATATTCATACTTCTTACTTTCTTCAATGTGCGTGAAAAGATAATAAACGCAATACCTGTATTCCTTAAAAACGCAGTTACAGCTGGAATAGGACTTTTCATAGCGTTCATAGGACTTGCAAATGTTGGAATGATACAGGCTGGAGGGGCCATAGTAACTCTTGGGGACATGAAGAGCCCTCTTATGATACTTACACTGTTTGGAATAATATTCACATCAGTGCTGCTTGTCAAAAATGTAAAGGGATCTTTCCTTATAGGAATGGTAGTTACATCTGTTGCAGGAATGGTACTTGGACTTGTAGATTCCCCTAATGGTTTTATGAGTACTCCACCGTCACTTTCGCCTATAATGATGGCATTCAAAAACGTACCTGTTGCTGACATATTCAGCTTTGACATGGTCGTAGTAGTGTTCACTTTCCTGTTTGTAGACCTGTTTGATACAATAGGCTGCCTTGTAGGTCTGGCATCAAAGGCAAACATGCTTGATGAAAAGGGACAGCTTCCAAGAGCAAAACAGGCGCTTTTCGCAGACGCTATAGGTACTACTGTGGGAGCTATGATGGGAACTTCGACGGTTACAACATTTGTAGAGAGTGCATCGGGAATAGCAGAAGGCGGAAGAACAGGGCTTACCGCGGTTGTGGCAGGGTTCATGTTCCTTATATCTACGCTGTTTGCACCAGTATTCACTGCGATACCGGCTCAGGCGACTGCACCTGTACTTGTACTTGTAGGAGTTATGATGGCTTCATCTGTCCTTAGAATAGACTTTGAGAACTTTACAGAGGCCATACCAGCATTCCTTACAATACTGATGATGCCTCTTGCATACAGCATAGCAGAAGGTCTTGTATTTGGTATTGTTTCATATACGCTTATAAAGCTGTTTACAGGCAAGGGAAAAGAAGTACAAATATCTCTATATATATTATCGTTCTTGTTCATATTAAAATACGCTTTTATGGCGTAAAAGTGAATAAAGCCCCATTAAAATCGATGGGGCTTTTAATGTACAAAAATTAGGGTACAAATACGAATGTAATGTAAAATTAGCGACATAAAGTTCGCCTAGTATGAACTTTTGAAAAATTTTGTTGGAGGGATGGAATATGAAGGTATCTATACTAATGGGTTCAAAGTCTGATTATCCAAAGCTTGAGGAGGCTGTAAAGTTTCTAAGAGAGCACGGGGTACATGTTAGTGTGAGAGCGCTTTCAGCGCACAGAACGCCAAAGCAGGTTTTCGAGCATATCGAAAACATTGAAAGAGAAGGATACGACCTTATAATAGCGGCTGCAGGCAAGGCTGCTCATCTTCCAGGCGTGGTTGCAGCACACACTTTGATGCCTGTAATAGGAGTTCCAATAAAATCATCCACACTAGACGGAATGGATGCACTTCTTTCAATAGTCCAAATGCCAAAGGGAATACCTGTTGCGACAGTTGCAATTGACGGAGGGCTTAACGCCGCTATACTGGCTCTTCAAATAATGGCACTTAAATATCCTCAGCTTAAGGAAGCGCTTAAAAAGCACAGGGAAGACATGATGAAACAGGTTCTTGAAGACGACGCATCAATACAGTAGATATATTTTAAGACATTGTGAAATAGACAGTTTGTTGATTCTGATTGATTAAAGGCACATGCCGCATTTTTGAAAAAGAATAAACAGGAGGAGATATATAATGAAAAAAGAGCTTTTATACGAGGGAAAGGCAAAGCAGGTTTACAAGACAGAAAATCCTAAGGAGTACGTTGTGTACTACAAGGACGATGCAACTGCATTCAACGGTGTTAAAAAAGACACCATAATGGAAAAGGGAATGATAAACAACAGCATATCGTCAATACTATTTGAACTGCTTGCTAAAGAAGGTATTTCAAGCCATTTCATTAAAAAGCTGTCTGACAGAGAGATGCTTGTAAAGGCTGTTGAAATAGTGCCTCTTGAGGTCATAGTAAGAAATATCTCCGCAGGTTCTATGAGCAAGAGACTTGGAATAGAAGAGGGAATAGTGTTTTCAGAGCCAATATTTGAGCTTTGCTACAAAAACGATGACCTTGGAGATCCGCTTATAAACGACGACCATGCAGTTGCAATAGGACTTGCGACAAGAGAAGAAATAAAAGCCATAAAAGAGCAGACTCTGAAAATAAACGAAGTTATGAAGGCGTTTTTCGAAAAGGCAGGACTAAGGCTTGTTGACTTCAAACTTGAGTTTGGAAGATACGACGGAGAGGTAATACTTTCAGATGAGATATCTCCTGACACTTGCAGGCTTTGGGATATGAGCACTAATGAAAAGATGGACAAGGACAGATTCAGAAGAGACCTTGGAGATGTAATAGAAAGCTATAAAAAGGTTCTTGAGAGAATAGAGGACAAATAGGGGGCTTTTACAAATGTGTGGAATAGTTGGAGTTTATTCTGATGAAAATGTTGCAAAGGACGTATACTATTCGCTTTTTTCACTGCAGCACAGGGGTCAGGAGAGCTGCGGTATAGCAACGCTTAACGGAAGGATCAACCATCACAAGGGGATGGGGCTTGTAACAGATGTATTCAAGGAAGAACAGCTTAAGACGCTAAGTGGAAACATAGGTATAGGCCATGTAAGGTATTCTACGGCAGGAGGAAGCCACCCTTCCAATTCACAGCCGCTTGTGGGGATGTGCAGGGGCGGAAAGATAGCAATAGCCCACAATGGAAATCTTGTAAACAGTGACGTGCTCAAGGAAAGACTTGAAGACGACGGGCTTATATTTCAAACATCAATAGATTCCGAAGTCATACTGTACCTTCTTGCAAGATACTACAAGGGCGATGACATAGTGGATGCTGTAAAGAGGACAATGTCACTTATAAAGGGGGCTTACTCGCTTGCTATAATGACTGAAAAGGAACTTGTTGCAGTAAGGGACCCGAATGGATTCAGGCCTCTTAGAATAGGCAAGAGAGGAAATGACTATATAGTGGCGTCGGAGGACAGCGCAATAGATGTAATAGGTGCGGAAATAGTAAGAGATGTAGAGCCCGGAGAGATAGTGCTTATAAAAGATGGCAAGATGGAGTCGTTCTTTTATGAGACGGACTATGCGAGAAGAAGTTGCTGCATATTCGAACACGTATATTTTGCAAGAAATGACGCTACAATAGACGGAATAAACGCATACAAGTTCAGGGTAGAAACGGGAGAGCTGCTGGCAAGGGAATCGTTTGTAGATGCTGACGTGGTTGTTCCGGTTCCGGACTCTGGATGGGCGGGAGCCATAGGATACTCCAAGGAGTCGGGCATACCTTTCATGGAAGGGCTTGTAAAGAACAGATATGTTGGAAGGACATTCATAAAGCCCACTCAAAAGGAAAGAGAAGTTGGAGTAAAGCTTAAACTAAACCCTCTCAAGGAAGTCATAAAGGGAAAAAGAGTAATACTTGTTGACGATTCAATAGTCAGGGGAACAACTTCCAAGCAGCTCATAGAAAGCATAAGAAAGGCCGGGGCTAAGGAAGTCCACCTTAGAATAACATCTCCGCCAGTAAAGTATTCTTGCTATTTCGGAATAGACACTCCAAGAAGGAGCAAGCTTATAGCTTCAAGCAATCCTGTGGACAAGATATGTGAGATAATAGGAGCGGACTCACTAAGATTCATATCAATAGATGGAATGAGATCTGCAACCCATGGAAAGCTTAGCTTTTGCAGCGCATGCTTTGACGGGGACTATCCAATAGACCCAATGGTGGAGAGCATATAGTGTTTAAAAAATAGATTTTGTAAAAATATTAAAATGCACCTAAAGACCAATCTGTCGGGAGGAATAAAAATGGAAGAAAAGATAAGCTACAGCCAGTCAGGCGTAAACATAGATGAGGGAAATAGAGCGGTTGATCTGATAAAGAAAAAAGTGAAGTCGACATATGATTCAAATGTCATAGGAGATCTGGGAAGCTTCAGCGGACTTTACAGCCTTAAAAACTTCATGGGCATGAAAGAGCCTGTGCTTCTTTCATCTACGGACGGAGTAGGCACGAAGCTTAAGATAGCCCAGCTTATGGATGTTCACGATACTGTGGGAATAGACCTTGTGGCAATGTGCGTAAACGATCTTATATGCCAGGGCGCTGTGCCTCTTTTCTTTCTCGACTACATGGCGGTTGGAAAGCTTGACGCGTTGAAGGCTGAAAAGATAGTGTCGGGAATAGTTGAAGGCTGCAAGATGTCTGAAATGGCACTTGTAGGCGGAGAAACCGCAGAAATGCCTGGAATGTATTCTGAGGACGAGTATGACCTGGCAGGATTTTCAGTAGGAATATGCGACAGAGAAAAGATAATAACAGGCGAAGGGGTAAAAGAGGGAGATGCTGTAATAGGAATAGCTTCAAGTGGAATTCACAGCAACGGTTACTCTCTTGTAAGAAAGCTTTTCATAGAAAAGCTTGGATACAGCCTTGACAAGAAGTTTGAAGGCATTGACGAGACTCTTGGACAGATGCTCCTAAGACCTACAAAGATATATGTAAAGGCAGTGAAAAGCCTTCTTGAAAAATATGAAATAAAGGCCATAGCTCACATAACAGGAGGAGGACTTGTGGAAAACGTTCCAAGAGTGCTTCCGGACGGATGCTGTGCAAAGATTAAAAAGGACTCATGGGATATGCCAGACATATTCACTGTAATACAGGGACTTGACATGGTTGAGGAAGAGGAGCTTTACAGAAGCTTCAACATGGGAATAGGGCTTGTGCTTGTGGTTGACAATAAAGTTGCGCAGGATATTGTAAATACAGTGCAGCAGGCCGGTGAAAAGGCATATGTAATAGGCGAGATAACATCTGGAGGAAAGGGTGTTGAGCTATGGTAAACATAGCTGTACTCGTTTCGGGTTCAGGAAGCAACCTCCAGGCTGTAATCGATGCATGTGAAAACGGACATATAAACGGTCGTATAAAGATTGTAATATCAAACAGGGAAGAAGCCTACGGCCTGCAGAGGGCAAAAGATGCAAGCATAAATGCAGTATTCGAAAAAGACGAAAAAAGGGTAATAGATATAATTGAAGGCGAAGACATAGACCTTGTAGTTCTCGCTGGGTACCTTAAAATACTCAGCCCGGATTTCATAAAAAGATTTGAAAACAAGATAATAAACATACACCCTTCGCTAATACCATCCTTTTGCGGCAAGGGATACTATGGTAAAATAGTACATCAAAAGGCAATAGAATACGGAGTGAAATTAAGCGGGGCCACTGTCCACTTTGTAAACGAAGAGCCCGATGGGGGGCCTATAATACTTCAAAGAGCGGTTCCCGTATACGATGAAGACAATGCAGATTCACTCCAAAAAAGAGTACTTGAAATAGAACATGAACTAATAGTAGATGCGGTAAAGCTTTATTGCGATGGAAAACTTAAGATAGTCGGAAGGAGAGTACACACAAATGGCAAATAAGAGAGCGCTTATAAGTGTTACAGACAAGACGGGGATAGTTGAATTCGGGAAAGAGCTAGAAAAACTAGGGTACGAAATAATATCAACAGGCAATACTCACAAAATGCTTAGTGAAGCGGGAGTGAATGCCATTCAAATAGACCAGCTTACGGGATTTCCGGAGATACTGGACGGCAGGGTTAAAACTCTAAACCCTTATGTTCACGGAGGGATACTGTATAGAAGAGACATAAAGGAACATGTTGAAACTGTGGAAAAGCTGGAGATAAAGTCAATAGACATGGTCGTAGTCAATCTTTACAATTTCGAAGGCTGCCTGAAGTCGGGGGCTGGCATGGAAGACATGATAGAAAACATAGATATCGGCGGTCCTAGCATGATAAGGTCTGCGGCAAAAAACTACAGGGACGTCATAATAGTTACAGACCCGTCTGACTACGGACTTATAATAGAGAGTTTAAAAGAAGGGGAGCTTTCTCAAGAGGAAAGACTGAACCTTTCATACAAGGCATTTTCGCTTACAGCTCACTACGACTCTATAATATCAAACTATTTCATGGAGCTTGTGGGAGACAGACACCCAAAATACCTAAACCTTACATTTGAGAAGGAAGAAGAGCTTAGATACGGCGAAAACCCACACCAAAAGGGAAGCCTGTACAAGGAGAACTTCGTGCTTGATACAAAACTGGATTTTGAGCAGCTTCACGGAAAGCAGCTTTCATTCAACAATATAAACGACCTTAATGCGGCGCTTGAGATACTAAGAGAATTCGAGGGCGGCGAAAACATTGCGTCTGTAGCAATAAAGCATGCAAACCCATGCGGAGTTGGAATAGGCAAAGATTCATTCGAGTCATTCAAAAAGGCATATGAGGCAGACAAGACTTCCATATTCGGTGGAATAATTGGAATAAATTCAACTGTAGACCTTAATACCGCAGAGCTTTTAAGTGAAATATTCTTTGAAATAATAGCGGCATACGACTTTACAGACGAGGCGCTTGAAGTGCTAAAAGCTAAGAAAAACCTCAGGATACTAAAGCTTAAGGATCTAAGTCCAAAGACGAGAGGATACGACTTTAAATACCTTGATGGAAAGCTTCTGGCTCAGGACAAGGACGAAAAGCTTTATGAAGACTTCAAAACGGTTACACAAACAGTGCCTACAAAAGCTCAAATAGACGACATGGTATTTGGAATGAAAATAGTGAAGCATATGAAGTCAAATGCAATAGCCATAGTCAAGGACGGAATGACAATTGCGCTTGGACCTGGACAGACTTCAAGGATATGGGCCCTTGAAAATGCAATAGGAAATAATAAAGAGAAGGATTTTGAAGGTGCGGTACTTGCATCTGACGCATTCTTCCCATTTGACGACTGCGTAAGATTTGCGGCTGAATATGGAATAAAGGCCATAATACAGCCGGGAGGGTCGGTAAAAGATCAGGACTCAATAGATGCTTGCGACGAGCTTTCAATAGCAATGGTATTCAGTGGAATAAGACATTTCAAACACTAGGAGGTGCATCATGAAAATTCTTGTAGTAGGAAGCGGCGGAAGAGAACATGCAATAGTGTGGAAGCTTTGTAAAAGTCAAAGGGTAAGCAGCATATACTGCGCACCTGGCAATGCGGGAACGGCGGAGATTGCCCAAAATGTGGACATATCTGCTGATGACGTAGAAGGCCTTTTGGGTTTTGCAAAGGAAAAAGGAATAGACCTTACAATCGTGGGACCTGAGGTAGCTCTTGTAATGGGTATAACTGACATGTTCGAAGCAGAAGGACTTAAGATATTCGGACCCGACAAGATGTGTTCAAGGCTTGAGGGGAGCAAGGCTTTTTCGAAGGAGTTCATGATAAGAAACAACATACCTACAGGCAAATACGAAGAGTATACAGATTTTGACGAGGCCGTTAAAAATGTAGATAAGTTCGGCTATCCTATAGTGATAAAGGCCGACGGGCTTGCGGCAGGAAAAGGCGTACTAATAGAAACTGAAAGAGTGGAAGCCGTAAAAGACCTTGAAAACATAATGCTTTCAAAGGTATTTGGAGAATCGGGAAAGAAAGTTGTAATAGAAGAGTTCCTTTCAGGTATAGAGGCTTCGATACTTTGCTTTGTAGACGGAAAAACCATAGTTCCTATGACAAGCGCACAGGACTACAAGAAGATATTTGATGATGACATGGGACCAAACACCGGGGGAATGGGAAGCTATTCGCCAAGCATGATATATGATGAAGAGCTTTCAAACAGGGTTGAAAGGGAAATACTCACCCCTATAATAGATGGATTCAAAAATGAAGGGATGAACTTCAAGGGAATACTGTTTGTGGGACTTATGATAGGAAGTGAGGGACCTAAGGTTCTCGAGTTCAACGTGAGGTTTGGAGACCCTGAAACACAATCTGTACTTACAAGGCTTGAGACTGACCTTGTAGACATAATAGAGAGCATAATCGAAGGAAGACTCGACCAGCAGGAGATAAAGTGGAGCGACAAGAAAACAGTATGTGTTGGGATGGCTTCAAAGGGATACCCTGGAATGTATGAAAAGGGCAAGGAAATAACAGGGTTTGATAAAGTGGACAGTGACGTAATGGTATTCCATGCGGGAACAAGGCTTGAAGATGGCAAAGTCCTCACAAACGGAGGAAGAGTTCTTGGGGTTACGGCGTATGGCGAGAGCATAGAAGAAGCCAGAAACAAGGCTTATGAAAATGTAAGAAAGATACAGTTTGAGGGAGCTCAATACAGAAGCGACATAGGCAAGATAATAGGCAGATAGTATATCATTTTAATACAAGTATACTTACAAAGGAGCATTTGAAATGGGACAAAATGTAAAGAGAATATTTGTGGAGAAAAAAGAGGGGTTTGACGTTCAGGCCCAGGGGCTTATGTCTGACATAGTAGAGCATCTTGGAATAAATGGTCTTAAAAGAATCAGGATTATAAACAGATATGACATTGAGGGGATTTCAGATGAAGTATATGAAGCTTCAAAGGCTACAATATTTTCAGAACCGCCAGTAGACTATGTATATGACGAAGAGATGAGCCTTGAGCAAGGTGAAAGGGCATTTTCTGTTGAATACCTTCCGGGACAGTACGACCAAAGGGCTGATTCTGCATCGCAGTGTATTCAAATACTTACTCAGGAGGCAAGACCCGTTGTCTCCGCAGCAAGGGTATATGTGCTCAGCGGAGAACTTAGCGAGGATGAATTTGAAAATATAAAGGCGTACTGCATAAACCCTGTGGATTCAAGGGAGGCCAAGCTTTCAAAGCCGGATTCACTTGAACTGGAGTATGAAAAGCCTGAAAAGGTTGAAATACTAAATGGATTCAATGAGCTTGACGATACGGGTCTTAAAAGCTTTATGGACAGCAGGGGCCTTGCGATGAACTTTGAAGACCTTAAATTCTGCCAGGGATATTTCAGGGATACTGAAAAGAGAAATCCTACGATAACTGAAATAAAGGTGATAGACACATACTGGTCAGATCACTGCAGACATACCACTTTTGCAACTAACATCACAGATGTTGACATAGATGAGAGTCCTTATACAGATGCTCTTAAAAAAGCTCACAGCGATTACATGGAGAGCAGAAAATACGTATATGGAGACAGGATAGACAAAAAAGACGTATGCTTTATGGATATTGCAACTCTTGCAATGAAAGAGATGAGAAAAAGAGGAACACTTGAAGACCTTGAGGTTTCCGAGGAGATAAACGCAGCTAGCATAGAGGTTGACGTCGATATTGACGGGCAGACTCAAAAATGGCTTGTAATGTTCAAAAATGAGACTCACAACCATCCAACAGAGATAGAGCCTTTTGGTGGAGCGGCAACATGTCTTGGAGGAGCCATAAGAGACCCGCTTTCAGGAAGATCATACGTATACCAGGCAATGAGGGTTACAGGAAGCGCAGATCCGAGAACTCCTATAGAGGACACTCTTGAAGGAAAGCTTCCTCAAAGAAAGATCACCACTGAGGCGGCTCACGGATATAGTTCTTATGGAAATCAGATAGGAATAGCTACAGGACTTGTATCAGAGGTTTATGACGAGGACTTTGTCGCAAAGAGAATGGAAGTGGGCGCTGTTATAGCTGCAGCGCCAAGAGAAAATGTAATAAGAGACATTCCTGTGCCTTCAGATGTTGTAGTACTTGTTGGAGGAAGAACGGGAAGAGACGGATGTGGAGGGGCCACTGGATCTTCAAAGGAACACACCGAGGAATCTCTTACAAGCTGTGGCGCAGAGGTTCAAAAGGGTAATGCGCCTACGGAGAGAAAGATACAAAGGTTGTTTAGAAACCCTACTGTTGCAAAGATGATAAAAAGGTGTAATGACTTTGGTGCAGGAGGAGTTTCTGTTGCGATAGGCGAGCTTACAGACGGACTTGAGGTAGACCTTGACAAGGTGCCTAAAAAATACGAGGGGCTTGACGGGACGGAGCTTGCAATATCAGAGTCACAGGAGAGAATGGCAGTAGTTGTAGACAAGGGCGATGCAGACAGATTCATAGAGCTTTCCAATACTGAGAACCTAGAGGCTGTAGCAGTTGCAACTGTCACGGACACAAAAAGGCTTAGAATGAGCTGGAATGGCGACTATATAGTGGACCTGTCAAGGGAGTTCCTTGACACAAACGGAGTGACTCAAAACACAAAAATCCATGTAAAGGCGCCATCAAGTGCAGACTATTTTGAAGAAAGGGCAAAAGAAGCTGCATCTGGAAAAGACCTAAAGAGCACGTGGGTTAAAAATCTAAAGGATCTTAACATTTGCTCCCAAAAGGGGCTTGTGGAAAGATTCGACAGCACTATAGGAACTGGAAGCGTTATACTTCCTTTTGGAGGAAAGCACCAGGCTACGCCTTCACAGGCAATGGTTGCAAAGATACCAGCGCTTTCGGGCAATGTAAACACTGCTACTGCAATGAGCTATGGATACAACCCTCAAATAGGAAAGTGGAGTCCTTTCCACGGTGCAATGTACGCCGTTATTGACTCGGTTGCAAAGCTTGCAGCGATAGGTGTTGACTACAAGAATGTAAGGCTTACGCTTCAGGAGTACTTTGAAAAGCTAAGGGACGAGCCTTCAAGATGGGGCAAGCCTTTTGGAGCTCTGCTTGGGGCGTATGCAGCTCAAAAGGGGCTTGGAATACCTGCAATAGGCGGAAAGGACAGCATGTCTGGAACATTCAATGATATAGATGTTCCACCGACGCTTGTTTCGTTCTCTGTGGGGATAGTGAGGCCAGATAAAGTCGTTTCAAATGAATTCAAAAACGGCGGAAATGAACTTGTGCTTGTGAAGCCTCCTGTAAATGGCGACAAGACTTTTGATTTTGAAGGGCTTGGCAGATGTTTTGAAAAGGTGGCTGAATTTGCAAAATCAGGACAGGTATACTCGTCATATGCACTCGGCCTTGGAGGAATGGCAGAGGCCGTTTCAAAAATGGGCTTTGGAAACAGAGTAGGGGCAAGCCTTGAAGGAATTTCAGAAAAAGATCTGTTTGCACCTTCTTACGGAGCAATACTCATGGAAGTTGACTCTTCAGCTGACATAGAAGGAATGCTTTCGGGAGTGGACTATGCTGTAGTGGGAAGCACTATCTTTGAGCCGGTCATAAAGGCGCTGGGAGAGACTCTTGAGATAAGCGAGCTTTACTCAGACTGGGAAGAGCCTCTTGAAGACATATTCCCTTCATATACAAAAGAAATACAGGGAAAACCTGAAAGCAGAATATATACGGGCGGTTCGGCCATAGCACCTAAGATATCAATTGCAAAGCCGAAGGTGTTCATTCCGGCGTTCCCGGGAACAAACTGCGAGTACGACTCTTTAAGGGCTTTTGAAAAGGCTGGAGCGAAGGGCGAGATAATGGTATTTAAAAACCTTAAGCCAAGCGATGTGGAAGAGTCAATAAACAACATGGTAAGGCTTATAAAGCAGTCGCAGATAATAATGATACCTGGAGGTTTCAGTGCGGGAGACGAACCTGAAGGTTCAGGAAAGTTCATAGCGACTGTATTTAGAAACCCGGCTGTAAAAGAGGCTGTAATGGATCTTCTAAACAACAGGGACGGGCTTATGCTGGGAATATGCAATGGATTCCAAGCTCTTGTGAAGATAGGCCTTCTGCCTTACGGCGAGATAAGGGATATAGACGAGTCCTCGCCTACACTTACCTACAACACTATAGGAAGACACGTAGCAAAAGCTGTAATGACAAAAGTGGTTTCAAACAAGTCTCCTTGGCTTTCGCTTTCAGAGCCGGAAAGCATGCATACTGTGCCTGTATCGCACGGCGAGGGAAGGTTCTTTGCCAGCGATGAAATTGCTGCAAAGCTATTTGAAAACGGACAGGTGGCAACTCAGTATGTTGACTTCGAAGGAAATCCAAGCTATGACATAAGATTCAACCCTAACGGATCGGTCCATGCAATAGAGGGGATAACAAGCCCTGACGGAAGGATTCTTGGAAAGATGGCCCATTCAGAAAGAATCGGAAAGAACATATGCAAGAACACTCCGGGTGAGAAGGACCAGAAGATATTTGAATCAGGAGTTGCATATTTCAAATAAACAAGAATATTCAAAAGTGTAAAGCCGAGCTTTGTAAAGCTCGGCTTTTATGCTGCCTTTCGTCTTGTGAATGCACATACAAAATATGAAAAAGATGAAAAGAGAACTATCACAGCACCTGAAGGAATTCCTATCATGTATGAGACATAAAGTCCTAAAAGGCATGCTATGCAGCCTATAAGTATTGAAGTGACCATTATGGCCTTAAGATTATATGTATAAAGAGCGGCTATTGACGGAGGTATTGTAAGCAGTGCTATTACGAGTATTATTCCAACAACTTTTATTAGAGCCACTACTGACATGGCCACGAGTATGAAAAGTGCATTCTCGAAAAACCTCACGTTCATTCCCATCACTGCTGAAAATTCATCGTCAAACAGGAATGACTTCCAGTAACTGAAAAATGAAAACACAGATGCAGTCACTATAATGACAAGCGCCGCCATAAGCGTTACATTAGACCTTGAAATGGTAAGTATATCTCCGAAAAGGTATGATGTCATATCGGGAGGATATCCCGGAGTTACGGCTATAAAGAGTATCCCAAGGGCCATGCCGCTTGACCAGAACATTCCTGTAAGCGCATCTGAATTGGTTCCGGTGCTTCTCCGCATTCCTGAAACTGCAAGTGCAGAAGCCACGGCGAACAATAGCCCCGGTATTATGGGCTCAATGCCCATGAGATAGCCAAGTCCTATACCTCCAAACGAAGCGTGGGCTATGCCACCACTCAGCATAACGAGACGCTTTTGCACTATTATTGTACCTATTATTCCGCACACTATGCTTGAAAGAATGGCTCCCATTATGGCGTTTTGAACAAAAGAGTATCCAAGTGCATCAAACATCTTTACCATCCTCCTTTAGGGCGTTGTGATTTAAATGCGGACTTAAGACCCTGTGAGGGAAGCCATGAGCTATCATGTCTATAGGGCAGCCGTATGTTTTTTCAATGCTCATGCTCAAATCTATTTCATCTTCGCCATGATAGTATAGCTTTTTGTTGAGACAGGCTATGCTGTGAACATATGAGGATATTGTACCTATGTCGTGGCTTACAATTATAACGGCCATATCTTTGCTAAGGTGGCTTAAAAACTCATATATATTCGACTTTGAAGTCGAATCGACGCTTGCCGTAGGCTCATCCAGAAGGAGTACTTCGGGATTCGAAACAAGAGCCCTTGCTATGAGAACCTTCTGTAGCTGTCCCCCTGAAAGCGTGCCTATCTGCCTTTTTTCAAGATCCAGAATGCCTAAAAGGGAGAGTGTTTTTTGGGCCTTGTATATATCTGAGCTTGAGTATCTGTGAAAAGCTCTTGCCCTGCCTCCAAGCATTCCAGTCAAAACGACTTCAATGACGCTTATGGGAAAGTCCTTGCTGAAGGATGAAAACTGGGGTACATAGCCTATTGGGCGGGAGCTGTTGAGTTTTACAGTGCCGCTTGATGGCCTGATGAGTCCGCATATGGCCTTTAAAAGAGTACTCTTGCCCCCTCCGTTGGGCCCAATTATTCCGAGAAACTCATCTTTTCGTACGTCCAGATTTACAGACTGCAGGGCGCAGTGGCCTGAGTAGCAGACGGTAAGGTCTTTTATTTCAAGTATATAGTCTTCATTTTTCACTGGAGGACCTCCTTGAAAGTGCTGGCTATTTTCTCCATGTTTTCAATGTAGTTTCCCGAAAGTGTTGAAATTTCAGTGGTTTTGCCTTCTATTTCATTTGCAAGCGTTCTTGACTGACTACTGTCGATTTCAGACTGGTAGAATACGACCTTTATGTTTTTTTCTCTTGCAAAGTCGATTATGTACTCCAGCTCCTTTGCGCTTGCACTTTTTCCACTGCTTTCAACGCTTACCATTTCAAGGCCGTAATCGTCTGCGAAATAGCCGAGGGATGGGTGATATATTATAAATGATTTATTTGGGAGCCCTTCAAGGGTCTGCTTTATTTTCAGGTCAAGACTAGACAGCTTCTCCTTGTATGACTTTGCATTTGAAATATATGTCTCACTGTTTTCACTGTCCATTTTTGAAAGCTCGCTTGCTATTGTATCGACCATAACCATGACTCTTTTGGGAGACATCCATATATGAGGATCCTTTATTCCGATATCATGGTTTTCATAGTTATTTTCAGTACCACCCTTTTCGGTCAATTCATCTTCGTGAGAGTGAGCATCCTCGAAATACCTGTGAGGGTACATTTTCCCGACTTCGTCATCCAGCCTTACTATTTTGAGCTGTGGATTGAGTTCTTTTGCTTTTTTGAGTATATTTGCGTCCTCTGCGGGGACTCCAATTGCAAAATATATTGAAGCATTGCTGAAAGACTCCATTTCAAGCGGAGTGGGCTGGTAGTTTGAAGGGCTGCTTCCTGGCGGTATCATTGTAACCACATCTACAAGATCGCCAGCCACCGCACGTACAAATTCTTTTTCGGGAACTATGGATACGGCTATTACCGGTTTTGTTGGTTTCTCAGGCGAGGAACCATTGCATCCTGCAATCAGAAATGATAGTGATAGTACTGTCAGTAATAGTAAAATACGTTTTTTCATGTGACACCTCCAAAGGGTAAATGAAATTCGTTTGCAATTAATAATAGATTATACATTCATGCAGAGAATATCTCAAGTGTTTTAAAAACTATGGCATATTTATTTTAAATACCCATTTGGAAATTATAATACCACTGCGAAAGTGAGTCAAGCGGGGCAAAGAGGGATAATTCTTGAATATGGGCTTAATGATATGGTAATATGGGCTAAAATATAAAAAATCTAATGAATTTGGGCATATAAGCAAAAATAAAATACATTTCACATAAAGATTAAAGGGGGCTTATACATGTTTGAAAAAGGACTTATACAGATATATACGGGAGAGGGAAAGGGAAAGACCACAGCTTCTGTAGGACAGGGAGTCAGAGCATGTGGGCGAGGGCTCAAGGTGTATATGGTGCAGTTTTTAAAGTCTTCAGATACAGGAGAGATGAATATACTCAAAGACATCGATGGATTCCAGGTGTTCAGATTCCAAAGTGAACGAGGATTTTTTTGGACTCTGAGTGAGGAGGAGATAAAAGAGGTAAAAAAAGAGACCGACATGGCACTTGAGTTCATAGAAAAAACAATAAGCGAAAAGGCCTGTGATGTTCTCATACTTGACGAGATAATGGGAGCAATATCAAACGGGCTTGTCCAGATTGCAAATCTTTTGAGGATACTGGAGCAAAAGCCTTATGAAATGGAAATTATAATGACTGGGAGAAATGTTCCAAAAGAAATTGTGGAAATTGCGGACCTTGTTACGGAGATGAAAAAGATAAAGCATCCATTTGACAAGGGTATAGGAGCGAGGAAGGGAATAGAATACTAGACAGGTGTAAATGGCGTTAAATATGCAAAATGATTAAAGTGGAAATAATATCGCCACTTCAATCATTTTTGCACGTTGTAATTTGTTATGGGTCCGTATATGGATGCAGTCTAAAGCTCTATTGTCTCTATATCGGATTTCAAGTTGTATATAACATCTTTTCGCTCCACTATTATGCTTATCTTTTCGGAAAGCTCAGGCTCGCTTTTGATTTTATATATGAGTTCATGAGTAGGATTTATGGCTACGGGATGCTTTACCTTTTTAAGCATTGAAAGGTCACCGTTTGTATCGCCGTATGCATAGCACTGCGAAAGGTCTATGTCATATTTTTCTATGAATTCCCCTATGGCCACATTCTTGTCCTTTGATTCCCACATAGGCACTATTTTGCCGCTGAACACGCCGTCTTCAAATATATATTTTGTTCCTATATAGTCCGTGGCATCATACATCCTGGACATTTTTTCAACCAGAAAATCAGGGCTCCCGGATATGAATATCACAGTGTGGCCCATATCCACATGCCACTTTATCATGGCCCTTGTGTATCTGTAGACTTTATCGAACTTGAGGTTTATAACCCTGTCGCTTGTATAGTCTATTATTTCTTTTTTAACTCCCTTTAGCGAATCTATATATATCTGGGCTGCCTCGAGGAGATAGCTGTCATATTCCCCTTTTCTTTTCACCCACTTTTCGTGAGTGTGCTTGAGCTGGTCGTACCAGTATTTCTCGTCTATGACCTCGAATTTAATAAGTTTTTTAAAATGTTCTATCATCAGCGAGTCCCTGTGGAGAGTACCATCTATGTCGAAAAAAGCTGCAATATTTCCCAATAACAACACCTTCCTAGCATCATATATTTTCAGTGCAAAAATACAATCAGTATTGAATGTATACGTATTATTAATTATACAATAACAGTGAAGCATTTAAACAGTTATTATGTCTATTATAGAGAATATATGAGGTTTTGTCAGTTGTCAAAATACATGACGGTGGTTTTGAATTTTAATTGTACACTCATAAATGTGTTTTTGTGGAACGAATTGTTGAAATGAGTTTGAAAAATTATGGACAGAGTTATATAATTAGTAGTTAGATATTACAGATAGCGTGAATAAAAAGTAAAAGGGATATGGATTTATGAGTTTAAAAGCATTTACTTATGGTATTAAATAATTTAGTTTGCTAGACGTGTTGAGATTAAATTTCAAAAAGACTTTAGAGAAGGTGACATATGGAATTTTTATATGCAAAGATTACCAATTCAAGGCTCATGGGTAGCATGGGGCTTAGAATGTCTTGGAAAAATAAAAATAAAAAACTGGACCAGTACTTCCTTTTAGACTGCGAAGGGCTTGGGCTTGCAGACTATATGGGAATATACAACGGGGATGACAAGAGACTTTTTAATGAAGAGGAAAGACTTATGGGAGGCCTTGGTTCAGACCGGATGTATATATCAAAGGAGGAGGCCGTTTTCCTTGTGAAGGAATATGCCGGCAAGAACATAAGATATGGAAAACCACTTCCGGAAAACAAGGACGAATATGACTTCATACTGGAAATGGAAACTGATCCTGTAGATAAAAAGAGCCTGTTTTTCAAGCTGTGCAAAAAAATTGAAAGTGATGTGGAATTTATAAATTACATGGCTATGAGATTCATAGCAAGGGACAGGGAGGCTTTAGGGCAGTATTCCTTAAATCCCGAATTGAAAAATATGAAAATAACTTATGCAAATGGAACACTGCTCAAGAATTCAGTTAGAAAACTTAAAACGGGCAATTATATATGCAGCTGTATTTATGAGGACAGGAACGCATATTTTACAGCCAATATTGGTTTTTCAACTGACACATCAAAAGAGGGATATTGCGTCAGGTCTATAAAGATTGGCAAAGTGTCGCAAGTGGACTGCCTTGACGTCCTTGATGAAATAAAAAGGGACGAATATATAGGAATATATATCATAGACGATATTGAGAATTTCAAGAGACAATTCATTGAGGATATGAGCCACTGCCTTAAAAGTCCGTTTGAAAAGGGTGTGATGCTCACCCAGTTCAAGCCTGACAACAGCCATGTCGCAGCGGGAGAGTATTTAATAAGCAATGACCTGGATTCGATATTTTTTGTTTCAGATTCAGGTCAGCTCGTGGTTTCAAACTACGACATGGATGTCAGGATAGATGTGGATTCAAAGCTTTTAAGCAGATATGGAGAGTATTTGTCGCTCAATGATGAATTCATTTTTTCGGGATCGCTAATATATGATTTTGCACAGGATATTGCTGAAAGTTTTTATGAATTCCTGTCAAAAAGGTGATGCAATTAAAAAAGGCCTGGAAATGCTCAGATTTAGCTGAGCATTTCCAGGCTGTTTTATATTTGAAAATAGTACAGGGAGTATATAATCATTTCCATGAAATTTCAATTACATCGCCAGTTTTAAGCTTGTAATTGAAGCTTTCCCTTGTCCCGTTTACCGACATTGTTAAAAATCCCTGGGGCTTTGATATGTCGAAATCGATATATTCGAATATATCGGTAAGTATGAACTTTTCCTTTGAATGTGATATATCGACTCTTTCACCGTTCACAACCACAGACATGAATTTTTGTATTTTGACGGAATTTTCATGTGAAGCGGGTGGGCTTAAGCTTTCAAATTCATCATCATTTTCATATTCATCTGAACTTTCATAATCAAAGTCGAAATCCAGCTCATCCGTGCTGTAAGCAGGATCTGAAAATTCATCATATGCTGTATTTGCAGGGGCTGCATTAGAGATATATTCGCCCGTGGGCTTTATGGTTATGCTGTCTCCGGATGAAAGGGTAGAGTCCGATGTCGCATCAATACCGTTTACGCCTATAGATGATTTTGCTATCGCCACATCATCATACCATTCAAGCTTTAGACATTCATACAGAGAGGGCTTTCTCTGATCGCCTTTTTGAGCGCTCAATACAGTTATTTTGTCTCCGTCGGAAAGAACATCAGTAAGGCTTGAGTCTTTCCCATTCAATACTATTTGGGCAGGCATTCCAGGAAGGCCCTTTAGGTGCCTTTCAGATCCATTCAGTGAATACACAAACTCGTCCCCACTTTGAGGTATTAGGTTTCTCGGGTTGAATCCTGACATGACAAGGGCGTCTGATACGGTAAGCACTTTCGAGTTGAACATCCTTATGGATTTTTCATTGAACACTATCTCTATGAAATTCTTTTTTGCATTTATTGAATGTTCAAGTGCTATTCCAAGAGGCGTTATGGAATCCGGCCCACGTAGCCTGTCTTCTATGCCTTCGAATTCGTTTGCTATGGAAGAATCCCTCAAGGCAACCCTTTGCAGGGGTATTCCGAGTTCATCTGCTATGACCTGCGGAAGCAGCGGTATCTGACTAGCTCCTCCTACAAGGAATACGGCGCCTGGGGGCTTTGTATTATATTTTAGTATTTCCTGGGCTATTTGAACGCCCATGTCACGTATGGAATCTTCAATTGAAGACACCATCTCCTGAGCACTTATTACAGTTTCTATGCCGACTATGTCTGAAAAAGTTATGTTGCCAGGGCTTGAAAGCTGTCTTTTTACAATTTCGGCAGTGTCAAAGTCGAGAAGATATTTGTGGGATATGGCTTCGGTTATTTTGTCACCGGCTCCGGGAACCATTGCATAGGCACTTATTGTGCCGTTGTTTGTAACCGCTATATCGCATGTTCCTGCGCCTATGTCCACCATTGCAAGATTCAAAAGCCTCATGTTCTTCTTTATTGCTATGTTTATTGCAGCGATAGGCTCGAGCGTGAGGCTTTCGACTTCAAGCCCGACCCTGTCCATTACGCTGTACAGGCTGTCGACTACTATGTTCGGAAGGAATGTGGCAAGTATTTCAACAGATATTTGCTCCCCTCGGTGTCCTATGAGCGATTCGATGTAATTTCCGTCAAGGTAGTATGCGCTTACGGAATGGCCCACGCAGTAGTATTTGGCTCCCTGCTTTTCAAGGGTTTCACCCAGAAGTGACTGGGCATTTTGAATGGCCTCAAGCTCAATGCTTTCAACAGATGTCTTGTCAACTTCGCTAGTGAAGTCCACATCCATTTGAGCGCTTCCGCTAGCGGTTTTGAGCGCTCTTCCGGCTGCGGCTATTGCAACTCTCTTAAGCTGGAAACCTATTTGGGATTCTAGCGAATACTTTACCTTAGATACTATTTTTGCGACCCCGTCTATATCGTGTATCTGGCCGTCATACATGGTTCTTTTTTCATGCTCTATGATTTCACTTGCTACTATTTTAAGCTTCTCATCCTCCTGGGTGCAGACAATACCTATTATGGATCTGGTGCCTATGTCAAGTGCAAATATTATATCCTTATTTTCCATAAAAACTCTCCTTTTTGAACATATTAAGAGCCTGCTTACCTCGTTATTAAAATCAAGAGTTTACTTGGCTACTTAATAAAATAAAGCTGCCACATGTAAATGATATCAGATTTCAAGCGCAATTGGGACGACAAAATATCAGATATAATACATGTGATTCAAAATATACCCTATATGATATTATACATTATACTGCGTATGTTTTCAGGAGTTTGATTTGTGCAAATTCATAATAATCAGGTATAAATTATTTAAACCTACTTTCCGCGCATTGTTAATACATTTGTTTAATATGGGTATAATTAAACAAATGTATATTTGCGGGGTGATGCATATGGATATTAAGAAAGCTATACTGATTACGCTGATTTGTTTTGGCATTATGGGGTTTATTTCATCTGCTCAGGAGGAAAAGACATCGCCTGGAATAAGCGCGGACATAGACGTTGTATCTGAGTTGAACTGGGATATGGAGACAGTACCTAAAGTAAGTGAGGATATAGGAATTGTAATAGAGGGCCAAGATTTTGGGAAAGTTATATCTCCTATAGTATACGAAGGAAGGGCATACCTGCCTGTGAGATTTTTGGCTGAACTGCTGGGGACTGCTGTTTTTTGGAATGAAGATGAAAAGACAATAGAACTTGGAGAAAAGAACAAAGGGATAGGTGTCAATGTATATGAATATGAAGACAGGTTTAATTCGGAATATACTACTGACGAAGATATACTGAATATAAATGGAGAAAAAGGAGAGTACGGCATAGTTTTCAGAAAGGATTTTGGGGACAGCGGCAGTGATTCGGTAGGATATATAAACTACGCGGCAATAGTGAGGCCCTATGGCGCATATCAAAAGTTTGGAGGGTCAATACATCTGGAAAACGACACTAATGCAGACGAGGTGCTTTTCAAGTTTTATGAGAATTATGCTAGGGAAACGCTCATAAAGGAAATTCGGGTTAGAAGAGGCGAGAGGGTGGACTTTGAAATAGACATACCTGGAGTTCAAAGCATATATATATATCAAAGGAGCGAAGACAGGATAGAAAAATATAGCGATCCTGTAAAGATGGTTATAATAGAGCCGTATTTCAAATGATGGTTTAATGAAGTGTATTTATAGGAGAAAGCTGTTTTTATGAGGATTTGTCATATGACAAATCCTCCATTTACGCTCAGGACTTGTCCGGTTATGAAGTCTGACTCGTCACTGGATAGGAAGAGTGCGCTGTGAGCTATGTTTTGAGGTTTTCCTATTCTCATCAAAGGGGTTTCATATATTAGACTTTGTATGTCACTCTCGCTGTAATCCGAGAGCATGTCGGTTTGTATCACTCCCGGGGCTATGCAGTTTACCTGAATATTTGAAGGTCCCAGCTCTTTTGCAAGAGCTTTTGTAAGCCCTATGACCCCGGCCTTTGCGGCAGAATAATGGACTTCACAGGAGCCCCCCACAAGCCCCCACATTGAAGATATATTTATGACCTTGCCTTTTTTAACCGGTAGCATGTATCTAAGTGCGCTTTGAGTGCAGTTGAAAACTCCCTTCAAATTCACATTCATCATGCTGTCCCATTCGTCTTCTGTTATGTCGGTGAAAAGACTTGAATCAGATATGCCTGCATTGTTTATAAGAACGTCTATCGAGCCGAACTTTTCTATGCAAAAATCAACCATGCTGTCTACTTCAGTCCTATTTGAGACATCGGCCTTGAATGATTCAGCGGACATTCCGCAGGATTTAAGATTTTCCACAAGATCTTTTGCATCTGCAGCTGAACTGTTGTAGTTGACAACAACTCTATATCCTTTGTATGCAAAAATTTCTGCAATGGATTTTCCTATACCTTTCGAGCCCCCTGTAACTAGGA
This sequence comes from Peptoclostridium litorale DSM 5388, assembly GCF_900141635.1. Lineage (GTDB taxonomy): Bacteria > Bacillota > Clostridia > Peptostreptococcales > Peptostreptococcaceae > Peptoclostridium > Peptoclostridium litorale. The sequence goes on along the minus strand of NZ_FSRH01000012.1, from coordinate 45,660 downwards.
CTGTTTTTCCTATATTCATAAATCACACCTCGTATTAATAGTATTTATTTGGATGAGAGCGGCCAAACACACCAGTTGTAATGAAAGTAGTATAAATGCGATTGGATACTTGTTGCGCATTATATGGTACATTTAACATTTTAATGCATAGGGAGATTTTTTTACAGACTATTTGAAGTTATTATGAAATGTATAATTAAAAATACAGATTTATATACGCGTTTATGGGTAATAAATAAAATGTTGGCAGTCCCACACTGTCGATACTATTTTCCTTTCTCAACAGACCTGCAGTCCGGTGGACTGCAGGTCTGTTGACTTTACAGAATTTTCAGAAAGATGAAATTTGACAGGGCTTAATTATTCGAGTATAATTTCTTTAAGTGTCTTTTAAATAGACATGCTACATATTCTCTATGATTTTTATGAGAAAATAAATTGTGGGAGAGTTGCATTATATGATAAAAAAGATATTTACTGGACTATCGATTTCTCTTATTACTTTGAGTTTGGGAATGGGGGCTGTATTTGCAGCTGGAAATAAAGTTGTAGAAGTGGATGCACAGACGCTGAATGTAAGATTGGGTGCGAGCTTAGATTCAAGCATAATATATAAGGCAGGAAAGGACCAAAGCTTTCCGTTTGTGTCTCGTGATGGAGAATGGATAGAAATAAAGCTGGATAATGGAAGAGATGGGTGGATTCACTCTGATTATGCAAATATAAAAGAGGAATTAAAAACTGGGGTAATAAACCGTAAAGACGTCAGCATGAGAGAGGGAGCGAGCCTTGTGGCCCCTTCAGCAGGAGATTTGGACAAAGGTGACAAAGTACAAATAATTGAAGAGTACGATGATTGGACTAGAATAAGGCTTGAAAATGGTGCGGAAGGGTTTGTCTATTCAAGCGTAATATTGGTAGAAAAGCATTCTTCGGCTGTAAGCAGGGGCGGAAGCAGGAGCTCCAACATGCTTAGGCTTGCAACTTCAAAGATAGGGGCCGGGTATTCAAGAGGAGCAGAGGGCCCGAATTCATTCGATTGCTCGGGATATGTGAAATACATATATAAACAGGCTTATGGAAAGGAACTTCCTCATAATTCAAGGGCACAGTATTCTGTGGGAACTTCGGTTTCAAAGGGCGAGCTCGTTGCTGGGGATATTGTTTTCTTTGCCACTGCAGGAAGCAGCGATATAAATCATTCTGGCATATATATAGGTGATGGAAATTTCATACATGCATCTTCATATGACGGAATGGTTTTAATAGATCCGATGGACACTGGGCATTACAGCAAAGCATACAGAGGAGCAAAGAGAGTGCTGGAATAAGGCGAAAAAGATATAACGAAAATTGTGTACATAAAAGCCTCCGGAAATTTTCCGGAGGCTTTTATGCGCATAATAGAAAATGTGAAGTAATAACAAAAATAGCTGTATACAAGCAAAAAAAGGATCAATGCAACAAATGCTATGAATATATATGCTTTTATGGATAGAAAATATACAATTGTATTGTTAATAACAAGATTTGATTAAAAAGCATTCTATTTAATTAGTAAGGATAAAATTTTATTATCATAAAAATGGAAAAAGCATAGCGGTATGTGTACTGGAAATATACAAAATACGTTAGAATATGCCAGCTACAAGGATTTCAGCAATTGAAATTAAAGTTCAGAAAATTTAGTTAAATTAATATCTTTTGTTGAAATGTGTTTGAGTGTAAGATATCATTACGTTAAACAAATACAAACCATATGAAGGCAGTGAGAGACACCTGACTAAAAGGTGGCCGACGGGGCAATATCACAAAACGCCAATGTGTGATAGAAACTCTCAGGCAAAAGAATTGCTGCTGGATGGAACTCTGGAAAAACCGTACATAATTCGGCACCGGCGGATTTGGGAAACCCCCTTCATCCAAGGTGAAAACACAGAGGGTATGATGGCGCACGAGTTTATTGTCATCATATCCTTTTTTGCGTATTTGGACACTAAATTGATTATCAGAGTAAATATAAATCAATTTGGGTAGATATGTAAACGCTTAAATTAATATTCAATTCAAATGCATAATAAAGAAATACAGTGGGTAAGAAGGTATTGTGAAAGATGCTTTCAGTATTGAGAGGAGGATGTTGTTAGTGGAAAATGTAAAAAAGACACCTATGTATGAGCTTCACAAAAAATATGGTGGTAAGATGATTGAATTCTGTGGATGGGCTCTTCCAGTCCAGTATGAGGGAATAAACGCAGAACACGAAGCAGTGAGAACTAATGCGGGAATGTTTGACGTTTCACACATGGGTGAAGTTGAAGTCAAGGGAAAAGGTGCAACTGATTTTATACAAAATCTGGTTGCAAATGACGTAAAGGTACTTGAGGACAACCAGGCTCTTTACACTCACATGTGCTATCCTGACGGAGGTACTGTTGACGACCTTCTAGTTTACAAATATACAAATGACGACTACCTTCTTGTAATAAATGCAAGCAATGTAGAAAAGGACTACAGCTGGATGGTTGAAAATACAAAGGGATTCGACGTTGAGACAAAGAACATATCAGACGACATTGCTGAAATTGCGCTTCAGGGCCCAAAGGCTCAAGAAATACTTCAAAAGCTTACAGACACCAATCTTGATGAAGTCAAGTTCTTCTACTGCAAGAAGGACGTTAACATAGCAGGAGCAAACTGCATGATATCAAGAACTGGATACACTGGAGAAGACGGATTTGAAATATACACTTCAAACGACTCTGCTGCAGATGTATGGGAAAAGATAATGGAAGCTGGAAAAGACGAGGGACTAAAGCCTGCTGGTCTTGGATGTAGGGATACTCTTAGATTCGAGGTTGCTCTTCCTCTATATGGACAGGAACTTGACAAGGACATATCTCCGCTGGAGGCAGGCCTTGGATTCTTTGTAAAGCTGGACATAGAAGACGATTTCATAGGAAAAGACGCACTTAAGAAGCAAAAGGCAGACGGTCTTACTAGAAAGATAGTTGGCTTTGAACTTAAAGGAAAAGGAATCCCAAGACATGGATACGACGTTCTTTCAAATGGAGAAAAAATTGGTTTTGTAACTACAGGATACCAGTCTCCATCAACAGGAAGACTAGTTGGACTTGCAATGGTTGACATTGCACATGCAGAGCTTGGATCTGAAATAGAAATCCAGATAAGAAAGAAAGTAGTTCCTGCTGAGGTAGTTAAGAAGAGATTCTACAACAAGAGCTACAAAAAATAGATTACAAATAGATGATTAATAATATATAAATGGGGTAAAAAGGAATACTCGAGGCCCTATTGGCCTCAAGAATACTAATAAAATAAAAAAATGAAAATACAGGGAGGAATTTAACATGAGTAAAATAGTTGAGGGTCTTTATTACACTGAGCATCATGACTGGGTAAGAGTAGAAGGCGACAAGGCATACATAGGAGCTACTGACTACGCTCAGCATGCTCTTGGAGATATAGTTTACGTAGAGCTTCCAGAAGTTGACGACGAGTTTGGTGTAGAAGAGTCTTACGGAGTAATAGAGTCTGTTAAGGCGGCTACAGACGTATACATGCCTGTGGCTGGAAAGATAGTTGAAATAAATGAAGAGCTTGAAGATGCTCCAGAAAGTATAAATGAAGACCCATATGGAAAGTGGCTTGTTGCTGTTGAAATGTCAGATAAGTCTGAGATTGAGAAGCTAATGGACGCTAGCGCTTACGAAGCATTCTGCAGCAAGGAGGACTAATATGAACAAGTACATTCCAAATACAGAAGCTGAAAGAAAGTCAATGCTCGAAAGTATGGGAATGAACTCTATGAATGACCTTTTTGCGGATATTCCAGAGGACCTTCGCCTTGGAAGGGACCTTGATATTCCTGATGGCCTTTCGGAAATGGAGCTTTCCAAGCACATGAGCGAGCTTGCAGCAAAGAATAAAAGTGAGTTAACATGCTTTATGGGTGCTGGTGCATATGACCACTACATACCATCACTTATAAACCACCTTATACTTCGTCAGGAGTTTTTCACTGCATATACGCCATATCAGCCGGAGATAAGCCAGGGAACACTTCAGATGATATTCGAATACCAGAGTATGATATGCGAGCTTACGGGCATGGATGTTTCAAATGCATCAATGTATGATGGTGGAACAGCGTGCGTAGAGGCTGCCATAATGAGTCTTGCAGCCAAGAAGAAAAGCGACAATATAGTAGTTTCAAAGACGGTACATCCTGAGACCATAAAACTTCTTAAGACTTACATGAAGGCAAAGGGAATAGATGTCATAGAAGTGGACATGGACAACGGAGTTACAGACCTTGCGAAGCTTAGGGAGGCTGTAAACAAGACTACTGCAGGTGTAATAGTTCAAAGCCCTAACTTCTTCGGAATAATAGAAGATGTGCAGGCTGCAGCTGACATAGCGCATGAGCAAAAGGCTCTTTGCATAGACTATGTGGACCCTATATCTCTAGGCCTTCTTAAAAAGCCTGCAGACATGGGAGCAGACATAGCTGTTGGAGATGCCCAGTCGTTTGGAAGCGCACTTAACTTCGGCGGACCTTATATAGGATTCCTGGCTACAAACTCAAAGCATGCAAGAAAAATGCCAGGAAGAATAGTTGGGCAGACTGTCGACGTCGAAGGCAAAAGAGGATTTGTTCTTACGCTTCAGGCGAGAGAGCAGCACATAAGAAGAGAAAAGGCTACATCAAATATATGTTCAAACCAAGGACTTTGCTCTCTTATAGTTACAATTTACCTTACTACAATGGGTAAAGAGGGACTTAAAGAGGTTGCTACACAGTGTATGGAAAAGGCTCAGTACGCTTACAAAAAGCTTACAGAGTCTGGAAAGTTCAAGCCTATGTTCGAAGGGAGACCTTTCTTCAAGGAGTTTGCGCTTACAACAGGCGTTGACGTTTCAAATGTGAACAAGAAGCTTCTTGAAAAAGACATACTTGGCGGATACGAGCTTTCAAGAGATTTTAAAGACATGAAAAACGGACTTCTTCTTTGTGTTACAGAGAAGAGGACTAAAGCAGAAATAGACCTGTTGGCACAGGTAATGGAGGTGGCTGAATAATGAAATACGATAAGCTTATTTTCGAAGTTTCGACAGAGGGAAGAGTTGCGTACAGCCTTCCAAAATCAGATGTGCCTAAGGTGGAAGCGAGCGAAGCGATACCAGCTGAATTTTTAAGCGATGTGGCTCCTGAGCTTCCAGAGGTTAGTGAAGTTGATGTAATAAGACACTTTACAAACCTATCTAAGAAGAACTTTGGCGTTGACGAAGGCTTCTATCCACTGGGATCTTGTACGATGAAGTACAACCCTAAGATAAACGAGGACATGGCAAGAATACCTGGCCTTGTAAATGTACACCCTTACCAGCCTGAAGAGACTGTTCAGGGATCTTTAGAGCTTATGCACAATCTTGATGGCCTTCTTGCGGAAATAGCAGGAATGGACAGAGGATGCCTTCAGCCGGCAGCAGGTTCTCATGGAGAATATACAGGGCTTTTGCTTATAAAGGCATACCATGAAAAGAGAGGCGACACTAAGAGAACTAAGATAATAGTTCCTGACGCCGCTCACGGAACAAACCCTTCAAGTGCTCACGTTGCAGGATTTGAAGTTGTTGAGATAGCGTCAAACAAAGACGGCGGAGTTGACATAGACAACCTTAAGGCTGCTCTAAGCGACGAAGTTGCAGGATTAATGCTTACAAACCCAAGTACTCTTGGATTGTTTGAAGAAAACATAAAGGAAATAGCTGCTCTTATACACGAGGCAGGAGGACTTCTATACTATGATGGAGCCAACATGAATGCCATAATGGGAGAAGCAAGACCGGGAGACATGGGATTTGACGTTATGCACTATAACCTTCACAAGACTATGTCAACTCCTCACGGTGGAGGAGGACCTGGAAGTGGAGCGATAGCTGTCAAGGAACGTCTTGTTGAATTCCTTCCAGTGCCAGTTATAGAGAAAAAAGACGATTCATATGTGCTTGACTACGACAGACCGAATTCAATAGGAAAAGTTAAAAACTTCTATGGAAACTACGGCGTGTGCTTAAAGGCATATGCATATATGCTTACAATGGGAGGAAAAGGACTTAACGAGGCGAGCCAAAATGCTGTACTGAATGCAAACTACCTTATGAACAAGCTTAAGGGAGAATACAATCTTCCTTTCGACAGAGTTTGCAAGCATGAGTTCGTACTTGGAGGAATCAAGGAGGGCGATGTAAGCACGCTTGACGTTGCTAAGAGACTTCTTGACCATGGATACCATCCACCTACAGTATACTTCCCTCTTATAGTGAACGAGGCTATAATGATAGAGCCTACGGAGACTGAAAGCAGAGAAACTCTTGACGGCTTTGTAGAGGCTATGCTTAGCATTGCAAAAGAGGCGAAAGAGGATGCAAGCATTCTAAAGAATGCTCCTTACAACACAGAAGTAAGAAGGCTTGACGAAGTTAAGGCGGCAAAAGATCTTGTACTTAAATGGGAAAAATAATATTTTAAACTTGCATAAAAATAATATATGACAAAAATACAAGTGCCGGCAGAATATTCTGCCGGCATAAAAAACAGCAAAAACAGCAAAAAGCGATAAAAACTCGAATAATAGATACGCGTGACGAATGAATTGTATGTGTTGAATAGAATTATAAATCTGTTATAATTTATAACATGCAGGTATAAAATCATATGGGAGGTACAGGTCTTGAAACTTATAGACGGAAAAGCAGTATCAGCTGAAATTAGAAAAGAACTTGAAGTAGAAGTTAAAAAGCTAAAGGAAGAAAAGGGCATAACACCAGGACTTGCAGTTGTGCTTGTGGGAGAAGACCCAGCTTCAAAGACATATGTAGCGAGCAAGGAAAAAGCTTGTGAAAAGATAGGGATCTATTCAGAAGGTCATAAACTTAATGCAGACACAAGCGAAGAAGATCTTTTAAACCTGATAGACGAACTGAACAACAAGCAGTCAATAGACGGAATACTTGTTCAGCTTCCTCTTCCATCTCACATAGATGAGAAAAAGATTATAAACAGAATAAATCCTGAAAAGGATGTGGATGGATTCCACCCTATAAACGTAGGAAAGCTTTCAATAGGCGAAGAGGCATTCATACCATGTACGCCTCACGGAGTAATAAAGCTTATGGAGCATGAAAATATAGAAATGGCAGGCAAAAAGGCTGTCATAATAGGAAGAAGCAACATAGTTGGAAAGCCTGCGGCAATGCTTCTTCTCCAAAAGAACGCTACAGTTACAATTTGCCACTCTAGAACAAAGGATCTTGTAAAAGAGGCAAGCGAAGCAGACATTCTAGTTGCGGCAATAGGAAAACCTAACTTTGTCACAGCAGACATGGTAAAAGAAGGTGCTGTGGTAATAGATGTGGGTATAAATAGAGTCGACGGAAAGCTTGTTGGAGATGTTGATTTTGAATCAGTGAAGGAAAAGGCCGGATATATAACTCCTGTTCCAGGCGGGGTTGGCCCTATGACAATAACAATGCTTCTGTTCAATACTGTGGTATCTGCAAAGAGAAAAGCTAAATAATAAGGGGGAATTTATAGTATGAAAACTGACGTTCAAATAGCACAGGAAGCCAAGATGCTTCCGATAGTAGACATTGCAAAGGATCTTGGCCTGAAGGAAGACGATATAGAGCTTTACGGAAAGTATAAGGCGAAAATATCGCTTGACGTTTACAAAAAACTTGAAGACAAGCCTGACGGAAAGCTTGTGCTTGTAACTGCTATAAACCCTACTCCAGCAGGAGAAGGTAAGACTACTACAAACGTAGGTCTTAGCATGGGTCTTAACAAGATAGGCAAAAAGACTATAACTGCACTTAGAGAGCCTTCTCTTGGACCTTGCTTTGGAGTAAAAGGTGGAGCAGCAGGCGGAGGATACGCACAGGTTGTGCCAATGGACGACATAAACCTTCACTTCACAGGAGATATACACGCTATAACTACTGCAAACAACCTTCTTGCAGCTCTTCTTGACAACCACATAAAGCAGGGCAACCTACTTGAAATAGACCCTACAAAGATAACTTGGAAAAGATGCCTTGACATGAACGACAGAGCTCTAAGAGACATAGTAATAGCTCTTGGCGGAACTGGAAACGGAATTCCAAGACAAGACGGATTTGACATATCAGTTGCATCTGAAATAATGGCAATACTGTGCCTTGCTACAAGCATGACAGACCTTAAGGAAAGGCTTAAAAAGATGATAGTGGGATACACTTATGACAACAAGCCTGTAACAGCAAATCAGCTTCATGCTACAGGATCACTTGCACTTCTTCTTAAGGATGCCATAAAACCTAACCTTGTTCAGACTCTTGAAAACACTCCGGCTATAATACACGGAGGACCTTTTGCAAACATAGCACACGGATGCAACTCTGTAATGACTACTAAGACGGCTCTTAAGATAGCTGACTACGTGGTTACGGAGGCAGGATTTGGAGCTGACCTTGGAGCTGAGAAGTTCTTCAACATAAAGTGCAGATATGCAGGACTTAAGCCAGATGCAGCAGTGGTTGTAGCTACAGTAAGAGCGCTTAAAAACCATGGTGGGGTTCCAAGGACAGAGCTAAACAACGAGAACATGGAAGCTCTTGAAAAAGGATTTGGAAACCTTGAAAAGCAAATAGAAAACGTTCAAAAATTCGGAGTGCCTGTTATAGTTGCCATAAACGCATTCCCTACAGATACTAAGCAGGAGCTTAAGTTTGTTGAGGAAAGATGCAGAGAAATGGGAGCAGATGCTGTACTTTCAGAAGTATGGGCAAATGGCGGAGAAGGCGGAGTTGCTCTTGCAAAGAGAGTTGTTGAAGTTGTTGAAAGCGGAAAGGCAAACTTCAAGCCTCTATACGATCTGGATATGCCTATAAAGGAAAAGATAGAGACAATAGCAAAAGAGATATATGGAGCTGACGGAGTGGACTTCACTGCAAAGGCTGAAAAAGAAATAGCTAAGTATGACAGCATAGGACTTTCAAAGCTTCCTATATGTATGGCTAAGACTCAGTACTCGCTTTCGGACAACCCTAAGCTTCTTGGAAGACCTTCAGGATTTAGAGTAACAGTAAGTAATGTAAGAGCTTCAGCTGGAGCAGGATTCCTTGTAGCGCTTACCGGAGACATAATGACTATGCCGGGACTGCCTAAGGTTCCAGCGGCAAACAAGATGGATATACTTGAAAGCGGAGAAATAATAGGATTGTTCTAATGGGAAAAAATTATACTGGTGGACATGGCTCATCATTACAATAACCCTTGCATATTTCACATCGGGGAAAACTTAGGTTTTCCCCGATCTTATACAATCCATTATAGAATAAATCGATAGAAACGACACTGTGAATAAAGGGAGGAAATAAAATGGCTTTTATAATTGAAAATGGGGATGTAAAGAAGGCTCTTCAAAAGAGCATAGAGGAATCACTAAAAGACAGAGCAGACAACGCATGTGCAACATGAGACATCAACGCGGTCCTTGCAGTTGCATGGGGAGTTAAGGAGTCTGTAGAAGTAAGTGATGCTGACGAAGTTCAAAAATTCATGGACGATACGGCGGGTTCTGTAATTGAACTTGAAAATGGAGAAAAGGTTGACTTTATAAAGGGCGGAGTAAAAGTAAAAGGAGACAATGCGCTTCTAATATACAGATACCAGCTTATACAAAAATAGTAGTGTTTTTAATTTTATCAATTACATTAATAATAAACAGGCCGTGTAAAAGCGGCCTGTTTATAATTTGGAATCATATTTTTTATAATTATAATGGTAAAAATTAAAACTGCTTTGTCATATATCAAATGGGTATTTATTAATTGCAAAGGGTGAAGGGGACTGACAGATCAATGGATACTATTCGCACAAAATATAATGGTGACAATAGGTTCACTCCATTTTGCAATAGTGATATAATATACTATAATCATTGGGTGGAGTGGATTTTTCTTGGATAGAGCAGGTGAAACAATGGACTTTAGCGATAAGATATTTGAATATGTATATAGGTATAGAAATAAAGAAGATATAATAGCAGTAATTCTTGTGGGGTCGAGCTCTCAAATGGCGCAAAAGCCTGAAATAGTTCCAGGGGACATAGACCTCTTTGTAATCACGTCTTCAGGAAAATTCCAGGAAAGAAAGATAGTCAAATCCGAAGGCCTTGAAATCGACATAAATTATTTCCCGCTGGAGGTTGCAAAAGACCTAATAGAAAGTGAAAAGATGTTTATTGTACACGAGCTTGCAAACAGGGCATTTGTGATAAGCCAAAGTGAAAATGCAGCAGACAGCCTTATAGATATGGCGAAAAAGAAATATGAGAAAGGGCCAATGCCACTGCCAGAGGAACTTGTAGCACTTGAAATGAACCAGCTAAAAGGGCTTATTGAAGGGAATAGCAAGGAGGCCGATCCGGTTCAAAATAGATTTAGCAGGATAATTATATTCGAAAGGCTTATAAAAGCATATTTTACAGTAAATGCCATATGGCTTCCGAAGGAAAAAAGAATATTAAAAGAGCTTAAAAAAATTAATCCAAGGCTATACACAAAATCAAGTGAATTCCTAGAATGTTTCGAGCTTTCAAAGCTTGAGGACATATACTGTGAAGTCTTTGGGAAAAGACCCATTGTGCAAGAGATAAGCCTTGTATACAGTGAATAAAATAAGGCACTAAATGCGCCTGGCAAACAATTTTGGAATATCGAATGGAGGAATTAGATTTGGATAGAGAAAGAATAAATAAGGCTGTCATAGAGATAATAAAGGCGGTAGGTGAAGACCCTGAAAGAGAGGGGCTTAAAGGGACGCCAGACAGAATAGCGAGGATGTATGAAGAGATATTTTGCGGACTGAATGAAGACCCTAAAGACCATTTAGAAGTGTATTTTGAAGAAGAAAGCTATGAGGAGATAGTGCTTGTAAAGGACATACCGTTTTATTCAGTATGCGAGCACCACTTCGTGCCGTTTTTCGGAAAAGCACATGTGGCGTATATACCAAAGGGAGGAAGGCTTACAGGGCTTTCAAAGCTTGCCAGGGTAGTGGAGTCTGTGGCAAAGAGGCCTCAGCTTCAGGAGAGAATAACCCAGACTGTTGCAGATGCAATAGTTGAAAAACTTGCGCCTTATGGAGTGGTTGTCGTGATAGAAGCCGAGCACATGTGCATGACAATGAGAGGCGTTAAAAAGCCAGGTTCTAAGACTGTGACATCTGCAATAAGAGGAATATTTAAAAATGATACTGCGGCTAGGGCGGAGGTCATGAGCCTTATAAATCAAAAATAGATGATCAAATAAAGTGAAAGGAGGCATTTGGCTTGTTTGAATTTTCGAAAAAGACTTATATAATGGGAATACTCAATGTCACTCCAGACAGTTTTTCAGACGGAGGAAGATATAATGAGGCAGAGTCGGCTATTAAAAGGGCGATTGAAATGCAAAACCAGGGAGCGGACATAATAGATGTAGGCGGAGAGTCTACAAGGCCTGGGCATACCCCGGTAAGCGAGCATGATGAGATAATCAGGATTTCAAAAGTGGTAAGGTCATTGAGAGAGAATATAGACATACCTGTATCAATAGACACATACAAGTCAAATGTGGCAGCTTGCGCATTAAAGCTAGGTGCAAGCATAATAAATGACATATGGGGGCTTCAAAAAGATCCGGAAATGGCAAGAATAGTTGCGCAAAATGACGCATATGTAGTTGCCATGCACAACCAGGATGGAACAGAGTATGAAGCGGACATAATGGAAGAGATAAAGAGTTTTTTGAAAAAGAGCGTAGAAATAGCCATAAATGCAGGAGTGGACAAGGACAAGATAATACTGGATCCGGGAATAGGTTTTGGAAAGACTCCTGAGCAAAATATCGAGGTGATGGCAAGGCTTGAAGAGCTAAAAAGCCTTGGATACCCAATACTTCTTGGAGCGTCCAGAAAGTCGATGATAGGCAAGATACTCGATCTTCCTTCGAATGAGAGGGTTGAAGGCACTGTAGCAACCACTGTAATAGGCATAGAAAAGGGAGTGGACATAGTAAGAGTCCACGATGTAAAGGAAAATTACAGGGCTGCAAAAGTAGCTGATGCCATACTCAGAAGGAGGGGAATTTAGGGTGGATGAAATACTTTTAAAGGGAATGACCTTCTATGGCTACCATGGAGCACTTGAAGAGGAAAACCGTCTGGGGCAAAGATTCATAATAGATGCAAAGCTTGGACTGAGCCTTCAAAAGGCCGGCGAGACAGACCAGCTTGAGCATACTGTAAGCTATGCCGATGTATTTGAAAATATCAGGAATATATGCGAAGGGGAAAGATACAGCCTTATAGAAGCTCTTGCCCACAGGATTGCGCAGTGTATACTTGATAATTTTAATATTGTTCAAAAGGTGCAAATCAGTGTAAAAAAGCCTCAAGCTCCAATAAGCGGCATGTTTGACTACATGCAGGTTAGCGTGAGGAGGGTCAGAAATGGCTGATGCATTCATATCTTTAGGGAGCAATATGGGAGATCGGCTTTTGAACCTTAAAAATGCCATAGAAAAGATACAAGGCCTTGAAGATACAAATGTATTATCGAAGTCATCAGTATATGAAACTGAGCCCTGGGGCCTTGAGGAGCAGGACAGTTTTTTAAACATGTGCATAAATATAGAGACAGGGCTTTCCCCTAGAGAGCTTCTCCAAAAGCTTTTGGGAATTGAATCAGAGCTTGGGAGAAAGAGAATTATAAGATGGGGGCCAAGGACTATAGACCTGGACATACTCATATATGACGACATAAGTGTTGAAGAGGAGGATCTTTTAATCCCTCATCCAAGGATAAGCGAAAGGGCGTTTGTGCTTATGCCTTTGGAAGAGATTGCAGCTGGAATGACTATAAACGGCAGGAGCATTGACTACTGGCTGAAGAAAGCGTCAAATCAAGGGATAGCAGTATATGAGAAAGAATAAATGCATATAGAAGATTAATGAATTAGAATAATCCCACTTTGATTGGAAAAACAAGTGTGAACTTCGAAGTCTGTCAAGAAATTGATGCATTTTCTCCGAAAAAAAATATAAAAACTTCTATAGTTTTGCAGGCATATAGAGCAATGGATTTTATTGTTGCTTTATATGCCTTTTTTGATAAATTATTGAAGTGAAAGACTGTAAAAAAATATTCCAGCCAATTGGAAGTTTTAGCGATCTTCAAATATATCCAATCTTTAAACGGTAAAGTTATCTACTATTTTACTTAATTCTTGAGAGATTGCATGCAGCCTAGTTGTTAATTTAGATACTTCTTCAATCGTTGCTGATTGTTCTTCTATAGATGCAGATATTTCTTGTGTTGATCCAGCCGATTGTTGTGTAATAGCTGAAATTTCTTCCATAGCTAACATTACAGTATCTTTATCTGTATTAATTTGATTGATATTTTCTATAAGTTCGCTAGCTTCATTAACAATAATATTAATAGCACTATTAATATTTTCAAATGCTCTGCCAGTATTAACAGATACTTTATTAGTTTGTCCTATTGCTTCTTTTGAAAAATCCACTTGTATTTTTGCATTCTTTATCTCACTTTGAATATCCTTCGTGGTATGTTCAATTTCCCCAGCATTTACTGAAACTTGTTCTGCCAATTTTCTTATTTCTTCTGCTACAACAGCAAAACCTCTTCCTTGTTCACCTGCACGAGCAGCTTCTATAGCTGCATTAAGCGCTAACAAATTTGTTTGTTCAGCTATAGTTTTTATTGTATCCGTTATTTGACTTATTGAGCTGGACTTTCCATCTAGTAAATTTACCTGAGTGTCCACTTTTTGGATAATGTCATTATTATATTCAACAGTATTATGTAATTCATCAATAGATTGAACTCCGACTTTATTAAGTTCCATTATTTGTTCTATATGTGTTTGGATTTCATTTGCATTATTAACACACTTGTTTATTTTTTCTGCCAAAATATTAAGCTTGTCAGAGCCTTCTTGAGTGTTTTTTGCTTGCTCATTAGCTCCTTTGGCTACATCATCAATAGCGTTGGCAATTCCATCTACAGATGCCGCTGTTTGATCCATTGAATCCGAAAGATTTAAAGAACCATTTCCTATTTCTTCCGATGTGTTTTTAATGTTCTTAATTATATTTTGAATATTATTCTTTGTTTGTACAATGGCTCCTGCTAATTGTCCTATTTCAGAGTCATCTGCAGTAATTTCTAATTCTTGGGTTAAATCTCCATTAGACATAACTAGCATATTATCTTTTAGCTTTATTAATGGATTGATTATTTTACGGGTCGCTATTATAAGATTTATAACTATAACTATCGCAGTTAAAGTCATAATTACAATCATGGATACAATATATGAATGTAATTTGTTGCTGTGCTGTTGTAATTCTTGCTGCACCCTATCATTTAGAGTTGTCTGGAATTTGGTAATTGGAGCCATGATTTTTGTTTTCTCAGCCTCATAATGTTCACCGAACATTAACTGTCTAGCAAGTTCAAAATCACCATTCTCAACAGCCTTTATTGCCGCTTCCTCTGTTACGATTAATCCATCTGAATTTTTTTTTGCTTCCTCAATTAAATTTAACTCTTCTTGTGTTGCATTTAATTCTTCCAGTCTTTGAACAATCCTATCTCTTGTTTTTGTTTCATTTACTTCTCTCAAGTAATTATCCAAATGCATTTTTTCTCCAAATTGTGCATAATATCTCATCTCATTTGTTAAATAGTCTGATGCGTTGGCTAAGTCTATTCCAAGTTGTTTAAATTCTTTACTTCGCTCTTGATCATCGATTACTTTATTAAAAGTTATAGATATCAATAATGAATTAATAATTAATATTGCTATCAAAAACATATTTAATGCTCCAGTAAATATATTCATTGTTGACTGTTTAATTGATTTTCTTTTCATTTTAACATCCCTTCTGACATTAGTTCATCTTTGAAATTTTCGATTCAAAAGCTCAATCATATTGGTTGATGAAAGCTTCTTGAATAACGTTCACCAGAGCTATATCTGAACGTGTGCAGACTTAATTGTGCGCTAGAATTTTTTTAATTGACAAGCTTGAACTTGCTTATATTTATCTCGAGCTCTTTCGCAAGGCTCTTAAGGTCGTTTGAGGTTGAATTGAATTCGTTTATCACGGCGCTTACCTCTTCTGCTGATGCAACAACTTCCTCTGTGCTAACTAAATTTTGCTCCGCCACATTGGATATGTTGACTATTTTATTTGAAATAATCTCTTTTTCTTTGTTGGTATCGCAGATGGAGTGTTCTATCTCTTTTATCTTGTGAATCAATGAATCGACCGAGCTGATGATGTTGGTGAAGATTTCTACTGTCTTGTCTACGGAGTAGGTCTGCTCATTAATAGTCATCTTTACGATTTCCATTGAATCCACAGCTGATTTGGATTTGGATTTTATTTTCTCGATTACGGTATTGATTTGCTTTGTAGATTCCTTTGATTGTTCCGCCAAAGTTCTTATTTCATCTGCTACAACCGAAAATCCATTGCCTGATTCTCCTGCCCTTGCGGCTTCGATGGCAGCATTGAGCGAAAGGAGGGTGGTCTGATGGGCTATATTGTCTATGGCGTGTGCCATGACTTCGATTTCAGCCGCCGCATTGTTCATATCGACAACTATGTCATTGACTTCAAGGCTTGAAGAATTCACCTGGGCTGTTTTGCCAGTGAGCAGGTCCATGACTTCAAGTCCCTCTCTGCTGTGCTGCGTGGCATGGGTTGATATGTCATTCATCTCTTTTGCCAGATGTTCGATTTTTTCGATCCCGTTTGCAAGCATGTTGATTGATTCAACGCCGCTATAAATATCTGAAGACTGCGATGCGGCGCCAAGGCTTACCTGGTCGATGGCAGCGCAAACTTCGTTCATTGCCGTAGATGTTTCTTCCACATTTGATTTCAATATGTCAGAAGCCGAAGATATTGTTGTGCAGGAGTGCTTAACATTGTAAATGAGGTTATTTATGTTTTCTATCATATTGTTGAAATGTGTCCCTAGGTTTTCAAATTCATCTTGAGTTCTTATGTTGCTTTTGACTGAAAGGTCCCC
Source organism: Peptoclostridium litorale DSM 5388 (assembly GCF_900141635.1). Taxonomy (GTDB): domain Bacteria; phylum Bacillota; class Clostridia; order Peptostreptococcales; family Peptostreptococcaceae; genus Peptoclostridium; species Peptoclostridium litorale. Next base: position 29,482 of record NZ_FSRH01000012.1, on the reverse strand, counting down.
AGAGGATGCTTTTTGAAAAAGGCTTATCATTTCAAAAAGGTGTTTTGAAATTGAATTGCTTGCAGTCAAAGCTACAAAAACAGCTATGAATGCTATGAGCAATATGGAAATCAAAGTGAAATTCTTTATTGCATTTGTGTCGGAAAGTAATTCCCCTTTGTCCAATGACGCCATTATTTTCCAGCCGGTCGATGAATTTGTGCTGAAAACGGCAAAAGCATCATCGCCTTTGTATTTATATTGAGAAAAACCGCTGCTGTTTGAAGCGACACTATTCCAAATGCTTAATATCTTTGAAAGGTCGGCCCCTAAAAGCTCTTCGTCAGGATGCGCCAGTATTAATCCGTTTGCATCTGCTATTACTACGTATCCGCTAGTGCCTATTTTCACTTCTGAAAGACTTTTTGAAAGCTCATCCAAATCTATATCGCATGCTACAACTCCTACAATTTTATCGTTGCTTTTTACAGCCTTCGATACTGAAATCACCAGTTCGCCTGTATTTGCAACATATGGCTCCGAATAAGCCAGGCCGCCTGCTGACAGCGCGCTTGTATACCAGGGCCTGACTGTGGGCCTGTATCCGTCCGGCAGTTGTTCGAAAGGATACACATAAAATTCATCAGAAGAAAGGCCGAAGTAAATGCTGGAAATATCAGGGTTGTTTTTTTGGACTTCTTCTAAAAGACTATTGGCATTTGACAAATTTGCTGAATTTAAATGGATCTCTTCGAAATTGGAGTTGTTGGAAAGCATGTTTATTGTGCTTTCAAAGCCTTTGAAGTAATTGTCTATGCCTTTGTTCACCTGCTCGACATTTTGCTGAGAGGTCAGCTTAAGCTTGTTTGACAGCAAGCTGTATGACTTTTTATATGACAGGCTGCCCAGAGCAACCACTGGAACAATGCAGACAATGAGCAACATGGCTGTCAGCTTTGTCTTTATGCTTTTTATTTTCAAAATTTTTTTCATATGATGATGACTCTCCTTTTAGTTTAGAATATTGCACGGTTGAACATAGATCACCTTGCAATTGTAAAAAATATCGACAAGGTTGCTACAAAACACACTATTACAATGGGAATGAATAGGCATTCAGATGGAAAACGGCGTGATTTTGTGCAAATGGATGTGACTGCTGCTTTTTTATGCTTGCTTTTTTTGAAGTTTCTAATGGATCTTTTCTTGTCAAGGTCAATCAGATTGTCATATTCAAACATACATATCCCTCCATGGAAAAAAATATTTTTTAATACAAATTATAGAAGCAATATACATGCCAACAATACGAAGGTAAAGCCCGATGAGGATTTGATTAAAGCACGCTTTAATTTGGCACAATAATTGCTTGATTATAAAAATGTCATTCATTGTAGATTGTAATAATTTTGTGGAGAGGGGGCTTATACTGTGATTTTTCAAATCAAGTGCAATCAAATCAAATTAAAGGAATTATCGTTTCAAAGAAACTCCCGGTGCTTGAGTTTAAAAAAGTTTAAATTGCAATTTGTTGAATATTATTAGGAGGGGTCATATGAGTAATTCTTTTTTGGCAATGAAAAAAAGTTTTAAGAAAGCGGCAGTCGCGCTTATGATGTGCTGCATAATGATATCAAGCATTTTCGCCAGCAGATCGTATGCATCTGGAGGCATGGATCTTGGAGGAGGCGAAGGAGGAATAAAGCCGCTGCCGGGATGGTCAATGCTGAGCATACTGTGCGGGCTTGGAATAATGTTTGTGGTGCTCGTGTGGTTTGTGGGAAGGACAAGACAGACATCCGCCGAGGACTTTCTGACGGGCGGAAGGGACATAGGACATGGAATGATCAACGCATCTGTAATTGCCACATGGATTTGGGCAGCAACGCTTATGATGAGCAGCTGGACCGCATATTCATATGGTTTCATAGGCCCTTGGTGGTATGGACTTGGAGCTGTGCTGCCGCTGCCGATAGTGGGATTCTTGGGCAAGAGGCTGAGAGAGGTAATGCCTAATGTGCGCTCTTATCCAGAGTTTTTAAAATCAAGGCTGGACACTAAAAACCACATACTTCTTACTATGATATCAATATTGGTAAGCGCAGCTGTTGCAATAATGATAGTAACAGGAGCCTCCGTTATGGCGGTTGCATTTGCCGACGTGCCGTTTTGGCTTGTGGCGGCGCTTTTCCTGATAATATTCGTGTCGTACACGTCTATTGCAGGACTTTGGGCAAGCGTATTTGCAGATACGCTTATGACTCTTTTGATGTACGCAAGCATGGCTGTCATAATTTTCGGAGCTATATTCCTTGTAGGACCTGGGGCCATTTATGACGGGCTTGCAGAGGTTGTCAAAACAAAGCCTATGCTTCAGCCGAATGCAGGCGCTGTAATGCAGGCAAATCAGCATGATCCTCTTAACTGGCTGAATATTGGCGGTATAGGATTTTTGATTGTAAATATAATAGGCAACCTGGGCGCTGTAATTTGCAACCAGACATACTGGGCAAGGACAATAGCTGCAAAGGATGCGAAAACCGTTACAAAGTCGTTCCTGTCGGCTGCATTTTGCTGGGCGCCGATTCCAATAGCTGTCGCTTCTACGCTAGGCCTTTACGGGCTTTCAAAAATGCTGGTTGTAGGGCAGACATATGATTACAACGGCATACAGATGATGTTTGCCGAAGCCGAGGCGATTGCACCTCTTAGCGCATTCCTTATAATGGGATTCGCAGGGCTGGCATTTTTTATATTGGCAGTCGTTGGGGCTTCTATAAGCACCGGGGCTGGAGAGATAATGTCAGTTACAACCTGCGTTGTAAATGACCTTTATGGGGCTTACATCAACAAGAATGCCTCTGAAAAGCAGGTTCTCTTCCAAAGCAGGCTTTGGCTTAGCCTTACAGCCATCATTACGTACGCCCTTGTGATGCACCTAAGGGCAATACACTTTCCGTTTGCGGGGATGTACCAGGCAATGGGAATATCGTTTTCATCTGCTGTAATCCCGCTTGTACTAGCTCTTTTGTGGTCAAAGACAAACCGAAACGGAGTTTTCTGGGCGATAATAGGGGGAGCGTTTGCGGGGCTGTCGTACTGGTGGTCTGTAGGATTTGACATGAGCTGGGGAGTTGTTTGGAGCAACATAATTGTAATGTGTGTTTCGCTTGTGACTGTCACAGTATGGTCGCTTGTGAAGCCTGAAAACTTTGACTACAGTTCACTGAGCGGCGGATTGGATGAATCAGACATTGGAAATGAAGCTAAAATTATATAGCGTTCACATTTTTAACTTGAAGTGGAGGGATGGAATTGATTTCTAAAAATGCTTTCATATTTATATACATGCTGGGAGTCGCATGGTTTGTAATTGCTGCCGTATACACATACAAGTCTGTGTTTAAAGATTTTGCAGAGATGTTTAAATCAAACAAATAATTGTTGTTGATTGCCATATCCCGTGTCGAAAAGCGATATATTTTGACGCGGGATATGCTGTTTTGGAGTCATATATTAAAACACCGAAGGAGGCAATTTTGCACGCGGAGGCAAAATTGCCTCCTTCGTGAAAAAGTTTCAAAAAGATTCAGAAAACAAACGTTTTCCGGTTTTCAAAAAAACAAAACGGAGGCAAAAATGCCTTGTACATTATGGATTTCGAAATGTCGATGGGTATCGGTTGTTTAAATAGGGCTTGAAAATATTTAGCTCCATTCGTGGAAAAGCACAAATATAAACGGATATACGACAATGTTTAATTTTTTTAGCCACTAGCCGCGAAATTGGCACGGGTTTTGCTCTATAGTATGTCAGATTCAAAAAAACTATCGAGGAGGCATTTATTATGTCAAAAGAAAATCAACCAGCAAGTGCACTAAGTTCACCAAGGTTTTGCAACACAGGAACATTTATGCGTATGCCAAGAATGACTGAGCTAGAAGGTCTTGATTTTGCAGTAGTAGGGGTTCCGTTTGATACTGCAAGTTCATATAGAACGGGTTCGAGATTCGGACCAAGTGCAATAAGAAACATATCTTCACTTATAAAGCCGAACAACGTTAATCTTCAGGTTAATGTACTGGAAAGTCTTAAAGGAGCAGATTGTGGGGATGTGAATGTTGTTCCAGGATGGATTCATGAGACTTTTGAAAACATTGAAAACGAGCTGAAGCCTATACTAGATGCAGATGTAATACCCATAATATTAGGAGGAGACCACTCTATATCGCTGGCGAACCTAAGGGCAATAGCCAAAAAGCATGGCCCGGTTGCAATGGTTCACTTCGATTCACATGCAGATATAAATGACAAGGTATTTGGAATGCCTCACAACCACGGTACTCCATTTAGAAGAGCACACGAAGAGGGACTTATAGATCCAGACCACGTAATACAAATAGGAATGAGAGGATCGCTTTATGATCCTGACGAGCACAGAGTAGCTGAGGAAGAGCTTGGCTTTAGACTTATAGCAGCTCACAAAGTAAGAGAGATGGGCATAGAGGGTCTTATAAAAGAGATAAAGGACAGAGTAGGAGATAAAAAGGTATTCCTTACTTTCGACATAGACTTTGTAGACCCTGCTTATTGCCCAGGAACTGGAACTCCAGAAGTTGGAGGATTTACAACTCTTGAGACTCTGACTATATTGAGAGAGCTTAAGGACTTGAATTTCGTAGGCTGCGATATCGTAGAGGTTGCACCACAATACGATCCTAGCGAAATGACAGCTTTCATGGCTGCGAATGTGGCATTTGAATTCATATCAATGCTTGCGGCAAAGAAAAACAAGTAAAATAAAGCGCTATTGGATTATTCAGAGTATAATAATTGTAAATGAAAACAAATGAGCATTTTGACACTTAAAATAACAAGTATATATACTCCTAGTTAGGTGCAAAATACCACAAGAAAGTATTTTCTTGTGGTATTTTGGCAAAAAAGATAATTATTCGGGAGGTTTTAATATGGAAAATGCAGTGAGAAAGCAAGTTTTGGAAAACGTAGTCCCGCATGACATAGACCCCAACGATCCGGCGGATCTCGACCGTGTACACCTGGACAGTAAAAGCTATAAGAAAGGCCTAATTAAAGCTTTAGCATACACAGCCATAGCTATATTCGTATTTTTCTGGCCATTGACTGTAGGCGATACTACAGACGTACCTTTCGGACACATATATAAGTTCCTTCTGAATCTGACAGGCGTATACGGGCTTTACGCCGTGACAGGCATGACAGTTGTAAATGCGCTCTTGAGCTTTTACGGTAAATTTGCATCCAAGGAAGGGTCAAAGCTTTATGACTACTATGGCCACGACTCGATATTCCACCCGTTTTTCTATGCACTAGGGGCTATATTTACACTGATGTATACTCTAGATGCGAACTTGGCAGGCTACAGCGCCCCTCACCTTATAGTAGGGCCTGAAACTGGGGGTACAGTTGTGCCTGCAATAGTAATGGGTGTTGCATTCATAATACCTGTAGGCGCTATGACAATGCCTTTTCTTTTGAATTACGGAGGCATAGACTTCATAGGAGCCGTGCTTGAGCCGCTTATGAGGCCGGTATTCAAGGTTCCTGGCAAAAGCGCAGTTGACGCACTTGCATCATTTGTAAGCTCTTCATCTATGGCCGTAATAATAACAAGCAAGCTTTACTATTCAAAGGTGTATACAAAGAGAGAGGCTTCGATAATATGCACCTGTTTTAGCGCAGTAAGCGTAGGATTTGCAGTGCTTGTAATACAGACAGCCGGGCTGGGGGAGCATTTTTTAAAGGTTTATTTTTCAACTCTTGTAATTGCATTCATGGTTACATTCTTTATGGTTAGAATACCTCCGCTTTCGAAAAAGGCAAATGAATTCTGTGATGGAAGCCCTCAGGTCTTATCTGAAACCGGGGAGAAATTCCACTTGGGCCTGTTTAAAAGGGGAGTTCACAGGGCAGCAAAGAGGGCGTTCCTTGCCCAGCCTCTTCACAAGGAGATAAAGGCGAGCCTTGTAGATGGATTTTTAGTAATACCAAAAGTCCTTACGCTTCTTTCGGCGGTTGGCATACTTGGGCTTATAATTGCAGAACACACTCCGATTTTCCAGTGGATAGGAATGATTTTCGTACCTTTCATAAATATTCTTGGAGTTCCTGATGCAGCAACAATAGCGCCTTCACTTCCTGTTGGAATAGCTGAGATGTTCCTGCCTGTTCTACTTATAGCAGACAAGGTGGATGTGTTGAGCGTGCAGTCGAGATATTTTGTAACGGCAGTTTCAATGGTCCAAATAATTTTCTTCTCAGAAACAATAGTTGTAATGATTGCTACAAGACTTCCTGTAAAACTCAAGGAGCTGGTAATTTGTTTTCTTGAGAGGACATTTATTGCCATGCCTTTAGTTGCGGTAGCTATGCATATTTTGTTCTAGCCTAAAATAAAAGATAAAATTCTGGCAGAAAAACTCTGCCTTAATTTTATCTTTTAGATAAAATTGTGGTATTATAGAATAAATGTATAATTATTCTATTGAAAAGGTGTTGAGCTTTATGAAAAGTCAATTTAAACTGGAAAAGGATTTTTTCATATATGAGGACGAAAAGGATTTCGATGAAATAATTCGAAAGTTTCAAAGTTCAAATACCGTGCAGCTTCCAGTACTCAGCATAGACAAGCATGTCGTGGGGGTCCTTTGCATTTGTGACTATGTAAAATGCAACTGTGTAAAAAGAGCTGTGAACACCAAATTTGCATCAATACAAGAAACCGAGCATATTGCGGATTTTAAAAATATAGACCAAGAGGTATTTCCATTTGTAAACCGCTTTAAAAAATATATTGGCTTTGTAAGAAAGGCAGATATATTAAAGTACATTGAAATCAAAAGATTCAAACAGGCCTTTAATGATAAAAATAAAAAAGAACTTAAATTTTACAGGGACATTCACAGTGAGTTAAACAGCATATTAGAGCTGTCGTCTGACGGGATATTCATAACAGATGGAAGCGGAAATGTGCTTAGAATGAACAGCGCATGCGAAAAACTGGACGGAGTGAAAAAGGAAAACATAATAGGCAAGAATATGGATGAGCTTGTAAGGACAAGCATGTACTCCAATTCAGTAGCGCTGCAGGTGCTGGAGCAAGGACAAAGGATAACGGTCATTCAAAAGGTTAATAATGGAAAAGAAGTCGTATCTACGGGAACTCCGGTTTTTAAGGACGGCAAAATTTCAATGGTTGTAGTAAACGTGAGAGATGTTACAGAGCTCAACAATTTGAAAAATCAACTGAAAAAAGCAAACGACATATCAGAGAAGATCTCTTTTGAGCTTGAGACGCTTAGGATGCAGCAGATGGACACCGGAAATATGATACTGGACAGTCCGGCTATGAAAAAAATCGCGCAGTTGGCTTTAAAGGTTGCAAAGGTGAGCTCAACGGTACTGATAGAAGGGGAGTCTGGTGTTGGAAAAGGCGTTATAAGTAAATTCATACACAACAACAGCAGCAGAAAAGAAGGGCCGTTCATAAAAATCGAATGCTCATCAATACCGGAAAATCTTTTGGAGTCTGAGCTCTTTGGATACGAAAAGGGGGCTTTTACTGGAGCGGAAAGGACAGGCAAGATAGGACTTGTCGAGCTGGCAAATGGCGGGACGTTGTTTCTGGATGAAATAGGAGAGATTCCGCTGAATACACAAGTAAAGCTGCTAAGGCTCATACAGGATAGAGAATTTCTGAAAATAGGGGGAAAAACTCCCATAGCTGTTGACATAAGAATAATAGCAGCAACAAACAAGGACTTGAGAAAGCTTGTTGCCGAAAAAAAATTCAGGGAAGATCTTTTTTATCGCCTCAATGTAATTCCGGTATATATTCCACCGCTAAGGGAAAGAAAAGAAGCGCTGGGATCAATGATTCTGAAAAACATAGAACAATTCAATGAAAAATATAAAATGGATAAGGAACTGGACCCTGAGGCATTGAAAAAGCTCATGAACTACAAATGGCCGGGCAATGTCAGAGAACTTGAAAATATCATGGAAATGCTTGTCGTAACCTCGACAGGGAGAATTATAGATATTTACGATTTGCCGGCTAATATAAAGGAATCTGACGAGATTTTGAGCATAGCCTACGGGAGTTCATTCAAAGGGATTATGGATGATTATGAGAAGAAGATTCTCTTGAAAGCCATGGAGGAATCATCAAACACGCAGGAAATGTCAAAAATTTTGGATATCGATTCAAGTACAATAAGAAGGAAACTGAAAAAGCACAATATTAAAATAGCATACTAAAAATAGTAAGCAATATGTAACAGTTGCAATTGTCAAAGCCCCTAAAGGGGAAATCTTTATAGAACTGTTGACAAATCATGAACATAACAACCATCGCTATAGCATTTGAAAGAGAGGGTTGTTTTTTTTTGACTTTTTAGGGCCTGTATTTGAAGAAGTAGATTATTAGATATTTAGATTTGTGCATTTTATGTAATTTTTTTGCCAAGTCATTTCAAATCTTATTTTCGTGGAGACATTAGTTTTATAATAAGGATAGGGTACAAGGAGTTTGTTGTCAACCACCGGAGCAGTGTATCAAAACGAGACGATAGCTTCATTTTAATACACTGTGCGTGTCGTATACAATATATCAATGTCTTGAAATGAAACAGATGCTGGGAGTGAGCATTCACGGACACAGGTGCAGCAAAGCATGTATAATTTTTGAGTGAGGCTTAGCGTTGGAAAATAAGGGTTTCAAATGTTGAATTCCAACAAAGTGTAAAAGTGGCATGGTTTTTGCTCTATATATTTATAACTTGAGTCAAATAAAGAACAAGTCAGTTGACAAAAATATACCAAAAAAAATTAAATGTGTATAAATGTTTAGAATACTCACTAAACATTTATATTTTAGACTGAAGGGTGTATATTTTTGTAAAACGGAATAACAAGGAGGGCTGTCATGAGATCATCATCACTGATAATAATGCTGGGAATTTTTTGGTGCGTTCTAGAAGGAAAATTCAGCTCTGAGACTTTGATATTAGGAGCTTTAATATCAATTTGCGTGTATTGTCTTAACAAATTGAACTATACATCAAAATAGGTGGGATGAAAATTGATTAAAAAATCACTGTATTTTTGTAAATATATAGTTTTGTTGATAAAAGAAGTGATAATTGCAAATATAGCTGTAGCCAAAATAGTGCTTAGCCCCAAACTGGAAATCTCACCCGAGATTGTAGAGTTTGAAAGCAGTCTGAGATCGGAATTTTTGAGGGTTGTTTTGGCAAACTCCATAACTCTCACGCCTGGAACTATAACAATAGACATGAAAGGTGGCCTTTATACAGTGCATTGCCTTAAAAAAGAGTTTGCAAGAGACTTGATTGATTCAAAGCTGGAAAAGATACTTTTGGAAATTGAAGGGGAGTAGAGCATGGATACTATTTTGACAATAGCAAGCATAGCGCTTTCTGTTACTATAATACTTTGCATGGCAAGAGCCTCAAAGGGGCCATTGGCGGTGGACAGGCTTATAGCTGTAAACGTTATAGGAACGAAGACCATAGTACTGATAGCTCTAATTTCATTCATTTTAGATGAAACATATTTCATAGACGTTATTTTGGTATATGCGATGATAAGCTTCATAGCTTCTTTGGGACTTTCAGAGCTTATACAAAAAGCGGGAGGGGATTAGGCATGAAGATGACAATTGTAGCTCTCCTCATATCAGGTGGGATATTCTTTTTTTCAGTCGGCACGATCGGGATACTTAGATTCAAAGATACGTTCGAAAGGGCTCATGCTGCCGCAAAATGTGATACATTGGGTGCTGTTTTAAGCCTCTTGGCGCTTGTGGTACATGAGGGGATTACCAGTGCGAGCGTAAAGCTTCTTATTGTAATATTTTTTCTCTGGATGACAAATCCCACAGCCACTCACATTATTTCAAGGGCTGAATACAGAAGAAGGGGCATGGAAAAAAGCGTTGGGGGAGTTGATAGAGATGAAATTATTTAGCCTTATAATGCTTCTGTTTTTGATAGGTTCGTCAATAGCCGTGTCGCTCATAAAGGACATGCTTAGCACGATAATAGTATTCATGGTGTACAGCCTCATAATGGCGATACTATGGCAGCAGCTCAACGCACCTGATCTGGCTATAACAGAGGCTGCCGTCGGAGCGGGGGTTACTACTCTCCTTTTCATACTCACACTTAAAAAGATAAGGGGGGAGTCGAAATGAGAAAAATCGCTTCAGCGGTATTGACTCTCAGCCTAATTGGAATATTGCTTGTGGCGGTGGCCCAGCTTCCCGAGTTTGGAAGCGAATATTCCCCTGCGCACAACTATGTGAGCAGGGCGTATCTTGAAGAGGCAATGCACGAGACCGGGGCTATGAACATAATAACGGGGATAATACTTGACTACAGGGCGTTTGACACGTTCATAGAGGCTACAGTCATGTTCACTGGAACAATTGCTGTAATGTTGCTTTTAAGAAAGGAAGGTGGAGCTGATGAACAGCGCAATACTTAGCGTGGTTTCGAGCTTTATAATTCCTTTCATACAGATATTTGGAATATACGTGGTGGTAAATGGACACCTGTCGCCGGGAGGAGGCTTTGCCGGAGGAACCGTAATAGGCGCAAGCCTCATTCTTTCTAGGATTGTAAACGGAGGAGAGTTTGCAAAAAAGAGGTATCCATTTGAAAGGCTTATGAAAATAGCATGTTTTTCTCTTTTGGCATACGGTGTTATAAAGGGATATTCATTTGTAAACGGAGGACTTGAGCTTCACCTTTATGACATTCCAATTGGAACTCCGGGGAAGATATTTTCAGGAAGGTACCTTCTGCCTTTGAATATATTTGTAGGCGGCATAGTTTCTGTAACGATGTATTTTTTCTATGCATTGTTTAGTGAAGGAGAGATATAATGGAACGACTAGCTGTGAATTATGTAGAGGCATGCTCTGTAATCCTTTTTGGTGTGGGCTTTATGACTCTTCTTATGCACAACAACATGATAAAAAAAATAATAGGGCTTAATATAATGGACACGGCGATTTTTCTGTTTTTCATTGCCAAGGGTTATATAGATGGGAAAAAGGCTCCCATTGTAGTTGGAGGGCTTGAGGGCGCTGGAAGCTATATAAATCCGGTCCCAACTGCATTGATGCTTACAGGAATAGTCGTAGCGGTGAGCATGACGGCTCTTGGGCTTGCGCTCATAATAAAGCTGCATGAAAAGTATAATACTGTAGAAATGGATGAAATTATGAGGATGAGGGAGGTGTAGGCAAATGGAATATTTTAAGAGTTTTCCTCTTTTCATAATATTAATTCCTTTCATGGCCTCTTTTTCAATGCCCCTTGTAAAAAATGAAAAGACAGCAAAAACAATTTCGCTAATAACGAGCTTCGTATGTCTTGCACTTTCGGCATTCACTTTTTTCTATGTCATCACAAATGGAGCATTCAAATATGACATGGGGCACTTCAAAGCGCCTTTAGGCATAGAGCTTAAGGTTGGGATTTTCGAATCGGTCATGGTAAGCGTATTCATGTTTGTAACTTTTAGCGTTATAGCCCATTCTGTGTGCAATAGCCAAAATGACATGACATCAAAAAAAGTGCCTATTTACTATCTGCTGCTTAATGTATTTAGTGCGTCGATTTGCGGGATAACGCTTACCAATGACATTTTCAACGCGTTTGTGTTCATAGAAGTTAGCACTATTGCGGCTTGTGGGATGATAGTCGTGAAAGACAAGGAAGAGAATATACTGGCGGCTATAAAATACCTCGTATACAGCAGCCTTGGATCGGGGCTAGTGCTGATGGGAATAGCCTTTATATATTCCATAACTGGAAATTTGAATATGGATTTTATTAATATGGAGCTATCGAAGGTCTATATGGAATATGACAAAGTGGTCATGATATCTCTTGCCCTGTTTACTTTTGGAATAGGTATAAAGGGGGCCATGTTTCCATTTTACGTTTGGCTTCCGGACGCGCACTCTTCTTCTACAGATTCCACAAGCGCCATAATATCGGCAGTAGGCCTCAAAGGGCCTGTGATTCTGCTTATTAAGGTTTTCTACACTGTTTTCGGAGCTTATATATTAAGGCAAAGCTCAGTGCTTGACATGGTACTTGCACTTGGCGCAACGGGAATGATAATGGGTTCGGTATTTGCCATATTTCAAAACAACATCAAAAAGATGGTTGCATATTCGAGCGTAGCGCAAATGGGGTATATATTTTTGGGAATAGGGCTTGGAAGTGTTGCAGGGCTTACAGCTTCGGCATTCCACATCATAACGCATGCGCTTACGAAGTCGCTGCTTTTTCTGAGCGTCGGAACCATGATAAAAAGGAGAAATACCTATTTAATAGGTGATATGAGCGCATTAGGAAAAAACATGCCCTTAACTTTGGGAGTGTTTTCTATCGGGGTATTTTCGATGGTTGGAATTCCGATTCTTCCAGGTTTCATCACAAAGTGGAACCTTTCGATGGCAAGCATTGAGTCCGGAAAAGGATTTATGGTGGCTGCAATAATACTCAGCTCGTTGCTCAACTGCATTTACTATCTGCCTGTTGTCATAAACGGATATTTCAAAAAAGGCGCGGAACATTCAGATAATGCAGGAGTAGAAAAAAACGTGGATAAAGAAAAGCTATTGACTATGGCGCCTTCCCTGTTGCTTGCCGGCGCGGCAATAGCAGTTGGGATAACGTCTGGAAAAATAATAGAGGTATTGACTTTGGCTTTTGAAAATACCATGTGATAAGGTGGTGCGTATGAAAAACATGCTTTTTATATTGCCGGTTATAATGCCATTTTTATTTTCGGCTTTGATAAGCTCAAAAAAATTCGAGGAGAAAAAGGTCAGAAACGTAGTTGTGGGAATTGCAGTAATATCCAATCTGGCGGTGCTCTTACTTGCGCTTTACACCGGGGCGGAAAAGAAAATAGAAATACTAAGGCTTAATGAATTTATACACATATATTTCAATGTCGACAAGCTGGGTGTGCTCTTTGCGGTCATGGCATCCTGCCTTTGGGTATTCACAGCTTTTTATGCCATGGGATATATGGAGCATGAAAGCGGCCAGAAGAGATTTTTTGCATTCTTCACAGCAACTCTCGGAATCACCATGGGAATAGCATTTTCAGGAAGCCTTTTGACACTGTATCTCTTTTACGAGATGCTTACGCTTTCAACTTTCCCCCTTGTAATACACTCTCAAAACAAGGAATCATTTGAGAGCGGCAGAAAATATCTCATTTACTCATTCGGCGGTGCGGCTCTTGTGTTTTTCGGGATGATTCTGTTTCACAGCGCAAACCCTTCTCTTGACTTTAACGCGTATGGAATCGACTACAGCTCAAAAGACAAACTGATTTTGACCGCATCATTTTTAATGATGTTTGTAGGGTTTGGGGTCAAGGCTGCGCTCGTGCCGCTTCACTCATGGCTGCCGGCGGCGATGGTTGCCCCGACTCCGGTAAGCTCTTTGCTGCATGCCGTAGCTGTTGTGAAATCAGGTGTATTTTCAATAATAAGAGTCTGCTATTTCGTATTCGGAGCAAATACCGTAATGAACATAAAAGGGCACTTGTATGCAGGCGTGTTCATTGCGCTTACCATACTCATGGGGTCGTTTTTGGCGCTCACCCACGACAACCTCAAAAAAAGGCTTGCATACTCTACAATAAGCCAGCTTGGGTATATACTTCTAGGCGTTTTCATGCTCAATGAAAAGGCGCTCGAAGGAGGGCTGTTGCATCTTGTAAACCATGCAATAATAAAGATAGTACTGTTCTTTTGCGCAGGGGCGATATATGTTAAGTCTCACAAGAAGAACATATCAGAGCTAAAGGGAGTTGGAAAGGCAATGCCTGTTACAATGGCGTGCTTTGCTATAGCATCGATATCCCTCATAGGGATTCCTCCTACAAGCGGATTTGTAAGCAAGTGGTATCTTGCGCTTGGGAGCCTGGGAGCAGGGAGGGTCTGGTTTGCTGTCATACTGCTACTTAGCGCTGTTCTCACAGCGGCATACCTAATGCCTATAATAATAATGGCGTTTTTCTCAGAAGAATCAGGAGGGAGAAGCCATCCGGTAGAGAAGATGGAAGTGGACGGCAAAATGCTTGCTCCAATTGTAATTCTTACAGGAATAATAGTGTTTACAAGTATTTTCCCAGCTGTAGTGCTTGACTTTATAGAGAGCATTGTTTCGGATATAAGGTTTTAGACTTCTTACCAGGAGGTGGAAATTTGAAAAACTACTTGCTTTTATTCTTGCTTTTATTCCCGGCGGTATCTGCAGCAGCTGTACATGTTGCCGGATTGAAATGCAAAAGATATTCCAAAGTCTTTATGGCAATTGCCTGCATGATTGAATTTGCAGCTGTAACGGCTATTTTTCCAAGTTTAAGAGGCGAGGATATCCAGCTGTACATGCCTCACGTAATGGGGACTGGGCTATATTTGAAAATGGACATTTTCAGGTATATATTCGTATGGATATCCTGCTTTATATGGCTTGTTACCAGTGTGTATTCGATGTGGTACTTCAAAGCGGACAACAAGGCAACTCGATTTTATGTGTTCTTCCTCATAACGCTTTCAGCTATAATAGGCGTTTTTACTTCTGAAAACCTGCTCAATCTCTTTACGTTTTTTGAAGTGATGGCGCTGACATCATATGTAATGGTGATTCACAACGAGAGCAAAAGAGCCCACGAAGCCGGACGGTTGTACCTTATAGTCTCAATAGCAACAGGAATGATAACCCTCATGGGAATATTCATACTTTATGAATACACTGGAGAGCTTAACATTTCAAGCCTTCCGCATGCCGTAGCCCAAATGGGCAGCATCAAGTATATTGCAGTGCTGCTTATGAGCAGCAGCTTTGCAGCAAAGGCATGTGTTTTTCCACTTCACATATGGCTTCCAAACACATACTCCCAGTCACCATCTCCGGCTACTGCGATTTTGTCAGCAGTACTTGCCAAAGCAGGGGTTTTCGGGATTATGATCATAGGCTTTATGATGAGTTGGGATGAGACTTTCAGCGGAGTACTTCTTGCACTGGCGCTTGTGAGCATGATTACAGGTGGAGCTTTGGCACTTGTGCAGGTTGAAGTTAAAAAAATACTTGCATACAGCAGCATGAGCCAAATTGGATACATGCTCCTTTCGCTGGCCGCCACCGGACTTATGCATTCTCATGCCGATGCAGCAATTTCCGCAGGTATTTATCACGTTGTAAACCATGCGCTCTTCAAGACACTTCTCTTCATGTCTGCCGGAATGATGATATCTGGAATGGATTCGGACAATCTGAACTCTATGGGGTTAAGGCCTCACAATAAGGCGTTAAGAATATTCTTGCTGATAGGGTTGCTTTCAAATATGGGAATGCCAGGATTCAATGGATTTACAAGCAAGACGCTCATACACCATGCCATAGCCAATATTGAGCATATAAATGGATATGGCCTTGAAATCATTGCAGAATCAGTGTTTTTGATATCAAGCGCACTTACAGTTGCATATTCAGCGAAGCTGTACTTTGCAGTGGTTTCAAATATAGACGAAAATGATTTGACAGGCAGCGCAAGAGGCGGCATTGCGGCGTACATTCCAATGTCTGCACTTGTGATTGCGATGGCATTCATATCTATAAGGCCTCAACTTGTAAACCAGATAATGAGCCAGGGCGCAGGGCTTTTGTTTGAAGAGGCCTCGTCGACAGCAGCGCCGCATTTTTACACGTTGGACTCCATTAAATCCTCGGGAGTGATATTGCTTCTGGGTACGTTCATATACAGGATGTATGCGACAAAGCATATTGTCATAAAAGAAGATAAATCAGTATACTATTCATACATTGCCAAGAACTGGCCGAGTGTTGAAAGAAATCTTTACCTGCCCGTAATCGCCTGCATGTTTAGGATATCCAAGGCGGTGTTTAGCTTTTTAGACAGGTTCATGAGCAGCTTTGCCAATAGGGTGTGCTGGGAATTCAAGCGCATCTGCAGTTTCAAGATAAGAAGTGAAAGATTCAAATCGGGAGAGGGTTCATATTACAGTGTATCAGACATGACGCGAAAAATGGTTTTCAGGATGGAAAGCGTAAACTATTCTGTTTTTGTTACGGCATCGATACTGGTGTTTTTGATGTTTTCTCTTGTTAAAAGCTGATTTGCAAAAGGGTTATTGGAACATGTGATTGTTCCGATGGCCCTTTTTGCAAATAATGATAAGAATTGAGTTGTTAGGGAATATATTATATTGGAGAAATATAAAAAAGCAGGTGGCAAATATGAAAAATATTGAGCTTAAGCTTCAAACGAAAATCACTATATTGATAGTGGTGGTGCTTTCCATATCAATAGCAAATATAACATACCTCATGATAGAACTGGCAAAATACACTGTTCAGGACAAGATAGAGGTGGATATAACCAATGTAGCGAAAATGATTGCGCAGGCTCCGAGTATAGAAAGGGCCCTGGTTGAAAAGGATCCGGAGGGGCTTATACAGTACTATGTAAAAAATGTACTTGCAGTCCTAGAGGAAGTCGAAATAATAGTTGTTGCAGATATGGATGGGATAAGGTATGCACATCCCAATCCCCAAAATATCGGACAAAGGTTTGTAGGCGGGGACGAAAAGAGGGTGATAGAATACGGCGAGACGTATGTTTCGCAGGCCACAGGAACACTCGGAGCTTCAGTGAGGGCTTTTGTGCCAGTATTTTATGAGGGCAGACAGATAGGATTCGTGATGACAGGAACCCTCATAAAAAGCCTGGAGAAGGAAAAAAAACAAGCCATATTCGGGATAGTTTATGCATCTTCGGTAGGACTTATAATAGGCATGGCGGGGGCCTTTTTGCTTGCACAAAACGTAAAAAAGTCAATATTTGGGCTTGAACCGCATCAGATAGGCAGGTTATATACTGAAAAGCAGGCAATGCTGGACGCCATACATGAGGGGATAATAGCCATTGACAGCAACAGCAACATAACTCTAATAAACGACTCAGCGATAAATATGCTTAATGTGGACGAAAAAGAGGTCTACGGGAAAAATGTCTTGGAGGTATTTCCAACGAGCCATCTTGCAGAGGTTATGAACAGCGGGAAGTCAGAATATGACGATGAGCAGGTCATAAACGACACTGTCATACTCACCAACAGAATGCCCATAAAAAGGGGAGACGAAATAGTGGGTGCAATAGCCACGTTCAGGGACAAGACGGAAGTTACAAGGCTTGCGGAGGAAATAACCGGTGTTAGGCAGATAATAGAGGCTCTAAGGGCCAACACGCATGAATTTATGAACAAGCTGCACGTGATAATGGGGCTAATACAAATGGACGATGTTGAAGAGGCCAAATTCTATATAATGGACATAACCCAAAACCAGCAGCAGATAATGAGCTTCATAATAAAAAAGGTGAAGGATCCCACGATAGCGGCTCTGCTGCTTGGAAAGTTCAGCGAGGCAAACGAAAGGGGAATACAGATTCAAATAGACGAGTCGACAAATATTGAGAAAGACCACGGAAATATAAACAGCAATATGCTAGTCACGATAATAGGGAACTTGGTTGAAAATGCAATGGACGCCATAAGCCTCGACAGGTCTGATAAGTATGAAAAGAGCATAGACATAAGAATGGAAGAAACTGAAAATTCAATAGAAATAGACATAGCCGATACAGGCATGGGCATAAAAAAAGACCATTTGGACAAGATATTCCAAAGGGGATATACTACAAAAGAAGGAAACTCCGGAATAGGGCTTGCTCTGGTTAAAAAAGCCGTTGAGAGCATGGGTGGAAAACTGGATGTTTCTTCGTATGACGGCATAGGGACTGAATTTATAATAAAGCTGCCAAAACAAGGAGGGAGGAGAATATGATAAGGGTTCTTATTGTGGAGGACGATCCCATGGTGGCCTCTATAAACAAGAGATATGTTGAAAGTATAGAGGGATTTAGCGTTGTGGGCATAGCGGCCAACGGGGAAGAGGCTTTAAAACTTATAAAAAACAAGGATATAGACCTTATAATACTGGACATATACATGCCAAGAATAGACGGGATAAGCTTTTTGAAAAAGATAAGGCAAAATAACATAACAACAGATGTAATACTTGTGACCGCTGCGAAGGAGACGGATTCTTTCGACCAGTCAATGGCGCTTGGAGCGGTAGACTACCTTGTGAAGCCCTTTGAATATGAAAGGTTTAAAAAAGCCCTTGAAAACTACAAGAAGAGGCATAAAATACTCAGTGGAAAGGATGTCGTAAGGCAGGAGGACATAGACAAGATAACATGGGCGGACTCGTCTGAAAAGGAAAAGTCAACCCCAAAGGGGCTTCACATTAAAACGCTGAACAGGGTAAGGGATTATATGTGCAAAAGAAGCGGCGTTTTGGTGTCGGCAGACGAGATATCAAAGGCTCTGAGCATAACAAAGGTCACGGTGAGAAGGTACCTTGAATATCTTGCATCAATAGGTGAAATAGAAATAGAGGTGGAATACGGGGCTGTTGGAAGGCCCACCAACATGTACAGGTTCATAAAATAAAGGGAGTGCAATGTGACAAAAAAATATCGGAGAATTTTTAATTTGAAAAACATTTAGGTTAATTTCTAAATGTTTTTTATTTTGTACAGAAAGTGTATATTCTACGTAAGAAGTAAAAAAATTCTGAAATATTGAAAGGATGATACCGGATGAATTATTCTGAACTGAGCCTTAAGATGCATGAGGAAAATATCGGCAAGATCGAAGTTGTTTCAAAGGTGAGTATTGAAAACAGAGATGACCTGAGCACTGCATACACTCCTGGGGTTGCAGAGCCGTGCAGGAAGATACATGAAAACAAGGAGGATGTATATAGATACACCGCAAAGGGAAACCTTGTAGCAGTAGTCACTGACGGGTCTGCAGTGCTTGGGCTTGGAAATATAGGGCCGCAGGCGGCAATGCCGGTGATGGAAGGAAAGGCCGTGCTGTTCAAGGAGTTTGCAAATGTGGACGCTTTCCCTATATGCATAGACAGCAGCGATGTGGACCAGATTGTAAATACAGTCAAAATGATAGCCCCTACATTCGGGGGAATCAATCTTGAGGACATAGCCGCTCCGAGATGTTTTGAAATAGAGGAAAGGCTTAAAAAGGAAATTGACATACCGGTATTTCATGACGACCAGCATGGAACTGCCATAGTCGTATGCGCAGGCTTTATAAATGCGCTAAAGCTCGTGGGCAAGGATATACGGGATGCAAAAATAGTTGTAAATGGAGCGGGGTCTGCAGGATGCGCCATAGTCAAGATGCTGTTTAGCATAGGTGCGAAGAACATAACCGTGTGCGACAGGGAGGGAATAATATACAAGGGGTCACCTTTTAATTCGCCTCATATGGAAGAGCTTGCAAAGACTACAAACCTTGAGTGCAAACAGGGGATCTTAGCAGACGCTATGAAGGGATCGGATGTATTCATAGGGGTTTCAGCAGCGAACGTTGTAAGCGGAGAAATGGTATGTTCAATGAACGAGGGCGCAGTAGTGTTTGCGATGGCAAATCCGACTCCGGAGATAATGCCGGATATTGCAAAAAAGGCAGGTGCAAAGGTTGTGGGTTCGGGCCGTTCGGATTTTGCAAACCAGGTCAACAACGTGCTGGCTTTTCCGGGAATATTCAGGGGAGCGCTGAATGTGAGGGCAAGCGACATAAATGAAGAGATGAAGGTTGCAGCGGCATATGCAATAGCCAATATAGTTAAAGATGATGAGCTAAGTGAAGACTATGTAATACCAAATGCACTAGACAAGAGGATAGGAGTTGAAGTGGCCGAGGCAGTAGAAAGGGCGGCAAGAGAAAGCGGCGTTGCAAGGCTGAAATAGTATCAATTCAAACTGTTACTGGAATGGGAGGTTTTTATATGAGTGTTAATGTTTCGCTATCAGAAAAAGATGCAGCTCAAAAGGCTTTTGAAAAGCCAGAGTACAGGATTATGGGAATGCCACTGCCGCTGTTTGCAGCACTGGCGTTGGTGGTAATTGCAGCGACATATCTTGGAGTTTTGCCAAAGGGAATGGTTGGAGCAATCCCGCTCATGATGGTGGTTGGCGCAGTGTTAAACGAAGTAGGAAACAAGACCCCTATAGTGAAGGACTATTTTGGAGGAGGACCTATAGTTGTAATATTTGCATCGGCAGCGTTTGCGGCATATGGAGTATTTCCGCAGGCGTCTTCAGAAATAATGACAAATTTCATGAAGGGTGAAGGATTTTTGAACTTCTATATTGCAGCACTTATAACGGGAAGTATACTTGGAATGAACAGAAAGCTCCTCATAAAGGCCGCTGTAAGATATCTTCCGGCGATAATAGGAGGAGTTGTGGCTGCACTTGGACTTGCAGGCATTGTAGGCGCACTCATAGGATACGGTGCAAAAAAGGCGATACTGTATATAGCACTTCCGATAATGGGAGGAGGAATGGGAGCTGGAGCCGTTCCACTGGCTCAAATATTCGGGGGATCACTTGGAGTAGACCCCGCAGACATGCTTTCGGTAATGGTTCCTGCAGTAGCGCTTGGAAACGCAATGGCAATAGTGGTTGCAGGTATTCTCGACAAGATTGGGAAAAACAACAAAAAGCTTTCTGGAGACGGGAAACTTATGAAATCCCAGGAAGCAGAAATGGGATCGCAGGAAAAGAGAAGGGATTTGGACTTTAAAATGATGGGAACAGGCCTTGCTCTTTCCACAGCATTCTTTGTACTTGGATGTCTTTTAGGAAAATTCATACCTCTTCATCAGTTTGCACTCATGATACTTTCGGTTGCAGCAGTAAAGGCTTTTGGAGTGCTTCCAAGGGAGTTTGAAGAAGGCGCAGCCCAGTGGTTCGGATTCATAATGGCCAACCTCACGCCTGCACTTCTTGTTGGAATAGGTGTCGCATATACAGACATAAACCAGGTTATAAACTCATTAAACGTTCAGTATGTAGTTCTTGTAGGGGTTACTATACTTGGAGCTACCATAGGGTCGGGATTTGTGGGAAGCTTCTTCGGATTCTATCCTATAGAATCGTCGATAACGGCAGGACTTTGCATGGCAAACATGGGCGGAACGGGAGACGTTGCAGTTCTTTCGGCTTCAAAGAGAATGGAGCTTATGCCATTTGCCCAGATATCATCCCGTATAGGAGGAGCATTCATGCTCATACTGGCAACAGCTCTTTTGAAGATATTCACGTAGTCACGGAACATTGTGCATAATAAAAATATAGAGATATACAATTGAAAGTCAATGTATGAACATAAAAAAGCCCCGCATTTTGCGGGGCTTTTTTATGTTCATAACAATATTATATTATTTAAGTTCCATTAGCTTTGAAGCTATGAAGCTCTTAAGGTCATTCATTTCTATCATTTCTCTTGCTTCAACGTCAATGTCAAGGTTAGAGTCAGTTGGCGCAGCAGACTCTACACCCTCAGGCTTAACGCAGAAGAAGTTTATAAGCAGCGTGTCGCTAGAAGTGTAGTAAGGCTTTAGGTGAAGAGGAAGGAATACTACTTCTACTTCTTCAACTCCAAAATCACCTTTTGAATTCACTTCTTCTATAACTGAATCAAGGTTAAGAACTTTAAGAGGCTGCATTATAGCTCTCATATAGTCCATGTCCTCAAGCATCCACATGTTGTCGTTCCAGAAACGTCCTTCATTTCTGTTTTTAGGAACGAAAGGCTCTGTGTTCGATATTGCGCTTAGGCCTCTTCTTGCAGATTCTTCATCGAAGTCATCGTCATAAGTAAGCTTCATTTCCTTAGCTCCGGCAACGGCCTTTATGAAAGCTTCTCCAACTTTTTCCCTGTCCTTAGTGGCTTCCCAGTAGTAAAGCATAGATTCCATTACTGTAAGATTCAATTTTATTTTCTTAAGCATAAAAACATCTCCTTATATAATAGATATGGAATATAAAATTAATTTATCACAATAAACTATACTGCCATATAGAATTCGCTGTCAACTTTAATTTTTCCAAGTGTCACCAGTTTCTTTAGATCAATTTCTGAAACAAGGGGGAAAATTTTTTTTATTTCTTCAAAAGTGACCTTTCGGTTCATCCGTATAAAAAGAAAAAGTTCTATATTATACCATTCATATATATGGGAAATCACTCTCACATACTCCCTAATAGTTCCTGATTAAGACTTCTTCTATTTGTCCACGTTTTGAAGAAATGGAATTTATATTTCGCCCGATTTCAATTATCTCTATATTGTAGTCCTTGTACAGGTCATGTACAAACGGATCAGATGAATTTGAAAGAAGAAAGTTGATTCCTCTCGAGGAGAGATTGTCGCAAAGCTCTTTAAGCTTCATATGGTCTTCCATTACAAATCCATTTGCAAATTTCGAATTATCAGAAACTGGAGTATATGGAGGAGCCAAGTATACGAAAGCTCCCTTTTCCACGTCTTTAATGGACTCTTCAAAGCTTTTGTTTGTAAACTGGATATTATTTTTATTAAAATATTCGCTTACGGCTCTGAGTATTATTTTATTCACAATTTTTGGATTTTTATATGAACCGAAAGGAGCATCGAATTGGCCCTGTTCGTTAACCTTAAAAAATCCGTTGAAGCATGTCTTGTTAAGGTATATCATTCTAGAGGCTCTTTCAACGTCTGAAAGCTCATGAATCTTACCGTTTCTATCTAAAGATCTTATATGGTAGAAATAGTCTTTTTCATTCACATGACTTTTGAGGTCTTCAATCAAGTATTCGACTTTGTCTCTTATAACTGTGTAAAGATTCAAAAGTTCGACGTTGACTGCATTCAGCACGGCATTTTGAGGCTGAATGTGGAACAGAAGTGCTCCGCCTCCCAAAAAAGGCTCTCTATAACTTGTAAAGTTTTTAGGCACATATTTTTCAAGTTCTGGGACAAGATGTTTTTCGTCCTTAGACCATTTTATAAAAGGACTTACGTATTTATTGTTTTTCATATTCAAAACCCCTCCTAACTCAATAACCGGTTAAAGTCGCTTGTTTTTAGATGCTACAAAACCAGATTCCGACTGTCAGCATTGCAGTTTAACAGGATTTTGATCGAATATTGGCAATATGTTTTGCAAATGTATGATTTTTAAAAATAAAAAAGGTATAAAAAGGCACTATAAAACCGCGCCATTTTACACCTCTGTATATTATACCTGAGAGTTTAAGTGTGCATATTAAACAACACATTTTCTCCTTCGGTGTCAACCAAATATCAATTGGTCGAGCTCTTCAGAGTTCCATCGTGCAGCGATACTTGTGCCTGAAAGTTTCTATGAAGAACTAGGCTTATCCTTCATATTGCATCTTCGGCTACCTCATAGGAGATATCTCACACTGCAGTCATTTGGTTTGAAATTTTAAATCAGCCAGTAAAAAGTAGACTGAAAATAAAAAATAATAATTAATAAAAAAACAAAAAACTATAGGCTTAACTTATAATACAATATATACCGAATTTAAAATTATTTCAAGGCAAAATTTAAAAATTAAAAAAATTAATAAAAGCACATGTACTTTAAAGGCACAAAAATATATATTTATGCACTACATAAACCGAGCATGTTAAGTGGGGAAAAATAAATAAAAAAAAACTATTGAAAGAACTTGATTTAAAAACTATAAAAAACTATAATATAAGTAGGCAAGTATAAAAAACTTAAATAGCAAACTGGAAGAAGGGTATGCGAGAGAGCTGGCAGGTTTGAATTTGCCGGCCGCCGAAGGGACAAGTCTTTATTTTACCAAAATACAAGATGAAATTCTCAGGCAGAAGGATCATATCTGGACAGCCTCTGGATGATATATAAACAGAGAGATCATGGAAAATCCTTGGTTTCTCTGTTTTTGTTTTATGCTGAAGTTTATATGTAGAATTTGTCAAAATATCATCAGTAAAAAAAGCATTCGAAAAAATAAAATTTCACAGCGACAATTTGAAATTTCGCGATGCTTTTTGAAACTCGCACATACAATAGTGAGGCTAGCGTCAAATAGTGGAAATCTCTATAGTGGTAGATGGATATAGTAGGAATATCAATATACACAGATCAAAGTGAACTGACATCCGACTGGCGATTCACTGCAGGAATCTGAAAAATCAGAAAAATTCGAAAAAACCGAAAAATCTGAAAGCCACAAGAGGAAAACCAATGTATATACAGTGTAGCTGAAAAAAATATCGGGAATTTCAAAAAAAGATGTTGAAATGGTTAAAAAAAAGTCATATAATTAAAACAAGAATTATTTAAAAAATGAATAAATGAATTGGAAGAAGGGTATGAAAGAGAGTTCGAGTTTTTTACGAACCGCCGAAGGGACAAACTTTGGAGTTAGCCGCTCTAAAGTGAAATTCTCAGGCAAAAGGATCATATCTGGACAGCCTCTGGATTAAAACAGAGAAACCTGGTGTTAATGGGATTATGGCTTTAAGGGTTTTTCTGTTTTTGTTTTTTTGATTGTATGAATAGAAGATGCGTGCAATTAAACTGGTTTCGTGAAAAATGTTGGAGTTTCAAGAGGTAAAGCGGTTTATACTCTCCAATGTTTCGAAATGAGAAATGATTAATTTTATAACAATGAAAATTGACAGGAAAACTCCGGGATTTTGTCGAAACAATGGTTCAAAGTGGTTTTGCGAAATGTATGATTTTTAAAAATTGTTTAAAAAATGAATTATTTTTAAAAAAACTATTGAAAAGGCTTAAGAAATTTTTTATAATGCAAGTAGGACAAATAAAAAAAATGAATAGTCAAATTGGAAGAAGGGTATAGGAGAGAGCTTGCTACAGATCAGCAGGCCGCCGAAGGGACAAGTCTTGTTTTTCCCAAAAAAGCAAGGTGAAATTCTCAGGCAAAAGGACTATATCTGGACAACCTCTGGATAAAAACAGAGAAGCTTACTTGGGATTTAGGGTGAGTTTTAGCTGTTTTTTTTATGCGCAGGATGTGTTTTTTTACACTGAAATGCCTAAAATATAACAATAACTTTTAAGGAAACTCATCTGAATGGCGGCGGCTGTTCAGTAGGAGAATATGAGTAGAACTTGAAAATGCATAATGCTAAAAGTTTTGAAATTAATAAAAATTCAATCTATATAATATATACATTATAAATATGCAGGTTGGATTTTTTAATGGAGAGGCTGGAAAACATTTTCAAGAGATTTACAGGAGGTGTCTGAGTTGAAGATAATAACGAACAATCCTTTGGTGAAAGAAGAATTAGTTCGACAAGCAAACAGACCGGACAAAGTAGAAGAGATAATATTTGTAGATTGTGATTACATGGGTGTGCTAGAAAAAGTTAGAGACCTTGTTCACACTGGCTACGAAATACTTACTCATCCTCTTTACGGTAGTGTAAAACCTAATGAAACTCCATATAGAACTATATTCATCAAAGAAGGAAAAGGGCTGAATGTTGAGTCTCTAACTCTTATAGAGGGAGCGATTCAGACAGTTCAAAAATTCCAACTAAACTACAAGACGCCTGTATGGGATGAAAAGGTTACTAATGATTTTCAGGTTGTAGACCTGGATTTGATTGTAAACACATTAAATGAAATTCAATTTCTTTAACAACTAATCTATCTATTATCTGCACGGCAAAGCCGGCAGAGTAATATATTTTATTTTTCAAAATTGAAGGAGGTACTTTTATATGCGTTTAGAACTTGGAAATATCTTCATTAAAGACGTTCAGTTCGCTGCAGAGACAAAGGTTGAAAATGGTGTTTTATACATCAACAAAGAAGAAATGATAAGCAAGCTTTCTGCAATAGAGCACATAAAATCAGTAGACATCGACATAGCTCGTCCAGGAGACAGTGTAAGAATTACACCAGTTAAGGACGTTATAGAGCCAAGAGTTAAGGTTGAAGGTCCTGGCGGAATATTCCCAGGCGTTATCAACAAGGTTGACACAGTTGGTTCAGGAAGAACTCACGTACTTAAGGGAGCAGCAGTTCTTACAACTGGTACAATAGTTGGATTCCAGGAAGGAATAGTTGACATGTCTGGTACTGGAGCAGAATACACTCCATTCTCTAAGACTGTTAACGTTGTAGTAATAGCTGAGCCAGAAGATGGAATAGACCAGCACAAGCACGAAGAGGCTGTGAGAATGGTTGGACTTAACTCTGGAATATACCTTGGAGAAGCTGGAAAGAATGTAGAGCCAGACGAAGTTAAGGTATATGAAACAGCTCCAATACTTGAGGGAGCGGCACAGTACCCAGAGCTTCCAAAGGTAGGATACGTATACATGCTTCAAACTCAAGGTCTTCTTCACGATACTTACGTATACGGAGTAGACGCTAAGAAAATAGTTCCTACTATACTATACCCAACAGAAATGATGGACGGAGCCGTACTAAGCGGAAACTGCGTTTCATCATGTGACAAGAATCCAACATACATCCACTGCAACAACCCAATGGTTGAAGAACTTTACGCAATGCATGGAAAAGAAATCAACTTTGTTGGTGTAATAATAACAAACGAGAACGTATACCTTGCAGACAAAGAGAGATCTTCAAACTGGACTGCTAAGCTTTGTAAGTACCTAGGACTTGACGGAGCCATAGTATCTCAGGAAGGTTTCGGAAACCCAGATACAGACCTTATAATGAACTGCAAGAAGATAGAAATGCAAGACGTTAAGACTGTAATATCTACAGACGAGTACGCAGGAAGAGACGGAGCTTCTCAGTCGCTTGCTGATGCTGACGTTAGAGCTGACGCAGTTGTATCTAACGGAAATGCAAACATGGTAATAACTCTTCCTAAGATGGACAAGGTTATAGGACATATCCAGTACATCGACACTATAGCTGGAGGATTCGACGGATCACTTGCAGAAGACGGAAGCATAGTAGTTGAGATCCAGGCTATAACAGGAGCTACAAACGAGCTAGGATTTGGATACCTTTCAGCTAAAGGATACTAATATTAGCCTGTAAATAGAAAAACTCATGCTTTAATAAAATATAAATCAGAAGGAGCGACTTTGGTATGTCATTATTCGACGGCAAAAAAGTCATCATAATCGGTGACAGAGACGGAATACCAGGTCCTGCTATGGCAGAATGTCTGAAAGGAACAAACGCAGAAGTAGTTTATTCAGCTACTGAGTGTTTTGTCTGAACAGCTGCAGGTGCTATGGACCTAGAGAACCAAAACAGGGTTAAAAACTTTACAGATCAATACGGAGCAGAGAACATAATAGTTCTTGTTGGAGCAGCGGAAGCTGAATCAGCAGGACTAGCTGCCGAGACTGTAACAGCAGGAGACCCTACATTCGCAGGTCCACTAGCAGGAGTCCAGTTGGGACTAAGAGTATTCCACGCAGTTGAACCAGAATTCAAAGGAGCAGTAGACTCAGCAATATACGATGAGCAAATTGGAATGATGGAAATGGTTCTTGACGTTGACTCTATCATAGAAGAAATGAAGTCAATAAGAGCCGACTACTGCAAGTTCAACGACTAATTAAGGGAGGTAAAATCATGGGAAAATTAAGAGTAGTTCATTATATAAACCAGTTCTTCGCAGGAATAGGTGGAGAAGAAAAAGCTGACATAGCACCTTTCGTAGCAGAGGAGCTTCCACCAATAAGCCAAAACCTTGACAAACTTCTAGGAGAAGACGCAGAAGTAGTAGCTACAGTAGTTTGTGGAGACTCTTTCTTCGGAGAAAACCTTGAAACAGCACAGGCAACAGTACTAGAAATGGTAAAGGGTGCAAGCCCTGACCTATTCATAGCTGGACCAGCATTCAACGCAGGAAGATACGGAGTTGCAGCTGGAGCTATAACTAAGGCTGTTCAAGACACACTTGGAATACCTGCTGTTACAGGAATGTACATCGAGAACCCTGGTGCAGACATGTACAAGAAGAGCGTTTACGTAATGTCAACAGCTGACTCAGCTGCAGGAATGAGAAAGTCTCTTCCAGCGCTAGCTAAGTTCGCTCTTAAGTATGCTAAGGGAGAGGAAATAGGATCTCCAGCAGAAGAAGGATACATCGAAAGAGGAATAAGAGTCAACGGATTCAAAGAAGACAGAGGAGCTAAGAGAGCTGTAGCTATGCTTGTTAAAAAGCTTAAAGGCGAAGAGTTCGTAACTGAGTACCCAATGCCAGTTTTCGACAACGTTGTGCCAGGAAGAGCTATAGTAAACATGTCAAAAGCTAAAATAGCGATAGTAACTTCTGGTGGTATAGTTCCAAAAGGAAACCCAGATAGAATAGAGTCATCTTCAGCATCTAAGTACGGAAAGTATGACATAGACGGAGTAGACGATCTTACTTCAGAAGGCTGGGAGACAGCTCACGGTGGACACGACCCTGTATACGCTAACGAAGATGCAGACAGAGTTATACCTGTTGACGTTCTTAGAGACATGGAGAAAGAAGGAGTAATAGGAGAGCTTCACAGATACTTCTACTCTACAACAGGAAACGGAACTGCAGTTCTAAGCTCTAAGCAGTTTGCTAAAGAGTTCACTCAAGAACTAATGGCAGCCGGAGTAGACGCAGTTATACTTACTTCTACGTGAGGCACTTGTACTCGTTGCGGCGCAACGATGGTTAAAGAAATAGAAAGATCAGGAATACCTGTAGTTCACATATGTACAGTTACTCCAATAGCACTTACAGTTGGAGCTAACAGAATAGTTCCAGCAATAGCTATACCTCACCCACTAGGAGATCCAGCTCTTTCTCCAGCAGAAGAGAAGGCTCTTAGAAGAAAAATAGTTGAGAAGTCTCTTAAGGCTCTTGAAACAGAAATAGAAGAGCAGACAGTATTCGAAGACTAATAAGTAAACCCGGGGGTAGTTCATTCTATCCTCTCCTTAAAAAACAGGTGCGAAAGGCTTTGCCTTTCACACCTGTTAAAAAAAGTTTTCAAGGTATCTTTAAAAGCTGTAAAGATATTTTGAAAATGTCCTTGATATTATCGAGGACGCATATAATTGTCAGAGGTTACATAAAACAAAACATAAAAAGCAAACGATTTTAAGGAGGAAGCTAAAGTGGAAAACGTATATGATATAGCCATAATAGGTTCAGGACCTGCAGGACTTGCAGCAGCACTTTACGGAGCAAGAGCAAAGATGAAGACTCTTCTTCTTGAGGGAATGAAAGTTGGAGGACAGATAGTAATAACTCACGAGGTTGCCAACTATCCAGGATCAGTTCCAGAAGCTACAGGACCGTCTCTAATAGGAAGAATGGAAGAGCAGGTTGAAGAATTCGGAGCAGAAAGAGTAATGGACAACATAGTAGACGTTGATTTTACAGACCAGATAAAAGTACTTAAGGGAGCAAAAGGCGAGTACAAGGCTAAGGCTGTAATAGTTGCTAC